>JAIVFU010000085.1 GCA_020829485.1 Nostoc sp. CHAB 5834 | reverse complement strand
ATTCTTATGAACTGGTGGCTGAGTTAATGACACTATCTCCTAATAAGCGGAAGTATTATCAACAAGGGGAAAGGGCTATGAGGCTTATTTTATCTGCATCCTAGCCCAAGTTGTAGCCCCGTAAGGTATCATAGTCTACCTGGGAACATCCAATTGGCAGCAGAACTTTTTTGCCAAAAATCCAGATGCCTGTGTTTATAACCAGATAACGAATGTGGCCATCATCATCAACCAAAAGGTCGTCAGCAGAGCCAATTTTTTCGTCTTTGGAGTAAAGGTCAAACCCCCGAAGATGCTCCTGAGAATTCTGTTCGTGCTCATTGGCATCAAAATCTTCAATTTTATGAAGAGACATAATGTCTTTCGTCCTCCGTTCTTTATGGTTTCGATTCATAGACTGAGTGGAACCAAACCAATGTTCATATTTAAGGGATCTTTATCCCAAATCCACTCCAGACCAATGATCGCAGCAAACTAGCAGCTTATTGCCTCTCTCAAGGATGAGATTTTGATTCTAGATGCGCCCGATTGGGTCGAGTGGATGGTGTGAATCATCTGTTAATTGCCCTGTTTGACTGACAGTTTCTATGTCTTTAGATACAACTTTATTTAATGAAAGAGAGATTAATGAGATATTAAGTTGAAAAACGGTTCTTCAAATATAAACTTATGGCAACCGAGCAAGAGCTTCAATCTCTTTTTAATAAATTAGATACCGATCTTGACGGCAAAATCTCCATTAATGATCTTTTTTTAAGTCCTGGCTTAAGTACAATCATTTCATCAGAGACAAATATCAGTACTCCCCAGGAATTACTAGTAAATTATGATTCAGACTCTGACGGTAGTATTACCTTTGAAGAGTTAAAGTCAGCAGTTAAGAAAGCAGATAATTTAACCTAGCTGTCAAAAAAACCAATACCAAATATCAATACCCAAAATCCTCAAAGCTCCCACGCTTTGAAGGATTTGCAATTTTCATGGTCATTAGTGACTCGCTAGCCCCGATGGATGACCTTGGAGGTGAAAGGCTGGCTTTTTGCGATTGAAAGTTTGCTCAACTGCTTTTCGATGCCCCACAGTGGCTTGAGTCTCAAGCCTTTAAATACTGATTAGACAGCCAGGGGTCTGTCTGCAAAGGCGATTTTATAAAGAATTTTTAAGAAATTAACATTCTTCAGAAAAGGAAAGACCTAATGCTGAAGTAATCATGTCGAAACCTAATTATTAGTTTTTCAATTTTTTGCAGGAGAGAATAATGTTGAAGTTCACCTGTTTGATGATTGTTGGGGCAGTATTGTCGATTAGTGCGCCAGCTGTGGCTGAAAGTCGTGCGGTTAATATCAGTATTGGCAGTATTGGTGGTGCCTTAGATAATGCAGCTTTGAGAACAGTTCGTCAGATTATTGGGTTTGGGGTTGGTACTGGCACTGTTGATAAATTCATTGTATATAGTCCCAGTACCGGATCTATTCCCATCGAAGGAGGTTTATCTGCTTGTGCTGAAGCTGGCTTCGGCATCAGCAATACAACATTTAATACTTTTATCCAGCAGTTGCGTTCAATTAATCCCAAACCAGGGACTTTCTACAATGTAGAACTTACCCCAACCTGCAAACAGAAATAAGACGTTTGCACTCAAGCGCTGTAGGATGGGCTGAGGTACTAAGCCCATCCATCGCAGTTACACATAAGCTCGTAAGCTTAATAGGAATAATTTTGCATAATAAGTAGATGTAGGATAACTCTACTCACCAAAATGTAGCCATTTCTGAGTCAATATGAGTGTTCAAGCCGCATACGATAATTGGTCAACCACCTATGATGCTGATCAAAACCTGACCCGCGATCTGGATCAAACCGTTACTAAAGAAACCTTAATGCGTTTGAGATGTAAATCAATCGTTGAAATTGGCTGTGGTACAGGCAAAAATACTTTGCTCTTATCACAAATTGCCCAAACAGTCTATGCAGTTGATTTTTCAGCAGCCATGATCGAGAAGGCGAAAGAGAAAGTAAATTCAGTCAACGTGACGTTCATTACCGCAGACATTACAAATCAATGGATTTGCAGCAACGAGTCTATTGATTTAATCACCTGTAATCTCGTTTTGGAACACATCAAAGATTTGCCAAAAATTTTTTCAGAAGCCTCCCGTGTACTCGTTCCGGGAGGATACTTTTTCATTTGTGAACTTCATCCATTCAGACAGTATCAAGGCACACAAGCTAATTTTCAAAGAAATCAAGAAGTGATTGAAATCCCAGCATTTATACATCACCTATCAGATTTTTTTCATGCAGCCAAAAATTTTGGTTTCCGGCTTGAGGATTTCAACGAGTGGTGGCATGAGCAAGACCAAAATAAACCACCCAGACTTGTATCATTCTTGTTCAAAAAGTGAATCTTAATACAGTACTTGGAGGCTCCGCAGGTGAGGTAATTGATCTCTAGAACTGCTCACCTATCATCACGATTTGACTCCCATTGCGTCGTTTTCTGTGCCAAGCTGAGAAATGCTCTTATTACTGGAGAGGAATCATGCTGCCGCCAAGCAAGATAAAGTCCGGTCTTAGGTGTCTGCTCTTGTAAAGGTCTGTAAGTAACTCCGCTTCTGTGGAAATTTTGCAAGGAGGCGGGAACCAAAGCGATGCCCAGTCCTGCTGCAACCAAGCCGATGATAGTTTGCATCTGAACTGCCTCCTGAGCAACTTTCGGACGAAATCCAGCTTCTTGACAAATGTTAATAATCTGCTCGTAAAAGATGGGCCCCATTTTGGCAGGAAATAGGATAAATAATTCATCTGCCAAAGCACAGAGAGACACTTTAGCCTGTGCAGAGAGCGGATGGGTTTGTGGCAACGCCAATACCAATGATTCTTGCAAAACGCATTCCATACTTAGCCCTGGCTCAATGATGGCAGAACGAACAATGCCGACATCAACCTGTTTGTGATGCAGAGCTTGAATTTGCTCTTGCGTCGTCAGTTCATGCAATCGCAGTTCTACAGCAGGAAACTGTTCTCGAAAGACACTTAAAATATCTGGCAGTACGGTATACGTTGCAGATCCAACAAACCCGATCGCCAACCGTCCAACCTCACCCCGCTCTACCCGTTGTGTCACTTCGATCGCCTGTTCGAGTTGCTCTAACACCAGATAGGAGCGCTCTAAAAACACTTTGCCTGCTTCAGTAAGCTGCACTTGCCGCTTCGTTCTCTCAAACAGCTTGACTCCTAGTTCATCTTCCAAACCGCGAATCTGCTGACTGAGCGGGGGTTGGGAAATGTGCAACCGCTTTGCTGCTCGACTAAAGTGTAGTTCCTCAGCCACCGCAATGAAGTAGTGCAGATGCCGTAGTTCCATCACACTTATATGTCTAACCTATTAATCTTAGTCAAATATATATTGGACAGTCACATAACTGTCTCCTATCGTAAGAAATATGAGGCGCGTCTCATCGCTTTTGTATTGGAGAAAACAAATGAACTCTATACAGATAGCCATGCAGAGGCGAACGCCGGTAGCCAACTTTGAGCAAGTCATGAGATGGTGCTTACGCCCACTCAAATTCAGGATTTCAGTCAGGAGAGAGGCAAATGATTCGACTTGATGATCAAGTAGCCGTTATTACAGGCAGTGGACGCGGTTTAGGAGCAGCTTATGCCCGTCTGTTGGCAGAAAGAGGGGCGCGAGTTGTAATCCATGATGCAGGCGTTAACAAAGAGGGGACTGGTTTCGATCCAATGGTGGCGGCTGATGTCGCCAGCAACATTCGCAAAGCTGGTGGAGTTGCGATCGCCAGCGATGTACTCCTGGATAGTCGAGACAACTGCCGCAGCCTGGTAGAAATGACCCTCTTAAAGTTCGATCGCCTCGATATCTTGATCCACAATGCTGGCTGGGTTGCTTATGAATCAATCCAAGACCTGACACCTGATTTTCTACAACGTGCCATCAACATCAACATAGAAGCGCCAACGTGGTTAGCTCAAGCCGCCTTTCCGATTATGAAACAGCAAAACTACGGACGGATTGTGCTTACAACTTCGGATAGAGCTATTTATCAGCAATATGCACTCAGTGGTCTCGCCCCTTATGCTATGGGTAAAATGGCATTTCGCCCAATTCTGTCTCTTTTTCATCTCCGACTTGTTTATTTAAAGAAATGGCTGTGCGAGAAGCCGTGAGATATTCTCGAAGCTTATCTTTACTGAGGTTTAATGCTGATGCTATTTCTTCAGCAGTGGCATGACGACCGAGTTTTTGAAAGCTTTCTCGCTGTACTTTCTTAATTTTGGTAAGTATTTCAGTGAGATGAACAGGCAATCTAATAGTGCGCGATTGTTCTGCTATAGCGCGTGTAATCTCCTGACGAATCCACCAGTAGACGTAGGTTGATAGCTTATACCCCCGGTTGGGATCAAATTTTTCTATACCCCTTTGTAACCCGATTGCTCCTTCTTGGATCAAATCTAAAAATTCCAAATTGCGGTTCTGGTATTTCTTGGCAACAGAAACCACTAGTCGCAGGTTAGCTGTCACCATTTTTTGTTTAGCCTTTTGACCAAGGTGTAGTGCTGCTCGGATTTGTGCTTCGGTTTTTTCAACAGCGTTGGCTAATTCTGTCATTGTTGGTTCACGGTCTAGCTGTTGAGTGAGTTCATTTTTAGATTGCTCAATGGCAATCATTTCTTGTACCTGTCTACCATAAGCGATTTCTTCCTCTGGCTTCAATAAAGGATACTGACCAATTTCTTGCAAATAGATGCGAACCATGTCTGAACTCAGGCTGGACATACAAACTTTTCAACTTTTTTAAACCAGGGGATTTAAAAGTATAAATCAAATAATTCAATAAACTTTTTTATTTTTAACAATTCAGTCCTGCCTGAAGTAACCTCTGCTGTAACCTTGTGTACCGCCGTTGGTCATCAGTAGAGCGCACCGCCAGAGATATTGCTTTTTTTGCTCCAACCACGATCGCTAATTTCTTGGCACGGGTCAGCCCGGTGTAAAACAGGTTCCGGGTCAACATCATATAGTGCTGCATATAGATTGGCAGAACTATCACCGGATATTCTGAGCCTTGGCTTTTATGAATCGAAATGCTCCAGGCAAGGGCAATTTCATTCAGGTCAGCGTAATCGTAAACCACAGTCCGCTCACCATACAGTACTTGCTAGCTTGATTCTTTGTAAGAGGACGCGGGTTTGTTAATGTACACTTATCAAGGGTCTTGGTGGTTCTGGCTTTGGTAAATATATTTGGAAAACGAAAAGAGAATGAGCTTTGAAATTTTAATCACGTTTTTTAGGAGATTCAATCATGTCTTTATTTGATTTATTGACAACACAACCACAGATAGCAGCCAGGATTAGTGCCGAGATTAGATTCAGAATAAGATTAGGACCATTCTCATTTGGCTTTAGAATCAGGAAGACGGAAACTAATGTTGAATCGGTGATCCCTATTAGTCTTAGTTCTCTTCCAGATATTATTGTAGGAAATGGTGAATCAAATTTTCTGCAAAATGAACCCGCCGTTTCTTTCCCCATTAACTTTTCAGTAAGGTATAGAATACCAACACTTTTTTCATCGAGTACAAGGACGGATACAATCAGTTTTAATGTTCCTCTCCCTGACGGACCGAATAACATTTTTGTTGGTTTTGGCGGCAATGACACTATTAATGGGAACAACATTAGTGATGGTTTCGATCTCATATTGGGGGATGCTCTTAGCCCTGGTGATCATGGATTGGATGGTAACGATTCCCTGAATGGAAATGCCGGACTAGATATTATTATCGGTGGTGGTGGTAATGACACTATTAATGGCGGTGATGGCAACGATTTTCTATTCGGCGACTATCTGACAAATCTTATTCAACAAAATATCCCCCTGAATTTGGGTGAGTTTTCCATTCCGGGTAGTTTCGGTGGTGGTGGTAGTTTTTTGGTTTTTGGCGGTTCAGGGAGCATTGACCAGATAAAAGTCAAGCTTGGTAATTTTGTGATCCCAATTGGTTCGGGAAAGGAAGGTAATGACTCCATATCAGGAGGGAATGGTGATGACATCATCATTGGCGATGCAGGTAATGACATTATCAGTGGCGATGAAGGTAATGACGTAATACTGGGTGGTGCCAACGACGACACGATCAATGGTGGAGCCGATGACGATGTGATTTTCGGTGACTACCTGCTGCCACAGGGATTTGATTTTGTGAGCGAAGGCAAGACCATTGCTATTGACTTAGGTCTTGAAGGCAACGATTTAATCTCTGGTGGTGCTGGTAATGACATCATCAGTGGTGATGGTGGTAACGATAACATCAACGGCAACGATGGTACTGATGTCCTAATTGGTGGTGCTGGTGCTGACATTATCAATGGTGGAGATGGGATTGATATCATTGGGGGCGACTATTTAGTACCCCTGAATCAAACTCAGTTGATCAGTTTCTTGTCTAAGTTTTTAACGCCAGCAGCACTGGGGTCGGCAGTAGAACAAGTGCAACAATTGTTTAACCAAGTGCCTGGTGTTCCAAAAATTGACAATCCAGGTAACGATACCATCAATGGTGGTGCTGGCATTGACATAATATCCGGTGACGCAGGCAACGATTTCATCGATGGCGGAGAAGAGAGAGATGGTAGTCAAGACTTTGATACCGTGCTTTATGTTACCTCGCCAGGCGGTGTGACAGTCAACATCGATGAAACTAACAATTACTCAAACCCTGGTGGAACAGTCCACATAGAACATATCAATGGAAAATCCATACCAACCGACCTAGAACCAGCATTTGGAATTACTGACGGTACTGCCTTCGATGGATATGGCAACACAGATACCCTGAGAAATTTAGAAAACATCGTTGGTTCCGGTTTTGATGACATTTTGATCGGTAACGCCGAAACTAATGTGATCGAAGGTTTAAACGGTAACGACTTACTGATTGGTAATGCTGGCTTTGATGTCTTAGATGGTGGTGATGGCATTGATACCGTTAGCTACCGCCGTGACTCCAGTAGTGACGGCAAAGGCAAGGGAGTAACAGTTAACTTATCTTTGGGCATTGCCTTTGACGGTTTTGGTAGCATTGACGTACTCAACAGCATTGAGAATATCATTGGTTCCGCCTTTAATGATGACCTCACAGGCGACAACAAAAATAACTCGATCTACGCGGGTGCTGGTAATGACACAGTATCAGGTGGTAGCGGAAACGACATTCTCTTTGGTGAAGATGGTAACGATGTCATCAGAGGTGATAACGATGATGACTTCATCGTTGGCGGTAAAGGTGCTGATACGATTGATGGTGGTGTATTTGGCACCACCGTATTTGGTTTTCTAGGCGTAGATACAGCTTCTTATTTCAACTCAGATAGTGGGGTAGTAGTCAGTCTCAAAGATGGCAAAGGCACAGCCGGAGATGCTAAGGGAGATGTACTCACAAACATTGAAAACTTAGAAGGTTCAGAATTCGACGATAATCTTCAAGGTGACAATGGCAACAACGAGATCGTTGGATTGGGTGGCAATGACTTAATCTCCGGTGAAGCCGGGCAAGACACGTTAGAAGGTAAAAGCGGTAACGATCGCATTTTCGGCGGCGATGGCAACGACCTAATTTTGGGAGATAACAGCAAAAATCAGCTTAGAGAAGGTCAAGTCATCGGCAACGATCAACTTTATGGAGAAAACGGCATTGACACAATCTACGGTAATGGTGGTGATGACCTCCTAGATGGTGGCGCTGATAATGACATACTCTACGGCGAAGACGGAAAAGACCAGCTTTATGGTCGTCAAGGTAAAGACTTACTCTACGGTGGTGCTGGCGTAGACTATCTAGAAGGGGGCGACAACGAAGACACCCTATATGGCGGCACTGGCAACGATCAGATCCTTGGTGATGACAATAACTTTTTCGGTCAACCCGGTGCAGATATTCTCTATGGTGAGGCTGGTGATGACTATCTCAATGGTGGTGCAGATAATGACTCACTATATGGTGGAGATGGTAACGATCAAATCTACGGTGACAGCGATCCATTCCTCAGTTCTCAGGGCAATGACTATCTAGAAGGAGGAGCCGGCAATGACGAACTCTTCGGAGGAGGCGGAAAAGATACCCTATACGGGCAAGCTGGCGATGACCAAATCAAAGGAGGCGACGGTAACGACGAACTATTTGGTGGTGATGGCAAGGATCGCCTCTTTGGTGAGCAGGGCGATGACCATCTCAGCGGTCAAGCTGGCAACGATTTCCTCGATGGTGGTGTTGGCGATGACTTGCTCTACGGCAATGACGGCAATGATGAACTCTACGGTCGCCAAGGTAGAGACTTCCTTTATGGTGGCATTGGTAGTGATTTCTTAGATGGTGGAGAAGATGACGATAACCTTTATGGCCAAGACGGTGACGATCGCCTCTTCGGTCAAGCAGGTAACGACCTTCTCGATGGCGGTACTGGTAGTGATGTACTCTATGGTGCTAGTGGCAAAGACCAACTCTACGGTCGCAATGGTGATGACTATCTCAATGGTGGTACTGACAATGACTACCTAGAAGGTGGACTTGGCAAAGATAGCCTCGAAGGTGGTGATGGCGACGATTATCTCTATGGCGATACTCCCTTTGTTGTAGGTCAAAGCTACGCTGGCGGCAACGATACTCTCAAAGGCGGTGCAGGCAATGACAACGTTTATGGCAACTATGGCAATGACTTACTCTATGGCAACGAAGGTAACGACCAACTCTTCGGTGATGACCTAATCACTGGTACTCAAAATGACCTGATTTTCGTCGGTGGTAACGACACCATTGATGCTGGTGATGGTGATGATTACTCAGAAGGCGGCTTTGGCAGCGATATACTTACAGGTGGTCAAGGAAACGATTTCCTCTATGGCGATGTACCCTACAGCGAGATTAAGCTTGTCGTGGGTGAAGGCAATGGCTACGGCAATGGTAATAACGATTTACTTGACGGCGGTACTGGCAATGATTACTTAGAAGGTGGGTTTGGTGATGACAACATCATCGGTGGTGATGGAGATGACTTCCTCTATGGAGATTTTGGTAGTGGCTTTGTCAACAGCGACGGCTACAACGGTGAAGAATACGACTCCTACGGTACTGGCAAGGATACCCTTAATGGCGGTACTGGCGATGACTACCTCAACGGTGGCGGTGGTAATGATCTCGTAATTGGAGGAGTTGGCTCTGATTACTTAAGAGGTGGTGACGGTGAAGACACACTCTATGGTGGTAATTTAACAAATATCGGTTTTATCTTAGGAGAACCTGATAAAGATATCCTCTTAGGTGGCAACGGTAATGACTTGCTCATCGCCGGGGATGCGAACTCTCTCCTCGACGGCGGATTCGGTCAAGATACACTGTATGGTGGCGTTGGTATAGACGAATTCGTCCTTGCTTCTGGTGCTGGCAGTGACATTATTTACAATTTTGTCAAGAGTCAGGATTATCTGTTGTTAACAGATAATCTGGAATTTAAGCAACTGAGCATTGTTCAAGGTACTGGCGCTAACGCTAATGATACCTTTATCCGCTTTAATAGTGAGGTACTCTTGGCTACCCTAGTTGGAGTTCAAGCGAACACTCTTGATCGGTTTGATTTTGCTACTGCTTAGAATCAAAATGATGACTTACGCAACCTAGTGTTTCATTCCCTAAACACTAGCTGCGTAAGCTTAAATCTAGTTTCGCTTGGTAGTTACTCTGATTGTCCATGCCCTCAATAGAGACAGTGTAAATTATCTATCTTTCCAGTCCCCTACTGCTAGCGATCGCTTATTCTTTTCTCGTTCTCACCACCTCACTTATTGTCTCATTTGTCAATGCGTAAGTTATGAATAAATTGGCGTAGTAGCAAAAAATAGTCACTCTAAAAAAATTAAAAATGCTAAAAGTACAGATTTGAGGAACAAGTTTAATATTGCCCGGCAAAGATAACTGTCTGTAATAGTGTAGAGGTACATTTAATGGGTACTTATTCCAATAGTTTGATAACCCAATACGATTTTTCAACGTTAGTTGAATTGCTGAATTACAGAGTACAAAATCAACCTGAGCAGAAAGCTTATATTTTTTTACAAAGTACAGAAACAGAAGCAGTATCGTTGACTTATAAAGAGCTACATCTGCAAGCACAAGCGATCGCAGCTAGTCTCCAGTCTCTAAATCTTGTCGGTGAACGTGCTTTACTTCTATATCAACCGGGTCTAGATTTTATTGCTGCTTTCTTGGGATGTTTATATGCTGGCGTTGTTGCTGTTCCTGCATATCCACCCAGACGAAATCAAAAGTTATCTAGGTTGCAGGCAATAGCAGCAGATGCCCAAGCCAAGATTTTACTTACTTCCACATCTCTTTTGCATAGTCTCCAGACTAGCTTTAATCAAGAGGATTCAGAAATTTCTGGATTGCATTCGCTAGCTACAGATGATTTGAGTAGTGATGTAACGCAAGCATGGCAACCACAAGAACTCAACGGCAATACCCTAGCTTTCCTCCAGTACACATCCGGTTCTACAGGGACACCAAAAGGAGTGATGATCACTCATGGTAATCTGATGCATAACGAGCGGATGATCGAAAAAGCTTTCGGACATACAGATAAAACTATTGTTGTTGGTTGGTTGCCTGTTTTTCATGACATGGGACTCATTGGAAATGTGTTGCAACCCTTATATTTAGGGGTTCCTTGCATTCTGATGTCTCCAGTAGAGTTTCTCCAAAAACCAATTCGCTGGTTGCAAGCAATATGTCACTACAAGTTGATTCTATGTTAGGATAACTAACAGCAGGTAAACAGCTATAGGACTCCTACTTGATTTTTGAACAAAACTCAGTACAGTTTTTTCCCTGTTCCCTCTCTCTAGGAGTGATTCAGAAATCAAATCGGACTGCTATATGAACAAACTTACATCTTCACAGAATCGGCTTTTATGACTCACATCAAAAGCAGAAGATGGCGAAAGAAGTTACCTCATTAAACTTTTAACAATCTTATTGCAGAAAGTAGACATCCTCATCAATACATAACGAAAGATTAAACAATGGAAACGCAGAATCTGGAAGTGAACACCATGTCTAAAGTTTCAGAGATTAACAAAACCGATGCATCCAATCAGATACGGACAGCAGCAGACATCCAAGCTTGGACAATCTCTTATCTAGGTGAACTGCTAGAAGTTGATCCCGAAGAAGTTGATATTACAATTCCTTTTGACCGCTATGGTTTAGATTCTTCCGCAGCGATTGGTTTAACTGGTGATTTAGGAGATTGGTTAGGATACGACGTTGATCCCACCTTACTTTACGATTACCCAACCATCGAAGGTCTTATTAAGCATTTGAGTGCTGATTTGAATTGAAGACTTCAAAATCTATCTTGCTTGATTCACTTGAAAATACCTTATTTAGGCAATACCTTTGCCAAAATAAGAGCCTAGATAAATTTTGGCAAAAACGGCAAAACTAAGCATATATAAGCGGTTTGATGAAAATGTGGTTTGGAATCTGAAACCCTTATCCTGCCGTCAATACGTTAAAAAAACCTTGTGAGAAACCTTAAAGGAATTTTTAGGACTGATTGTTTTTGCCAACCCTCAAAGTAATGGGAGTTAATGGTTAAAGTATCATCATCTCACCCTCGTAAATTGGCGAAGGTATTGTTAGGAGCAAAATCGTGACTACAGCTAATGTATTGACTGAGAAACCTAAAGTTTTAAATGTCCCAGTGGACAAACAAAAAAAGCATTTTCAAGTCATTGATAAAACATACCATAACAACAAAGAATCTGACTACACTGAGAAAATAGAAGCTTTGGGCAAAAACTTTGATTATAGCCGCAACGGTAATTATTTCTGGGGCAATCGCGAGCTTTCTACTCTGTATGGCACCCCTCTCTACGAACAAGCTTCTCAGGCACAAAAATTAGCTCTTAACCATCTTTACTGGGTGGGGCAGTATCAGCATACTGCATCTGCTGAAGCAAACACCATGCTCTACAACCAAATCACATCCGGTGTTTTTGCTCACGTTGGGGGATATGAAACTCTGTGTCAAGAGCTAGACTTTGAAACCAGTCAAGAACGCTACCACATCAACACTTTCCATAAAATTGGTTATAAGACGAAGATTGCTTTATTGGGTAAAGAGTCCCTTGGTAATCCTCTCCATAAAAAGTTGAATAACCAGACTAACAATAATCTGCTATCCAAATTACCAGAACTTCCCAATAAAGAAGCACTTCAGAACTCCACCTTTCGCTTTCTCACCAAACTGATGCATTCGGGTAAGGGCGACTACTATTCCCAATACTTGAACAAAAAAGGTGACTCAATTCCGACAACAACCGGTGGACTGGCTGGACTTACTGCATCTCCCTCTGCATTTAAATACTTGAGTTTGAATTGGGGTAGTTCTCCCTTCTTAGCAGCTCAATATTACTCAGTGCGGATGGTTGCAAATATGTCATTAAAAACATATGAGTACCACTACTACAAACAGTTCAGGGATCTAGATAAAAAAGGTGAATTTATCCCTGATCCGATCGCTGTATCTTATTATCACTTGTTGGATGAATCCTTTCACACCACAATGTCTCAAACCATTGCCCAAGATGTGTATAAGGATTTCCCCAACCCAACAGTGTACGAGAAGCTGCTGTCTAATGCTGTTATCTATTTGTTACAACGAGGGCTTTTGGGCGGACTCTCTGGGGCGCTACCAGCCACATTCCGAGATGATGTCAATTTCATGCCTTCGTATTATCGCCTGCTGACATCTCCTCTATTTAATAAAATGTCCCAAGAGGACGCACTCTATTGGATGGAAAAGTGCTTGTGTCAAGAACATGAAGGCTTCCATGTCAATCTCAAGTATCAGCAAACTCTTCTGAATGATTTGAAACGTTTCTTCAGTCATCTTGAATACCTGTGGCCAGTTAACCGCGAAATGCGGGTGATGGCTGAGGGAGGCTCGATACAAAAGGCAGTCAAACGTAATCAAATAGCCTTTAAGCAATTCGCTAGCTCTGTTACTGCTTAGAGCGATCGCACCTTTAAGCATATAAAGCAGCAATACACAAGTGTTGAGGACGTATTAATGGAACCCATAGCTATTGTCGGTATTGGCTGTCGCTTTCCTGGCGCTAGCAGTCCAGAGGCTTTCTGGGATCTTTTGCATCACGGCATTGATGCTATATCCGAAGTCCCTATAGAACGATGGGATATAGATAAGTTATACGATCCCGAACCTGCCACACCTGGAAAGATGAGTACTCGTTATGGCGGATTTATCGAAGAAGTAGATAGTTTTGATCCAAGCTTTTTCGGTATTTCGCCCCGCGAGGCAGAACGCATAGATCCCCAACAAAGAGTGGTTCTGAAAGTTGCTTGGGAGGCTTTGGAAAATGCAGGAATTGCACCTTCCAATCTCTCTGGTAGTCAGACAGGAGTCTTTATTGGAATTGGTAACTATGATTATGGAATTGTGGTTTCTAAGGATTTAGACCGGATCAATGCCTACGATGGCACGGGTAATACACTTGGTATTGCTGCAAATCGCCTTTCTTATTTGCTCAATCTGCGGGGCCCCAGTTTGGCAATTGAAACTTCCTGTTCTTCGTCTTTAGTAGCGATCCATCTAGCTTGTCGGAGTTTGCAAAGTGCAGAGTCCGATTTATGCTTGGTGGGAGCAGTTAGCTTGATGTTGTCGCCACAACAGACTATTATCTACTCCCAAGCTCGGATGATGGCATTGGATGGTCGTTGTAAGACCTTTGATGCTAGCGCCGATGGTTATGTTCGTGGTGAAGGATGCGGTATTGTTGTGCTGAAGCGTCTTAGTGATGCAATTAGAGATGGCGATCGCATTCAAGGAGTCATCCGAGGTTCGGCAATCAATCAGGATGGACTCAGTAATGGATTGACTGCTCCCAATGGCCCTTCCCAACAGGCTGTGATTCGCCAAGCTCTTGAAAATGCAGGAGTGGAGCCAGCGCAAATTAGCTATGTAGAAGCTCATGGAACAGGTACATCATTAGGAGATCCGATTGAAGTTAGATCCCTAAAAGCAGTATTGGCAGAGGGACGCAGTAACGATCAGCCTTGTTTGATTGGCTCAGTCAAAACAAATATCGGTCATCTGGAAGCTGCGGCTGGGATGGCTAGCTTACTCAAAGTAGTGCTGTCATTACAGCACAAACAAATTCCAGCACATCTGCATTTAAAGCAGTTGAATCCATATATTTCCTTGAGTGACACATCTTTTGCGATCCCCACAGAACTGCAACCTTGGAATGTGAGTACAGAGCCTCGTTTGGCAGGTATTAGTTCCTTTGGTTTTGGTGGTACTAATGGCCATATCATTGTCGAGGAAGCGCCTTTACAAATTCAAAATTCTAAAGATGGTATTCATCCCCCTTTCTCCCTGCTCCCTGCTCCCTTGCCTCCTTTTGAACGTCCTTTACACTTACTGAGTCTTTCGGCAAAAAGCGAACAGGCATTGCAAGATTTGGCCCAGCGCTACAAAGCAAATCTTGCAATGCACCCAGAATTATCTCTGGCAGATATTTGCTTTACTGCTAGTATGGGGCGATCGCATTTTGACCATCGTCTTGCTGTGACTGCTGAATCTGGGGAGCAATTACAACAGCAGTTGAGTGATTTCGTTGCCCGACAAGAGCCTAGTGGATTAGTAACTCGTCAGGTTATTAATCGCAAACAACCGAAGATAGCCTTTTTGTTCACTGGACAGGGTTCGCAGTACGTGGAAATGGGACGCGAATTGTACGAAACACAACCCACATTCCGCCAAACCCTTCAACAGTGCGATGAGATTTTGCGTCCCCATCTCCAAAAATCACTCTTAGAGGTGATTTATCCCAGCAATCACAGTTCAGGTATTTTACTCAATGAAACTGCCTACACTCAACCAGCACTGTTTGCTCTGGAATATGCCTTGTACAAACTCTGGCAGTCTTGGGGCATTGAACCTGCTGTGTTGATGGGACATAGTGTAGGAGAATACGTTGCTGCTTGCGTGGCTGGTGTGTTCAGCCTAGAAGACGGATTGAAACTGATCGCTGCACGGGGACGACTGATGCAAGCCCTGCCTGCCAATGGGATGATGGCAGCAGTTATGGCTAGCCCTGAACAAGTAGCAGAACAGATTGCACCCTACTGTGCCGATAATTCGTTAGCAAAACAGGACACAGTATCCATCGCCGCTATCAATGGCCCCCAGAGCGTCGTGATCTCTGGGAACCGCCAGATGGTTGAGGCAATATGCCAATCCTTAACAGTATCGGGAGTGAAGACGAAACCATTAACGGTGTCTCACGCCTTCCACTCACCATTAATGACACCAATGATGGAAGAGTTTGCAGCAGTTGCAAAGACCCTCAGCTACTCCCTTCCCCAAATTAAGTTAATTTCCAATGTCACTGGAAAATTCGCCAGTGAAGAAGTAGCCAATGCTGAGTACTGGTGTAATCATGTGCTGCAACCTGTGCTATTTGCTCAGGGAATGCAAACTTTAGCACAGCAGAAGTGTAACGTCTTACTAGAAATTGGCCCCAAGCCAACACTGTTGGGTATGGGTAGGCAGTGCCTATCTGAAGCAGAAATAGAGAAACTGTTATGGCTACCCAGCTTGCGCCCAGGGCAATCTGATTGGCAGCAATTACTCCAGAGTTTGGGAGAATTGTATGTGCAAGGGGTGGCTATTGACTGGAAGGGATTTGACCGAGATTACAACCGTAAGCGTGTAGCACTACCTACTTATCCCTTTCAGGAACAACGCTATTGGGTGGAATCTTTTGATAATCAGCCTGCTCAGGGACAAATAACGGCTGTGAAAATTGCACAGACTCCCATGTTACACCTGCTACAGCAAGGAGAAATTCAACAGCTAACAGAACAAGTTACTAAGACAGCGAGTCTGTCTGCTGACGAACAAAAATTTCTCCCGAAGCTTTTAGAAGCGTTGGTGAAGCAGCACAAACAGCAATCAATAGCCGCCTCGATTGAAGATTGGTTCCATAGTATTGAGTGGCAACCCAAGGCAAGACAGATAACGGGAGTTGACAAAAAGCCACAAATCGGTATTTGGCTAATTTTGGCTGACATTGGAGGAGTTGGAAACACTCTCGTTGAACATCTGCAAAAACAAGGTAACTCTTGTATTTTGGTTTATCCAGGAAAATCTTATCAGTCAAAAGGAAACTCTACTTGGGTTATCAATCCCTCAACTACAGCAGATTTTGAGCGGTTGCTGAATGAAGTTAAAGCAGCTAGCCAAAGCCAGTTACAAGGTGTGATCCACTTATGGAATTTAGACACAGCTAGATATGAGTTAACGGTAGCAGAGTTAGAGAAGTCCCAGGTGTTAGGTTGTGGCAGCGTCCTATCTCTAGTACAGGCTCTTACGCGACACAGTGATATTGCTCCTCGTCTGTGGTTGGTGACTCAGGGCGCACAAGCAGTAGGCACATTAATACCACTGCAAGTGCAACAGTCTCCTTTGTGGGGTTTGGGAGGGGTGATTGCTCTAGAGCATCCAGAACTGCGCTGTTCTCGCTTGGATTTAGATCCATCCGCAGCACAAGAGCAAGTGTCAAATTTATTGGCGGAACTGTTGGCACAAGATAAAGAAGACCAAGTAGCATATCGTCAGGGCGATCGCTATGTTGCCCGTTTAGTACAGCATACCTCCAGCACATCTGCAACTAACCACAGAAAGGTAATCCGCGAGAATAACAGCTATCTGAATTACCGGCGGTTTAGGAGCATTAGGATTAAAGGTTGCTCACTGGCTGGTGGAAAATGGAGCGCAGCACCTTGTGCTTACAGGACGGCGTGGAGCTTCCGAAGCAGTGCAGCAAGAAATTAACAAGTTAGAGCAGGCGGGAGCGCAAGTACTGGTTGTTCCAGCCGACATCTCAAATCGAGATGATGTTAGTAGGTTGTTGGTGGATGTGAAAAATTCTATGCCTTCTTTGCGAGGTATTATCCATGCTGCTGGAGTATTACAGGATGGAATGCTGCTAGGACAAACTACGGAAAGTTTTAGCAAAGTGATGGCTCCCAAGGTAGCTGGAGCATGGAATTTACATACTTTGACTCAAGATTTAGAGCTAGACTTTTTCGTTTGCTTTTCATCTGTATCTGCCTTACTCGGTTCCCCCGGACAGGGAAACTATGCTGCCGCTAATGCTTTCATGGACGCGCTGGCGCATCACCGCCGCGCATTAGGACTACCAGCAGTCAGCATCAACTGGGGCCCCTGGAGAGATGCTGGAATGGCAGATGCTTTGAGCAGCCGAGAACAAGCGCGTTGGGCAGAGCAGGGTATAAGTACAATTGGGCTAGAGCCAGGATTGCAGATATTGCAGGATATTTTAACTCAGGATGTCGCTCAGGTAGGGGTGCTACCAGTAGACTGGGCTAAATTCTTGGGACAACTGCCACCAAATTTAGAGTTTCCCTTCCTTGAGGTATTTGCTTCACAGGTAGAGCCAGCACAAACTGCAAAATCTCAGTTTCTCGAACAATTAGAAGCAGCTTCTGTTAAAGAAAAGCGATCGCTATTATTAACTCACGTTCGCTCCTTAATTGCCAAAGTCTTAGATTTGAAATCACCTGAAGAAATAGACATATACCAAGGTTTTACAGACCTGGGTATGGATTCCTTGATGGCTGTGGAGTTAAAAAATCGCCTCCAAACCAGCTTGGAATGTTCAATTTCTGCATCCTTAGTTTTTGACTATCCCACAGTGGCAACGTTAGTTGACTATTTAGCTGGGGAAATGCTTTCAACATCTGATGTGATTGAGAGCAAAGTTGCAGAGCAAATTATCCCTGAATCAAATTTTGACGATTTATCAGACAGTGAAGCTGAAGCATTACTACTGAGCAAATTAGCAAGCATGAGGTATTAAAGGTAATAAGTATGAATTCCGACCAAGCACAGTCTCCATCCCCAATCAAGCAGGCGCTTCGAGCTATAGAAACCTTGCAAGCCCAGCTTGACGCGCTCAAGTACGCCCAACAAGAACCAATTGCGATTATTGGCACGGGTTGCCGATTTCCTGGAGGAGCAGAAAATCCAGAAGCTTTCTGGCGGCTGTTGCGCGACGGAGTTGATGCCATTACTGAAGTTCCAGCTGACCGATGGGATCTGGAAAAATACTACAATCCAGAACCGGATATGCCTGGTAAAGTGTGTACCCGCGAAGGTGGTTTTTTAACAGGAGTTGATACCTTTAACCCTGAGTTTTTCGGGATTTCAGCACGGGAAGCAGCAAGCACAGATCCTCAGCAACGGCTTTTGTTGGAGGTAAGCTGGGAAGCTTTAGAAAATGCTGGTCAAGTACCAGAGCATTTGTACAACACATCTACAGGGACTTTCATCGGTATTTACTTAAATGACTACAGCAAAGTCATGTCATCAATAGGGGATGTGTCTAATATTGATGCTTTTTCTGCGATCGGTAACTCTTTAAGTATAGCTGCTGGGCGTTTATCCTATTTTTTCGGGCTAAAAGGCCCCAGTATGGCTGTCGATACCTCCTGTTCTTCCTCATTGGTATCAGTACATTTGGCTTGTCAAAGTTTGCGCTTAAAAGAGTGCAATCTAGCTTTAGCTGGCGGAGTTGGGTTAAATCTCGTCCCAGATACTAGTATTGCTCTGTCTAGAACACGAATGCTTAACTCTGATGGACGCTGCAAAACATTCGATGCTGCTGCCAATGGCTTTGTAAAAGGAGAAGGATGTGGGATTGTTGTCCTCAAGCGCCTCTCAGATGCTTTGGCTGACGGGGATAACATCTTAGCCTTGATTCGGGGTTCTGCGGTTAACCATAATGGCCGCAGTAGTAGTTTAATTTCTCCTAACGGACTATCTCAGCAAGCCGTGATTCGCCAAGCCTTAGAGAATGGTGGCGTGGAACCAGCCCAAGTAGACTATGTAGAGGTTCAAGGCACAAGCACATCTGTAGGCGAACCAATTGAGGTGGCGGCCTTAGAGGCAGTGTATGGCAAGAACCGTCCTGAAGACAAACCTTTAGTTATTGGTTCGGTAAAAACCAACATTGGCCACCTAGAACCAGCTTCTGGTATCGCCAGTTTAATCAAAGTGGTACTTGCCCTACAACACGGGGAAATTCCAGCCCACTTGCATTTCAAACAACCGAATCCTCATATTAACTGGAATGAATTGCCCCTGAAAGTTCCTGCACAGCGTATGCCTTGGCCGATAACAGAAAAACGGCGGCTGGCGGGAGTAAGCGCTTTTGGTTTTAGTGGGACTAACGCTCACGTAGTTGTGCAAGAAGCTCCGGTTTCAAAGTCAATAGAAAGAACAATAGAGCGGACTTTGCACCTGCTAACTTTATCAGCTAAGACAGACGAGGCGCTTGTGCAGTTAGCTGAACGTTATGAGAAGCACTTAGCGAATAATCCAGATTTAGCTCTAGGAGATATCTGTTTTAGTGCCAATACGGGCCGATCGCATTTTCAATATCGCTTAAGTGCCATCGCATCTTCATCTGCCGAACTCTATGAAAAGCTCACTGCCTTTAGCGCTGGGCAGAAAACAGTCGGATTATTCCACGGAAAGGTGACAGATTCTCCCAAAATCGCCTTCCTTTTCCCCGATACAGGTTCAGAATATGTCGGAATGGCTCGTCAATTCTACGAAACCCAGCCCCAGTTTTGGCAAGCTTTTGATCGCTGCAATGAAATTCTGCGTTTTTCTTTAAAATGCTCCTTGGTTGAGATTCTGTATCCTGAATCAACAACAAGTTCCTTGCTCAAAGAACCTGTTTACAAACAACCCGCCTTATTTGCCATAGAATATGCCCTCTTCCAATTATGGAAATCTTGGGGTATAGAACCCACCGCAGTCATGGGTTATGGTGTTGGTGAATTTGTTGCTGCCTGTGTAGCTGAAGTTTTCAGCTTGGAAGATAGCTTAAAGTTGATTGTTCAACGCGGGCACTTAATGCAAGCATTACCTCCACAAGGGGAAATGGTGGAAGTGTTTGGCTCCGAAAACCAAGGAATCCTCAAAGAAGTAACCTACTCTCAACCACAAATTCCCTTAGTTTCTCATCTAACTGGTGAACTAGCTACTACTGAAATAGCTACCCCTCTATATTGGAGCCGTCAAGCGCAACAACCCCTGAAAGTTGCCGCCGCTATAGATAACTTAGCTCAACAAGGGTATGAAATATTTGTGGAAGTTGGGCCAAAGGCGACTTTTGTCGATTGCTTGCCTAATGTTGAAAAACTTTGGCTTTCCACTCTGAATCCTGGCAAAGATGATTGGCAACAAATCCTTGAGAGTTTGGCATCTTTATATGCGCGTGGGGTAAAAGTAGACTGGTTAGGTTTTGATCGAGATTACTCGCGTCAAAATGTGGAACTACCCACCTATCCCTGGCAGCGAAAGCGCTACTGGTTTGAGCCTAATCACAATGGACATAAAAAAGTTGATTCCTCTCAGAATAATGGCTTTCTCGCTCAGGCAGATAACCAACACCTGATCGAGCAGTTAGAAATGAGCGGAGAACTTTCAAAAGAGGAATTGAATTTGCTGCCGAAACTGCTTGGATTATTAACGAAGCAGCATGAATTCGTTGGCAAAACTCAACCAAAACAGGAAACGCCAATATCTGTAGTACAAGAAATTAATGCTCAATCTCTGGCAGTGGCAGATATTCAAGTTTGGCTGACTAACCAAATTGCAAATGATTTAGGAGTCAAACCTGATGAGATCAATATTCAAGTTCCTTTCGACAGCTACGGTTTGGATTCTGTACTGGCGATCGCGATCGCTAGCGCTGGTAAAGAATTTCTTGGGATTGATATGTCTCCATTGCTCTTGGTGCATTATCCTACCATTGAGTCGCTTTCACAGCACTTAGCCAAAGAATTAGAAGCTTCTGACTCAGAAATCTTTGAAATTTAATCACAAAATCTTGTTTAAAACAATTACAAATTAACGGAGATAGCAAAACTGTGAACGTATCCGAGCTTTTAGAAAACTTAACTCAACAAGGTGTTCAGTTGTGGACTGACAATGGTAAACTCAAAGTCAATTCTCCCAAAGGATTACTGTCAGCAGAACAACGCACCGAATTAGCTGAACGCAAGACAGAAATTCTGGCATTTCTGCAAAAAAGTAACGAAACTGATAATGATAATTCTCTAACTAAAACTCAAGACCTGAGTTTACAGACAATTGGTCGTTTAATTGGAGGTTTTAGCCGTAAAGTTACAGGTTTTACCCCTCCCATTATTGATCCAAAGGCGATGGCTAAAAAGCTAAAAGTTGCTTTTAGACCTTTAACAGATGGATATCAAGAAGAAGCAATTTTGAAGTTTCGAGAAGAATTAGAAGATAAGCTCCGCGCAAATGGAGTTCAAATCCTAACCTGGGAGGAAGCAACTAAACAGGTTAGCTACGAATTTACTATTCCTTTCATTAACTGGAAAAAGAACATTACCACAAATGTTATTAAAACGGGCGTTAGTGCTGTCGTTGATGTAGAAAAATACCCTTCATTTCTTGGTAAAATCAAGATATTCGTGGTAGAGTTACTTTATAAATTCTATTCTCAATTTGTTTTAAAAGACCGCCAGCTATCTGCTTCTAAAATTATGCAGTTTATCAGTTGGGCTGAAGAAAATATTTTACCACTTGAAGACCCAACAAATACTCAAGTTATTATGTTGACAAAACTTAATAAAGAGTTTGTTGATCCAAATGTTCCTTATCAGAAAAAAATTTCTATTGGTGTAAAGACCCTGATTAGAACATTTTCTGAAATTGTCATTGGGATTTCCAATGATAAGATTTCTATCTTAAATATGAATCTATCAGACTCGGTTTTCCCTGCCGATTCAGTGGACGCATTCGTTTGTAACTCTCTAATTCCTAAAATTTATGTACCAATTCTGCCACTATCTTTGAGCAGATTTGAGATTGGTGAGTATGACCCGAAAGAATCTATTTATGCAGAGCAATTAGTCAGATTAGGTAAAGAGTTAGCATCAACAGGTCTACTACCTTCTGGTTTTAAAATTGACGATGTGATTAAAAGAAAGTCACACCGAGATATTGTAGACTGGATGGCAAATGGTAGAACAGGCGTTTCTTATGGTTTTGTTGCCTACGCCGAGCCGCCACAATATGTAGGGACTGTGGAAATATCTGAGCAGGAGTGGGAAAGCCTGTCTTCTATCGAAGGATTTAGTCGTGATGAATTACGTCAAAATGAAATTGGTAGGAGATATATCAAAACCACAATTGCAGAAAAAGAGGTATTTAAGCAGCTACCAGATATCTGGGTTATTAGTTCTCGCTCAGGCGCGAATAAAACAAACCTGAATTTAGAAACTGACGTACTAAGGCTGGGACTACAAGATAGATTATTACTCCAACTACCAAAAGGTATTGATTTAGTAGTGGGTGATATTAAACCCTCTTACGACCTTTATGTGATGGTTGCGATCGCACTTGCGGCGGCTGTGTACGCACCGGATCTTATTAAAAATGGTACACCAATGGTTCATTTCCACGGGTATCCATCAACTCAGTGGTTTGAAGCCGATAACGAGTATTGCACTGGAGTACACAATCCCTCAGTTCCTTGTGGAACCTATGAATCAGGGGTTTTCAACTTCTTAGGGATACACGATTTAGTCAACAAATACGGCAGTGATATTGCCCTAGCCAGCTTGATCGAGCCAGATCACGGCACAAACATCATCGCCTCTGATTGGGAGTATTTAATTGCCAGAATCAAAACTGGAGTTGAAAAGGGACAAATTGATTTGGGTGGTAAGCATTTCCCTTCTCTCAAAGAAACCATCGCTACTTGTTGAACTCGGTTGGTACTAATGAATGAGGATATTAAATAATCATGTCAATAATTTCAGGGAAGACAGTACTTTTGACAGGTGCATCACGCGGCATTGGCGTTTTTATTGCTCGTGCTTTGGCAAAAGAAAAAGCAACTGTAGTTGGTGTAGCGCGATCGCAACAGGGACTAGATAGAGTATCTGCCGAAGTCAAAGCTTTAGGAGGTCACTGGTTAGGTATAACATCTGACATCAGTAACATAGAATCTCTGCCAAGCCTGGTTGAGCAAATCAATCAGCTTGTAGGCCCAATTGATATTTTAATTAATAATGCAGGCATAGAAATATACCGACCTTTCCAAGATTACTCTAGCGCCGATCTCCAGTCAGTCTTATCTACCAACTTACTGGCAGCAATGGAATTATCGCGTTTGGTACTGCCAACAATGTTAAGCCAAGGTAGTGGCCATATTGTCAATATTGCTTCTCTGGCTGCCAAAAAAGGGCCAGCTTACAACAGCATTTATTCAGCCAGTAAAGCTGGTATGTTGATGTGGAGCGATGCTATTAGGCAAGAATTGGTGGGTACTGGCGTGGAAATCTCAGTAATTTGTCCAGGATATGTGTCTGAACAAGGGATGTCTGCTGATTCTGGCGTAGCCATACCCAGTTCATCAGGATCTTCTACACCAACAGATGTTGCGAGCGCAACGATTCAAGCTATTAAGCAAAATCAGCCAGAAGTGATTGTGAATCAAGATGCGATTTCAGAAGCTATTACAAAACTTCTACTGGCATTGTGGGAAATTTTCCCACTCTTTGGAGATAAAGTTAATCAGTGGATAGGTGTCACCAAGCTCAACAAAATACGCGCCGAAAATCAAACGCCAATTGCATTTCAACCCAGTGAAAGCAGAACGATGGTTATTGCAACACCAAACGGAAGAATAAGCAAAGAAAAAAATCAATAATCAAGCATAAATTTACCATAATCAAAGATTTTTGAATGAGGACGTTATGGGAAAAGGTCTCAAAAAAGTATATCTGATAATTTATGATGCTGGTGCAGGCCATCGCAGCACTGCCAAAGCTTTGCAAAAACTTATTGAACAGCGACAATTGCCTTGGGAAATCCATCTAGTCGAGGCTTTTAAAGAAATCATTGGAACGTCTTCTTCGCAAAACTTTTACAATAATGTGATACTCCAAAAAGCTTGGGCAAAAGTTATTACTAAACCTTTACTGGTTCCCTTGTTCAAGCTGCAAATTGGCTTTTACCATTCTGTTTGGTTAGCACGTTTAAAAAAATTTTGGCAGCAGCATCAGCCTGACATAGTAGTTTCAGTGATGCCGTATCTCAATCGGGTGTTTTATGAAAGCTTGCAGGCAACATTACCAAGTGTCCCTTTTATCACGCTTCTAACTGATCTTGCTGATTGCCCACCTCACTTTTGGATTGAGCAGCAGGAGCAATTCTTAATTTGCCCTACAGAACGGGCAATTGAACAAGCGAAAAACTTAGGTTACAGTGATGAGCAAATCTTTCACACTTCGGGATTGGTTATTAACCCTCAATTCTACGAATCTATTATTATTGATCGCCATCTTGAAAGACAACGCTTGGGATTAGATCCAAATTTACCCACTGGCTTAGTTATGTTTGGTGGTCACGGCTCCAATGAAATGATTGAGATTGCTGAACGTTTAGAACAGTCGTCGCTGAACATCCAACTCATATTTATTTGTGGAAAAAATAAAAGACTAGCAACTATTCTGCGTCGTAGCCAAAATCGTATACCAAGGTATATTGAAGAATTTACCAAACAAATTCCCTACTATATGTATTTGTCTGATTTCTTCATTGGTAAGCCTGGTAATGTAAGTATCAGTGAGGCTATAGCGATGAAATTGCCAGTAATAACAGAGCTTAATGCCTTAACTCTGATGCAAGAACGATACTGCTGTGAGTGGATTGCAAATAATGAGCTTGGAATTGTAATTTCTAATTTTCGCAATATCGATTCGGCTGTGGCAGAGTTAATCCAGCCTGAAAACTTATTTCGCTATCGAACTAATATCAAAGCCTTCAAAAATCAGGCGGTATTTGAAGTTGTTGAGATTTTGGAAAAAATTCTTAAACATTCCTATTTAGATGGACTTTATGAAAACGATCCCTTGTTATCGATAAAACAAACATAGCGTTCTGATTCCCTAAAATGATGGCTGACGCACGTACAAGCCCTTTACTAATACCTAGCCGCATTCAAACATATCATATTAGTTTTGGCAGGCAGGGGAGCAGGGGAAGTAAAAAGAGAAATACTACCTATAATTGCAAACTGGTAGTAGAAAAACTTGTTGATATTTTAAAAAGGAAAGTTTTATGCAGCTACAACACAAAAAAATTAGTACAAATAAGCAACGTCTTAACTGCTCGATTTGCGATTATTGCGTCGATCCAAATGATGAATCTGCATTTGCGACTTTTCCTTCCAACGTAAGAGCTTTTAAAGATGAAAAATTTAAGGCTTGGCGATGTCACGATTGCCAGACAATTCATTGTTTAGATATCGTCGATCTCGACCATTACTATGCAAAATATCCTTATTCCAAAGGGAAGTTGACCGGATCATATAGATTTCTGTATAGCCACCTATACCGTCAGTTGAAAAAGCATGGTTTTTCCAAGTCTGGCTCATTGCTCGATTATGGCTGTGGAACCAACGCTCTGTTTGTGCAATATTTGCAAGAACAGGGCTTTACTAATACTTATGGATACGATCCTTACGGGACAAAGGACGGCTTCGGCAATCCCACAACTCTCCAGCGAGGGCCATTTGATTATATCTTGCTCCAAGATGTCATCGAACACGTTGAAGATCCTAATGCATTATTAAGTGAGTTAAACAGCTTGCTGGCTCCTGGTGGTTATATTCTCATCGGTACACCTAACGCTGCCAATATCGACCTCAACCGACCCGATTTACGAGATTACTATAACTGTGTTCATGCTCCCTATCACCTTCATATGTACACCCGTGAGACCCTTGAATCTTTAGGGAAATCTCAAGGATGGGAATTTGTAAATTTCTTTGATCGTAGGTATGACGACACACCCTGGTTTAGCTTTAACAATCGAGTTTATAACGCTTACGCAAGCCTTTTAGATAAATCACTGGATGTTTTTTTTGAGCCATTCAAACTAGGAAAAGCGTTGACCTCACCTAAATTCTTGTTCTATGCTATTTTCGGCTATTGGCTCAGTTTCCATGCTGATATGAGCATCATGTTCCGCAAAAGTCTGTAATCTAACTCAGCCTTATTTCTAGATAGAAATACTAAAAAAAGTAGTTGAAATTTTTCACGAGGATTCTATGCAGTTGACACACGACAATATTAGAACCAGCAAACAACGCCTTAACTGCTCGATTTGTGATTATCGCGTCGATCCAATTGATAAATCTGCATGTGCGACTTTTCCTTGCAGTATTAGAGCTTTTAAAGATGAGAAATTTCAGGTTTGGCGATGTCCAGATTGTCAGACAATTCATTGTTTAGATGTCGTCGACCTCGACCATTATTACGCAAAATACGCTATCTTTCAAACTGAATTGACCTGGACGTATCGATTTGTCTATGGCAACCTATACCGTCAGTTGAAAAAGCATGGTTTTTCCAAGTCTGGCTCATTGCTCGATTATGGCTGTGGAACCAACGCTCTGTTTGTGCAATATTTGCAAGAACAGGGCTTTACTAATACTTATGGATACGATCCTTACGGGACAAAGGACGGCTTCGGCAATCCCACAACTCTCCAGCGAGGGCCATTTGATTATATCTTGCTCCAAGATGTCATCGAACACGTTGAAGATCCTAATGCATTATTAAGTGAGTTAGACAGCTTGCTGGCTCCTGGTGGTTATATTCTCATCGGTACACCTAACGCTGCCAATATCGACGTCAACCAACCTGACCAGCCCTTTCAAGGTGTCTGTTTTTAGGTATTATTTTTGGGATAGAATTTTAGCTGTAGAAACATGGGGTCGTTTGGAAGGACGAGTACGTTTTAGTACCCTTCTTGTCTTTTTTGGTGCGCGA
>JAIVFU010000084.1 GCA_020829485.1 Nostoc sp. CHAB 5834 | reverse complement strand
TGATTGGTGGTATTCAAGCTAGAGGGGAAAAAGGAAACTACAGTACACAACGTATTAAATTTAGCTCTAACAGTTCTGGTTAACTTTTCGTTACATAGTTATGATTTTTCCTGCCGACTTACTTAATCTTCTCCCAAGCTTTCATATAATACACATAACCTAGTGCCATAACTAAGTCATAAGCATTAATATACTTACCTACAATTTCACCCTTATCATCAGTGGGGAAACTAAAGTGAATAGGGGTGAGGTAGCCATCTTTAGTTAGAAAGAACTCAACGAACTCTCCCAGGGTAAGCGCATCTAGTTTTGTAGCTCTTGATACAGATAAAAGGCTTGAGACTCTATCTGAATATCAATTTTTCATTCAAAATAGGACGAATTATCGTAAATGATTGAAAAAATATTGCTAAAATAGCTTTTTATGTTTTTTAAGCACATAAAAATGAAAATGTCAATCCCGCTCCTTGGTGCAGTATAGTAATTTTGAACTTATTTGTGCTTTGGGTGAACCCCAAAACTACCGTGTCAATAGGGTTTGAGATGCGCTTACCCTGGGCCAATTTATAGTCTTGACCGCAAAAACCCAAATAATCAACAGGATTTCGAATAACTTACTAGAAAATAAATTTTTAATATAATTTATACTAAACTTCAAATTGAGATTGGCGATACATCCAGGCAACCTAAATTTACGTACAATAACGTGATGCGCTTTGATTATGTGGTTCCTAATTTGACATTTTAGATTTTGGATTGATTTTTTAGGAGGATAGGATAATGACTCAAGCAATTGATAAAGAACAAATCATAATTGATGAATTTAAAAAGTTATCTCCTGAAAAGCAGCAGGAGGTATTAAATTTTATTGAATTTTTGCATTTTAAGGAGATGCAAAACCAGAAGACACTTGAGGATAAAGAGAAGGAAAAACAAGTTTCATTTTTAGAAGCTGCTAAGGAGTATATTGGATGTGTTGATGGAGGGACTGGAGATTTGGCGACTAATAAAAAGCATCTAGAAGGATACGGTAGGTAGTGAAGCAAAATATTATTATTGATACTGGCCCTCTAGTTGCTTTAATTAATAATCGGGAACAATATCATAGTTGGGCTACTAAAGAAGTTGCTAATCTAGCTTACCCTTTCTTTACTTGTGAAGCAGTAATTAGTGAAGCGTGTTTTATATTGGGAAATTTTTATGGTGGAGAAGATGCAGTTATGTCTTTACTAGATACTGGCTTAATTCAAATCCCTTTTCGTCTCAGTGATCAAATAGGAACGGTTAGAGAGTTGTTAAAGCGCTATCAGAATGTGCCGATGTCGTTAGCTGATGCGTGTTTGGTAAGAATGAGTGAGTTAATTGCGGGGAGTTGTGTCTTGACGCTAGATAGTGATTTTCAGGTTTATCGGAAGAATAAGAATGAGATGATGGATTTGATTATTGCTGATGGGATATAAGAGGAGATAGATATAATTGAGATACAAGTAGCTAAAATTATAACCAATCACTTTTAAAAAATCCTCTAAGCTTGACATTTTGCCTGCCTATGCTATGTAACTTAAAAGTTCAAAAGGCGAAAGGCAAATATGGTTTTTCAGTACACTAACGCATTTGTCACCATAGCATCGGTTAATTGCGAGAAGTTAGTGAATTTCTATACTAAGTTGCTGGAGCAAAAGCCCGTTATTTTGATTCCGAATGTCTATGCTGAGTTTAATTTAGTTAGTATGCGTTTAGGTCTTTTTAAACCAAAGAACACAAACGAATTGGAATTTGAAGCGATCGCCAAAAGTAAGATAAGTTTGTGCTTAGAGGTGAGTAACTTAGAAGATGCGATCGCTCACCTAACAGCTTTGGGCTATCCCCCGCCAGGAAACATTTCTATTGCTTCCCACGGCAGAGAAATTTATGCCTATGATCCTGATGGAAATAGGATAATCTTACATCAAGCTGGTAGAAAGAGTCATTAGTCATTTGTCATTGGTCATTTGCAAAGGACAAAGGACAAAGGACAAATAACAAAGGACAAAGGACAAATAACAAAGGACAAAGGACAAATGGCTATAACTCAAAACTATAGATTAAACCTGATTCAATGGTATCCAGGTCACATTGCGAAAGCTGAAAGGAAGCTCAAAGAACAGCTGAAGCGGGTAGATGTGGTGTTTGAGGTACGAGATGCCCGAATTCCCTTAGCGACTCACCATCCCCAAATAGGTGAGTGGGTGGAGGGTAAGACACGGGTGTTGATACTTAACCGAGTAGATATGATTACGCCGCAAATGCGATCGCTATGGATAGATTGGTTTAAACGTCAAGGAGAAGTCCCTTATTTTACCAACGCTCAACATGGTAAAGGTATAGCAGAAGTGGCACGGGCAGCGCAAGCGGCTGGAGTAGAACTTAATAAAAGAAGAAGCGATCGCGGCATGTTACCCCGTCCAGTCCGGGCTGTGGTGATTGGTTTTCCCAATGTCGGTAAATCAGCTTTGATTAACCGCCTTTTGGGACGGCGAGTAGTAGAAAGTGCAGCCCGTCCTGGGGTAACTCGTCAACTGCGCTGGGTGCGAATTTCCGAACATTTGGAATTGCTAGATGCTCCTGGTGTCATCCCTTTAAGATTGGAAGACCAAGACGCAGCATTGAAATTAGCGATTTGTGATGATATCGGTGAAGCCTCTTACGATAACCAGCTAGTAGCAGCAGCCCTAGTGGATTTACTCAACTATTTGGAAGCTGTAGCCGCAGATTTGTTACCAAAAAAACCATTACAGTCCCGTTACCAACTCGATTCGACATCAGACACCGGAGATACCTATTTGCACGCCTTGGCAGAGCATCGTTACAAAGGTGATATAGAGCGAGCTGCAAGGCAACTTTTAACAGATTTTCGCAAAGGTTCGTTAGGTGAAATGAGTTTAGAATTACCGCCTAATTAAATAAGAGTGAATCAACTCTGGATTTTGGATTTTAGATTTATTCTCGCGTTTGAATTCGCTTACTCTCAAACCCGAAAAATTTTTATATTTTAAATTTTTAATCCAAAATATAAAACTCGGTGACAGGAAAGGAAAATTTGTTAATTTCTCATTTTTAATTGAGCAGCCCGTACTCTCAAAATCAACATAGTTCCTCCTGTAAATAACATACCCAGTAACAGGGTTTTTAGACTAAGGTTTTTTCCGCTCTCACTTACTAAAATACCTTCCAATATTAGAGAAGGTATTAATATTCCCCCATAAATTAATAAATTAGAAAGTATTAATCTTCTTTTTGCTAGTAGGGTTAATATCGTTAAGCCAAACCCTAGAGGAATAAAAGTTAGTGCATAGTAAAAAACTCTCTGATTTTTAGGTATTAATTCTAATAAATTCAAAGAGGAAAAATTCTGTAAATTATCTATATATACTTGAATAGTTGCTCTGGAATAAGTGATGATTATATGGTGAGGTTTAGTGTCTGTAAAAATATTAGGTATATTCAGCCTTAAATCTGCTCCATTTTCTCCAGTTATCGGCGTTCGTAATCGAAAATCTAAGTCATTTCCCTGCTGTCCCAGTGTCAAATTGCGACGTAGGGAAGTGCCGGAAATCGAAATAATGCGGGCAGGGCCAAACTGCTCTAAGTTGCTAGTAGCAAGGGTAGTGCTGAGTGTAAATTCAGATGTTTTACTAATTCTTTTGCTGAGAGTTGTGACAGGAGTAGCTGTTTGTAGCCAATGACTAGAACTCAAAAAAACACCTTTACCTTCCTGTGCATCTAAAGGCTGTCCTTGCCACAATAGTTCTGGCAATTGTCCAGTCTGTTCTTTATAGCAGCATTTTCCTTTAAATTGATAATTAGCTATTAGTGAATTACCAAGATTATTAAAGTAACTGGAATCAGCTAATCCTTGTGCTACCTCATTTCTTGAAATGGCTCTATCAGCAATATAAACTTCAGACATGTATCCTTGCCAAGGTCTATCCCTCGTCTGTTCGTTGCCAATCAGTAGAGGATAATTTGCATCCCAATTACTCAAATTTATCGTATTTTGCCACAACAGCGAAATCAGGAATGTCAAAAATATATATCCAATACAAAATACTACTATCTGTTTAATTGAGCGGCTAGCTCTACTGTTTTCTATCTGGGCAACAGTGTTTTTAAAGCTTTGACTATTCCATAGATAAAAACAAACAAAACCAAGAAATCCACCAATACTATTGTTAATAATATCTGATGGAGTAGGCATTCTTGAAGGTAGAAATACTTGCAAGACTTCAACTGTCAACGATAAGCCAGCACTCACCAAGGTAACTATGAAAACTTGTACTCCTGTTTTTATCCTTCTTTTCTGCAAAAGTCTAGTGAAGGCGAAACCTAAAGGCATAAACAGCAAAAAATTATTTACCTGGTCTTGAAAATTACTAGCATTGTTAAAATTGGCAAAAAATTCTGGTAGGGAAAAACTGTCTGGGATGTAAAAATTAAATGGATAAAGTGTAGCTAACAATACTAATAAAATGCTGGTAATGACAATCAGAAAATTAAAGATTTGAGAAGAAATCGGGGATTTATTCATAAGTTATTGTGTTATTACTATGGCTAGTAATGGATAGGAATAAAGTTAGTTTCAATACATCAATAATTTTTGAGAGTAAGTAACTAAATTGTTTTATTACTTTTTAGTGCTAAGTAGGAATTATTAATTACATAGATGCTTAAAGCTACTTTTGAACTGCACGCAATATCAACGCTGCTTTTATATTATTTACTAGTAGATAATTATGATCGCTAAATTATGAAGAAATCATCAAGCTATTATGAAAACTACATATAGTTGGGTTTGGGCTTAATTTGATACTAATGGCAGATAGTAGATATAGCGGTTTTCGTTTCCGTGAGGTATGCCCGTAAGGGCACGGCACTGCCCATACGTGTCAACTTAAGCTAAAATGCATGTCCCACAGGCGTTTTACCCCCCTTAATCCCCCCGATGCATTGGGGGGAAAAAGAAATCCAGTTCCCTCCCCAATACATACGGGGAGGGTTAGGGTGGGGTGACGCGTTGAGTAATGCTAAGTGAGAGAACTGAATATCACGTCTCGACAAGGATTTCACGTTAAGTTGACACCAATGGGCAGTGCCGTGCCCCTACACCTTGCGTAATCCTGTACCGCATCTGAATGGGAACCGCTATATACGCTCCTCCTGAGGGTTTTATGAAGAAAGGGAGGAGGTGAGGTGGTGCGGTTCGGTAAGATCCCCTCCAATCTCGCTTTTTAATGAGGGTTGGGGGGATCTTCGCAGGGTAAACACCCGTAGTCTGAACTTACCGTACTAGCCTAAAAAAATGAAAATTTGCTGGTTTCCCTTCACAACGAGATTCAAACCCACTCTGAACTGAATCTCCAGCAAAGTTATCTCTTTCAATGTAACATCTGTCACATACAGTTGTCGGAATGCAGTTAACAGTGTCATAAAGAAAAGGTGAAGGTTAACCTGTAGTGTATAACTTACCTTAGAGTTGCTTGCACCTCTAGCTTCGATGGATCACACTCATGACTGAACTGACGCTACGCCTACAAGAGGGAGATACCGAGACAACGATCGCAGTTGATCAAGATATATTCACAATTGGCCGTTTGCCGGAATGTAACCTGTACTTGCCTTTTGCTGGAGTATCTCGCAACCATGCCCGCTTGGTGAAAACAGCTGACGGTGTGTGGACTATTGAGGATCTGGGCAGCAAAAACGGGACGCAAGTAAATAAATATCTTATTAACTTTCCCCAAGAGCTACATCACGGCGATATAATTTGGCTGGGCAATGTTAGCCTGGTAGTGCTGCTCACAAGCGTTGTTTCCCAATCGATATCTGGGTATCCTGGAACTTCAGACATTAATGAACAAAGAACAATCCTTCACAATGTCGAACAATTACAACAGCAATGGATCGCAGCCGATAGCAAAGATGGCAACATCAATAATAAAGACAAAACCATTGCCCGTCTCAAAGACTTAGTGGACATAGCTAAAAATCTCTGTGCAGCAGCGTCTATAGAAGAGATTTTTTCTCAGGTGCAGCAAGTGGTTTTTCGTTATCTTGATAGTATCGAGCGTTTGGCATTATTAATTGATGTTAATGGTTGCGGTCAATTAGAGTTAATGAATGCTGCTACTAGAAATATTTCTCAACAAAAACATCTCCCTTCTGATGGAAGTTGGATTAGTCGTAGTATCTGTCAAAAGGTATTTGATGAAAAAGTTGTTATTCAAACAGCCGATACCCAGCAGGATGAACGGTTTGCTAGTGAACAGAGTATTTTGGTTAAAGGCATTCGCAGCGCGATGGCAGTGCCTTTATGGGATGAGAATAAAGTTGTGGGCGTATTGTATGCCGATGCTAATCTTTCTTCTTACCATTGGGCAAATGAAGGCGAAGAAGAACTCAGCTTTTTTTCAGCTTTAGCAAATATTGTGGCTTCTAGCGTCCAGCGTTGGCTACTGGTAGAGAAACTCAAAACTGAAGAAATGATTCGTCACCGATTAGAACGCTATCATTCTCCAGCAGTTGTGCAGCAGTTGATCTCTGTAGGTGGATTACCGGGTGGTCGTTTAGCTCCCACGGAGAGCGAAATCAGTATTTTGTTTGCAGATTTGGTTGGCTTTACGGCAATTTCTGAACAGTTAACACCAACTGCGATCGCTCAATTATTAAATAATTTATTTGAAGAAATGCTAAAAGAAGTATTTACTTGGGGCGGCACTTTAGATAAATATATTGGCGATTGTATTATGGCATTTTTTGGCGCTCCAGAACCGCAACCAGATCACGCCGATCGCGCTGTTAATGCTGCCAAGGGAATGCTCACTCGTCTCGAACATCTTAACGCCAATGGTTTTTGGCACGAACCGCTTCAATTACGTATTGCTATTAATAGCGGTAAGGCTGTTGTGGGAGATGTCGGTAGTTCCCAAAGGGTGGATTATACGGCATTAGGCGCGACGATTAATCTTGCTGCTCGTATGGAAGCAGTTTGTCCTCCTAGTGAATGCGTGATTAGTGAAGCCACTCATAAAATGCTTTCACTGCCTTCAGACTTTGAAGAAATGGGAGATTATCGTTTCAAAGGTATTGAGCGATTAGTTAAAGTTTATCAGACAAAATTGCAGCCAATGCCAACAATTATTACTCCATTTATTAATCTTTAGGCATTGGGCATAATAGGGAATAGGGAATAGGGAAAAATTGCTAATTATGAATGACGTTAGGAACTTTCAAATAAAAAATATATAACTATTTCTTGTGGAGTGGGCGAATTTAGCTGAGTGTGCCAGCGCGAAAAATTTGCTCTGCGGTCAAATTCAACTCTGGAAAAGTTGGCGACTGGATACGGTCATCTCCTCGAAACTTACTAATGCGATACTCACCTTCTTCTAAACAGCAAACCAAAATAGTAGGTTGTTTTGGTTTGCCAATAAATTCTCTACCGCCCAATGCAGCATAATCTACAATCCAGTATTCGGGAATTCCCATTTGTTCATAATCGGCGTATTTTTTTAGATAATCATCACGCCAATTAGTACTCACCACTTCAACTACTAAAGAAATAGATGTTGCTTGAGTAACAGTTGATTCTTTTTTCCACAGAGGTTCATTAACTAAATTAGGCTGATTTAGTATCAGGACATCTGGTGAATAAACAGATTCGTTCTCAACTGGTTTGACGAATACTGTTTTGGGGATGAAATAACGAAGATTTAAGCGACTATATTCTAAAGTGATTTTTGTGGCTAAAAATCCAATCACCTCTTCATGGTCGCCTGTAGGTGGTGGCATTTCAATTATTACTCCATCATATAGTTCATAACGTTTTCCTGTGTTATCTGGATATTTAGCAACGAATTCGTCGAATGTAACCAGTTTGCGTAAGACTTGAGTCATGGCTTAATTCCTCAATTGTGCAAATTATAGCAACTTCACTTGTATTTAATTCATCAATATTAATACTTATTAATTGGTATACTTTCATTCAATTAAAATTGCGAAATTGTAATATTGGACAGCTAATTCTTGGTTAAAAGACTAAAATTTGGGTGGTAGCTTCCAGAATTGATTTGTGTAACACTAGGAAGCCAGCAGTCAAGCTATTTTTATAACGGGAGGTCAGGTAATGGCGATCGCTACCATTAATCCCGCCACTGGGGAAACGCTCAAAACCTTTGAGCCACTCAATGATGCAGAAATTGCCGCTAAACTCGATTTAGCTAATCAGACTTTTGAAAAGTATCGTCAGACTAGTTTTTTGACGCGATCGCATTGGCTGCAAAAGGCTGCTGATATTTTAGAGCAAGACAAAGCAGAATTTGCGAAGTTGATGACTCTAGAAATGGGTAAGCCATTTAAAGCTGCGATCGCGGAAGTCGAAAAATGTGCCGTCGTTTGTCGCTACTATGCCGAACACGCCCCTGATTTTTTGGCTGATGTCAGTGTAAAAACTGATGCCAGTCAGAGTTTTGTACGTTATCAACCAATGGGTGCGATTCTTGCGGTGATGCCGTGGAATTTCCCCTTCTGGCAAGTGTTCCGCTTTGCTGCACCCGCACTAATGGCGGGAAATGTCGGTTTACTCAAACATGCTTCCAACGTGCCGCAGTGCGCCTTGGCAATTGAAGATATTATCCGACGGGCAGGTTTTCCTGAAGGTGCGTTTCAAACTCTATTGATAGGCGCTGCTGAAGTCGCCGATTTGATGGCTGATGACCGCGTAAAAGCTGCCACATTGACAGGAAGCGAACCAGCCGGTGCATCCCTTGCCGTCGCCGCCGGGAAACAAATTAAAAAAACAGTTTTGGAATTAGGAGGAAGTGACCCGTTTATTGTGTTAGAAAGTGCTGACTTAGAGACAGCAGTTGTCACAGCTACTACAGCGCGGATGTTAAATAACGGGCAATCATGTATTGCAGCGAAACGTTTTATTGTTGCAGAAGCGATCGCAGACAAATTTGAAAAATTACTTTTAGAAAAATTTGAGGCGCTCAAAGTTGGCGATCCCATGCAACCAGATACCGATTTAGGCCCACTGGCTACTCCTGGTATTCTCCAGGATTTAGATCAACAAGTCCAAGCTGCCACAAAAAGCGGTGGTAAAGTCCTCACCGGTGGACATCCTTTATCAGATCGTCCGGGAAACTTTTATCCAGCAACGATTATCATAGGTATCCCGCCTGAAGCATCAATTGCCAAAGAAGAATTTTTTGGCCCAGTAGCCTTGTTATTCCGGGTTCCAGATATCGATGCTGCGATTAAACTCGCTAATGATAGCCCCTTTGGCTTAGGTGCAAGTGCTTGGACAACCAACAACCAAGAGAGCGATCGCTTGGTTGAGGAAATCGAAGCCGGTGCCGTATTTATCAACAGTATGGTCAAATCCGATCCCAGGTTGCCCTTTGGTGGCATCAAGCGTTCTGGATATGGCAGAGAATTGAGTATCCAGGGTATACATGAGTTTGTCAATGTTAAAACCGTGTGGGTGAAGTAATAGGGGAGTAGGGAGTAGGGAGTAGGGAGTAGGGAAACAAGGGGGACAAGGAAGATTCATTCTTCTACCTGTTTTAAGTCCCCCATTCCCCATTCCCCATTCCCCATTCCCCATTCCCCACTCCCCACTCCCCAATATTGTCGCTAGTTAGGAAATAAAATGAATACAGCAGAATTATTGGTGCAGTGCCTAGAAAATGAAGGAGTGCAATATATTTTTGGACTCCCCGGCGAAGAAAACCTGCACGTTTTGGAAGCGTTAAAACATTCTTCGATTAAATTTATTACGACTCGTCATGAACAGGGTGCAGCATTCATGGCGGATGTCTACGGACGCTTAACCGGAAAAGCCGGTGTGTGTCTTTCTACTCTTGGCCCTGGGGCAACTAACTTAATGACTGGGGTAGCAGATGCTAACCTGGATGGTGCGCCTTTAGTAGCGATTACCGGTCAAGTGGGAACAGATAGAATGCATATTGAATCCCATCAATATTTAGATTTGGTGGCAATGTTTGCACCTGTTACCAAGTGGAATAAGCAGATTGTGCGACCGAGTATTACACCAGAAGTAGTGCGGAAAGCATTTAAGCGATCGCAATCCGAAAAACCTGGTGCAGTTCACATCGATTTGCCAGAAAATATTGCTGCTATGCCCGTCGAAGGCAAACCTTTGCGTAAGGATAATAGCGAAAAAACCTATGCATCTTTTGCTAGCATTCGGGCAGCCGCCGCCGCAATTTGCCAAGCAGTTAACCCATTAATCTTAGTCGGAAATGGGGCAATTCGCGCTCATGCAAGTGATGCTGTAACGCAATTTGCCACTTTGCTGAATATACCTGTTGCCAATACCTTCATGGGTAAAGGCATTATTCCCTACACACATCAATTAGCTTTGTGGTCAGTGGGATTACAGCAAAGAGATTACATTACTTGTGGCTTTGATAACACAGATTTAGTAATTGCGATCGGCTATGATTTGATTGAATTTTCCCCCAAAAAATGGAATCGTAATGGTGAAATTCCGATTGTGCATATTGGGGTAAGTCCGGCGGAAATTGATAGTAGTTATATTCCCAACGCCGAAGTTGTGGGAGATATTTCAGATTCTCTCTATGAAATTTTAAAATTAGCAGACCGACAAGGTAAACCCGATCCTTTTGCCATTAGTTTAAGGTCAGAGATTCGGGCTGATTACGAACAGTACGCCCATGATGACGGATTTCCGATTAAGCCGCAAAAGTTAATTTATGACTTACGGCAAGTGATGGGGCCAGATGATATCGTCATCTCTGATGTTGGCGCACATAAGATGTGGATGGCTCGTCATTATCATTGCCATAGCCCCAATACTTGCATAATTTCCAACGGCTTTGCGGCTATGGGTATTGCTATTCCTGGCGCATTAGCAGCAAAACTTGTTCATCCCAACCGCAAAGTCGTTGCTGTCACGGGTGATGGTGGCTTTATGATGAATTCTCAGGAATTAGAAACAGCCTTGCGTGTCGGAACCCCCTTTGTCACCATAATTTTTAATGATGGCGGCTATGGGTTAATTGAGTGGAAGCAAGAAAATCAATTTGGCAAAGGAAACTCATCTTTTGTACATTTCAGTAATCCTGATTTTGTTAAATTTGCCGAAAGTATGGGTTTGAAAGGCTACCGAGTTGAATCGGCTTTAGATTTGATTCCCACTTTGAAAGAAGCCCTCGCTCAAGATGTACCTGCGGTGATAGATTGTCCTGTTGACTATCGGGAGAATCACCGATTTAGTCAAAAAGCCGGCGAGTTGACTTGTGCGGTGTAAAAAGTAGAGACGCGATTAATTGCATAAAAAATAGAGACGCGATTAATTGCATAAAAAATAGAGACGCGATTAATTGCATAAAAAATAGAGACGCGATTAATCGCATAAAAAATAGAGACGCGATTAATTGCATAAAAAATAGAGACGCGATTAATTGCATAAAAAATAGAGACGCGATTAATCGCGTCTGTACAAGAGTTAGGAGTTATTTATTCCTAACTTTTTTAGTGTTCTGATAGGGTGCGTTACGCCAAAATCTAACGCACCGCTTTACTCCCAATGATTTTGGGGGTTGCATATTTGCGGGATGATTTTACTATTTTTGTGAGATGGGCATCTTGCCCGTTCCTTGTATTTCCGGGTGGGCAGGATGCCCACCCCACAAGAATCATCCCTTAATTCAGCAACGCCTGATTTTAAATATTAGAAGTTAGTGCAGTGGTGCGTTACGGCAAAGGCTAACGCATCCTACTAAAAATAGAAGTTAAAAATACATCTACATCGGGCTTAGGTGGATCTTTACCGCTTGTGCTGGCGTAATTGTTCTACTATATAGTCTTCCAGTTCTTGCCTTTCTCTCTTACTGGCATTTCGTTGATAAGTTCTTGCTGTTTCTTGCATAAACTTGCGTTTCTCGCTTGGAGAAGATTTGAGTTTACCTCCAGTACCTTCCAGCTTTTGCTGTAACTCTTCCCAAGTCTTTTCACCCACACTTTCCCCTAGTTTGGCTAGTACCTTTGGTAATAATGTTCTTGCCTCTCTTTGAAAATCTTCTTCTGTCTCAAGGGAAGCTAAATCTATATTGCTGAAGTCGATATCGATTTGAAACTTACTCATAGAATTGTCTTTGTTCTTTTAACGATTATTACCACTATAGAGGGAAGATAGATTTTACTTTTCTGTCAATTCTAGTACAGCATGGCGTAAATCCAGCTACCATCATTAATAAAGATAAGTTGCTCAAAGCAAATTGCTCTTGTTAGTGGTTGCAGCAAGCAACTCTGTTAAAGACCATTAACCTGCATTGGAGAAAAATTCTGGTCTTGAGTGCGATCCTATCACTCCGCATCTTTCTTAAGAAGTTATTTGTTTGGGATAAAATACAATCCCTGACGATTAAATCTCACGTTTAATCAGTAAAATAAGTTTTTACAGGTGATTTCAGATTGCTATATAATAAGGTTTTTAAATATAGTTAATGCCCGCACAGCCAGGTTAGCAATATTAAAAATGCTATCTTAAAGGCAAAGGTCATTTGCTCAATTTTTGAGGAAAAAACTATGACTACAGCGCTCATAGAGGCTAATTCTATCGAGTCATTGCTAGGTAAAGAGGCTGAAGACTTGCTTACCTACAAAGCAAAAGTTTCTCGTGATTTACTACATTTGCCGGGGCCAGACTTTGTAGATCGCATCTGGCTCAACAGCGATCGCAACCCGCAAGTAATACGTAATCTCCAGTTACTTTATTCTACTGGTCGTCTTGCATATACTGGGTATCTGTCTATTCTCCCGGTAGACCAAGGGATTGAACACTCAGCAGGTGCGTCTTTTGCACCCAATCCGATTTACTTTGACCCAGAAAATCTTGTCAGGCTAGCGATCGCCGCAGGTTGCAATGCGATTGCTACTACTTTGGGGACATTAGGTATTGTTTCGCGCAAATATGCCCACAAAATACCTTTTATTGCCAAAATCAATCACAACGAATTGCTGACTTTCCCCAATCAATTTGACCAAGTATTGTTTGCTGATGTCGAACAAGCTTGGAATTTAGGGGCCGCCGCCGTAGGTGCGACAATTTACTTTGGTTCAGAGAATTCTACCAGACAAATTCAGGAAATCAGCCGAGCTTTTAAACGGGCCCATGAACTGGGGATGGTGACAATTCTCTGGTGTTATCTGCGAAACAACGCTTTTAAACAAGATAAAGATTACCACCTTGCGGCTGACCTCACTGGACAGGCGAATCATTTGGGTGTAACCATTGAAGCCGACATCATTAAACAAAAGTTACCAGAAAATAATAATGGTTACGGTGCAATTGCCAAAGCCACTGGTAAGAGTTACGGCAAAACAGATGAGCGGGTTTATACAGAGTTGACAACTGATCACCCAATTGATTTAACTCGTTACCAGGTACTAAATTGCTATTCTGGGCGCGTGGGACTGATTAATTCTGGTGGCGCAACTGGTAAAAATGACTTTGCCGAAGCAGTTCGCACGGCTGTAATTAATAAACGGGCTGGTGGTTCAGGATTAATTTCTGGGCGAAAGACCTTCCAACGCCCCTTTGAGGAAGGCGTGAAGTTATTTCACACCATCCAAGATGTTTACTTATCGCCAGATGTGACGATCGCTTAGGGAGTGGGGAGTGGGGAGTGGGGAGTAGGGGAAAAGAATTAATAACTAATGCCCAATGCCCTCTTCCCTACTCCCTATTCCCTACTCCCTATTCCCTATTCCCCATTTTTATCTAACGTTTCGTAGTAAGAAATCTGGCTGACCACAAATTTTTTGCGATCGCTTCAAAGATGCAAAAACTATGGATTAGGTAAGTTTGCTTGAACGGCTGGTAAGAGGTCGTTATTTTCTTCTATCCTTAACATTCTTATATCTCTTACTGATACTGGAAACCAAGGTAATTTTCTAGATAAGTCTTGAGCAGCTAAAACACAAGTAACAGCGTTAACACTTTCATTACCAAAATAAACACTTCCTTGCTGTCTAGTAAAACCGTGTGAAGAAAGTACTTTTTTAATTTCACCATAGGCATTGTTGTAAGGGTCGCCATAGGATTGTCTCAAAGTTTCAATATCCATATCAAAAGAAATTGCGTACATTCTTACATTACCTTGCGGGAATTTATCATCATCGATTGTAATGTACGAATTGGCATTAAACTTTTTATTTTGAAGAGTGTTTTTTGATTTTGTGTACATGGTTTTACTCTCAATTTTGTTATTTAAATCAATTTTAACTAGTGCTGACTTTCTATACCCTACCTTTAAATATTTCTTACTTTTTAGCGATCGCTAATATAGCGTATTCATCCATAAATTTCTCTAAACCTTGTAATATTAAGGTTTCTAACAGTGCAAGCAAGTTTAAATCTATTTCTTAGTTATGGGTATACATTAAATTCTTCTGAGTCCTTGTGTCAAGCTTAATTGAGATGCTCTTACCCTGCAATCTCCAACGAATTCAGAAAAAGCAAATCTTGTTAGGGATTCTGGGATATCCTTAGATAAGTGAAAGATTTGCCAAAAATAGTAAGAATGAAGCTGGCAGCAAGAGTAAGTCAGGTAACACCTTCATTAACCTTAGCGATCGCAGCCAAGGCTAAGGCACTGAAGGCAGAAGGAATAGATGTTTGTAGTTTTAGCGCTGGAGAACCAGATTTTGATACCCCAGCGCATATTAAAGCCGCAGCAGTCAAAGCTTTGGAAGAAGGCAAAACCAAATATGGTGCAGCAGCCGGAGAACCAAAGTTAAGGGAAGCGATCGCCCACAAGCTTAAAATTGATAACGGTCTTGATTACAAGTCTGAGAATGTCATCGTCACCAATGGCGGTAAGCATTCTCTGTACAACTTGATCGTGGCGCTAATCGATCCAGGTGATGAGGTAATTATCCCTGCACCCTACTGGCTAAGTTATCCCGAAATGGTGACTTTGGTTGGTGGAGTTTCGGTAATTGTGCCCACAGATGCAACGACGGGTTATAAAATTACTCCCGATCAACTCCGTAAAGCAATCACGGCGAAGACAAAGTTATTTATCCTCAACTCTCCATCTAATCCTACAGGGATGGTTTACACGCCAGATGAAATTAAAGCACTGGCGCAGGTAGTAGTTGATGCAGATATCTTTGTCGTCTCTGATGAGATTTACGAAAAGATTCTCTACGACGGTGCAGAACATATCAGCATCGGTTCTCTTGGGAAGGAAATTTTTAACCGAACTTTGATCAGTAATGGGTTTGCGAAAGCTTATTCTATGACTGGGTGGAGACTTGGCTATTTAGGGGGGCCAGTGGAAATCATTAAAGCAGCGAGTACCATCCAAGGACATAGTACATCTAACGTGTGTACCTTTGCCCAATATGGTGCGATCGCAGCGCTACAAAGTTCTCAAGATTGTGTCGAAGAAATGCGCCAAGCCTTCGCCAAACGCCGCCAGGTAATGCTAGACAGACTCAACGCCATTCCCGGATTGAGTACTGCAAAACCAGATGGCGCTTTTTATCTGTTTCCTGATATCAGCAAAACCGGTCTAAAATCCCTAGAATTTTGTGACGCTTTGCTGGAAAAACATCAAGTTGCAGTTATTCCCGGAATTGCTTTTGGCGCTGATGACAACATTCGCCTTTCCTACGCCACAGATATGGCGACGATTGAAAAGGGAATGGATAGATTAGAGAAATTTGTCAAGTCGCGTATTTAGTTGGTTGTCATTTGTCATTTGTCATTAGACATCTGGTGAAAATGAATTGTTTTGACGTTGCATTGCAACGTCAAGACAAGGGTTTAAGGTAACGCATAATTAATTTATGGAGATGTCTATTTGTCATTTGTCACTTGTGAGGAGAATTTACCAACTCTCGAATTTTTTAACTCCACCTTTTCCGACTCAGAAGAAAGGGTGGAGTTCTTTTTGAAGCTTGAAGTTCATAGTTCTGAAATTTCAATTAATTACAGCGTTACGATACATAAATATACTTGAAACCTTTACCAATGACAAATGACAACTGAACGTCACCGTCCCCCGATACTTAAACCAAATGAATTCTACACATTCCGCAGTTATTTTCAAATGAAATTTGCTCCCGCCGATATTCTGCGGGAATTAGGAGTAACTTTAACTAAATCTTCAATCAATTTACCTGTCGCTGCTTCAGAATTACTGACTCGACTACCAGATTTACACCAACGCCTAGAAGAAGCGATCGCTCGTGTTAGTCTAACTAGTGAAGCTGCTAGACGCGAAGTACTAATTGCACCCATCTTACTAGAAGTAGCGCACATCACAAAAGCAACTGTTAATATTGAGTACCCTATCGAAGTTAACCAGTATCTAAGAGGTGACTTAGACTACTATCTTCAATCAAAACATAATATTTTAGTGGTAGAAGCAAAACAGGCAGACTTAACACGGGGATTTACCCAGTTAGCGACGGAGTTGATAGCCTTGGATACATGGGTAGAATCAGATGAGCCAATTTTGTATGGTGCTGTGACTACTGGGGATATTTGGCAGTTTGGTAGTTTTGATCGTCAAGAACAAAAAGTAAGTCAAGATTTAATGTTGTATCGAGTGCCAACTGATTTAGAAATCTTGATGCAGATTTTAGTGGGAATTTTGATGCAAGGTTAAATCACCATCAAGTTGAATTTTGCATCAAAGGGTATGGTTGAATCAAAATCTGTACCGGAATCCCCAATTGTTGATGCAAACCTCGAATCATCTCCAAGGTTAGCGCCTGCTTGCGATGCAAAATGTCGGCAATTTCTGCTTTACTGCCAATAACAGGCTCTAATTCATCTACAGACAATCCACGAGATTCGAGATAATATAAAACCAATGGTATTTACTTCTGAAGTCGGTTAATGATTTCCAGCGCTTTTTGGTAATCCTCAATTTTTCCTTGTTGTTTAAAGATATCTGCGGCTTGCTGCAAGTCAGTAATTGCCCCTTTTTTATCTCCCAATTCAGAGCGAGTAATACCCCGGTTGTAGTAGGCTACAGCATAGTTGGGATTAATTCGCAAAGCTTCGTTGTAATCTTCGATTTCCCCCTTTTTATCTCCCAATTCAGAGCGAATAACACCCCGGTTACTGTAAGCTTCGGCATCATTGGGATTAATCCGCAAAGCTTGGTTATAATCTTCCATTGCCCCTTTTTTATCTCCAAATTCAAAGCGAATAGCACCCAGGTTGCTGTAAGCTTCGGCATCATTGGGATTAATCCGCAAAACTTGGTTGTAATCTTCAATTGCCGCCTTTTTATCTCCAAATTCAGCGCGGAGAACACCCCGGTTGAAGTAAGCTAGGGGATCATTGGGGTTAATCCGTAAAACTTGGTTGTAATCTTCCATTGCCGCCTTTTTATCTCCAAATTCAGCGCGGAGAACACCCCGGTTGTAGTAGGCTAGGGCATAGTTGGGATTAATCCGCACAGCTTGGTTGTAATCTTCCATTGCTCCCTTTTTCTCTTCCAATTGGGTACGGGCAATACCCCGGTTGAAGTAAGCTAGGGCATCATTGGGATTAATCCGCAAAACTTGGTTGTAATCTTCAATTGCCCCCTTTTTATCTCCCAATTGGGTGCGGGCATTTCCCCGATTACCGTAAGCTTCGGCATAGTTGGGATTAATCCGCAAAGCTTGGTTGTAATCTTCCATTGCCCCCTTTTTATCTCCCAATTCAAAGCGGGCAAAACCTCGGTTGAAGTAAGCTAGGGCATATTTAGGATTGAGGCGGATTGCTTCAGTATAAGCTGCGATCGCTCCTCGCAAATCTCCTTTTTTTTGCTTATCCAAACCCTGATTAGAGAAGTCTTCAGCCGTGAGTGTTGGAACTTTGGAAACATCAGTTAGACCAATTCCCAAGAAATTTATGTCGCTCGCATAACTGGACTGATTAATAGTTGCAGTAGTGGTAAATGTAGTCAAGGTTGCTATGGCGAAGGTTTTTGCAACCCCTATCGACAATTGAGGAAACAAGAATTGTCTTATAAATGTTATTGTTGAGTGTTTATACAAAATAATACAGGCTTACTAAGAGGATGTTTGAAAAGTGGTATGTTGTGATTTTAATCGAATTATTACCCCCCTTAATCCCCCCGATATATTGGGGGGAAACAAGAAAATCCGCTTCCCTCCCCTTTATAAAGGGGGGAAACAAGAAAATCCGGTTCCCTCCCCAATATATCGGGGAGGGTTAGGGTGGGGTAAATATTTGATACATCAATCATGACTTTTCAAACATCCTCTAAGGAACTTTACGGCGATTTGTCTTTAAGCACCACACTATGTAAGATACTGCATTACGCTAATGAATATTTTTTTAATTGTAAGTCTTTTAACCTGATGTTCAGAGTTCTCAGCCTTATGTTCCGAGTTCCAAGCTCGAAGTTCCCAGTTCTAAGCTCGAAGTTCCCAGTTCCAAGCTCGAAGTTCCGAGTTCTAAGCTCGAAGTTCCCAGTTCTCAGCCTTATGTTCCCAGTTCTAAGCTCGAAGTTCCGAGTTCTAAGCTCGAAGTTCCGAGTAATCATGCTCAAGTTCCGCACATTTCCACGAATAATCGTGCCACAGTGCAAACAAAATTTGGTAACAGAGGTGAAGAGAGGTCATCTTCTCCCCACTCCCGGCTCCCCACATCTACATCAACTCCATCTCTCGCAACCCCTGGCGTAGTCTTTTCGCCTCTTCGGGATTATACCTTTCATGAAGGGCGATCGCTTTTCTAAATGCTGTTAAACTATCTTGATGATTGCCAACTTTCAGCAACACTACTCCTAAATTTTGATATGCTTCGGCATAGTTAGGATTTAACGCGATTGCATTTTGATAATATGCGATCGCATCTGTAAATAAGCCCAAAGCTTTAAATATCATCGCCAAATTATAATGTCCAAAAACAAAATTAGGGTCAATTTTTAAAGTTGTGGCGTAAGCAGTTTTTGCACCGTTTAAATCCCCTGCTGCTTTGAGTAAGTTACCCAAGTTAATGTATGCTCCTAGTTTGAGCATGGGGTAAATTGGCAATTTGATCGCAGCTTGATAATGAGAAATAGCCTGTGGGGATTTTTGCAACCGACTGTAAGCAATGCCTAAATGATAATGGAGTTCATATAAAATATCGTAGTTTTCTTCAGCACCGATGATTCCTCGTCTGAGCAACTCCATACCTTGAGTAATTTTCCCAGTTTCCACATACAATGCCCCTAATTTACTGCAAACATAAGGGTCATCAGGATGAGTAGCGAGAAATCCTTCCATTGCTGTAGCTGCTTTGGCATATTTGTTATTTTGAGCGATCGCACTTTTTTGATATCCTGTGTGTACAAGTGCTACCCCTGGTAAATAACCTACTTGCCAATGGGGTTCTTTGGCTATAATTGCTGAGACGCTATCATCCACTAAGGCATGATAAGGACGGTCAAAGCGAATATCTGGATGATTGCGAAACAGCCTAGACACCAGAGAATAGGGAGATTGTTCTGCACCAATTTCGTGGCGGACGAGGTTGATGAGCAGGTATTCGTCTCTTGCGATCGCCTCTCGCAACTGCGGTACAATTTCTGGTGTGAGAGTTTCATCAGCATCTAATACCAGAATCCAATCACCAGTGACATATTTTAGAGCTGCATTACGGGCAGCACTGAAGTCATTACACCATTTAAAATGATAGACTTTTGCACCGAGTTGTTGGGCAATATTGGGAGTGCGATCGATTGAACCTGTATCCAAGACTACCATTTCATCTACCACTTTTTGGACACTGCTCAGGCATTTAGGCAGTGTTGCTGCTTCATTTTTCACAATCATGCACAGACTGAGTTTCATATTGCCAATAAATTCTGGTTCAAATTTTTTGCTTCTAGTGACCAACTTTTATTTTGTGCCGATATAGCATCAGACCATCATAAGGCGAGTTTTTAACAAAGGACAGTCATTTGTCATTTGTCAAGAGTTGCTCTCTCCCTATCCCAACGACTTGCTCAGGGCATCGCAAGGGATGGAGTATGCACCAATGACCAATGACTACTTAATCAAAAATCCTCGAATTCTACTTGTTAGACAAGCTAACTGAAACTAACTCAAGATATATCTATTTTAGTTTTTTGACAATATTTCTAAATAAGGCTAAAAAATCTTAACAGGCTGAGTCTCTAGAAAGCTTGCTATATTAAGCTGTAAAGTGTAATTTTGATTCGTGTCACATTAGTTTAGTAGTCTTTCAAGAAATAATTGACAGATAGATTCCTTTACATGTTGGGTAATGATTAATAATATTTTAAACTAAATGTTACCCGTTTTTAATGCTTATATAACTCTCATACACATTATATAGAGAATCATACATATATAATGAAAAATTCCTTCGCCAGAACAGCAAATTTACTTCGCCAAAATCTCAAAGATTATTTGCGATCGCTTAACGTTTGGTTTTTAGATACACCAGAAAGGGCACTCTTAGAAGCTCAACAAGCAGCTCAGAGAATTAAAAACATTGAGATAGAACATTTTGAAGGCAAGAAAATATCTTCAGAATCAGTAAATTATACTGAAAATGTCATGTCTTATTGGCAAGGATACCTCGATAAAAATTTAACTACTATCAAAGTAAGACTTATAGAGTTTCAGCTTAGTCGCAAAATTTTAAATCTCTCTAATCCCGTATTGTTGGAAAAATTGAAAATTATTGATGAAGTTGTAGAGAAATACGCTATAAAAAATGAAATAATTAGCAATAAGGCGTTATTATCAACTTCTCAAACACTACAAATTAACCAGAGCGAAATAAACAAAAATCCATCATCTAATATTATTAATAATAATATCCGACCTAAACCTCCATTTTATCAAACTAGATTATTATCGAGGTCAATGGGTCAAAGACTTAATAGAATCAAAGCAGATATTACACCGCAGACAGAAGAAGAGTTTGTCAGAAATTACCGATTTTCTAAAAATAGGACAAGAATTGCCCTAAGATTTATAATAGCGTTAATCATTGTACCATTTTTAACTCAGCAGTTATCTAAAGAGTTTTTAGTATGTCCCATATTAGCAAGAAGCAGAGAAAACAATATAAATCAAATTTTTATTAATTCTGATATGGAAAAAGAAGCTCTCCATGAATTACATAATTATCAACAAAGCCTGATGTTTGAATATTTACTAAATCAAGCGCCACCAATTTCTTCAGAATTAATAAAAGAAAAGATAAAAAACAAAGCCATTGAGATAGCTGAGAAATTTCACATAAAACATACTAGTGCTATTAGTAATGTATTTGCTGATTTAATCTCACTAATTTCTTTTAGTATAATTGTCATCATAAGCAAAAAAGAAATTGTGATTGTTAAATCTTTTCTAGATAATATTGTTTATGGACTAAGCGATAGTGCGAAGTCTTTTTTAATTATTCTCTCTACAGACATATTTGTAGGATTTCACTCACCAGAGGGGTGGGAGGTTATTCTTGAAGGATTAGTAGAACATTTAGGACTGCCGACTAATAGAAATGTAATATTTTTCTTTATCGCTACATTTCCGGTGATTTTAAACACTATCTTTAAATACTGGATATTCCGCTATCTGAGTCGCTTATCACCGTCGGCATTAGCTACATTAAAAGAGATGGACGAGGGTAATTGATAATTCACAATTATTTTGGCGTATTTGTCTCCTGATTCGCTAGGCTATGTATATCCTGGCTCTTCTGAAGCGTACTATGGATTTTGAAAGCAAAGCCAATGCCTCAACTCCTACAGACAACATAGAGTTTGCTCAACCAACTACTATTCCTAAACCATTAGAATTGCTGCGAGATACTGAGGCTTTGCTACGTCGCCCAACCGTAGCAATACTGTCGCCGATTTTGCCACCTTGATGCATTCGAGTCTGTTTACGCCACTAGACTTAAAAAACCGGATATTTACTAAGATATCGCAGGTGAATATCCGCAATCGCCTCTTAGTTATGGCAAATTTAGTAGATGAAGAATCTAGCAGCCGTTTGTCTCCACACCTCCGGTTACGAGATATAGGTTTTGACACAGCACCAATCGCTCAAGTAGTTATTGATATCAATGGCATTCTGGTACTGGTGAACGAGCAGGCGCGGAATTTGTTTGCCCTTTCCCCCAGAGATTTAGCTCGTCCCTTTCAGGATCTGGAACTTTCTTATCGACCAATTGAGTTGCGATCGCTAATTGAACGGGCTTATAATGAACGCCGCCCCATCACCCTGACAAATGTAGAGCGCTATTTATCCAACACAGAAACCCAACATCTGGATGTGCGGATTACGCCTTTGCAAGATACCGATACCAGTTTCTTAGGCGTTAGCATAGCTTTTCATGATGTCACCCGTTACATTAAACTCCAAGAAGCGCTGCAACGCTCCAGACAAGAATTAGAAACTTCCAACGAAGAACTCCAATCCACCAATGAAGAATTAGAAACCACTAACGAAGAACTCCAATCTACCAACGAAGAATTGGAGACGATGAATGAAGAATTACAATCTACTAATGAAGAATTACAGACAATTAATAGCGAGTTGAGCGATCGCACCACAGAACTGAATCGCACTAATATTTTCCTTATCTCTATTCTCAGAAGTTTCCAAGCTGGAATAGTAGTAATTGATAGCAGCTTTAACGTCTCAATTTGGAATTACATGGTAGAAGATTTATGGGGCTTGCGAACTGATGAAGTTTTAGGAAAATCTATCTTCAGCCTAGACATTGGCCTACCCGTCGAGCAGTTGCGATTGGCCATCCGCGACTCCCTATCGGGAAAAAAACAGTTTCAAGAAATGATCCTCGATGCTACCAATCGTCGGGGTAGGCAAATAAAATGTTACCTGGCAATCACTCCATTGCTTGGCATTAAAATGCAGGGAGCAGTTTTGATGATGGTAGATGTAGAGAGTGTCAGTAGTATGATTTCTACTCAAGGAATGGAGGAACGGCGGCAGCAGGATTAAAAAAGGCAGGGGGCAGGGGGCAGGGGGCAGGGGGCAGGGGGCAGGGGGAGAAAAGAAGTTGATTTTCTGAGGATAAACCACGCAAAGTTTCTTTGGTGGACTGTTAGTTTAAACTATGAAAAAACCCAAAATCCAAAATCCAAAATCTAAAATTGATTGACTCTGTGCTTACTCAGTTACCGACTATCAACGTTCTAAAACAACCCACTAGCTCTGCTTGGGTTGAACAAGCGATCGCTAATTTAGATATCATCTTACTCGACCACTCACACTGTGAACGCAAAGCGGCAGGCGTAGCCTTGAACATGATGTTTCGCTACCCTTCTAATACTAAAATGGTTCGGGAATTAACTGCGATCGCCCGCGAAGAACTAGAACACTTTGAGCTAGTTAACCAATGGTTAGAACGCCGGAATATTCCCCTAGCTCCCTTACCACCGCCTCCCTACGGCGCGGGTTTAAAAGCTACAGTCCGCCCCAAAGAACCTGAGCGATTTCTGGATTCCTTACTAGTCACTGGTTTAATAGAAGCTCGCTCTCACGAACGCCTGGGACTATTAGCTGCTCACTGTCCAGAACCAGAGTTAGCAAAATTTTATCGTGGACTAATGGCATCCGAAGCGCGTCACTACGGTATATATTGGGTATTAGCTGCTACTTACTTCGACAAAGAAATTGTCATGCAACGGCTTGATGAATTAGCAATTGTCGAAAGTGAGTTGCTGGCGACTTTGCACCCAGAACCTAGAATTCACAGTTAGTAGACTAAGGTAACAGATATGAAGCTTCAGTTAACACACCTGAGACTGCTTGTCTCCAACTACAAAGATTCTTTTCTGTTCTACCGGGATCTGCTGAAATTTGATGTCGATTGGGGCGATGAAGATAGCGGATATGCTGAGTTTAATACCGGATATCTTAAGCTGGGTTTGTTCAAAAAAGAATTAATGGCTGAAGTAGTCCCCAGAATTGAACAACCTTCATACATTGCCAATCGAGATAAAATTGTCTTGATTTTCGCAGTCGATAACGTGGATGAGGTCTATGAGCAAGTAAAAGATCAGAATGCGATCGTTGTAACTCCACCACAAGATCGCCCCGACTGGGGAATCCGCACAGCTCATTTTCGCGATCCTGATGGCAACCTCATCGAAATCTACAACAATCTAGGAATTGTCAGTTAAAAGTTCGCTGTTAGTTTTAGGACTTACGCAAAAAGTGCTAAAAAGCTTAATTTCTCGAACCGCCATCGCGCTTCGCGTCTCGAAAAGAAGAACGCCAAGAATCGTAGAGTTTGCGTAAGTCCTAAGTTTGATTTATTATTGCCCACTTACTTATTGCACATAAAAGCTAGAATAAACTTCACTTACAGTTCTAATCAGGCTAGTACCGCAAGGCGAAGGTCAAGTCGCAACTCTTAGAGATGCCAAGGGCGAACGCTCCAAATTAAAAATTATTAATATTGACTAACCCTAAATTAAATAAAGCATTACCCAAAATTAATCAAAATAACATATTTTTTATTCAGCATTATCTTAACTAACCAAACCATCCTCATGACATTCTCAAGACGTAAATTCTTTGCAGTAGCAGGTACAACTGCTGTCGGCACCTTGATGGTGTCTCCTATGGAAGGTCTTCTTTCCAGACAAGCTTTTGGTCGAAAATTAGGTAAAGGATATGGGCCACTTGTACCAGATCCCAATGGCTTATTAGATTTACCAGCCGGATTTCAGTATCGAACTTTTTCTCTAACAGATGAACTCATGAACGATGGCACTAAAGTGCCTGGTGGTCATGATGGCATGGCGGCTTTTCCCGGCCCCAGAAATACAGTTATTCTGGTTCGCAATCACGAACTTAGCCCTACATCTGAGACACAAGTTCAGGGTACAAATCCCTACGATCCATTTTGCAAAGGTGGCACAACAAATTTGGTTGTTGGACGCGATCGCCAACTAATCAAACACTTCACTTCTCTAAGTGGAACCTATCGTAACTGTGCAGGTGGACTAACTCCTTGGGGTTCATGGATTAGTTGTGAAGAAAACACCTCCACTCCTACTTCGTTTCCGTTAGGCGATAGAAACTATGTCTCGAAGTTCCACGGCTATAACTTTGAAGTTCCAGCTAGTACCACTACTGCTGTAAAGCCTGAACCTCTAATAGCTATGGGAAGATTTAACCATGAAGCTGTTGCTGTAGACCCCAAAACAGGTATTGTCTATGAAACTGAAGATACGGGAGATAGTCTCTTCTACCGTTTTATCCCAAAAGTACGTGGCAAGTTAAAAGAAGGAGGCACTCTTCAAGCCTTAAAATTCAAAGATATTTTTCAAGCACAAACCTTTGAGAATTTCCCCAAGCGGAAGCCGATGAAAGTGGAATGGGTGACGATTACTGAGCCAAATCCCCTTGAAGATACTGTACGAGTAGAAGGTTTCGCAAAAGGAGCAGCCCAGTTTGCTCGTGGGGAAGGTATCTGGTACGGTAACGGTGAATTTTATTTTTGCTGCACAAGTGGTGGTGCTTTAGGGCTTGGCCAAGTCTGGCGCTATATTCCGGCTAAAGAGACAATTGAACTGTTTGTAGAGTCTACATCTGCTGCGGAACTGGAAAATCCAGATAACATAGTTGTTTCACCTTACGGCGATCTCATTCTTTGTGAAGATGGAGATGATCAGCAGTTCTTAGTAGGTGTTACTCCCAAAGGAGAACTTTATCAATTCGCGCGTAATGCTCTGAATACAAACGAGTTCGCTGGTGCTTGCTTCTCACCTGATGGTAAAACTTTATTTGTCAACATCCAAACTCCTGGTATTACTTTCGCAATTTGGGGGCCTTGGACAAGTCATAGAGGCTAATATCAAGTCGTAATATCAATGTCAGCTACGCCGATAGCGAACGCGAGTGCGTCTCCAAGAGTTGTGGTAACGAGTCTTCTCCCTACAGCCCTTTTCCTAAAGGAGACGCTTACGCGAACGGGCATCCTACGGCAGGCGTTAGCCTCTCCCTTTGGGATTCGGGGAGACGATGCCGCCCATAGCGTCGGCGGCAAGCGAGTCATCTCCCAAAGGGAGACGCTAAGGGCGAACGAGCGTCATAGCCCGCCGCAGGCATCGCTACTATGGCGGTTCTCAATTGCATAGAATACAGATCATTTGTAGGGGCACAGCATTGCTCATGGGTGTCAACTTAACGTGAAACCCTTGTCGAGACGTGATATTCAGTTCTCTGGCTTTCCATCACTCACCGCGTCACCCCACCCTAACCCTCCCCGATGCATTGGGGAGGGAACTGGATTTCTTTTTTCCCCCCTTAGAAAGGGGGGATTAAGGGGGGTAAAACGCCTGTGGGATAAGCGTTTGAACTTAAGTTGACACCTATGAGCATTGCTGTGCCCTATTATGTATTGCTTCCATTCGAGAAGCGCTATATATCGTTGAATTATCCTTGGTAAGAAGACTTGGGGAGGGGAAGATAATTCCTCTCCCCAAGTCTTTTCATTGGCACCTTGAGAGTATCGCCTGAAATTGACTCTGCAAGAATTGCTATTTGCTGAGTAAATTGGGATATAGAACCAGGAAAATTTTCTGTGTAAACTTGCCCAGCAAATGGTAATGAAAAACTATTATCAAGATTTTTTAATTCGTGATTGGGTGAAAAGCGATCGCACAAGAGCCGCCGAAGTCATCAGTTATGTATTATCAGAATACGGTCTGGGTTGGGAACCAAAGGGCGCTGACCAAGATGTGCTGCGAGTAGAGGAATATTATTTAGCCACTGGGGGAGAGTTTTGGGTAATTGAACACCAAAGCCAGTTAGTAGGTACTGGAGCATACTATCCCATACAACGAGGCGAAAAAGCTGTAGAAATCCGCAAAATGTATCTTTTGCCGAGCATTAGGGGTTTAGGATTAGGGAAATATTTGTTACAACAGCTAGAAGCAGCGATCGCAGAGCGTGGTTTTGAGCAAATTTGGATTGAAACCGCCAGCGTTTTAGTAGAAGCAGTCAAGCTCTATGAAAGCAACGGCTACACTCCAGCAACGGGAGTAAAAACAACAAGGTGCGATCGCGTGTATGTTAAGTCATTGGTCAAACACTAATGACTAATGACTAATGACTAATGACAAAGGACAACCCTAAATGCACACTTGGATTAAAAATCTTACAGGCTTACTCAATCTTTTTCTCCAATCCCATTGTCCTCTGTGCCAACGTGCAACCTCGCAAGAATTCTGTCAAGATTGCACCAGACAACTGCAAAAATGTCAACGTCAAGACCCGATTTCCAGCAATTCTCATTTTGAAAAAAAATCAGAGAAAATTCTGTTATTTAAATAGAGAACTTGTGTCGAAGCATCATTTTTTGACAAATAATTATCATCCAACGTTGGAGATAGACAAGTTTTAAGAA
>JAIVFU010000083.1 GCA_020829485.1 Nostoc sp. CHAB 5834 | reverse complement strand
TGATTTTTCAGAACGTTATTACCTTCATTCTCAACTTTCCATCTGCTGCGCCCAGCTTTGACAATTTCTTCAACATTATTTTCAGTGATTTTATGATTAGTTATCCAATTATTTTGGTAGATAATTTCCTCTGTTTTCTCATTAATAATTGCCATGTTTGAATAATTTGACGCGCTGTTGGATTTTTAACTCACCGATTTTACAGCATCTGACAACAATTATAATTTTTTATTTCTCTTGAATTCCCTATTCTAAAAACCGAACTATTTTCCTCAATTTTCCCCGTTCGTTGTCAGGTAATCCATTTATTTGATTGAGTATTTATACTTAATTCCTCGACCCAATTGTTTTTTAGCGATTGCCTTTAGCTGAAAAACTAGTTATTTTGTACTACATTTTGAATTCCAAAATCGGGGTTAATACTCTATTTATTTCAAAATGAGAATTGCTGCAAGGAGAAAAACTGTATTGCATAATAGCCGGAAGCGCTGTAAAGCATTCTACGTTAATAATATAACTTTTTACTTAGCTATATGTTTTAGCGATCGCTCGTTTTTTGTCCGACTTCAGAAAATCGCGTTGCTCCCGTTTTCGGTCTGCTGATATTTATTCCCATAACAGTACAGATGGCAACATCTCTGGGTATGCCAGCCGTAACATCTGGTAGGCAATCCCTGCTGTCCCCTGGAAAAAACCGGGATTAAACAAAGAGTTTGGTAAGTTGTTAAACAGATGATATGTAACTACTCTATCTGGTTGAGCCACTACCCAAGCAGCCTGCTTTTGAGCAATTTCTAACAAATGGGGACGGAATAGTTTTTGGGCTGCCACCAACAACACCTCTATACGACCAAAATTGCCACAGCAGAGATGGTCTAAACCCTGTAAACCATACTTCAGAGTTGTCTGCAATGCAACTTCCACATCTTGAAGTATTTCATCCGTTTGGTAAATTGACAAACCGCCCAAACGTGACAGAGCAATACCAGGAGCGCCATGACACCAAGTAACCAGAAACCTAGATTGGCATAGCCCATCAGAAATATCGCGCAAGTCTGGCCAATTGGCAGCGGTGGTTGAGAAAACACTGCATTCGTAAGCAATTCCCTCCTGAGCCGCTTGTAAATAGGCTTGGTCTTCGGTGACAGCATAGAGCCGTAACAAAGCATAAGCAATACCACCCGCCCCATGCGAGAAACCTGTTAATGGCTTTTGAGCTATATTTTTCCAGGCTCTAGGCTGTTCTTGTTCGCTGATGCGATGCGAAAGCAAATGTTGACCACAGTTAATAGCTTGCTCTAAAACCTTTGCTTCACCTGTTGCTTGATAAAGTGTTAATAACCCTAAAATTGCTCCCGCTGCTCCCCCAATTACGTCTAACTGTTGGTCAGCAGCGATTAATTCTGATGTAATTAACTCAGCAGCTAGCCGCGCATCTTCTATAAGGGCTGTATTTGATAAAAATTGGCTGATTTTAACTAGGGAATAAATCATAGAGCCAATTCCTGTTGCTCCGCCGATGCCAATTCGGTTAGCAAATTTTTGCGCGAATAAATTGTTGGATGTCTGCAATACTGTCTGCAAAGATTGTAGGGCATTCAAAGCCAAGTTTCCCCACTGAGCATTACCTGTGACACTAGCAAGAGCCGCCAGAAATAAAGCGACACCACAACTACCATCGTAAAGACTATAACCCAAAGGCTGGAATTGGAACCGTTCAGCATTAGGAACATAGCTAAAGCCAATCCAGTTGACATTGCCAGCAGAATCATGCAAAGACCTGGCTTGAATTTCCTCAGCAATGGCTTCAGCTTGCTGGAGCAGTTGAGAGGAGGTTAAAGGAGCAGTTTGGGAGAAATCAGTAGTTTTTAAAGAGTTAGAATTTGGTCGTTCTTCAGCAACAAAATTTTGCCCTACTCTGGCATAAAAAGAGCCTTGAATAATCCCTATTTGGCTAGCTAAATCTGTTTCGTTGAGGTTTTGTAACCGCTTGAGAAATTGGTTGTAACTTGGTTGTTTAAAATATTTTTCTATCGGTTGCTTTAGCCCAACAGTTAGGGCATCACTACTGCAAGATGTCCCAAAGTAGGGAATATCTAACTGCTCTAAGGATTGGAGTTCTGATCGTAAAATTGCCCAAGCCTGTGGTTTTTGCCCAGATGTTAGACAAGTTTGACAAAGGATATCTAATTCAATACTACGCGCAATTCCATAACGCAGAAATTCTGGTGTCAGCGTTTTTTCTAAAAGGATGTGATAAAAATTGGTAGGGCGGAAAATAAACCGTACCTGTTGTGCTTGTAGTGCTGTGACAAAATCATCATTTGCCAGGAGTGGTGTTCGGCGATCGCTCAAAAAATGATACATTTGCCTAAACCCCACGACTATCTCCTCCAGATAGTCGTTAGGCGAGAGCGCAACCCCATGCAACATCGGTACATTTGCCTGGACAGGTAATTTCACTTCTTCATATACCAAGTGCATTTCGTCCGTATTGACGGCTTTCCACCGTGGCGCTCGCCAAGGTGCTTGCTGAGAGTTAACACTACCTATAGCGCTAACATCATAGGCAATTCGTTTGTCTGGGCTAAAGTCCCAATGGGGCAAAAGTCCAGTTCGCAGCACGGAATCCTGGAAGTGTTGCTCAATTTCACTCATTTCTTCTATAGCTTGCACAGAGCCTTCTATCGGGTTGGTTTGAGGGTGCAATAGAGTTTCTGCGTCAATCAGCATCGGATGTTCGCCGCAAGCAATTAAATTCTCGTAATGACAGTCATTCCCCCCCAGAACATACAACACGCACAACAGCATCCCGGCTCGCTGATAGAAGCGCTGTGCCGCTGCTTCATCCTCACATGGCAATTGTTCTATATAATCAAAAACCCAACCATAGGTATGGCGATCAAGGACTTTAATGACTTTGAAAATTAAAGGTGCATGCTGCTGGTTACACCAATTTAATAACTGGTTATAAACAACTTCTAAACCTAAATTTTTGGGTTTATAAACTAGTTTTTTCCCAGATGCAAAAGTTAGAATTAAGACAGAACGACCGCGATTATGCAGATCAGAAAGCGAACCAGTAATAGCTGTCACCTTCCCTAAAGTTACTTCTGTAAAATCTAACATCCTCTCAATTTCAGCTTGATCGGCTTGCAAACGTTGCAGAAATTCTGCTGTTGCTTCCACCCAAAAATCAACAGTTTTTGCGATTAACTTACCTAAAACTGCATACTTTTTAAAAAAAGCTAGCAACCCATCTTTTAATAGATAATCGACAAAATCAAGATAATATTTTTTACTAGGGCTGCCTAATATTCCCTGTGCTGATAATTTTAATTTCTCTAACATTAAGTTGAGTAAACTATGATTATAGGGACGGAAATTAGTAAATTCTAATTGGAAGGTTTTGGCGCTAAGATTTACCAATCTTTGTAGTAAGCCATGCTCTAATTGTAGGTAAGCTGCTTCTGAAAGAAGGTTTAAAGGTAAACAGTCTGGGGATAGCGACATCGAACTCAAAAAAGTTAGTAATTTTTGCCGCCCTACTAAGACAGCAGGTAATAATATATCTGCAAAAGGTAACGGGTTTTCAGCTTCTATGGGTAATTTGCAGGTTTCTGAAGTTACTTCATTTAAATTAAATTTGGCAGAAGTTTCAATAACCTCTTTCAAAGTTTTTGCCCAGATTGGTAGCGGCTCCGATTCTGCTAAAGATACACTCATTAGTACCGAACGAACTGTATTAATATCTAATCCATCCCATTGCAGGCGCTTGTAGAATTTTTCCCAATTACCTTGAGCAACAACTTCACACCAATGCTTGATTAACTCATCATTAGTTTCCTGTTTATTAATTGAGTTTGTCCCTTTACTGAGGCATTCTGATAAAGAATTTGCCTGGGAAACAATTTGTACTAAATCATCATTAATCATTTACAACTCCTTCCCCCTGCGGCATTGGTGTCAACTTAAGAAAAAATCTGCTTTGAGAGGACGTTTTGCCCTCATCCCCTAACCCTGTGAAGGCTTTAGCCTTCCACAATGCCATGTGGTAAAATTAGAACCCTGGGGGGGTAATCAACCACATAAAAAACCCTACACTGCCTAGCGGCAATTTGAACCTTGACAATTGAATCTTGCTGGTTCTACTACATTGTTCTAGTTTCCTCCTAGTAGTATGTAAAAGATTCATAGGAGCTAGACGACTCAGAATTTCTGAAACAACCGTTTCAACTCAACAGAACTTGCAGCAATGCAACTACGGTCGGGCAGACCGAAAGTTAACGCTTGGGGAGAGTCCCACCTCTGGGCTAGGTAACGCAAGGAACCTAGTTTAAGTGGTCTCGTTGAACCAAGAATCCCCGTGCGTTCACGCCGGGGAGTGTCAAACAAGATTTCAACCGATCTGCCAGCACTTGAACATGAGGTTCAGCAAGCATCGTCACATGATCGCCTAGTACCTCATAAATATCTATCGGTTCAGTAGTCAATTCACCCCAACCTAAAGCAGGTTGGCAAAAGCTCCCAGAAAACACCCCTCTAGAATCTTCAGCTACCATCTCAGAAGCTCGCAGGAGAGTAATTTTACCTGGATAAATCTGTGGTAGATAATTTACTAAAGCTTGATGACTCGCTTTTTGGACTTCCAAGATGTGGCGAATCAGATCATGGCCAGCATCTGGGGGGATGAGATCAGCCCGTCTCAATTTCTCTAAAAAATAGTTGAATTGCGCTTCGGGTTCTAACTGCTGGAGTTCTGTGTAGTCAACCGCCAGTTTTTTCTCAAAAAATCTTTCTAATACTTGCGATCGCTTCACCATCCATCTCGCATCATCTATTGGTTCTACAACTCCCCTGTGAATTGGTGCTGGTGTATCCATAATCACAAGTAAGCCTATCTTTTGTCTTAGCTGTTGTAGCTGTTGAGCCATTTCAAAAGCTACAAGTCCGCCAAAGGAATGTCCACCCAAAAAGTATGGCCCTGTCGGCTGAAAAGCTTGTAAGGCTTCGATATAATGGGCTGCCAAATCAGGAATATTGGTGTAAGGTTGTCGTTGTCCATCGACTCCAGGGGCTTGTAGAGCGTAAAGCGGTTGATCTGGACTTAGGTAGCGTCCCAAAGCCACGTATCCCAGAACATTGCCCCCAATTGGATGGGCGCAGAATAAAGGTGGTTTGGAACCTGCGGTTTGGATGCCAACTAAAGGAGACCAAGACCGAGAAGGCGTTTCGCAGCGGAGAATGGTCGCAAGATGTTCGACTGTCCCGCCTTGAAAGAGAATCGATAAAGGTAGCTCCCGCCCGAACTGCTGCTGAATCAAAGCCATCAGACGCACCGCCAGCAACGAGTGACCGCCAATGTCAAAGAAATTGTCTGTGACACCTATAGGACGGACGTTCATAACATCTTCCCAAATCTGCACTAGTTCTAGTTCCAAGCTGTCGCGGGGCATGACGAAGGTTGCCAATTTCAGGCTTCTGTCTGTATCGGGGGCGGGGAGGGCTTGGCGATCAACTTTACCATTGGGGGTCAGGGGTAAGGTGTTTAGGATCGTTAGGGCGGCAGGAAGCATGTAGTCTGGTAGGTGTTCTTTGAGATAATCCTTTAGCTGTTGCTGATTGATTGTCATCCCATTTTGAGGGATGATGTAAGCTACTAAACGCTTATCAAAGCGGTCTTCATGGGCTGTTACGACGCAGGTAAGTACATCTGGGTGTTGGCGCAATACCGTCTCAATTTCCCCTAATTCGATCCGAAAACCACGAATCTTCACTTGATGATCGATACGGCCAAGAAACTCAATATTGCCATCTGGGAGATAACGTGCCAAATCTCCTGTTTGATACAGGCGATTAGATTTTAGATTATCAGTTTTAGAGGATCGTAAGTTATCATCCCGATCGCTTAATTCAAAATCCCAAATCGGCAATTTAAAATTGATAAACGGATTCGGGATGAATTTCTCTTGGGTTAAGTCTGGACGGTTGAGGTAAGCTTGGGCAAGTCCAATGCCACCAATGTACAGTTCTCCTGGCACGCCGATGGGTACGGGTTGGAGATGGCGATCTAAAATATACACTTGGGTGTTGGCAATTGGACGACCGATAGACGGTTGATTTTGGGTATCTGTGCATTCGGCAATCGTGGCGCAGACGGTTCCTTCAGTCGGGCCATAAGCATTAAAAAAGCGGCGATCGCGTCCCCAACGCGCTACTATATCAGCAGAACAAGCTTCTCCAGCGACGATGATTGTCTGTAAAGCTGGAAGTTCCTCAACTGGTAGCACTGCTAGTACAGATGGTGGTAAGGTGACGGTTGTGATGGCGCGATCGCGCAACAAGCGCAGCAAGTTTGCACCAGGAAGCAGAGCATCAGTGGTTGCTAAACAAAGTGTTGCTCCTGCTACTAGAGCCATAAAAATTTCACTGATTGAGGCATCGAAGCTGAGGGAGGCAAACTGAAGGACGCGGCTATCAGGTCGGATATCGAAGGCTTGAATTTGGGCTGTAGCTAAGTTGCACAATCCTCGATGTGCGAGGAGAACGCCCTTGGGTTTACCTGTGGAGCCGGATGTATAAATAATGTAGGCTAGGTTATCGGGTGTGACAACTTGGTTAAGGTTAGTACTGCTGTGTTGGGTGATGATTTCCGATTCTCGATCTAGAAAAACTACAGTTGTCCTTTTTCCTGCTTCAATGGCCAATGACTGTTGAGTGAGTAACACCGACAATCTCACATCTTTGATCGTGAAAGCTAGGCGTTCTTTGGGATACTTAGGATCTAGGGGTAGATAAACACCACCCGCTTTCAGGATGCCTAAAATGCTCACAATTGTATGGAGCGATCGCTCCATACAAACTCCCACCGGCATCTCTGGTTTTATGCCCAGTGAACCCAAGTAATGAGCTAGCTGATTGGCTTGGGTGTTTAACTCCTGATAGGTGACTGGAGAATCGTTAAATATCAGTGCGATCGCATCGGGCGATCGCTCGACTTGAGCCTCAAATAGTTGATGAATGCAGACATCACTAGGATAGTCTGTTTGGGTATGATTCCACTCCCACAATAACTGCTGACGTTCGGCTGTCGTCAACAAAGGTAACTCATCCAAGGGCTGTTTGGGGTTAGCAACAATGCCCGCTAACAAGGTTTGAAAATGAGCCAGCATCCGGTTAATCGTGGCGGCATCGAATAGTTCGGTTTTATACTCCAAACACCCAGTTAATCCTTCCTCAGTTTCTTTAAAGGATAAGGTTAAATCCAACTTGGCTGTACCGCTATCTATCGGCTGAGAACTCAAGGTCAAACCAGGAAGTTTTAGTTCTGTTCTGGGAGCATTATAGAAAGCGAACCCAACTTGGAATAGCGGTGAGTAACTGAGGTGGCGTTCTGGCTGTAATTCCTCCACCAGTTTTTCAAAGGGCAAGTCTTGGTGATTGAATGCTGCCAAGGACACTTCTCGCACCTGTTCTAACAACTGCAAAAATGTCAGGTTGCCAGAAAGGTCAGTCCGTAGCACCAAAGTATTGACAAAACAGCCAATTAGTTGTTCTACTTCCGGTAGGTTGCGACCTGCTGTCGCTGTGCCAACTAGCAAATCTGCTTGACCTGTGTAGCGGTAAAGTAAGGTCTTGAATGCCGCCAGCAGCGTCATAAACAGAGTTGCACCTGACTGCTGGCTCAGGTTCTTCACTGCCTGGGATAGAGTCTTAGATAGTGTCAGCGATCGCTTTGCTCCTTGGAAAGTTGGCTGTGGCGATGTCTGACGACAAGAAGCAAAGCTTCTACGCGGACGGTCGGTAGGCAGCTGCAACAAAGGCAACTTACCACTCAACTTTTGTTTCCAGTAGGCAAGCTGGGTTGAAAGTACCTCGCCCTGTAACCACTGTCGCTGCCATTCGGCAAAGTCTGCATACTGGATCGGGAGTTCAGGGAGTAGATGCGGTATGCTAAGAGAGTTAGCTTCATAGAGTGCTGCTAATTCCCCAATTAGCACTCCCATAGACCAAGCATCGAAAACAATGTGGTGAATAGTCAAAATTAGTACATAGTTAACTTCATCTAATTGCAGCAACGTTGCTCTTAATATCGGTGCTTTAGATAAATCAAAGGGCTGTTTCGCTTCCTTATTTATTAGTAATTTTACTGTATCTGATTGTTCTTTTTTTGCTATTAACCTGAGATCCACTTCCTTGAGCGTGAAGCTGAAACTGGGAGCAATCACTTGTAGCGGTTCCCCATCTACCGCTTTAAAGGAAGTACGCCAGATTTCATGACGCTGAATAATTTCGTTCAGGCTCTTTTCTAGTGCTGCTACGTTGAGTAAACCTTGGATTTCAACGGCTCCAGAAATGTTGTATACTGGGCTACCGGGGGTTAATTGGTCAAGAAACCATAACCTTTGTTGGGCAAAAGAGAGAGGAAGTTTGGCATTGCGTGAGGTGGGTAGCAATGATCTATAAGTCGCAGGAGTAACTCTAGCTTGCCACAGAAAATTGAGTATCTCCGCCTTTCGTTGTGATAACTCGGCTTTGAGAGCAGGTGTTAGCGTTCCTGGGGGGGCGCTATAACGGAGGCGAAGCTCCTCTGGAGCCGCGCCTTCCACCCACAGTTTGATATTGCTGCGGCGCAACTCAGATAAAAACTCGATGGTTGTCATAATTCTCCCTCCTCCAATGCGCCCTCAAGATGTGGACTTTCTTTTACCCAATGCAGAGTTTCAATACTTTCAGCTTGAGTAGCTAATGTTGGCGACTCAAACAGCGATCGCAAAGGTATTTCTACTTGAAAGGCTTTAGCTACGCGAGAAAGTAGCTGAGTGGCGTTGAGGGAGTGTCCGCCTAATTCAAAAAAATTATCGTTTAACCCTACTCGGTCAAGATTCAGGACTTGTGACCAGATTTGCGCCAACTGTGTCTCTATGGGTGTCTGGGGTGGTACAAAAGTTCGGTTTTGTTGTCGATTGGGTGCGGGGAGCGATCGCTTATCCACTTTACCGCTAATGGTTCTCGGCAAAGCATCCATCACCACAAATACCGAAGGTATCATCGATTCTGGCAGGGATTGTAATAAAAAATCTCTCAATTTCCCTGATTCCAATTCTTCTTTGAGAACAACATAGGCACACAAATATTTATGACTATTTGCGTCTTCACGAGCTACGACAACCACATCCTTAACTAATAGATGAAGTCGCAGATAATTCTCAATTTCTCCTAATTCTATTCTCACTCCTCTAATCTTGACTTGCCCATCTTGGCGGCCCAAACATTCAAAATTCCCATCTTCTAAAATTCGACCTAAATCGCCCGTTTTATAGACAATATCATTGGGATTATTACTAAAAGGATTGGGAATAAAAACTTGATTGGTTAACTCTGGTTGCTGATAATATCCCAAGGTACGATAGGGAGTACGAATATAAATTTCACCCACCATTCCCGGAGGACAAGCTTTTCCTCGCTCATTAACAACTAAAGCCGCAGCTCCATCGATTGGCTTACCAATAGGGATAGACCGTCGTTCTTTATCAGCAGCCTTGACGAAATAAAAGAACTTCGTCATTGTTGTTTCTGATGCCCCATAAAGATTGACTAACTGAATTCTGTCGCCGTAAATATCCATCCATCGGCTAATATCCGCAGGCAGTAGGGGTTCTCCAGATAAAAGAATATATTGCAAAGATGAAAAATTTTTTGGGTCTAAATCCTCATTCAGAAGAGAGCGAAATAAGGAAGGTACACAATGAATTAGATTAATTTGCTGACGTTCTATCCACTCAATTAGCTTTCTAGCATCAAGGATAATATCAATTTCTTGCGGTATGCAAACGACACCACCAGAACATAAGGGAACAAAAATATCTCTTAAAAAAGCATCAAAAGCGGGAGTAATTAATTGACTAACTCTGGTAAACTCTTTAATCCCAAATGTTTGGATTTCCCAGTTGATGAAATGAGCGATCGCTTTCAGACGACCTGCTATTCCTTTGGGCTTACCCGTCGAACCAGAGGTGAAATATAAGTAGGACATATCGTCTGGTTCTATCTGAATATTTGGCTTTTCAAATTGAGAATATTCTGCATACTTATTCAGGAGATTAAAATTATCAAAATTGCGATTTTCTTCCAGACAAATAACTGGCGATTGTAAAAATTCTGCTATTCTACCATTGCTAATTTTCGTTAATCCTGTGGCATCAACGATTAACCATTGTGGAGCTACTTCTGCAATGATGGTATAAATTCGGTCATCAGGCAAATCGGGAACTAGCGGTACGAAGACACAGCCTGCTTTTAAAATGCCGATGATTGCAATAATAAATTTAACAGAATCTTTAGCCAAAATCGCTACCATTGAGCCTTTAATAGCGCCATGCTCAATGAGAAAATTTGCAAGTTTATTTGACTGCGTTTCAATTTCACCATAGGTAAATTGTCGTTCGCCGCAATCAATAGCTGTATTTTTGCTAAATTTCTCAGCAGTTTCACTAAACCAATCTTGAATATAAATTTGAGAGTTCATATTTTTTGGAATTATATTGGTCTATTGCTTGAGGAACATGTAAATCTTGCGAAAATATCCGGGAGAGAAACTGGAAAGCCGCAATTATGTTTGGTAAATCTGTGTAATTTTGCAGATGTGAAATACTCCATAGTTCTTGTGCTATTATCGTCAGCGGATCTAAAAATATATTTTCGTGTTGCTTACCTGCAACTGACTCTAAATATTTATTTAACAAATGAATTTCTGTGCAGCCTGCAATCAATTTTTCTACATTGTACTTCGCTTGCAAATTTTCTAAAATGGGTAGACACTTTTGAAAATCTCCTTTAACTTTTAGATAATAAATCATTTGATGAATTAAACTTTGATCGTTTTCATCAGGTAATATAATGTCATCTTTAACAAACTGCCAAAGAATATGCTTTTGAAATATTTGTAATTTTTGCGTTCCGGTTGAGCAAATTAATAAATGCTTTTTTGGTTTGTCTAAAATCTTTTTGAAGATGATATCTACTAAAGAAATAACTCTATCTCTTAAATCATAGGGTAATTTGGGTAGTAAGTAATGAGAAGTTATGCAACAAATAACAACTTTTGAAACATCTAATTCACATAATTGATATAAAGCTTCTATTAAATTAGCTAGTAAAATTTCATCATCTCCCCTGAGCAAAGCTTCCGTTCTGTCAGGGAATGTGGGGTCAGAATAAAGAATAACTTTAGGTGATTGTTGTTCGCGTTGACCGAAAATATTATATTCATAAATTGTCTTCAAAAATTCAGCCGATGCCAATGGGCCCATACCACCTAAAACACCCAACATTTCCCTCTTGTAAATCTTTGCCATTTTGCCGATACCTCGCTTCTGCTTTAAAAAAACTTAATTATGTTAGTGGTATTGGTAAATTAGTTAATATCAGGCATTTTGAATTCCTGTAAAAATATCCCAAAAGTCAGGGGGATAATTAACAAGTCCATATCAAAAGGGAGATTGAGGTGAAAGCCATCTTGCAAATATTGGTTTTTAAGGTTATCGATAGTGATTGGGTTGAAATAGCCTTGCTTTTTAATCAAATCGCTTGACAATATGTCATTGATATATTCAATATTTTCTTTTAATAAATGAGGGCTTCCCGGTGCATGAAAAGCAAATTTTTCTCGCTCAATAATTTGTTGAGGAAGAAAGTCTTTTGCTGTTTGTTTAAGAATATATTTTTCTTTTAAACCATTGAGTTTTAAGTTAGGAGGTATTTCTTTAGTAAATTCAACTAGATTAATATCCAAGAATGGATAACGAGCTTCAACCGAATTAGCTAAAGCCATGCGATCGCCATGATCGGAAACCAAATGATCTGATAACCTTAATTTAAAATCAAGATAAGACCTTTGATGAATAAAATGTCTATTACGTAACTTTTCAGGGTTAACTAACTCAAAGTTAAGACAGTCAAATTCGCTAAATCGAGCGTTCAATTCTGATGAATACAAAGCTAATTTGGTTTCTCGATAAGAGGATAAATCTCTTTCATAAAAAATATTTTCATCTCCCCATACCTTAAGTCTTAATTCATCCTCTAATACAGATTCCAAACTATAATCTTTTTGGTTCGCAGAAAGGTTGCTATTTCGTAATTGTTCAAAACGATAGCCGACATAACCTGCAAATAATTCATCAGCACCTTCACCTGTTAAAATGGCTTTAATATGGTTACTATTAGCACAGCCAGAAAGAGCTAAAGAAGCTGTATTATAGGTTTCTTTGAGCGGACATTCAGAATGATAAATAGCTTTCACTAAGCCATCACTGATTTGATGCCAATCAAACCAGATATCATGATGGATAAAATTAAGTTGTTTCAGCAAAATATCTCGATATTTTGACTCACATATCTCTTTATCTGTAAAGCCAATCGAGAAAGAATGTACATCACTATCAGGACGTATTTTATTGACTATTGCTGCAATTAATGAAGAATCTAAGCCGCCACTAACGTACACTCCTACCGGGACATCAGCGTGTAACCGATATTTCACTGATTGGATCAAAAGCTCTTGTAATTTCTCCGTGTAATAGCTTTCTGGTTGATTATAAGCAGTTTCATTCAATTGTGGATAATCTAAATCCCAATATTCTGTAACTTTTACCTGACAATCTTTAATCAAAACATAATGACCACTTTTTAAACTATTGATATTTTTAAACATAGTTCTCGGACTTACTAATCCGGGAAACGTGAGGATTTGATCTAAACCAACCAGGTCAACCTCACGCCTAACTAACGGATGTGCTAAGATTGCTTTGATTTCTGAGCCGAAAATCAAAAATTTATCCACAATTGTATAAAAAAGTGGACAAATGCCCATTTGATCTCTAGCTAAAATTAATTGTTGTTCTTGATAGTCGTAAAGAGCCAAGGCAAATTGACCATTGAGTTGATTTAAAAAATCTAGCCCATATTCTTCATAAAGGTGAATCAAAACTTCTACATCTGTATTGGTGCGGAATTTATGACCTTTTTTAATTAATTCCTTCTTAAGTTCTAGATAATTAAATATTTCTCCATTACATATTAAGACTATTGTCTCATCCTCGTTATATAGAGGTTGATTACCGCCTGCTAAATCAATTAAACTTAACCTCCGAAAGCCTAAGCCTAAATTTTCTTTAATCAAATATCCCGATGAATCTGGGCCTCGATAAATTAATGTGTCAGCCATATTTTCCAGAACTTTCATTTCTGGGCTACGCTCTTTTGAAATATCAAAATATCCACAAATACCGCACATAATATTTTCCTTAAATACTTTTATTCTAGGTCAGCATTGAAACTATTAACTAGTTCCTGACTTTCTATTGTAGTCATTTCAGTAGTTAGAGAAATATGCGATAGAGGTTGGGCTAAATTGACTGGAATATTTTTCAGCACAGTCCCAAACTGTTCTAATATTCGCCGAATAGTGACAATATCAAATTTATTGGATAAATATTCAATTCTGATTAACAGTTGATAACCGGGTTCTACCGTTACACTTAAAGGATAGTTGGTTTCAAAAAAGGAACGTACATTGATAATTTTTAGGCTACTGTTTTCCTCTATTAAGGAAAGATTCAATGGGTGATTTTGAAAGGAGACAAAACTATCGAACAAAGGCGTTCCTCTAGATATCTGGCTCCACTCTTGAATCTGCACTAGAGAACTATACTGATACTGAAGCAGTTCTACTTGTTGCTGTTGCAACCGATGGAACCAGGATAAAACGGAAATATGATCAGAAACTTGTACTCGCATCGGTCGGGTATTGATTAATAGTCCAACGATCGCCTCAACTCCTGGCAAATCTGCTGGACGACCAGAGACAGTCACGCCGAAAACCACGTCTTCCTCACCGCTGTATCGGCTTAAAAGCAAAGCCCAAACTCCTTGAATGATGGTGTTGAGCGTTAAATGATGCTTCCTAGCAAAGGACTGTAGGGACGAGGTAACATCAGCTGAGAGTGTGGTTTCCTCCTGAGCATATCCCCATCCCCAATCCTGGTCAGGTAAATTGCCCGACACCCAACCTACACCTAACTTAGTTGGAGCGCGTAGTCCTCTGAGAGCCTTTCGCCAGAAGCTTTCTTCTCCAGACCAGTCTTGCTGTTGCAACCAGGCGATATAGTCTCGATAAAGACGGCTATCTTTAAGGTATAAATCCTGACCTTCACAGAATGCTTTGTAGAACTTGAAGACCTCTGTGACGATCGCAGAAGTAGACCAACCATCCAGTATTATATGGTGGTGGCTCCAGATGAATTGATGAATATCTGTAGCAGTTTGGATAAGTGCCAATCGCATCAATGGGCCTTCACTCAGGGAAAAAACCTGCTGTGAATCTGCTTGAAGATAAGTTTGCAATTCTTCTTCTTGCTCAGTTGAAGACATGTAGCGCCAGTCTTGCTGCTGCCAAGGCAATTCTAGCTGCTGTAGCACTACTTGTATCGGTTCTGCCAAGTCTTCCCAAAGAAAGATGGTTCGCAAGCTGGGGTGGCGATTTACTACCTGTTGCCATGCTTGCCGGAAAGCGGTAGCATTCAATTTTCCTTGGAAGGTTAAAATCTTTTGCTGGAAGTACACTCTTGATTTTGGATCGTACAAGCTATGAAACAGTAGGCCTTGTTGCAGAGGTGAGAGGCAGTAAATATCTTCAATAGCAAATTTAGCGCCCAGTAGATCCAGCTGTTCTTGGTTCAACTTCGCCTGGGGAAAATCAGAAGGGGTGTAGCTTCCATCAAAAGAGAGGCGGTGACGAATTAGGGGCACTTCATCAGTTACCAAACTCTGTGTTGGCTTAGGCGTTTTCGTAGCTAAGGCTGCCAACTGGGCGATCGTTTGATGGTGAAATAGCTGCATGGGGGTCAGACAAAGCCCCGCTTCCTTGGCTCTGGCGACAATCTGAATGCTGAGGATAGAATCTCCACCGAACTCAAAGAAGTTATGTTGCACTCCCACTCGTTCGACACCCAAAACTTCCGCCCAGATATCTGCTAATATTTGTTCTTCTGGAGTCCGAGGTGCGATAAACGCTGCTTCTAGTTCGGGGCGTGTCCAATCTGGTGCTGGGAGGGAGCGAGGATCCAACTTACCGTTAAGCAGCAATGGTAAAGCGTCCAGCCTCACGAAAACAGAAGGCATCATGTAGTCGGGCAGTTTCTCCTGCAAAAAGTTGCGTAGTTCACTGCTAGATACATCTGTGCGGTGGGGGACAATGTAGGCAACTAGCCGCTTTTCACCCCGATGATCATCCAGGGCGATCGCTACAGTTTCGCGTACTGTTGGGTGTTGTCGCAATGCTGCCTCAAGCTCTCCCAACTCGATACGGAAGCCGCGAATCTTCACCTGATGGTCAATTCGACCGAGGAACTCAATGTTCCCATCACTAAGGTAACGTGCTAAATCTCCAGTTTTATATAGGCGATCGCCTCCTGCCGACGCTCTCTGCGAGAGGCTATGCGTAGCTTGCTTCTCCGTAGGAGTACGCGGACTCGCTAACGCTGCGCTATCGTCAAAGGGATTTGGTATAAATTTTTCCTTGGTCAAATCTGGGCGGTTGAAATAGCCCCGCGCTAAATTCGCACCACTGATGTATACTTCTCCAGGGATGCCGATGGGAACGGGTTGCAAATGCTCATCTAAAAGCAAGATTTGCGTGTTTGCCAGGGGTTGTCCAAGGGGAACATTCACTGAATCATAATCGCTTTGACCGTTTTCCACCTGATAAGTAAGCACTCCTACGGTAGCTTCTGTAGGCCCGTAGTGATTGAGAATTGTACAGTCAGGGGCTAACGCTTGCACCTTCTCAACTAAGTGCCAACTCAAGGCTTCACCACCCAAAACTAACTGATGGCGGGGTAAGATTTGGGCGGGGTGTCGGCAGGAATTTAGTAAAGCTTGGAGATGGCTGGGAACAATTTTGAGACAGTCGATACCGCCATGATTGTAATAGTAATCAGCTAGCTTATCTGCATCAGAGGCTCGCTCTTGAGAAATTACATGGAGACAGCCGCCTGTACACAAGGCAGGGAAGATAACTGTATTACCTAAATCTGCGGCGAAGCTAGAAACTAAGCTAAAACTAGCACTAGTAGGCAGATTTAGTTGAGCAAGGATGCTATAAAGATAGTTGCACATTTGCTGATGCTCAACGGCAACTCCCTTGGGCTTTCCTGTAGAGCCAGAGGTGTAGAGTACATAGATTAAATTTTCTGGAGTGACTCCACTGAACAAGTTTTCATTGCTTTTTTGGGCGATGATATGCCAATCTGCGTCTAGGGAAACCACACGCGCCCTATGTTCAGGGAGATTCCAGGCTGAGAATTCTTGAGTCAAGACCACTGTTGCCTGGGTATCTTCTAAAATCAAGGCTTGGCGTTCTTTTGGCAGTTGATGATCGAGCGGTACGTAAGCACCACCTGCTTTCAGGATAGCCAGCAGGGCAATGATTATCAAGTGCGATCGCTCCAGACAAATTGCCACCAAAACTTCTGGCCCCACACCCAAATCCTGTAAATAACGTGCCAGCTGATTAGCACGAGCATTGAGTTGAGCATAAGTCAATTGCTGGTTCTCAAACACAACGGCAACATTATCTGGTGTACTATCTGCCTGTTTTTCAAACAGTTGATGTATACACTGAAATTTTGAATAATTAGTTTCTGTGTTGTTGCACCATAACAACAGTTGTTGTCGCTCTACTTCACTGATAATTCCTAACTTACTGATTAAAGTTAACGGATTCTCAATAGCACTTGCTAACAACATCTGAAATTGTCCCGCCCAACGTTTTATATCCTCTGCTCGAAATAAGTTTGAATCATAGTGAAATTCTGCACCTATCTCTTGATTTTTGTTTACACTGCATGATAAATTTAATTTAAATTTATCAATATAGGTCAATTGCTTATCTATATATATAACCAGATTATCTGCAAAATAGTGCTCTGTCTCTTCTGCAAAATTGTAGCTGACTGGAAACCAAGATAAATTTATCTCATTCCAACTAAAATAATCCTGCCATTTGGTTTGTTGAAGTGTAGATTTATTAATCTGCTTTAAAACTTCCAAAAATTGCAAGTTCGCTTCTAAACGAGCATGAATTGGTAAATATCTAGCGAACAATCCTAATGATGCCTGTAATTCCTCATATTGACGACCATCGTATGCTACACCAACAATCAGATTTGATTCTCCTGTCAATCGCCACAGATGGATGTGCCAGATAGTTTGCAGGAATACAGATATTGAAATATCATACTGCCGCATCAGGTTTTTTAGCTTTGCAACTGTATGCGGCTGAATAGTGATTGCAATTGATTCTGGTTGAAATTCTCTAGATTTAGCTGACTGATTTTCTCCTGGAAGTTTGAAATTAAAAATAGCAGAAATATCTTGATTCTCCCAATATTTTCGCCCTTTTTTGGTATCTTCTGCTATGAGTAATTCATGTTGCCATTCTGAATAATCAGCATATTGCATTGGTTCTTGTTGAAGCTGTTTTTTTGCCAATCCTCCATAGTTACAGCTAATTTCACGCACTAAGTTTTTCAGTGTTACACCATCTGCACACAGAGACGGTAAACAAAGAAGTAATAAATGCTTTTGAGGCGACAAAATTATCAAAGATACATTCAAAATTGGAGCTTGTGCCAAATCGAAATCTAATTGGCTCATCTTTTGCAAAATCGCTGCGATTTCAGCTTCCTGTTCTAATGGAGTTAAAGCAGCCAAGTCATGCTGATAAATTGGTGGTAGGTTCCTGTCGGTTATGACTTGAAAGGGAATACTCTCTCCTGGTGAACTTTTGAATGTGGTACGTAAAATCTCATGTCGATTAATGACAGTATTTAAGGCAATTTCGAGAGCCTCGATATTGACAATTCCCTCAATGAAAACAGCACATTGAGTCCGGTAAGGCAAGCTGGAATCAGCTTGCTGCAACAACCACAGATGCTTTTGCTGAGTTGAAAGTCGAAAAAAGTCAATCATTTCCTCTTCTTGCCTACCTACACCTCGATCGAGTCACAGCAAAACTATTTAACTCCAATAGAGGATTTTTTGATCGTCTTTAGACATTGCTAAGAAGCCACCAATCGTAATTCTAACTTTTTGCCCTGTTACATCAGTAATTTGATGCACTATATTACCACCATGAAAAACAATCATGTCTCCAATATCGGGGGTGATATATCTTTTGGGACATTTTCCTAAATCCAAATCTTTTGTGAGAGTCATTGACTCTTCTGGAGGTAAATCGTAAAGTACTAAATCTCCACCTGCTTCTGGTTTACCAATGATGATAAAATAGCTGAGAGCATCTACCATTTTGGCAATTTGGTTCAAGTGATCGTAGTAAGAATTTTCCAGAAAATCATTGTTTTTATGGGGAACCATTCCGCCTAGATTTGGGTAGACAAATCTCACAGTAGCCGGAGTATAAACTCGCTCATCATTTTCTCTAGCTACCTCGATCTTTCTGCCTCCAGAAATTTTATTTAAAATTGCTTCTAATCTCGCTTCAAAATTGGTGTTAAAAAGTGTCTTTAATTTGTTCCTGAAATTGTCTGCACCTTGAAAATATCTTTTTTTATCACTACCTGCTGCCATTAAAACACAGCCAAGCGTTGTACCGTATCTAACAGTTTCTAGCTCGTCACTGGCGTTATCTAGTCTCTGTTTAACTTCTAACATTTCTGCTTGGGAAAAGACTCCTTTGAGGAGGATTCCATCGATTTCACCTTGATAAATTTGATTAACACTATCAGGATAATTACTGGCTAATTCAGCTTCTAAAGTGAGCCAGTTTTTGATTGCTAATTCTGTCTGAGTAGCATTTTTATTCATCGTTGTCTCCATCTATGATTTTAAATTTATGATGAGCCATTTTACATCTCATTAATTAAATGCGATCGCATCCAATAAAACCCTTATTTCTCAATAATTTTGTCCCACTAAAATTATTCACAAATGAAAAATAGCTGTCGGAGCTAGAACCTTTATCAAATAAGCCTGACGTTCTTGTATTTAGATAAAATTGAGCAAAGAGGATGTTTTAAAAGTGCTTGGTTCTGTAAAAAATTTCTCTATCTCCCTAAATTCCAACAAAAAAGGATATATTAACACAATTTGATACTTTAAAAACATCCTTTAAGCGGTTCCTAAATTATGCGATGATTCTTGGCTATAATTTGATTAACTCCAATAGAATATTTTTTGATCGTCTGATATAGTTACGTGGTAAAGACTTTACCGCTCTTAAAATTCCCAACTTAGAGATGAAAGTCTGACTACGAAATAAATTCAAGTAATTATCTGACGGAAAGCGAATAGCTACTAAGTGCAAAAGGTTTTATACCAAAGGCTGATCTGCTTTACCCTTTATCTACAAAATCCCAAATATCTCAATTTTTGGTAAGCAGATTTCTCTGGAAAATTTATCTAAAATTGGACAGAGACCAAATCTGGCAACATTTTCGACAACCTGAAAGTTGGCAATGTCTACAGCTTATAAATTCAGGATTTAAGCGAACAACCAGTAATGACTACCAACAAACAATGCAATTTTAAAGCTTGCAATCAGACAATGGCACCAGATATGAGCCTTTGACTAGCGCCCCTATGCGCTAACAAAAAATGAAAGAAATATATTGAAATTTAAAACCTCAGATCCTGACTGAATAAGGTTTATAAAATTTGTGTGTTTCTTAAGAACCTTTAACAGGTAAGTTATTCGCTGCCGACAATAATTATGAAAGAAACACATTGAAATAGAAACCCTCAAATTCTTAGACAATGAGGGTTATGAAATGTGTTTCTTAAAAACAGAGGACAAGATTACAAGGAGAAATAAAATGTCAATAGCACAATTTAATGAGTTCGTGAAAGAGATTACGACAGAAAATCAAAACCCAGCTAGGGACACATCAGGAACAGGCGCAGAATTGCAAAAAGCTTTAGGCAATCTTGAGGGATCTACAGAACAAAAAATTGAGAAAGTAACACAACAGCTTTCTAAAGTAGCTAAAGAGAAGGGCTTTGATGTTTCGCCAGTAGATGTGAAGACGTATATCGATTCTCTGAAAATCCAGTATGAGACCAACGCTGTTGTAGCTAGTTTGGCGGATACTTATTGCAGCACCTCTTGTCATTTCGGAAGTGCGATTAGTGCCAAGTAAAATCTTAGTGCGAAATCTTTTTCAATCTCTGATTTGAAATTTGATACATCTCAGATTTTCAAAAAACTGGATAGTCTGAGATGTATCTATTACAAGCCTTCTTGAACAAAAAGAACAATTAGCAGAGTTTGTAAAAATTTGTTTTTGGCGAAATCATGATTAAGTCACCTGTAGCCAAGTCGTTATATAATTTTGTTGAACTGGATGTTAGTGAAATTGGTAACTATCCACAAGGAATTAGAGATATTTGCGATCGCCAGGTTCATGGTCTGATCGTCAAGAATTTCTTTTCCCAAGAAGATATATCCAGAGTCGTCAGTCAGCTAACGCGCAAAGGCCCATTTCCTGGTTCGCCCTTCGGAGATGTTCTGATTTACGGCCCAGCATTATATGTATGCGATGCCGATATTACTGAATATTGTGAAGAAGCAGTTGATTTTCGGAAATATTGCCGCGAACTCTTCAGTGGAGGAGCCGATTTCGAGACGCGGCTAACAGAAGTTCTCGGTGCGATGTCTGGTGGTCAGCCCGTTGAACTTCCCGTTACCCCCGACGGTTACGCCTATACTCCAACGACGATTCGAGTTTTAGAGACTGGTCAGGAAATGGGCTGGCACTTTGAAAATCAGTTTCTGTATTGCACACCAGGGTATCGCCACTTAGAAACCATAGTCGAACCTGACGATCATCTCAGCTATTTTGTAGTGCTGAGTGCTGCTGATGCTGGGGGAGAATTGGTTCTCTATGATTTAGAGTGGTCAGAGACAGAATGGCCCGATAAGGAACATGGGGGAACAAAGAAAAATGGTTTAGTGAACGGTCAACTGATTGCCTCAGTTATGGAAGACTACGACCAAATGTTCCTCAGCCCGAAAGCTGGTTCTCTAGTGGTCTTTGATGCGGGGAGAATTTTGCATCGTGTCTCTGCGGTTGAAGGTTCTCGCCGTCGGATTACCGTGGGCGGGTTTCTTGCCTTCTCCAAGGATCGTGAAAAACTTTTCTACTGGAGTTAGGGGATTGAGAGGGCAATAACGGAATGAAATTTTCTACCTTAGTAGATGCTTTGAGTGAAAGAGCGCGATCGCAGCCTGATAAAAAAGCTTACACTTTTCTTCAGGATGGAGAAATTGTAGCGCATACTCTAAGTTATCAAGAATTGGAGCGATTAGCACAGGCGATCGCCGCCAAACTTCAGAGTTTTAATGCCATAGGTCAACAAGCCTTACTACTGTATCCACCGGGTTTAGAATTCATTGCCGCTTTTTTCGGATGTCTGTTGGCTGGAGTTGTAGCTATTCCTGCCTATCCCCCCCGTGCCAATCAGTCAATGTCTAGGCTGTTGGCGATGGCTAAAGATGCAGAAGCAACCTTTGCTCTAACAACCACATCTGTCTTAGCCAATAGTCAGCATTGGTTGGTAGAATACCCAGAGTTAGCCCAGTTGCGTTGGCTAGCCACCGATGACATTGATGCAGATTTAGCAGATGCATGGCAGAAACCTATTATCAATAGCGAGACCCTAGCCCTTCTCCAGTACACCTCCGGCTCTACAGGCACTCCCAAGGGAGTGATGGTCAGCCACGGCAATCTACTATCCAACTGTACCGATCTCGATCTGGGATGGAACCACACAGCAGACAGTATTATTGTCACTTGGCTACCCACCTTTCACGATATGGGGCTAATTTATGGAGTCATCGAACCCTTATATAAAGGTTGTTCTTGCTACATGATGCCTCCTGTGTCCTTTCTACATAAACCCATAGGATGGCTACAGGCGATTTCGACTTACAAAGCTAGTCATAGCGGCGCACCGAATTTTGCCTACGATCTATGCGTGCGGAAAATCACCGCAGAACAAAAGGCTACCTTGGATCTGAGTAGCTGGCAAATGGCTTTAAATGGTGCTGAACCTGTGAGAGCAGATGTCTTACAACGGTTCGCCGAAACCTTTAAACCCTGTGGATTTGATTTAACAGCCTTCTGTCCCGGTTATGGTTTGGCGGAAGCCACCCTAAAAGTGGCGGCGGTGCGTCAACAAGATCCGCCTGTATTCTTGCAAGTTGATGCAGATGCACTAGCAGAAAATTGGGTGGTAAAGGTTAGATCGAATCAACAAAATGTGCAGACATTGGTGGGATGTGGACGTAGCGAGATTGATACACAAATTGCGATCGTTCATCCTGAATCCTTTACTCCATGCCAAGATTCACAAATCGGGGAAATTTGGGTATCAGGTTCTACTATTGCTCAAGGCTACTGGAAAAACCCCCAAGAGACACAAAAAACCTTTCAAGCAACCCTCAAAGATAGTGATTCTAAGACGTTTCTCCGTACAGGCGACTTAGGATTTATCAAGGATGGCGAGTTATTCGTTACAGGACGGCTGAAAGATATGATCGTTATTCAAGGACGCAACCATTATCCCCAAGATATTGAATTAACCATTGAGAATAGTCATCCCGCCTTGCGACCCAGTTGTGGGGCAGCCTTTGCAGTGGAATTTAAAGGTGAGGAACAGTTAGTTGTAGTTCAAGAAGTAGAGCGGAGTTATCTGCGCCGGCTAGATGTTAATGAGGTCATCGGTAACATTCGTCAGGCAGTGGCAGCAGAACATGAGATCCGAACTCATACTGTTTTATTAGTAAAAACGGGAACCGTTCCTAAAACTTCTAGTGGTAAGATTCAGCGTCAGGCTTGCCGCCAAAAATTTTTGAATAACACACTGAATTTATTAACATCAGAAAAATCCCCAAAATTAACAGCAACCATCTAAAGACAGAGATAATATGTTAAATCAAGATCAGGTTAAACATTTCCAACAAAAAGGATGGGTCGGCCCAGTCGATATCTTTGCACCAGCAGAAATTGCCGCCGTCAAGGAATATTTAGAAACTAATAGCCGCATTATCAAAGAAGCAGACGGACAGGAAATTATCACATTTTATAATAATGTTCTTAACTTAGAAACGCCCCGCGATCATTATCTATTTCACCAACCAATAGCAGAACTATTTAAACATCCGCAACTGATTCAGCGCTTAAACCAAATCGCTGGAGAAAACTTATTGCTTTGGTATACCAATGTCTTTTGTAAAATGCCTGGGCAAGGGGAAATTAAATGGCATCAAGCGAAAGAATTTTATACATCAAGTGACATCGATTTTGCTAAGAAAACTTTAGTTTATTCTCAAGATGAAGACCCTTTAAATTTAACAGTATGGGTGGCCTTGGAAGATGCCGATCTGGAAAATGGTTGTATGCGTTTCGCCAATGGTTCGCATCAGCAAATATTTAAAATATTAAAAGGGAGTGTTCCGGCATCTGAAGGTGTATTTGCTGGCATTAGTGCCCATAAAACAGTTTGGCAAAAAGAGCAACAATACTCCTTATCTTATGAATTTGATGAAAATGACTGGGAAGTAGAATCAGTGCCAGTCAAGGCAGGTCAAGCGATCGTCTTTACTGAAAGTACAATGCACTGTTCCCTACCCAATCACTCAAATCGCCGTCGCTTGGCGATTATTGGCCGTTATGTGCGTCCAAGTACCCAGGTTTATCCCTATCGCTGGCAAGGGGATTTTATTGATGAAAATGCACACAACATCAAAAGGCATTTTTGTATTTTGGTTTCTGGACGTGATGATTACAGACATAACGTAGTTAGAGATGAGCATGATTTAGATGAGACGGAAGTAGAATTTCAACTCATGTCTAATTTGGTGCGGTTTGGTCATGTAAATATCCCAGAAGACAAACTACAACTAGAAATTTACGGTTTAGAAAAACAGGTTTTAGAAGGAGATTGTCAAGAAAAAGAACCAAATCCAATTTTGCATCCGCGTAAATATATTCAATGGCAAGCGTGGAATCGATATCAAGGCATGAGTACTATAGAAGCAATGAAGCAGTATAGCCAATTAGTAAGGAGTTTGCCACGAAAAAATACCAAAGATGCCAGCAGTAGAAGCAATACTAATACAGTAAAGAAGGGAGTATTAAAAGCAGCAGATATTGAAAGTTGGTTAATTTCTTATCTGTCTGAACTGTTGGATATGCAACGAGATGAAATAGAAGTGAAAATTCCCTTCCAACGTTATGGTTTATCCTCAGCAGAAGGAACTATTCTAATTGGCGATCTAGAAGCTGCCGTGGGATATAAACTTGCTCCGACTCTAGTATATGAATACCCGACTATTAAGGCTTTAGCCCAGCACATAGCAGAGGAAATACAAGTTTTGGCGTAAACTTCTGTAAGTATCGAAAAATGATGTTGTGATATACACAAAAAAAGGTCAAAAGTGGAACCCATAGCGATTATAGGCATCGGTTGCCGTTTTCCTCATGCCAATAATCCCGAATCATTCTGGAAGCTTTTGCATAATGGCATTGATGCGATCGCTCAAGTGCCAAAAGACCGATGGGATGTTGAGGCTTTTTACGATCCCGATCCGGCTACTCCAGGGAAAATGAACACTCGCTGGGGCGGTTTCTTAGATCGGGTAGATCGATTCGACCCCAATTTTTTCGGGATTTCTCCCCGTGAAGCCGAACGTATAGACCCTCAGCATAGGCTGGTTTTGGAAGTAGCTTGGGAGGCTTTAGAAGAGGGAGCGATCGCACCAGAAAGTCTCGCGGGTAGCCAAACTGGTGTTTTTATTGGCATTGGCAACTACGACTACGGCAGATTTTTATGTCGTGATTTAGCCAACATCAATATTCATAATGGCACTGGTCTGACTCTGAGCATCGCCGCCAATCGCTTATCTTATCTGCTGGATTTGCATGGGCCAAGTATGGCTATCGAAACAGCTTGTTCCTCATCCTTGGTAGCAATTCACTCTGCTTGCCAAAGTTTGCAAAGTGGGGAGTCTAACTTAGCAATTACTGGCGGTGTCAGCCTGATGCTATCGCCAGACATGACAATTACCTTCTCCCAAGCCCGGATGATGGCTCCTGATGGTCGATGTAAAACCTTTGATGCTAGTGCCAATGGATACGTCCGGGGTGAGGGTTGCGGTATTGCGATTCTCAAGCGCCTCAGTGATGCCATTCAGGATCGAGACCGCATCTTAGCAGTAATTAAAGGTTCGGCAGTTAATCACGATGGACTCAGTAACGGTATTACAGCACCGAATGGCTTGGCTCAACAGGCAGTGATTCGCCAAGCCTTAAAAAATGCTGGTGTCGCACCCGCAGAGATTAGCTATATAGAAGCCCACGGAACTGGTACTCCTCTGGGAGATCCAATTGAGATCAGAGCGTTAAAGGCAGTATTGATGTCGGGGCGTTCCCCTGAACAACGCTGTGGAATTGGCTCGGTGAAAACAAATATTGGTCATTTAGAACCAGCAGCCGGGGTAGCAGGTTTAATTAAGGTGGTGTTATCGCTACAACACAAGAAAATTCCACCCCACCTCCACTTGCAGCAGTTAAATCCCCATCTGGGTTTAGATGGAACACCATTTTTTATTCCTGGGGAATGTCAACCTTGGCCTAGCGATCGCCTTTTGGCTGGTGTGAGCGGGTTTAGCTTTGGTGGTACTAATTCTCATCTGATTTTAGAGGCAGCGCCTGAAGGGAGCGGGGGAGCAGGGGAGCAGGGGAGCAGGGGAGCGGGGGGGATTTTTCAAGTTGAGCGATCGCTGCATCTTCTGACTCTATCGGCTAAGAATGAGGCGGCTTTGCAGGAATTGGCGCAACGTTATGATGATTTCTTCGCGGCTGATGCTAATGTATCTTTGGCAGATGTCTGCTTTAGTGCCAACACGGGGCGATCGCATTTTGCCCATCGATTGGCAATTGTCGCTGAATCAAGCAAACAGTTAGGCGATCGTAATTTAACTGAGAATAAGGCAATGACTGGAATATTAGCTGGTAAGGTTGCCAGCCGCCAGTCCTTGAAAATAGCCTTTTTATTCACCGGACAGGGGTCACAATACGTAGGCATGGGTCGTCAACTTTACGAAACACAGCCCACCTTCCGAAAAACCCTCGAACGTTGCGATGAAATTCTCCGTCCCTATTTGGACAAGCCGTTGCTGGAAGTCCTCTATGCAAAGGACACTGAAAGTTCACTTTTAGATGAAACCGCCTACACCCAACCCGCTTTATTTGCCCTAGAATATGCCCTCGCCGAATTATGGCAGTCTTGGGGTGTTATCCCCCACGTCGTAATTGGTCATAGTTTGGGTGAGTATGTCGCCGCTTGTGTGGCGGGGGTATTTAGCCTGGAAGAAGGTCTAAAGCTAGTGGCAAAAAGAGCTAGTTTGATGCAGTCATTGCCCCAAACTGGTGAAATGGTTGCTGTATTTGCCTCTGAAAGTCAGGTACAAGCGGCAATTCAACCATACTCCTCAGAAGTTGCCATTGCCGCGATTAATGGACTTGAGAATATTGTCATTTCCGGTGAGCGATCGCCAGTCAGGGCACTGGTTGCCGCCTGGTCAGCCCAAGGAATCAAAACTCAACAGTTGCGAACTTCTCACGCCTTTCATTCCCCACTCATCGCACCAATGCTGGATACCTTTGAAACCGAGGCCAGCCAAGTAAAGTTTCAAACTCCACGCCTACCCCTAATTTCTAACCTAACAGGCGAAATGCTGCCCTCTGAATATATCCCTGATGCCAATTATTGGCGACGGCATACCAGAGAGCCAGTAAAATTCATGGCGGGGATAAATAGTTTATTTGCTCAAGGCTATAACTTATTTTTAGAAATCGGTTCCAAGCCCATCCTCTCCAGAATGGGCCAAAAATGCCAGCAAAGTCATGCAACCTGGCTCCCTTCCCTAGCCCCAGCACAAGAGGATTGGCAAGTGTTGCTTTCGAGCTTATCTGCTCTGTACGTGCAAGGGGTAAATATTAACTGGAGGGGATTCGATCGAGATTATTCCAGAAATAAGCGATCGCTTCCTACCTATCCCTTCCAACGTCAACGTTACTGGATTCAAGATACAACTCAAGTTATGGATGAACAGAAATTAGATGCCAAGGTATCCCAGTTCCAGACAGATGCAATTTCTGACACCAAACCACCACAGCAGATTTTAGTCACATTGGGTTCTATTATTAGTCAATTACTGCAATTAGCTCCTAACGAGGTAGATATTTATACACCTTTTTTGGAAATGGGGGCTGATTCGCTGATCCTCATTGATGCGATCGCAGCAATTGAAAACACATATAACATTAAGATATCTATTAGCCAGTTATTTGAAGAATATAGAACCATTGAGGCGTTAGCAACTTACATTGCTCAGAATGTACCGCTAAATCCCCCTGAATCAGAGTCTGGGCCTACCCAACCAGAGCAATTAACCCCACAAATTGCGAATACAGTAATTCCCAATTCACCAGAAACCTTGTATGAGTCCAGCAATTCTCATTTTGAAATAAATAGAGTATTAACCCCGATTTTGGAATTCAAAATGTAGTACAAAATAACTAGTTTTTCAGCTAAAGGCAATCGCTAAAAAACAATTGGGTCGAGGAATTAAGTA
>JAIVFU010000082.1 GCA_020829485.1 Nostoc sp. CHAB 5834 | reverse complement strand
TGATTGGTGGTATTCAAGCTAGAGGGGAAAAAGGAAACTACAGTACACAACGTATTAAATTTAGCTCTAACAGTTCTGGTTAACTTTTCGTTACATAGTTATGATTTTTCCTGCCGACTTACTTACATTTAAAGCTACGCATCATTACTTAGGTCATGAAGTTGTGATGAAAACCATCAATGAACGGCTGCGACAACATTCCGATTTTGCAAAATTTGAGCGCCAATTCCAAGATGAAGCCAGACGATTAGCTACGTGTATTCACCCAAATATAGTCCGAGTTAGTGATTTTTTTGTCGAGGCTGGACTGCCTTACATGGTGATGGAATACATTCGTGGCGAAACCTTGGGAGACGCATTTGTATTACCAGGGATACCATTACCTGAAGCCACAGCAATTCATTACATCCGGCAAATTGGGGCAGCCTTGCAGGTAGTGCATAACAACGGTTTGTTACATCGAGATGTCAAACCAGATAATATTATCCTTCGTGAAGGAACCCAGGAAGTAGTACTGATTGATTTTGGCATTGCCAGGGAATTTAATGGCAGTGTCAGGCAGACTCACACAGGTATGGTTTCTGAAGGTTATTCTCCCATTGAGCAGTATTTGACGCAAGCGCCGCGCACACCCGCCACGGATGTTTATGGTTTAGCAGCAACCTTGTATTCACTGTTGACAGCCCAGGTTCCTATGCCAGCATTGTTGCGCGATCGCGAGCAAATGCCTTCCCCCCGCGAACTGCAACCACATTTGAGTGCTTCTGTCAACCAGACCGTAATGCGCGGTATGGCCGTGGAGTCTCGTTTTCGACCAGCGACAGTTGCTGAGTGGTTACAACTGCTACCTGGAAATGGGGTGAATATGACACCGCAAGCCTTAGTCACTTATGCAGTGCCAACTGTCAATTTATCTGCCCAGCAGGCAGTAACTTTAATTGGGAATGGGAAAACTTCCCACAATCGCATTCATAAACCATCTGGTTTGGCGCAGCCCAACCCAGGCATCGCCAAAGAAAATGTACTAGCAAAAAAACTGGGGTCATCTCAAATATTCATAGGTATAGGTGTAGCCTTGGTTGCTGCTACAGCAGGTTTTGGCATCACTAGCATCTTACCCAAATCTCAGCCGCAGCCAACCGCAAAACCGCTTTTTGAACAGCCAACTCAAGAACCAGCCGCGAAAGCACCTAGCTTTGAGAGGAGTGAAGAGACTAACACCACCTCAAGAAGCGAATCAGCACCTGTTTCTAATTCCAAACAGCGTCGGCGTAATCGTCGTTCTTCCTCACAAGAAACTCCCAGCAGCCCTACACAAGAATCACAACGCGGCAATCTTGAGCAATCCGCACCTTCACCTAGCGTTTCACCTACACCCTCGCTAGTCGAAAAACTACGGGCGATCCGTTCATCTCGTAGTGCTTCCCCTGCACCACTACCAAAAAATAACTCACCCGTTTCTAATCAGAATTCTGCTTCTCCTCAACCGATAATTCCGTCAAATCCTGTGGTTATACCAGCAGCGCCACCGACAGAATCCAAACAGTCAGATCCTTCTGCTGTAGTAGTACCAACACTGGACAAGCAAAATTCACCAACTGATACTCAACCCCAGAATGATCAGAAATCTCAGGAAAAGCCACAAGATGACAATAATTAGTCAATTGGAAATTTTTTCTTTAATTTAAAATCAAAAAGTCACAATCTAAAACTCAACGCCTTTTGCTAATACAAAAGCATCTTTTTCTTTCTTGTTTCATCTTTAGCTAAATTCCTTATACCATTTTGGATTTTAGATTTTAGATTTTAGATTGGAAATGCTTAGTATATTTGGGTTTTCTCTGTCCATCTCTCGCAATGAATTTTTAAATTGGTATTATTTACTCTTTTGACTTTTCACGTTATTTGGAAAACCTCTCTAAATCTCTCTCATAAAAGGAGAGAGACTTTGAATTTTTCGGCTTAGAGGTTGGAAAGAGGTTTAGGTTTTTCGTAGGCTTTTCCACATGACCTGAATTGTCAAATTTACTCTTCTGTACAACAACTTCCCCCTTCTTATTAATCTTCACCGGATTTTTGGGAAAAGCTTGATTATTCAAAGAACGCATAAGTTTCACAGTCCGAAAATACCGATCAATTTGAGGGATTCCCTGCCCATTCATCCGCACGGGGATAATTTTACTTGATACTAAATTTCCCGCCGAGTTAAGTTTAACTTCTAAAATCATAGAGTCACCCGTCTGGGCATTTGTAGATAAAGTTCGATATCCCAGAAAGTTTCCTAAAGAATAGGCAATGATTTTTCCCTTATAGATTTCCATTGCTCTTGGAACATGAGGCCCATGTCCTAATACTAAATCTGCTCCTGCATCAATCATGTTTCGAGCAAACTTGATCGAATTACCTCGATTTTCTCCATAAAAAAACTCTGTCTGATTCTTAACATGTAGTGCCCCCGTTCCTTCGGCTCCTGCGTGCATCGATACTATTACAATATTGGCCTTATTTCTCGCTTTGGCTATAAGTGCTTGGGCTGCTCCTAAATTATGGATGGAATTATACATTTCATAAGGAGAAAACCCGACCATTGCCACAGGGATATTGTTAGCTTCCAAATAAAGAATTTGATTTTTATGACCTAATGTTGCAATGCCCACAGCCTCAAGGTTTTTCTTTGTATCTTTAAACCCTACCGGCCCGAAATCCATTGCATGGTTATTCGCCATATTAAACACATTAAAACCAGCTTCAGCAAATAGCCGAGCATATCCAGGTGGGGAACGAAACGCAAAGACTTGTCCTCGACTAATATCTTTGGCAGTGTAGGGATAATTAGTTAAGCTACTTTCAAAGTTACCAAACAAGATATCAGATCCTTGCAAGTGAGTTCTCACTGATTTTGGTAATAATTGATCTCGAAACCGGGGTAATCTATAGTTAGGGAAATTAGTGCCGGGAATAATATCTCCAACGGCTTTGATAGTAATTGTCTTTTGAAAAGTTTGTTCTTCTGTAGTTGATGGCGTAACAGGAATAGCTAATGGTAATGATACAGGTTCAGTGGGTGTAGTAGCAGCGTTTAATCGCTGTGATTGCCCAAGCCGGATAACGATTCCTATACTAATACCTAGATATAAACAGATACTGATAAAAATAAATGAGGGCACTTTCCCCATGCTGCGATTTGCCATCGTTCACTCCTCACACGATGGCATTAGTTTATCCCAAAAATCTCTGCCTTCAGTGTATATTTTAATGTAGCTGGGAAATATTTTACTAAGTAAGTAAGGAAATATAATACCGTTACATACAAATACTTAAGGGCACACAGATGTGTGCCCTTACTTGCAAATACTCATACATACCAGCGATGAAGCCAAACATCATCTGTTTGTCTAATTTTTCGACAATCATTTTAAACGGAGAGGGGGGGATTCGAACCCCCGTTGGGTTTCCCCAAAACGCATTTCGAGTGCGTCACCATGAACCGCTCGGACACCTCTCCAGCTATATCATTCACACATTTGAGTGTTCAAATGCCGTGAAGTAAGTAAAATTTTACCATATTCCCTATATTACTATAACATTATCGCTTTATCTATTCATCAGGTTAACTAAGATGATCCCTGAAACAAACACCTAAGCTGATACAGGTAAATCTAGGACTTACGCAAACTCTACGATTCTTCGATTCGCAATATGTTAGGAGACTTCAAAGGAACTAATAAAACTAGTGCAAGAGACTTGGTACGACTATCAGCTTTGATTACAAATAATCAGTTAATTTCTAATACAAGTCAATCCCAAGTTTTAGGTATTATGATTCGTTGTAATAATAGAGCATTGCTCGCATCTGGCTTAGGTTCTGGTGCAAATATTGCTCATAAAACAGGTATTCTGCGGTTTATACTAGGCGATGGGGGTATTCTTGAAGCGCCATCAGGTAAGCGTTATTTAGCAGGGATTTTCGTGCGAAGACCGAATAATGACATTAGAGCTAGGGATTTTATTCGTCAAGTTTATCGGGTGATGTATGGCTACTTTGAGCAGGCAAAAGTCACTCATTTACCTTGAAGCAATCCTGAATTCTTTTCTGTTCAAAGCTGCCGAATAGCCCATCGTAGACATTGCTTCTCTAACTGCCAAGGTTATCATGTAGTCGAACATTGTGCAGCATACAATTTGAGGTTTTGCATGAAAGTAGCAGTTTTCAGTACAAAAGTCTATGATCGGAAGTTTTTGTCAGATGCAAATTCTCCCACCCAACACGAATTAGTGTTTTTTGAACCTCGTTTAAATCGGGATACAGCTATCCTTGCCGCCGGATTTCCGGCGGTTTGCGTATTTGTGCATGACCAAGTTGACGCGCCAACTTTAGAACTTCTCGCCTCACGGGGAACTCGGCTAGTTGTCCTGCGCTGTGCAGGGTTTAACAATGTAGACTTACAAGCCGCAGCAGATTTAGGAATTACCGTTGTGCGTGTTCCTGCCTATTCACCCTATGGGGTAGCAGAACATGCTGTGGGATTGATTTTAAGCTTGAATCGCAAAATTCATCGAGCCTATAACCGTGTCCGAGAAGGCAATTTTTCCCTAGATGGACTGTTGGGATTTAATTTGCATGAGCGCACAGTAGGGATTGTCGGCACGGGCAAAATCGGTCTGATTTTAGGACGGATTATGAAGGGGTTTGGCTGTCACATACTCGCTTATGACGTTTATCGCAATCCAGAATTGGAGGCGCTAGGTGGAAAGTATGTAGAACTACCTGAGCTATTTGCCAACTCGGATATTATCTCCCTACATTGCCCCCTGACTTCCGAAACACATCACTTGATTAACGCTGAGGCTATAGAAAAGATTAAGCCAGGCGTGATGCTAATTAATACTAGCCGAGGAGCGCTGATTGATACCCAAGCAGTGATTGAGGGGTTGAAGTCTGGCAAGATTGGCTATCTCGGTGTGGATGTCTACGAACAAGAATCGGAATTGTTTTTTGAGGATTTGTCTGGTGCAATTATTCAAGATGATATTTTCCAACGTCTGACGACGTTCCCCAATGTACTGATTACCGGACATCAAGCCTTTTTTACAGCAGAAGCTCTCCACAATATTGCAGAAACAACTTTTGGTAATATTGCTGATATTGAACAGGGTCGTCCTTGCGCCAATGAAATTCGCGCTCAAGTGTCAGCTTAGGTAATACTTGGCGATCGCAATGACTTTGGACTAAAATCACTAGTCAATCCCGATCATTAGACATCTCCATAAATTAAATATGCGTTATCCAGAACCCTTGTAGAGACGTAGCAGTGCTACGTCTCTACATTCATTTTCGGAGATAGGCAACGCGGAGACTTTGGACTAAAATCACCAGAGATGCGATCGCCATTAATCCACCCCAAAACCAGTAAGGTAAAAGCAAATAGCGCTGCATTTGCGCTGTATCAGATAGTCCAAGGGAGCCAGCAGAACTACTAAATAAATAATCAAGTTGATGGAACGTACTCACACAAGCTTGTACACCCAGAAATTGAATCGCAAATCCTTGTGCCCAACGGGGTGCTTTCAGGGCGATACCCAAGATTATTAAACCTAGTAAGGGAATTGCCACCAATCCAAACGAGGAACGTACCCAAATTAATGTGGAAAATAGCAAAAAACTCCCTAAAATTTTCAAACAGAGGGTTGCTGCTGTAAAACCGCGGGAAGCCAGAATCAAAGCTGCACCGGCAAGAGGCGGCCCCATTGGGCCTGCTGCTGCAACCATTGCCGGGGCAATTGGCCCTAATGATGACCGGATGCCATAAGTTGCAACACCAGAACCATTGCTAAATATCTGCAATTTCTGAAACTGTCCCCCTAATAGGAGCGCCATTAAGCCATGACCCATTTCATGAAACCAGGTTGCCAGAATTGTAAATGGGTATAAGATATAATCCCCTGCTGGTATTTGCCACAGTAGAGCAGTTGCGATCGCTGCTGCAATTAGCCAGTTTAGCCCCATGCGTTCAACTACTGGCGGGGCTTCTTTAGTGAGCAAAGTTTCAAAATTTTTGCTTGGTTCTTTCATAGGTCATTCAATTTTGGATTTTAGATTTTAGATTTTCCTTTCAATTCAAAATCTAAAATTGGCAGTGTATTTTTATCCATCCTAGTGTAATTATTAAGGTAATGGAGTTGCTGATAAATGCAACAATTCGCACATCAAAGCGACGGCTATGGGGCTATCAAGAACAACATAGTTATCCGTCGCTTGTTTGATGCGGTTCATTTGTTTCTCCTCCAAAGGGATGCCGGAGGATAACCGGAAAATGCCTAGACTGATGTCACAATTGATAGAGAGTCAGTTAAGCAAGTTGAAAAAGGAATGTCATTAAGTCTCCTTTACCTAAGCTGATGCGATCGCCTGGTCGCAAGCGATGACGATTCCCTGGTAAAAGTGGCAAATTATTAATGTAAGTGCCATTGGAACTTCCTACATCCTCTACATAATGAGCATCTCCCTCGACGCGAATATCTGCATGAATCCGCGAGACAATTTCTGAATTGGGAAATCCTGAAACATCTATATCTGGGGGAATTCGGTCATTGGGCTTGCCGATATGAATCACAGAGAGATTTTGCGGCAATTCAATTAAGCGATCGCTTTGAACGTGGATTAATCGCGCTGTAACCTGCTGCAATTGTGTTCTGGCAACAGTTGCAGTTGGTGCTGGTGCTGGCGGAGGTACTTCGGCTTCAAAGGCTGGTGCTGGTTCCAACGGTGGTGGAGTAGGAATACTTTGTCCAAAGACTACGGGTTGAGCTTCTAAGGCTGGCGCTGGTTCTGGAGGGCTGCTTTCTGCCACAGCTACCTCTGGTGAAGCGACTGGGGGAGCTGCTACCTCTGTTGCTGGTAAAGATGATTCGGGAGGATGTGAGTTAGTAGAACCACTTATTTCCAAAGCATCTGGTTGTAAAAGTTCTAACAGGGGATCGGGTGGAACTAACGGCGGAACTTCCACAGGAACATCGGGAGTAACTGTTGTAGCTACTGTTGCCGCGTGAACGTGTGGAACTCCTGCGGAGTGAAGGTTATAGCCACACTGACCACAGAATGCAGCATCTGCCTGCACAGTTGCCCCACAACTGGGACAGTTAGTAGTCGCGGGTAATGGTGTATAGCAAGCTTCACACTGGACAGCGCCATCAGGGTTGGGATGATTGCAATTCGGGCAGACGATCATCGATATTTAGCCTTTGTTCAAGATCATCATAAATATAGGTAGGACTGGCAAGCAGAGGGCGGCCCTAGCTTTAGATTCTAGCAATTACTGCTGATGGAACCAATTGGACACGGGGAAAGGGAGCAGGGGAAGCAGGGGGAGTGAGGGACAAATGACAAATGACAAATGCCCAATGCCCCATGCCCCATGTCCAATTCCCAAGTTTAATGTTGAAGTTCCAAACCTGCTGCCGCATCTAGCAGCCACCAAAGTTCTCCTTGGGGCCGAATTAGGCGGGATGGGTAAGTGAAGTCATCGGCTACTGGTGCAAAGACTTGCGCCAAAGCTGGTCGTTTATTAGCACCAGCAACTAGAAAAATCACACTGTTCGCAGCGTTGATGAAGGGGTATGTGAAACTTATCCTGGGGTTTCCGTCTTTGTTACCCACGGTAACTAGGCGATCGCGTACTTTGAGAGCCTCTGTGTGGGGAAACAAAGATGCAGTATGTGCATCATCACCCATTCCTAACAATACTACATCCAACGAGGGAAACTCTACTCCAGAAGAATTGAAAAATTCTTTAAGCTGTTGTTCATACTTAGCAGCAGCCACTTCTGGATTGGCTTCTAAGGTTGGTACGGGGTGAATGTTAGCTGGTGGTATATCAACACGATCTAGCCATGCCCGACGCGTCATCAGTTCATTGCTATCAGGGTGATCCGGTGGTACGTAACGCTCATCTCCCCAGAATATATGAATTTTATCCCAAGGCAGTTTTTGATTAGCGATCGCTTCGTATAACGGTTTAGGTGTACTGCCGCCAGATAAGGCAATGCTAAACTGCCCCCGTTGCTCAATGGCAGTTTCTAACTTCGACAGAATTAATTCTAGCGCTCGTGCAACCAGCGTCGGCTGATCTGGTAGAACTTCAACAGTTTTGTTCATGGCTTCATCATCATATTGCTGGCTTCTGGCAATACAATACCGAACTTATTACAATCCTCCTTTTTAACTTTTGAAACATTTAACATCATGGATTAGGCAGGGGGCAAGAGGAGCAAATCATGGGGGGATTCGACCCCGAATGATTTGGAGCCACTTTCATGATTATTTTATTTATACCCAGTTACTTGATACTTCGTTGATTAACGCCACAAAGGATACATTTATTAATTCTTATTAAAAATTAATAAAACTAATTAATTACAAGCAGTGTTTCCCAGTCAGCGATCGCTTCGCGTTGGGCGATTAACAATTCCTGAATTCCTTTTTGGGCGACATCTAGCAGTTGATCCAACTGAGTCCGGCTAAAGCTGCCTTCTTCGGCTGTTCCCTGGACTTCAATAATTCCCAAATCTTGATTCATCACCACGTTAAAATCTACTGTTGCAGCCACATCCTCGATATAATTCAGATCCAAAAATGGCTCTCCATCAAGTAATCCGACGGAAACTGCTGCTACCTGTCCACACAGAGGCGATCGCTCCAGCACGCCCTCTTGCAACAATTTAGAAATCCCATGAGCCAACGCCACAAACGCGCCTGTAATGGCTGTTGTTCGAGTTCCAGCGTCTGCTTGCAACACATCGGTATCCACAGTTAGCGTGCGTTCTCCCAGCGCCTCAAAATCCACTGCTGCGCGTAAGCTACGTCCAATAAGACGTTGAATTTCTTGCGTCCGTCCAGATAATTTCAATAATTCCCTTTCTTGGCGTTTTTGAGTAGCAGATGGTAGCATCCGGTACTCAGCAGTTAGCCAGCCTTTGCCAGTTTCTTCGAGAAACTTAGGAACTCCCTTATTAACGCTAACGGTACAAAGTACTTGAGTATCACCGCATCTTGCAAGAACAGAACCGGGGGCAAAGCGGGTGAAACTGGGGTAAAAGCTGATCGGACGTAGTTCGTAAGGAAGACGACCGTCAGGACGCTGCCAAGCCATTGGAGTTGCCTCAAGTTTTAGAATACTGCCTTAAGATTACCTTAGTGTCATTTGTCATTTGTCATTAGTAGTTATTCTTTCTCTCCCTGCCCCCTGCCCCCTGCCCCCTGCTTCTTTTCTAAGGAACTGAAAGCAGAGTCAAAATATTTTGCAGCACCATATCTGGTGACTTGTCGCCGTTAATGGTTAATAAGCGGCGACGACGGTCGTAATATTCTAGGATGGGAATGGTGCGATCGTAAAATAATTCTACACGCCGTTGCACAATTTCTGGTTGGTCATCTGGTAGCGATCGCCCCAAGGATCGGCTAACCATCACTGCTTCTGGGACTTGGAGATAAATTGCCCAATCTAGCTTTTGTCCTAAATCATCCAATAAAAAATCTAATTCTTCAGCTTGGAAAGCATTACGGGGATAGCCTTCTAAGACCTTTTGCCCGATCCTGATCCTCCTAGAATCACCAATCTCACAACAATTAACTCCTCATCTTGTCAAATCCACTACTTGCTAAGTCTGTTTTGCCCAAACAACCGAGAAATCTAACATTTAGCGGCTTTCAGCCGTTACGCCCAGCTTTTTTAAATAATTGGAACTCTAACTTATGTGTTTTCATTTTTACAAGTACTTTCAGAGAAAAAACGAAAATAACTCTTGACTTCAGCACAAACGTAGTGTTTGACTAAGAATGCAATTTGCCAAATCCACCACACCTGTGAAAAACAGATTGATCATACAAGCAGATTTGTAATAAGTACTGCCAGCACAAAACTTTAATTTATTGTAACTTTTTGAACTTCACCCTATGGTTGCCCAACTAGAAACTCCAAGTATAAATTCAACCCTTACCTTACAATATCCAGTTGAAGGGCTAGTGCAAGTTTTCACCAGCTCCCATCGCAACTTTTTTACAAGCGTTATGGCTCAAGCACTGAGAATAGCTGGGCAAGGAACGCCAGTATTAATAGTGCAGTTTCTCAAAGGAGGTATTCGTCAAGGACAGGAGCGACCCATACAATTAGGACAAAATTTAGATTGGATTCGCTGTGATTTGCCTCGTTGTATCGATACACCACATTTAGATGATACGGAAGACCAAGCCCTACAAAAGCTATGGCAGTATACACAGCAGGTAGTGTGTGAGAGTAAGTATTCTCTCGTTGTCTTAGATGAGTTAAGTTTAGCGATTAACTTTGGTTTAATTCCTGAAACGGAAGTTTTAGCGTTTCTGGCAAAACGTCCTCCGCACATTGATATCATTCTCACAGGGCCAGAGATGACAAAATCACTTCTTGATGTAGCTGATCAAATTACAGAAATCCGCCGCAGTTATCGACCTTAAATAATCTCAGGCTTTGAGATTTTGAATTTAATAATCTTCAAGAAGAGGGTGTGTTAAAGTTCCTGAACACACCTTACTGTTCTAGCTACAGATGTCGGATTGAGGAGAAATTGAGCAGCTTGTTGTGCTGTTACTTCAGATAACTGAATCTGTTGAAAGGTGACTAAACCTTCATTGACAAAAGAATCTCTCACTAAGACCTTCTCCCCACTGTTGAAAGAGGTTTCATAAAACACTTCCTTAATTCCTGCGGAGATAATTAACTTTAAACAAGACAGACAAGGTTCTAAAGTGACATAAATACTTGCACCATCTGTAGAAGTCCCATGCTTTGCTGCTTGTGCGATCGCATTTGCTTCCGCGTGTACAGCCCTTGATGGTAAAGTTTTACTAGCATCACAGCTACTCAATCCTGGGTAACAGTAGCCCTGAGCCGTACAATGTGCCGAACCAGATGGTGAGCCATTATAACCTGTTGCCACCACCTGCTTGTTTTTCACAATCACAGCACCCACTGGAAAGGCTAAACACGTTGAGCGAGTTGCTGCAAGTTTAGCCAACATAAGGAAGTATTCATCCCATGTTGGTCTTTGATCGCGTTCGTCGATTGGGAAAATATCTTGCATAATCTGTCAATTTCAAACTTTATTCTAAGCTGATATGCGTCTAAATTATATAAACATTCTTTATAATCGTTGACGGTTGACGGTTGACGGTCATCAGTCATCAGTCATCAGTCATCAGTCAACAGTTATCAGGTAAATGTACAAGTTAAATGCGTAACAGCTTACTGCCTTGCTGACAACGGAAACTATGGATGCTCTGGGTTCCACTTTGCCAAAATGTTTTTAAGCTGATTCAAAGCATCTTCATGATCGTGAAACTGTATTTCAGCAATCACAGTGGGAATGCCGCGTGGAAATCTTGATATTTTTTTACCTGTTTCGTATAGAAGAAGAATAGGAATGTTGTTTGTCTCTGCGAAAGCTAACTCCATTCCAACACCAAAAGATAGTGAACCAAGGTAAGCAATAACTAAGTCTGAATTGCTTACTTGATACTTATCTTGGTCGAAAACTTCACGAGGACTAATATCGGGATTATTTACTGGATCAGTTTGTTTGTGCGGCACATAGGCTTGAAGACCAATTTCTTCGCAAAGGAAACCAACTTTTTCATAAAGTGCTTTAGTTTCTGCTGGATTTTCTACATCAGTTAAGGCCCCAGACACATATACTTTGTACATTTTTCTCATTGTTTGCTTGCGAAAAAATAACTATTTTTTTTAAGACTCAATCATTACCATAATTGAAAAATATAATTACTGAGTTGAAATATTTAGAGTTAGTTGTTTCTCGTATTTCTGGTAAATTCAGACATGGCTGCATAAGCAACGGGTATAATAGCAATAATTAACTCATTGCTAAGTTTATTATTACGATATAAATAAAGTAACAAGAGCAGGGAAACTACTATAGGAGCAGCCCATCTCTTTATCATACTTTTAAGTTGGTAACTTGCCCTTTCCTGAACAAGATTTTTCTTAGCTTCTTGATACTCAGAGGATGTCTCTAATCTTTGCTTAAGTGCGTTTCTATCACCATTCCTCCACGGATTTTTACTATCATGAATCCATTCATTAAGTTTTTGAGGAACATTTCCAGGAAAATCATTCAATCTCCCTGATTTATGTTCTGCAACAATATCTAAACTCCTCGAACTCAACTTATGAAATATTAAATAGGCAATGACTTCATCAACATAAATTCTGTTACTTCTATTTGAAAGATTCTGAATCGGGATAGACAAAATTCCTGACCAACCTGGATTTACTTTCGTACCTATATGTCCTAGTCCCCTTGAGACCATTTTGACCTTAGAATGAATAGTGGCACAATAAGAATTATTCAGTGCCACACATTCATGAGTAAATACCAAAACTGTATCTCCTGGTGTTATTTCAAAGAAGCTGGTATTTGAATTTGCATCTGTTTCAATCGTTAAAAGAACTTGCTGTTCAATAGAGTAAGCAAAATGACTTGCAGTTAGACCGAGAACACAACCTTGCAAATTCTCTTTTTTGAATGGATAAAAAAATATTTTTCCACGCACCAATTCATCAATAATATCCCGATCACTCAAGACTGACATCTAAATACCCCCTAATTCGACAAACCACCAGAATTTTCGACACTTGATGAAAATGCTACTTTGACAATACGTATTTTAAGCTATATTCTGGTGTGTTGCAAATTACTTGATATATTTAGCCTGATGATATCCACATTAGAATTGCTAGTTATATTAATTACAGTTTTTTAATTTACTGATCCTGAATGTAAGCCTTGCCACTTTTAATACAGCTACTAGCCTTTTGCAGTTCGATACCTAAATAACCAGTATGTTCAGGTTGAATTGCTGGAGAGGTAGCACAAATCTCTCTTAATAAGTTAAGGGGGTTTTTCCCACGATAGGACTTAATCACCTCACCACTACCAGGGGTTATGTGGGTAATAAATATCTCTTTGCCATCAACCTCAATTAGGAAATTGCCGGAGGGGTCATAATAGCTACGCTGATTAAAAATTGCAGCGTATTGATTTGCAATTAGCCTCTCTGCATTGTCCCAGGTATCATCATATATATGAGCAGACTGACTAATGGTTATGAGTGGCCCCATTTTCAAGTCATACTCAGAACGTTGAGCAATTTCATCTCTAATATGTTGTTGCAGAGCTTTCAATCCCATTGCATTTGCAGGCCATGCAGCAAACATATCATTACTTCTAAGAGTTGCAGTTAGTGATAATTCATTATCAACCACTCTCAACCAAATGTGATTCAGACAAGGACTACCACCTTTTTCATGGTCTTTTACATCCCATAAATTCATCACTGCACTAGCAGCATCAATTTCTCCAATTAACTTCTGAATTACCTGGTCAATTTGATCGCGCTCAAACCAGGAACGTAAACGTTGACCATAAGTATATTTCAACCCTTCCCGATAAGGTGCATCATCTAAAATCTGCGAAACATATTCTTCAAGAAAAGGGCGGTCAATTGGCAAATAATTTGGCTCAGGAAAATAAAAGTCAGCAGGCTCATCAGTAATAATTGCCATTAAATCAATTAATTCCTGCCATTGCCCATCATAGCCAGTTGGCCTAATTGTTCCTGTTGTCTTAATCCGATGAATGATTTTTACCCAAGTTTCGGCTATAGTCTTACCTTCTATTCGATGTCCGTAGCGTGGCCCTGGTAAAACACTTGGTTCAACGAGAGACATGGGAAATTCTAACCGCGAACCCCAAGGAGAAAGTTCCTCTAATTGGGCATAAGATAAAACTTGCCTAACTGCCTCAACAATTGATTTGGCTTCTTTGCAATCTACAGAATGCCGCAAGTGTTCTAAATCACTAGCTTCCACTTCAAGATCAATATATCCAGGGATAGGCGAGCGAATTACCCAGCAACGCAACCCAGTATCACACACACCTTCTTCAAAGCCATTACGGAAAAAGTCCAGCAAGCACTGACATGCACCTGCGTTATTATCTTCCCTTGTAGCATTGAGAACAACCAAAAAGCGGACGTGGGGATTAAATAGCAAATTGCGAATTAGTAAGTTTATCCCTCTTGTGGGCGAGTATAGTTGCCCAATTACAGCATAATCTTCAGGTTGCAGGTGTTTAACGATCGCCTGCTTTACTGTCCATCCTGTAATCACTGCCGTTTGACCTAGACCATAAATAAGCTGGTTGGGCTTGTGCAGTGCTTTGTACTCGAATTGGGTTGCCTTACCCGTTGCTGTCATGATTGGCTAAAATAAAAAATTAACAATCTTTTATTTTATCACTAAATCTAAATTGGTACTAGGTTCTTTGTCTGATGAAGATTCCTACAAGTTTAATGTACTATCACTTGCCACTACCAGGATTAAAGGGTTGTACTTCTCCTTCATCGTTTATTAAGGTTACAGAACTAGGCGCTAAAGATTCCAGAAATTCACTAACTTGAATTATCAACGGCAGCAAATAGTCTGGACGCGTACTGAGTGTATTCAACACCAAAACTCGGAGTGTAATAACTCGAAAATTTTGCTGATATGGTAAATTCTTATCTAACGTAACAAAAACATCAAAAGGATATCTATCTGCTAAAGCCAAAAGTTCCTTATCTTTGACACCACGCCAGCCCATAAGTAGGACGGCGTAAATAATTAAAGGTTTGTAGTGAGGGCTTCAGCCCTACTTTGAGGGCTGAAGCCCTCACTACAAACTAATTCCAAAATTTTTTACATTAGTTAATATAGTTTGAATTATTCTCACCGACTTACTTATCTTCTACATTTTGCACTATATGTCCTGCATCTATGAACGGCTTCTTCAACTTCTTACTCAGGAGATTTTCATCAAGCAGAATGAGCATAAGTAATTTGCTCCTGATTCAGCATTGCTTTTGCAATCACCTCCAAAACTTGTAACACCTGAGTTTGCAAATGTGGAAAATCTTCTAAGAATTCGGTTAAACCTGCTTCACCTTCTAGATAGTCGAAAAACGTTTGCAATGGAACTCGCGTTCCAACAAACACAGGAGTACCACTCATAATATGTGGATCAGAGGAAATAATTAGGCGATCGCATAGAACTTTTTGAATATCCATCGTCCTGCAAAAGTCTATATGAGATAGTCTAAACCTTCATCGCACTTCTAGCCAAACCTGTAAATCGGCCAAACTAGTAAAATGAAAACAATCTGGGGATGCTCTAGAGGCCCATAGTGTCCCCTCTCACCCGCTAAAAGTCGCTTAACAATAACTTCGCCGCTTTGTGACTCCGAGGGCCAAGAGTCGCGCTTATCAAACACGAACCCATCGGTATAGTCTTGGTGCATCGCGGCATAAATTACCTGCTGCGGGTTTGGTGTTTTGGCAATAACCTCTACTCGAAATCGATGCATTAGCTGTTAGGGATGGATTTGTAATTGAAAGTGCTTACGAACAAGGAGCGGAGCCTGTTGGTTAGACATGGCTTTGAACTCGACCATCATCATATCTCTTCTCTGGCTTGGACTTCTACTCGATCAGATTCAAATACTTTACAAAAGTTAATAAATTTGTTACAGTTATTTACATAAAGAGAGACAAGGAAAAATCCATGCGTACAAACACTGCTATAGTTGACGACCAAGGCAAGCTGAACAACTTTGCCATCGAGCCAAAGGTTTACATAGATGAGCAAGGCGATCGCACTGGCTTTACTCCCTATGCAGAAATGCTCAACGGTCGTTTAGCAATGATTGGTTTTGTTTCTCTCATAGCATTAGAAGTATTCACAGGACACGGCATCGTTGGTGTTTTGGCAAGTCTGTAAAAACTAATTTCTATAACTTAAATATTCAATAAATATAAGAGACGGTAAATTTACCGTCTCTTATTTTATGGAAAACTTAGTGCTAGAGTAAAAATATACTGATAGCCAAAGCAGTTATCAGCGTAAAAATATTGGATGAACTATGGCTTTAACTGCTTCAACTATGTTGCCATTAGGCACAAAAGCACCAGATTTTAATCTACCGGAAGTAGTATCTGGAAAGGCAACTTCACTTTCTACCTTTGCAGATAAAAAAGCACTGCTGGTAATGTTTATTTGTCGGCATTGCCCTTTTGTAAAGCACATTCAACAAGAATTAGTGCAGTTAGGAAAAGATTATTTTACAAGTGATTTAGCGATCGTTGCCATAAGTGCTAACGATGCAAAAAATTACCCAGATGATGCGCCAGATTCGTTACAAGCATTTGCAACAGAACAAGGGTTTAATTTTACCTTATGCTACGACGAGAGCCAGGAAACGGCAAAGGCTTACACCGCAGCTTGCACACCTGATTTTTTTGTATTTGATCAGCAACGGCAACTTGTTTATCGGGGACAATTAGATGATAGCCGCCCCAGTAATGGTAAACCTGTAACAGGCGCAGATTTACGCGCAGCCATTGAAGCAGTGCTGGCGGGTAAACCTGTTACAAGTGAGCAAAAGCCGAGTGTTGGTTGCAATATTAAATGGAAACCTGGAAACCAACCCAGTTATTTTGGTTGAAAGGGATTTGGAATAGGGCATGGGGCATTGAGTGTAAAAATTTTCCCTACTCCCTACTCCCTACTCCCTACTCTCCATAACCATCAATGTTTAATTTCCAAATTCAGTATGTAGCATCCTAATTGAACTTTTTCTGCCCACAATTCATATTCCAGACGCAAATGTTCTGGCAAGGGATGTCCGTTGAGAATTAGGCTACTAGTAAAATTTCGTAAACGAATAGGATTGTTAGGTTGCAACGACTCAGCTGGCAACCAATAGCGACTAATGCCATAAACGCCCCGTTCCCAAAAGTGACGGTAACTCACTTGAGCATTACCTTGCATAGTCATAATGACTCGGTAAGGAGAAATCTCCAGCCACAAAATTCTGGGACTATTAGGGGCGTAAGCTTTGCTCTTACTTTGAGGAAGTGTATCCTCTGGACTTACCACACTCTCTACTTCACAGCTAATTAGAGGCGGTGCGGTCAGCAGCAAATGGAATCTATCAGTATCTTTTTGATACAATGTCGCGGCAGTTTCCACAACAGACCAAATTGGTAGGTCAGTGGAAATAAGTGATAAGCACACGGGCTTGCGGTGATGGGTCAGCATGGGAGCGATAAGGGCTAAAAGCTATTGAACAAAGTGAAATGAACACACTAGGCAGTCTAATAGGTCAGGGTAAGAAACTAAATAGTAAAACAGGCTTAATATTAATGAATTGGCTGATTTGTTAAGCTACACCGATACCAATAGAAACAGGTAAAATGTCAGCCTAGACAGCAAAAACGTTACTTTCTCTAAAGAGAGCTAATTCGTAAGTAAAGCTTGTAAATATTCTAAGGCTATAGCCTCAAAACAGTGGGAGTCTTTTTAGATGCTCAGAAACCTTCTTGAGGAAGACTCGCCATAGATTTAAGTAACGCTCTTTTATGACTCTGAGGAAAGAAAAAAATGTAGGTTGGGTTGAACATTCGTGAAACCCCAACAAAACCAAGGATTTTTCGTGTTGGGTTTCGTCCCTCAACCCAACCTACCCGTAAATTTATCAAAGCCTTAAAAATCAAGGGTTATGATTTTTATTTAACGAGAGTAATAGAAGAGGGGTAAGTTTCATACAGCAAAAAGCAATAGGATACTTGGCAGGAAGTCACTAGCAGCGATTTTGTTTGTTGCTGCTAAACTTCCGGTGTATTCAAAAGCCAGTGTATCCTAATATCACCTTGTGTTATAACCATAGAAACTCACGAAGACCTAATTAGTCAACGACCGCCTTTTGGCTACCTTTACGGGGTAACATCCGGGTGGTTGGGGACTTCAGCATCGTCTAATGTTGGGCGGTCTAACGGAAATTTTGTAACTTCTTTTAAAAGAAGAACCCCGCAGCACTGCTAGTTGTTTTCAAGCTTAACAAAAGGACTTTTCAAATATCCTCTAAACCTTATCGAATTACTGTAATTATGAGTATTTGTACTGAATCAGGTATATTTTGCAAAAATTAACGCTTTGAAATTTTTTACCCCAGATGAATGGGACTAAGTTCTGGGCTACATGTAATTCTCATGAAGCGATGACGCGACAAGCGAACAAAACAGTTAAAGGTCAGCAGTCTTAATCAAGCAAATATTTTATCCCGGTTATGGGGTGCATCAAAATCAATCAGTGGGCCTTTTGGAACGATGCGAGTTGGGTTAACTTGGGGATGGCTTCTGTAATAATGCCGTTTGATGTGGTCAAGATTGCAAGTCTCTTTAACTCCCGGCAGTTGATAAAGTTCTTTAAGATAATTCCACAGATTCGGATAATCTACAATTCTGCGTAAGTTGCATTTGAAATGCACATAATAAACTACATCGAAACGAAACAGAGTAGTGAACATACACCAGTCCGCTTCAGTAATTTGATTTCCGCAAAGATAGCGTTGATTTCCTAATACTTTTTCCCAGTAGTCGAGAGCGGTGAATAATTCTGTTACCGCTTCATCATAAGCCGACTGAGTGGTAGCAAATCCCGCCCGGTAGACACCGTTATTTATTGGTTGATAAATTTTATCAATTGTCTCGTCAATTACTTTTTGTAAATGTTCTGGATAAAAGTTGATATTTTCTTTGGCGAAAGCATTGAATTCTGTATCAAACATCCGAATGATTTCGCGGGATTCATTATTGACAATTGTCCTATTTTGGATATCCCATAAAACTGGAACTGTCACCCGACCGCTATAGTTAGGTTCAGCTTTTAGATAAAGTTGCCAAAGATATTGAGTCCCGTTGACTGTATCGGGAATGCACCCCGGTTCATCGCCAAATTCCCAGCTATTTTGATCGATTTCTGCGGCAACGACTGATAACCCAATGACATCTTGGAGTCCTTTCAATTGGCGGATAATGCCGGTGCGACACGCCCAAGGGCAAGCCCAAGAAATATACAAATGATAGCGCCCTGCTTCAGCTTTCAACCCACTATAACCATCGGCTGTAATGTAGTTGCGGAAAGTAGTTGAGGGACGGATAAATTTACCTTCTGAATCTTCTTGATCCCTTCGAGATATCCACTGACCATCTTTAAGAATTCCCAAACCCATAATTATCTCCTTAGTTATTAGTCAACAGTCAAACAATTTTGGATTTTAAATTTTGTATTTTGGATTGTTCAGCCCAGCCAACAGCTTACTCAGGGCATTGCAAGGGGCGGGGCGTGAACCGAAATAAGTTTTAATTCTTTAATCTAAAATCTAAAATTTCCACGGTCAAGAATCTAAAACTTTTGACTTTTGACTTCCCCGTTCGCGCAGCGTCCCGTAGGGAAGGGGCTGACTATTCAGCGTTCAGGATTTTTGGTACTTTGAAAAATTCGCCTTCTTGTTGAGGCGCACTGTTGAGGATGCTTTCTCGGTCAGGATAAGGTTGTAATTTATCCTCTCGTGTGATGTTGCTGACATCGATTGCCCGCGTTGTTGGGGGCACATTACTAACATCAAGTTCATCCAACTGTTGAATATAATCCAGAATACTTCCTAACTGAGTAGTGAATTGTTCTTCTTCTTCGGGAGTCAATTCTAAACGAGCAAGATTAGCTACTTTATGAACTTGTTCTTGGTCAATCATAAATTGTCATTTGTAATTGGTCACTTGTCATTGGTCATTAGTCCTTAGCAAATGACAAAGAACTAATGACTAATGACTAAAAGAATACGTCAATTTGCGATCGCCCGGTGGTTTTTAGCCAGTTTTGAGCTTCAATGTAGTTATTGGGAGCCATGCGAATAGCTCGAATCCAATAGTCTGCGGCTTGGTCAAACAGTGCTTCGCCAGCCTCGTTATCTCCAGCTTCTTTCTCTTTTTCGCCTTGGTAGTGATAAATCACGGCGATGTTGTTCAAAGCTTGGGGCATCCGTGGGTTTAACTCAACTGCCTGGTGGTACAGTTCTAAAGCTTTCTTATGATCACCGTTGCTGGCATAGATTAGCCCCATATTGTAGAGAATATAGCCGCGATCGTTGGTATCTTCCTCTAGTGTTAGAGCTTCTTCATAATATTCCAATGCTTCGGCATATTCCCCTTCTGCTTGGGCTGACATGCCATCTCGATAATAAACAAACGCTTCTTTAGCTTTTTTGTTGGTTGGCAGGATCTTCAGGATGATATCTGCCATCACTGTAAAGGATTTGTCAACAAAATTATCGTTCTTTTGCGTTCTTGGCATAGTAGTCTCTGGGGATTGGGGATTGGGAACTGGGTATTAGGTATTGGAAATCTTCCCTCTTCGTCTAATCACCAGTCCACTCAATAGCTAATTTAACTGATTTGTGGATGCATTCTCCTCACTGAGTGGGATGATGCACTCTGGACTATTATGCCGAGAGTTGTTTACCAAGGTGCTAACTGGATACGCAGTCATTGCTGGCGCTGGATAGGGACGCAATAGCTGCTGTAGGGTTTGGGGCGTTTGCACTTGGGAATCTAGCCATAAATCGTAATCTTCTGCCTCTAGAATCACTGGCATCCGCTCGTGGATAGGTTGGAGTAATTCGTTAGCTGCCGTTGTCAAAATTGTACAAGAAATTATTTCTTCGTTAGCAGGCGAACGCCATTTCTCCCACAAACCTGCAAAGGCGAAGGGTTGCCCATCTTGAAGGCGAAAATAAAATGGCTGCTTTTTGCCTTGTTGCCGTTGCCACTCATAAAAGCCATCAGCTATCACTAAACAGCGTCGATGCTTAAAAGCCGAACGAAAAGAAGGTTTTTCGGCAACAGTTTCAGCCCTTGCGTTAATCAGCTTTGCCCCTATCCCTGCATCTTTCGCCCATGACGGAATTAATCCCCAATACAACTGCTTAAATTCCCGCTTTTCGCTTTCGGGATTTTGTAACACTGTTGCCACCATTTGCGTCGGTGCAATGTTATATCCGGCTGCTAAATCCAGAACTGGCTCGACGATATGGAAAACTTGAGCTAAAGCTTCTGCTGACTGATTTAAAGTAAATCTTCCACACATACTTTTATTCTCGACCACTGACTAAATTAAATATCTCAATCTAGAAATGAATAATGTTTTTTATTTTTCCAGATAATTTTCTTTATTATATCTAAGCGAAATCTTCAAAAAAATCATCCGGTTTTGGGAAAATATTTTGGTAAGATATTGTATTTTGAACCTCTAATTATCAACATATTCTTAACTGCATTTTAGCATGGAACTACTGCGTTTGTACGATTTTTTACCTTCTGGTAATGGTTATAAGATACGTCTTTTATTGACACAACTAGGTATGCCTTTTGAGAGGGTAGAGCTTAATATTTTGAAAGGCGAGACTCGAACACCAGAATTTTTAAGTAAAAATCCCAGTGGAAAGATACCTATTATTGAAATCGAGCCAGGGAAATACTTGGCAGAATCAAATGCCATATTGGTATATTTAAGTGAAGGTACAGAATTTTTACCCTATGACCGCTTTTTACGAGCGCAGGTGCTGCAATGGTTATGTTTTGAACAGTATAGCCATGAACCTTTTATTGCTACATCAAGATTTTGGATTTCTGTTTTAGGTAAAACTGAAGAATATAGTGAAGCTATAAAGCAAAAACGTGAACCAGGTTATGCAGCACTTAGCCTGATGGAAAAACACTTAAGTTCTCACACTTTTTTTGTAGGAGAGCGTTACACGATCGCTGATATTGCTTTGTTCGCATACACTCATGTAGCTGATGAAGGTGGGTTCGATTTGACACAATTTCCTGCTATCCAAGCTTGGATAGAAAGAGTCAAAGCTCAACCAAGGTATATCAGTATTACACAAGCATAAGAACTCGATTTTGCTTTTTTTTGTGTCTCTCGTTTCTTGGCTTTGCTAGAGGATATATTGGGTGAGACATTGCCTCATATTCAGCAGGAGGCAGAGTCTTACGATAAGGTTATTACTAAGCAGCAACTAGTAGTCTATATCAATTTCTATCAGCTTTTGCCGAGAGGACAAACCTGATTTTATGCTGATATCAGATTTGGCTACATCAAATTTCTTTGCTAATAGTTTAATTAACTCTTCATTAGCCTTACCATCAACTGGCGGCGATTTTAAATACACAGTCAAACTGCCATCAGGTTGTTCTTCGATTTTTTGCTGTTTTGAATTAGGTTTAACCTTGACTTTTTTTTGCATAACCTATTTTCTGTAATTGTCGCAGCCACAACGAACCTAAAACACAACCCAATACATAATGAGGAAAATCCCACCAGACAAAGGTAGTACCAAGTAACAATTTACCTATCAAGGTGGCGCGAATCTCCTCTAATAGCGGCGGATGCCAAAGTTGCAAGAATTCTAGTATACAGGTGATGACAAAAACCCATATAGGAATTTGGATTATCGCCGCCCGACTTCTGAAAAACCAAAATGCAAACAGACACCAAAATATTTCGTAAAATATAGCTGCTCCATAGTCATTAAACCACTGATGGGCAGGGCCAGTGTAGTACTTAAACAAAAAGCCCATCGGTACAACGATGAGCAGAGAAAGAATAATAAATATTGTTTGGTTACGATGTTGGAGCATTTTCTCAAGGCTAAAGACTAACGAAAATTCTAGCCTCTGCACTGCTCTTTCTTAATAATTCGTAATTTCGGATTTTAATTACGAATTATTTCATTAACGCGATGTGCAACTTAATTTTTGACCTCTCTCCAAACCTCTCTCCTGCTCTTGAGCGTTATGGATATCTTCTGCTACCAGCGCCTACTACACCGATTTTGTGGCGATAGGAGAGTTCAGCACCGAACCAGCCGGAAGCGCTAGTCAGTGTACCAACAACGAGGGAGATTAATAGTCCCCAAGGTACTATCCGAGACTCAGCGTCGCCCAAACGCAGGAGAAAGTTGAAGAGTGATAAAACCAGGATAGAAACGTTAAGTATCAAATGCACCCAACCGGCGGTGCGCTTGCGAACTCGTTCAATTTTCAAAAAGTCGCTCAGACCGATCGCAGAAGCGAGTAAGCCTCCAGCTAATCCGAGTCCGATTAACCAGAATGAAGCTCTAGCCCAAAAGAAATCACGAGTTAACCAGTAACCGATGTCACTTCCCAAAGCGGCGGCTAAAAAGGCGATAGGAAAGATCACAGTCAAAGGATGTAGGGGATGTCCTGCGATCGCAACTGTGCTTGGTACGCCGCTATCAACATACTCACTGTCGTTACTTTCAATAACTGGTGGAATATTTGGAAAGGGTGTTGAACCTGTTTGCGTTGTGTCTGTAGTTTCCATTTTAGTATCCTGAATTTATTAACGTCTTATTTATTTTTAAGCTGAAGGAATTTTTTCAACATAAGCTTCAGCTTGTAGGGTTAGTTTGCCTACTTCTACTTTTAGTTGGTTAACTTGCAGACTCATTCCTTCTAAATCGAAGTTACTCAAATTTAGAATTTCGCTAGTTTGATCTATCAAAGCTTTTGTCAACTCTGGCGATATTTCCTCACTTTCGCCATACTCGACATTCTCCAGAGCAACAGTTTTTCCATTGCCGCTAATTTTGGGGACTGCGGAAAAAGCAACTTGCTGATTTTCACCAGTTTCTACTAATTTCATGCTGGCATTTACTGCTACTTTCCCATCACCAGGTAGTCGAAAGTCTACATGTTGAGGTTCAATAGTTCTCAGTTGCCCGTTAACGTGGATTTTTTGGCTTTGCAGTTGCAATCGCACATATTCTGAGTTGAAGGCGCGATTAATGTCAGTCTCAGTTAACACAACCTGTGCATTAGCTTCAGTGGGTTTAGTGAGTTCAATTTTGCCGAAAGCTACACTCAGAGGATTAATGGCAACATTAGTCATTTGCATATCAAATTCCTCCATACGGAGGTCTTTCTGCATAACCAGACCTTCGCCTTCAATTGTGACTGAATCCACCTCCCCCTGAACTAGTTTCAGAGGATCGGTTTTGATGTCTATATCTAAATTTTCTACTTCATCTAATTGGCTAGATAATCCTATTTCTGCCGCTTTATTCAGCGCCTGCTCTCCTAATCCAGGATTGTCTGCCATTATTAAATTAACTCCTATAAATAGCATATACTTGAGTTAGTGTAAATAAATTATCATCAAAATATTATCTATCTGGCGATGTAATTTAGATTTAAATATTGTCTGTCTAAAAGTAGAACCACATAATTTTATCTACTAAAAACTTTTGCTTTTCTACTCAGAACTTATCAGACATAGACGTTGAGCAGATTATCGTCAAATATCGCTCAAAAGAAAGATGATATCTTGATAATTTAGTCGTTATACTAATTGTTTGAATTAATGCTGCACCAAAATCTGTTTAAGGATAAAGCTTGTAGCGTAGTTTTAAACAAATTTTTGGGTTGGCACATCCTTGTATCGAATTGATATAGAATCTAGTCAATATTATAATAATTTTCTTAAAGGCAAGGTAAAACCAGGCACAACATCTTCACCGCTTAATATTGCCGTAGCTGGATATTGAGTAATTGAACCATCCCGGCGATAAACTAAAGCTTGCTGATTTTTACTATCAATTAACCATCCTAATTGAACACCATTACTAATATATTCTTCCATCTTGGCTTTGAGTTTTGCCAAGCTATAGTTTTTAGAACGAATTTCAATTACAAAGTCGGGTGCTAAATTAATAAATTTGTCTTCTTCTTCATCCCAACCTTCTGGCAAACGTCCTTTCGCTACAAAAGCAGCATCAGGCGATCGCACTGCCGTATTTGCTAATCTAAAACCTGTACTTGAACTAAAAACTTCACCTAAATCCTGACTTTCTACCCAATTCAATAAATAGGCTCCTGCTTTTATTTCTCGATTACCAGAAATTCCACCAGTTGGGGGCATAGTTTCTAACGTTCCATTAGCATTGCGTTCAAACCGCAGTTCTGGGTTTTGCGAACTCATCAGCATTAATTCTTCATCAGTGACAGTATACAAAGACTGCACCGTTATTTTTTCGCTGGTCATGATAATCTCATCGCAAGCTTGATAGATATCTCAATTTTAGGTTGATATTCAATTACTTCTATACCCCTCTCCTGCTCTGCATTCTCTGTGTCTGGAGCGATTTGTTATAAAATTGACATTAATATCAGTGCAATATCTGACTACAAGGTGTTTTCTTTTTTCAAAACAATGCTCTCAGAACGCTTTACCACAGCCCTTACATATGCCACCCAACTGCACGCCAACCAAGTTCGGAAAGGTTCAGGTGTTCCCTACGTTGCCCATTTATTGGGTGTCGCCAGTATTGCTTTAGAATATGGGGCAAATGAAGATGAGGCGATCGCAGCTCTCTTACACGATGCGATCGAAGATCAAGGTGGCGCTGCAACACGAGAAGAAATTCGCCGTCGTTTTGGTGACAATGTAACAGCAATTGTAGATGGTTGTACTGATGCTGATACAACTCCAAAACCGCCTTGGCTACAGCGCAAGGAGGCATATATTGCTCATATTCCTACCGCTTCCCCATCAGTACTGCTCGTGTCATTAGCAGATAAACTTTACAACGCCCAATCTATTCTCAAAGATTATCGCGTTTTGGGCGAATCACTTTGGGAACGTTTTCACGGGGGTAAAGAAGGAACTCTTTGGTATTATCGGGCGCTTGTGGATGCCTTCAGAAAGACTGGAACCACTGTAATCATTGACGAATTAGAACGGGTTGTTACACAAATTGAGGTATTAACATCTAAATAAAAAATAAAGATATTTTTTCTAAAACGGATGCTCCCATTGAATCTAGCAGGTTCTACTTCGTAGTTCTAGTTCGGTTATTCAGAAGTGGATAAAAGTTTTATAGAAACTAGACAAATAGCATTTTTACAGACACGATATAATCATGTGTCTCACTAAACAGTTTTGGCTTTTAGGTTCTTTCTCTAGATAAAAAATCTTTCTTTCGGTAGACAGGTGTACCTAGATTATTATGACTGCTACGTTACTAATATGACAATAGTAAGACGAAACGCCCTAAATACAACCGTAAGTCCTTCAGTAAGTTCTCCAGAAACTTTGACAGAAAAAATTATTGAAGCAGAGCGTATGCACGATGTTCTGCTTTTACTGCAAAACTTGATTAACAGTGAAGAAGCCACTGTTAAACTAATTCTGGATTGTCTGTATGATGTTGGCTCAGTCAATCTGATCAACCAAAAGCTTCGCGTGAAACCCGTAAACAGGGTAATGAAATTAATTGCGCGAATGTCTAAACCAGTTTTTAGAACTTTGGCTTTAAATTGGTTTAAGAAAAACTGTCCTCAACTAATTACTAATTGGCTACATACGCAGGTAACTTTTGAAAGTACCCAAAAGAAACCCCAACAAGTAGCTGTTGAAGTTGCAGAACTTCAACCATATCCCATACCACAGAGAGAAAATCTAAGCCAAGAGATTAAAAATCTGCGCTATCAGGTGAGATGGCTAGTTGGGATTTCAATAATAGCGATCGCTGCTTTAGGAATAACAGCCGCTAGGTGAAACTAAACCCCATAAGTAGCATCGTTATCAAACTTAATAGATCCAGCAAGGTATTTTCAGCGTAAGATTCACTTGGGTTATAAAAATATAACCACTCTAAAATGTGAATAATTTTTTCTCCATGTAGAGTTTTGGGAAATATTGGTTTGGCTAATTCCAAACAGCTCAACTCGTTGTATTGCCAGCACATTTAAATAACTGAAACTGGCTCAACATATATACTAATTCGTACTATGACTTTGCCCAAGCCAACCTTGGAGGATATAGAAATACATCTGCTTTTGGAAGGTGTGTATCAATACTATGGTTATGACTTTCGCAATTATGCTCTTTCCTCACTCAAGCGCCGAATTCAGGGCTTCATGGAATTAGAGGGGTTAGGAAATGTTTCTGCATTGCAAGAACGATTACTCCACAACCGTGCCTATTTAGAAAGATTTTTGCTTGCTCTGACGGTGAATGTTACATCAATGTTTCGTGATCCCAGCTTTTATCACGCCTTCAGAAATCAAGTTATCCCCTTCTTGCAAACCTATCCGTTTATTCGCATTTGGCACGCTGGATGCTCGACTGGTGAAGAAGTCTATTCAATGGCAATATTACTACAAGAAGAAGGGCTTTACCACCGTTGCCGCATATATGCCACTGATACTAATGAGAAGGTATTACAAAGTGCCAAAAGGGGAATTTTTTCGCTCAAACTGATGCAAGAATATACCCAGCTTTACCTGAAAGCAGGCGGCAAAAAATCATTTTCTGAATATTATACAGCAGCTTATGATAACGCTATATTTAGAGCATCTCTAAGAGAAAACGTTGTTTTCGCCCAGCATAATTTAGCAACTGATAGTTCTTTTAATGAGTTTAATGTCATCCTTTGCCGTAACGTCCTGATATATTTCAATCAGGTACTTCAAAAGCGGGTACACGAACTGTTTTATAATAGCCTTGGCACCTTCGGCATTTTAGGTTTAGGAAGACAAGAATCTATGAGGTTCACCCCTTATGAACGGTACTATGAAGAGATAGTCAAAGGGGAAAAACTATACAAGAAAATAGCTGGTGGTTAAAATCTATACCGTTTGAACCACTAGATAAACGTAATTTAAGGTGAGTTCGACAAACCTCTCCCTGCCTTGAACTAAAGTTCAAGTCTGTCCCTCTCCGAGTCGGAGAGGGACAGGTTTTGCACAGCAAAAGCAGGAAGAGGTCTTTGTGAACTGTCGAACTCATGTCAATACTGCTCGGTTAAGGAAAATAGATAGTGGAATAAATCATAATTTGTTCGCGTATGGGTTACGAGAACAAAAACAGCTAAAAACGTTGCTTGTACCTGAAGGCACTCTCGAAAAATTTAATTGT
>JAIVFU010000081.1 GCA_020829485.1 Nostoc sp. CHAB 5834 | reverse complement strand
GTAGGAGTCTGGGCCGTGTCTCAGTCCCAGTGTGGCTGATCGTCCTCTCAGACCAGCTACTGATCGTCGCCTTGGGAGTCCTTTACACTTCCAACTAGCTAATCAGACGCGAGCTCATCTTCAGGCAGTTAACCTTTCACCTTACGGCACATCCGGTATTAGCCACCGTTTCCAGTGGTTGTCCCAGACCTGAAGCCAGATTCTCACGCGTTACTCACCCGTCCGCCACTAAATCCGAAGATTTCGTTCGACTTGCATGTGTTAAGCATACCGCCAGCGTTCATCCTGAGCCAGGATCAAACTCTCCGTTTTGAAGCCTTTGTGCTCATTTAGCTGCTCTTTTTTAACTTCAGCTTAGTTATCTTTATTTTCTTGACGCAAAATACTTGCCGTATAATCGCTTTCAAACTATAATATTTTCAAGGTTCGGTTCTCCAAAAGCGTTGCGATTTCTCTCTCCGCTTCAGGCACTTATTCAATATAACCAACCCAACTCTTTGTGTCAACTATTTTTCCAAAATATTTTGGGAAATATTTCTTATTCACTATTAAAGCCTTAGAGAGCAAGGGTTATAGGCTATAGTATTGCTGGAAGTCACTAAGGAAGCAATAAAGTTGTGAGAAATTCTGGTGTTTTGCCGCCCTGCTTGGTTTTAGATCCACTGTTGCGTGGCTGGTTGGTGGAGGATATTGGCAGGGGCGATCGCACTACTAATTCGCTACTCGTACAAGATGTGACGCTCGGCTCGGCTAGATGGATTGCTAAAGCTTCTGGGATTATTGCTGGCTTACCAGTTGCTGCTAGGGTATTTCAGATTTTGAATGAAAAAGTCAGTTTTATGGCGGTTACGGCTGAAGGTGCATGGTGTGAACCGGGACAGGTTGTAGCTGAAATTCATGGTTCGCTGGATGCCCTACTCATGGGGGAACGGGTCGCGCTCAACTTGGTTATGCGGTTGAGTGGGATTGCTACGCTGACTAATATATATGTAGAGAAAATTGCCGATTTACCTGCTCAGTTAGTGGATACGCGTAAAACGACACCAGGGTTGAGACTGTTGGAAAAGTACGCTACTGCTTTGGGTGGGGCGATTAATCACCGCATGGGGTTGGATGATGCGGTAATGATTAAGGATAATCACATTGCGGCGGCTGGGGGAATTGGAGAAGCTGTTACCCATATTCGTTCTCAGATTCCTTATCCCTTGACTATAGAGGTAGAGACAGAAAGTTTAGAGCAGGTGAAAGAAGCTTTGCAGCACAACGTTGACATTATCATGTTGGACAATATGCCTTTGGATATGATGCGTGACGCAGTGCAGTTGATTCGCCAGCAGGATAGCCGGGTGAAAATTGAAGCTTCTGGGAATGTGACTTTGGAAACGATTCGCGGTGTGGCAGAGATGGGTGTTGACTATATTTCTAGTAGTGCGCCGATTACTCAGTCGAAGTGGTTGGATTTGAGTATGAAGATTCTACTCTAAATAAACCGAATAATCCCACTGCAAAATCGGTGTAATGTCAAATTTTTGGAGGATCAAAATCTAAAAAAATGCAAGTAAAGTTGCTAGACTTTTTGTGTGAGGCTTATTAAATCCTATTTAAATTGGAATTTCAATCAAGAATTCTGTGCCTTTTCCTGGTTCTGATAGACAATTCAAAATTCCACCATGTTTTTCTACAACAATTTGGTAGCTAATTGACAGTCCTAGCCCTGTTCCCTTACCCACAGATTTTGTTGTGAAAAAAGGATCAAATAAGCGTTTTCTAACGTCTTCTTCCATTCCTAATCCGTTGTCAGAAATTCGGATAACAACAAATTTATTGTCTAAAATTTCCGTCCGAATTATAATTTGCGGTTTATGAGTTGGTTTTAAATTGACCATTGACTCTTCTAAAGCATCGATCGCATTGGTCAAAATATTCATAAATACTTGATTAAGCTGTCCAGGATAGCAATCAACTAATGGCAAATTCCCATATTCTTTAACAAGAGATATATCCAGTCCAATGCCATTGTTTTTCCAGCGATGATGCAAAATTAATAGTGTATTTTCAATTCCCTCATGAATGTCAACTAGTTTTTTATCTGCTTCATCGTGACGAGAAAAATTCCGCAATCCTAAAACAATTTCACAGATACGATTAGTACCCATATTCATTGAAGATAGGAGTTTATAAAGATCATCGGTAATAAATTCTAAATCAATTTTCTCAGCAAAATCTTGAATTTCTGCCTGGGGGTTGGGATAGTGGTGCTGATAAAGGTGCAATAAACTTAACATCTCTTGAAAGTATTCGCTAGCATAAGTTAAGTTGCCGTGAATAAAATTAACTGGATTGTTGATTTCATGAGCAACTCCAGCTACTAATTGTCCCAAGCTAGACATTTTTTCATTCTGGATCAGTTGAGATTGAGTTTGCTGCAATTTATGCAAGGTTTCGGTAAGTTTTTCGGCTTGAGTTTGAGCAGCTAAAGTAGCAGAACGACTTTGGGTATAAAGTTGTGCATGATCGATGGCGATCGCTAGTTGATCGCAAACAGCTTGTAGCAGACTAATTTCACTGTTAGTCCAAATGCGATCGCCACTGCAATGACTGCACACAATTGCCCCAATCTCCCCATAATTACTCTTAACTGGTAGCGTTAGTTGAGATGTGATGCCAAATTCAGTTAAAAATTCTTGCACATCATGATCGAGATGTGACTTGCTCTTAATATCATCGATACAAATTAGCTCTTGAGAAAGAAGTATTTTTGTGAAAAAATTACTTTTTTGGAGCGGAATACTGCCTAACATGGTTGGTAAGTTAGGGTTTCGCGCTTCATAGGTAATAATTAGGCTTGGTTGGGATGGATGCGGTAAGTAACAAAGAAAGTAGCAACGGTCAATTTGTAATAAGCTGCGAATTTCATTGACCGCAGTTTCTAGGATCATATCTAGGTCAAGAGAACTACGGATTTGGCTAGCTAGACTCAGTAATAAGGCTTCCCGACGACTGAGTAATTCTTCTCTTGCCCATATCCGGTCAATAGCCACAGCAGTATTATTAGCAATCCAATTTAATAAGTTATGGGTTGGTTCAGTAAATAGTTGCTTGCTAAATAAAACCATTATGCCGATTAATTGCTGCTCTACTATCAAGGGATAAGCAGAAAATCGAAAAATTGAAAATGTTGAGCTGAGGAATTGTTCGGAATTATTAATTGATAGCTCTTCGTTAAAAATAGCTTGATGATTTTGAGCCATTAAGCCAATAATGTTATTAGCTAAAACCATGTGATTTGGGAAATCTTGGGTATCACTCAAAGTACTACAAGTAACATCTGTACAATCAACACCAGCCTGCAATTGTAGCTGGTTTGTCTGTCGTTCAAATGTCCAGATACAAACAAAGGCGATATCAAGGTATTGGGAAATAGTATTTGTACAGTTTTGCAGAATTTCTGGAAGTGTGCCACTTTGAGATAAGACTAAACTGACTTCTGCACTCAACACTGACAAGCGCGATCGCTCCAATAAAGCTAACTCTGAAACCTTGCGCTGTGTAATATCTGTACGAATGGATACATACTGATAGGGCTTTCCATCTGAGTTTAACATTGGGGCAATCAAAGTATCCACCCAATAAAAACTACCATCCTTGGCTTTATTTTTAATTTCTCCCTTCCATATTTTTCCTTGGGCAATAGTTTTCCATAAATTTGCAAAAAATTCCTTTGTATGATAGCCAGAATTAATAATACGATGATCTTGCCCTAGAAGTTGTTCTCTAGAATATTTAGAAATTTCACAAAATTGGTCATTAACATAGGTTATTTTTCCGGTTTTATCAGTAATAGCTACAAGAGAATGGGCGTTTAAAGCATATTTGAAAGCTTTTAGCTCTCGGATAGAGTTTTGTAACTCTATCTCATTCTGTTTATTAAGGGTAATGTCACGAGCTACTGCATAAATCAAGTTTTCTTCACTGAAGCCAGTCGCATTCCATGACAGCCATTTGTAAGAACCATCCCGACAAAGATAGCGATTTTCAAAGTTTATTGCATCTACAGATTGTGCAATTTTTTGGGCTGCGGCAATAGTGGATTCACGGTCTTCAGGGTGAACAAAATCGATAAAGGGCTTGCTAATAAGTTCTTGTTCAGACCAACCTAGCGTTTGTGTCCATTTGGGGTTTAAATACTTAAAATAACCATCAAAATTAGCAATGCACAATAAATCTATAGAAAGTGAGAAAAATCGAGAGTATTTTTCTTCAGATTGTTTGTACTTAGATTTCACTAGTTTCATAAATTGTTTAGTATAAATATTTTTATGAGTAGAAGAAGTTAATACATTTTTCGTAAATTTAATAATGATCTTAATGGGATATTATAGAGTTAGACACTACCTAACATAAGTTCCCACAAAGACTGTTTGGTTTCCGAATAAATACGTAATCATCGTCAGAGCAAAGACAATAAATACCTACTAGTTTTTACTGAAAAAGCTAGCTATTTATTTGACTTTATTGCCTACTAAATTAAGGTTTCCCCAAAAACGGTGTAAAGTAAACATTTATATTTTGAATTAAAGATAAGAAGTGTTAAGTAAGGCTAGCACCTTTTGCTTAACAGCATCAATTCCTGAATCTGCTTAAGATTGTTTACCAGGTTATTGTGCCCGTTTTGCTATCTCTAGCTTGGCTAACGTGTCAGTGCTAATAACGGGAATAAATGTAAACACCATGAATTCGGATGGCTACGATCGCCAATTTCAAGACCCGTATATTTAAAGGCTAACTGGATGTTAAATAAATTACTCTGAAAGTTTCTAAGCAATACTGCCGCGCTTTCTGGCTTCTTTGTAGGAAGTTCCCACATTTTTCAAACCAGCTTTAATCATTTGTTGTTCAAGGAGGGCAAAGAAACGCGTTCTATCGCCACCTTTGACTACTGCTTGATTATGGGCTTCTGCGATCGCTACTGGGTAGCCATATCCTTTTTGGACTTGTGCTAGCATTAGCCCCAACGCTTGGTCTAGTATGGTTACATTCTCTGCTACCCATGCTGGAACTTCGATTCGGGCGATTTCGGTACCAACGTGGACATAGCAAAAGTAAATGGTTTGATCTCCGTAGAGTTCGAGGATGGGGGAATTACTGCGCCATAGGGTACTGCGTTGTCCTGGTTTGAGTCGGGTTGCCCAAACAGAAGTATCTCGCAATTGTTCAAAAATTTTACAAGCTACTTTTTCTAACTGATTTGGGCAATAAGTTTTACAGTCTGGCACTGGATGAGGACAAGCTAATAACCGTAAAAAGTTCATTGTTTCGATGCTGCGAGAGGCACTAAGATAGCCCATTAAGGGAATTTGAGCAACACGCATTTGCTGCCAAGCTTCCAGGATGGGGGGTAAAATGCGATCGCGGGCATCCATCGGCAATTGTTCTAGAAACCAGTAAATTAAGGAACCATCTACCATTGCCAATGCTGGTGCTTCCCCTTTCGCTGCACATGCAAGTTCTGCCAACACCGTTGCTTCTGAAGCAGTACGGCGAAAACTCATCCATTCCTCGGTTCTAATTCCCCACTGCCGAGACATGTATAAATCTTCTGGGCGGTAAAATACTTCTGGCAAACTATCTAGTAATGGATGGCGATTTTGTCCGTAGTGTAAAACGACTCTGCCGATATTCAGGAGATAACAATAAGCAATTTCGTGATGATTAGGGGCAATTTGGGAACCATCGGTAGCGATGACAGTATGAATTTTGGGGGGAACTGGGATATCAATGCAGGTTTCTAACGGCTCAATTGGGGTAGCATTAGCAAAGAGAATGCGATCGCGCCATTTTTCCTGGCGATCAATTAAATCTTGTTGAGACTGGTAAGCATTTTTTAGATGTTGTTGCGCCAATTCTAAACGCTGACGACTGGCAACAGCTTCTAAAGTAAGATGCTGACTTAAACCCTGCATTTGTCGCGCTAGTTTTGTAAGGTCAAGCATAAAAATAAGTGCTAAGTGAGGAGTGAATATAGGAATCCTATTTGATTTTTGAAATTATCTATGTGGGCGGGGAGTAGGGAGTAGGGAGTAGGGAATTAGGCTTTTCGATCTGTACGGAGCTTTTTCAGAAATCAAATATTAGTCCTATAGTTATGAGTTATTATTTAACCTAAATAGAAAAACTAAGCTTCTGGTTTATAGTCTTTTCTATATATCCTAATACGCTTGGGTTAAGGAAAATTGTAGAATCGTAGAATCGTAGGTTGCGTTGAGGAACAAAACCCAATATTTTCGATGGTTTGTTGGGTAACACTAAAGTTCAACCCAACCTACTGGTATGTCCCATTAGTTACCAGGGGTGAACAAGTTTGTAGTCAGGACTTTAGTGCTGGATTTTTAAGCACTGAAGTGCTTACTACGAACTCATCAAAATTAATGGGACATACCACTACGCAGTTATGGTTTTTGACTAAAGTTCTCTAAAGAGGACTAAATAATTGATTTCAGTCCACTTGAGTGGACTTGGGTTATAAGCCAGGAACTTAAGTTCCTGGCGGGATATCGGTAAATGCAACAATTTGACTATTACAAACATCTGGACAATGACAAGCCGTTTTAGGATAAAGGCATCAAGAGATGATTGCAACGTATTTCATATATTTAAAGCCAAGCAGAGAAATCTTTGGAAAAGAGAGACAGTGATAACAGATGAATTCGCGGATCATTTTGGGCAGCTTCCCGTTCTGCTTGGGTATTATAACCCCAGTCTGCGAGGAAGAGTTTCACATCTTCAAGGTCTGCTTGCTGTTGGACTAAGTGCAAAGTTTTGAGTCTATCTTCTACAAACCAGAGACTAACTGCTTTGTTTTCTACTTCCTGCTTTAAATCTCGCAAAATTTCATATTTAGGACGCTTGACTTCTTTGCCAATAATTGCTTCTGCTGGTAAATTTACTCCTTCTTGTTGCAACAATTGTTGGACAAAACGCCCTTCTTTAGTTGTCACAATGTATAGTTTAACTCCACTGTCAAGAGTTAATTTGATTTTTTCTACTACACCTGGATAAAATCTATGCAGACTTAGCCAACCATCTAAATCTGTGGTAATCCATTCATCTCGTTGCTTATCTAGTTTCGCGCCAATTTCTCTTGCTTGCAGCTTGTCATCTAACAAGAGTTTTGGAGCGATACTTGCCCATTCATGAAGAATTTTATCATCAAGAATTCCATCTATCAAGGCTTTGATTAAAACGGGCATTTCCCAACCTGTTTCAATTACAGGTCGTAGACGATAAAATCTTAAAGCTAAATCATCTGGTGGTGTGTCGTTAGCAGGAGACCAAATTTTACAATAGGTATGCCATGCTACCTCAAAATATTCAATTAGTCCGTCGCATATGACTCCATCAAAGTCTAGGGCTAAAATTGTGGGACTATTTGCTGTCATTGTTTTGAGGATGAAACTGCTGTTGCCAGCTTAACTGAACTTGCAATGATTTGTTGTATCACAACTGTAGGCAGAAAAAATAGTCTGGATGATTGCAGGCGATCGCTTTACCATTCCCAAGGGAGTAACTCTTCATCGCATTCATGGTTCCAAACCGCCTCGATTTTTTGCTTCCCAATAGTACCCAGAGGGGTACTGTGACTTGAATAATCCGAAATGTCATGATTTTAGGTGAATGTCCTCGATGTAACTCCACTGACATATCAGAAGGGATTACCGGATTCCTAAGAAAGCAGGGGAAGTGCTTTTTTTATGTTTAACGATCGCCTGCTACGTGCCATATCCAAAAATCTTTGCTCAAAGATTATGGTGTGAGCTTTCTGCTGCTCAAGGTAAAAATACCGTATTTAGGACTGAATAACAACGCTAAAATAAAGAATGCCGATACTACTAAAACGATCGCAGGCCCAGAGGGCAAGTTATAAAAGTAGCTAAGATACATACCGCTAATACTAGATATTACACCAATTACCGCACCCAAAATCATTACTTGGTTGAGGCGTTTAACTAATAAATAGGCGGTAGCTCCTGGTGTAATTAAAAGTGATAATACTAAAATGACACCGACAGCTTTCATGCTGGCGACTATTGTTAAAGCTATTAGCACCATCAGTCCAAAGTTTAGCCGATTCACGGGCAAACCTGCGGCTTGAGCGCCTAAAGGATCAAATGTGTAAAATAAAAGTTCTTTATATAATATAAAAACAACTATTAAAACAATAGTGGCAATAATAGCAGTATCCCGCACTTCATCAATAGTAACACCGAGAATGTTACCGAAAAGGAAGTGATTAAGGTCGATTTTGTTATCTTTTTGAATAACAGTAATTAGGGTAATACCAAGGGCAAAGAATGCTGAAAAAACTATGCCCATTGCCGCATCTTCTTTGATTGGCGATCGCACTCTAATCCAGGCGATCGCCATTGTACTGATAACTCCAGCTATAAATGCCCCAATATATATATTTGCTCCTACCATAAAAGCGATCGCTAGTCCTGGCAAAACTGAGTGACTGATGGCATCACCCAGCAAGGCTAGTCGCTGCACCATCAAGTAGCTGCCTACAACCGCACACAACATCCCAACTAAAATCGCAATCACTAGCGATCGCTGCATAAAGCCGTATTGCAACGGCTCAATTAATGTTTGTAACATATTTTGTCATTTGTCATTTGTCATTTGTCATTCGCTACCAATGACATTTTATGCAGCATCTGAAAAGTACATTACTTTACCACCATAAGCGAGATTTAAATTCTCTTGTGTAAGTACTTGTTGGCGTGAACCTGTGGCGATTAGTTCACGATTTAGTAATATTAAATCATCAAAGTGGGTGATTGATTCCCCTAAGTCGTGGTTGACTACTAGCACGATTTTGTTATCGGCGGCGAGTTCATGGAAGACTTCAAAAATCACTGCCTGAGTTTTTTGATCAATGCCTACTAGAGGTTCATCAAAGCAGAAGATTTCTGCTTGCTGTGTTAAAGCACGGGCTAAAAATACCCGTTGTTGTTGTCCTCCTGATAATTGTCCAATGGGGCGATCGCAATATTGACTCATCCCAACTCTTTCTATGGCATTTTTCGCTACTTGGCGGCTAACTGTCGAGAAGCTACGCAACCAGCCTGTTTTCTTTACCCGTCCCATCATTACTACATCCCAGACTGTAGCGGGGTAAGTCCAGTCAATTTGGCTACGTTGTGGTACATAGGCAACTTTCTCTAGTTGTTGCATCAAGGGTTTGCCTTCGCATAGCACCGTACCACTACTAACAGGAACCAAGCCTAACATTGCTTTCATTAGCGTACTTTTGCCAGCACCGTTGGGGCCAAAAATACCCGTTAGTTTTCCCGGTTTGACAATACAGTTAACGTCCCTTAAAGCTTCTTGTGTCCGGTAGTATACCCCTAAATGGGCAATGCTAATTGCTGCTTTGGAACTCGTGTCAAAAGCTTTGATGGTTTTTGCAGGCATTTCCTCTATTTTTGTCTGGGATAGGCTCAATTTTGCAGGAAAAGAGATATTTTTCATAATCAGGTTTAAATATTTATTTCTTGAGCTTACTATAAAAATGAGAGAAATATGAAAAAATCTATAATTAGATGTAATATCCAAGATAAATGAAACTAATACTAGAGATAGACGGCAGTAATCCTTACGGCGAGGGAATAATCAGCAGGATGAAGGGAAAAATGCTTTTCCGGCTTTGTTTGGGAATGCTTGTGTCTTTAGCTTTATTCAGTTGTACCCAGAAAGACTCTAACTCCAACACTATCAAGGGAGATAAGCCGCGAGTGGTTGCAACTAGTACCATCATTGCTGATTTAGCACAAGAGGTTGCAGGAGAGGAAATTCAACTAAGTGGAATCTTGAAACCGGGTACTGATCCCCATGTTTACGAACCAGTACCAGCAGACAGCAGGGTTTTGGAAGAAGCCGACTTAATTTTGTATAACGGCTACAACCTGGAACCGGGGCTGATTAAATTGATGAATGCTTCTGGTGGTAAGGCACAAAAGTTAGCTGTAGGGGAAGCTGTCAAATCTTTGCAGCTTGATAAAGGCAAAAACGAAATTGTGCCAGATCCGCATGTTTGGGGTAGTGTAGAAAATGCGATCGCAATGACGAATGCAATACGGGATGCTTTGATTAAGCAATCACCTGAAGATAGAGAAAAATTTACTCAAAAGGCATTACAACTTACTAATGAATTAAAACAGTTGCATAGTTGGATTAATCAACAGATTCAAACTATCCCCATAGATAAGCGCAAACTGGTAACAACCCATGATGCATTCCAATATTATGGACATGCTTATGGGATTGCGATCGCAGGTACTTTAATTGGCATTAGTACCGAAGAACAACCAAGCGCTCAAACAGTTCAGCGATTGGTAGAGTCAATTAAAAAAATAGGAGTTTCTGCAATTTTTGCTGAGACTACAATTAACCCCGCTTTAATTAAAACTGTTGCCCAGGAAGCAGGAGTTAAATTAGCACCAAATCAACTATATTCTGATTCAATTGGCGCTAAGGGAAGTCCAGGAGATTCGTACATCAAAATGATGGAAGCGAATACTCGTGCAATTGTAGAAGCATTGGGGGGGAAATATACCTCCTTTCAACTAAAGAAGTAAATTCATCAGAGTAAATATCTAACCTAAGACGTGTTCTTCTCAAAGTATCTCCAGAGAAAGAACTCTTTGTATCCTCGATTTTTTAGAATCTTATTACTAAAACTAGTATTTTCAATACCTGAAAAAGCCATGACTGATCAAAATCAAGAAAATCAAATTAATCAACCAGTAAGTGAGGATACACATTTACGCGAAGAACCGAACGTCAATGAAAGAAACTTAACAGCAAATCCAGGAGATAGAATTGCTGATGAGTCTCAATCTGTTGAAGAAAAGGCTAAACAGGTAGCTGTAGATGATGTACCAGATATTACAGGTGACAAAATCACAGTCCCGACTTACTTCGTTGTAGATGAACCCGATGGCACAAAGAAAGCACTCCACCACGTTAAAGATGCCGAAGAGATTTCTGACATGATTCGGGAAGCACGAGTTGACGAAAATGGAAATCGAATTTGGTGGTAGCCCTTCACTAAAGAGACATGGGGACACAGGGATAGGGAGAGTTGTTCTTTGCGTCCCCGTATCTGTTTTGGGGTTGCATATTTGCGGGATGATTTTACTATTTTTGTGGGATGGGCATCTTGCCCGTCTCTTGTATTTCCGGGCGGGCAGGATGCCTACCCCACACGAATCATCCCTTAATTCAGCAACGCCTCTGTTTTCTTTGATCAAGCTAGTCTATACGTAATTTAAAAAATCTTCCTGTGTAGGCATTTCAGGGAGCCAAAGATAATGTAGTTCCTTTAAGCGAGTCTGAAATCATGGTTTCTGTACTCAAAGCCCGCGACGGAAATGTGAAATTTACAGTTTACCCAGAAGCCAAGTACGACTCTTGGACGCAGACATATAATAATCCAGAGTTGTATAAGTGGTTTTTACAGCATCGACGGCAGCCTGCTGTAGGTTAAAGATATTTTGGCGTTGCTGAATCGAGGTATGAATTTGGATGTAGAGACGTAAAATTTTACGTCTCTACAAGGATTTTCACCGTAACGCACAATCGTTTTCATACCGCAATCAGCAGTGAATCCAAAATCATGCTTTTGGGGCCCAAAGGCTGCGACAGTGAGTAAAATTTCCTGTTTACCCAAAAGGCGATCGCAATACAACAATCTAGCATCGGCGGTGGAAGGCTAGGAGTTAAATTCGCTGGGATTCACGCAAGGGTGATTGCTAAAACTTCAACATATTTTCATTAAAAATATTTTTTAGTGCCCATAAATTAAAACTTATAAAAAGTCGTAACTTGCACCTTTGACATTAAAGTGTATAGCTTCAATAATATTATTACGTAAAAATTCGTACTCATATAGGATTCCTATTTGATTTTTGCTAAATCTACTGATAGCCAAAACCTAATTCTGCTAGCTCTCAGTCAGCTTTGCTGTGAAAAATCAAATGGAATTGCTATATAATCTGACATTAATAGGGTTGCATTATGCTTTTCTCGAATTCCAAAACCAGTTTAAAAAATCCCAAAACAAATAATAAAATATGCAGAACTTTTTGGACACCTACTAAAATTGTGCTGCTCACTGGACATTTAATCGTTCTACCTATTTGTACATTGATAATTTTATCCTTCTTATTGCCTTTATTCACTGCTAGCTTATCCGCTTCCATTGGAACGTCGCACCACTCTACATCGATTCCTTGGATAGATGATGCATCTGAATGTGAACATACTGGCAGAAACTGGCGCGATCGCAAGTGTTGGGATAATCAACACGATCCTACCTTCTGAATCGACATTGCCTTAAAAGGTATGCAAATCATCAAAATAATTGCCTAAGAAAGACAAAACAGGTTAACAGCCTTGAAATTAGATCAAAATGGATATGTAGCCTGTTGTTTGTCCTTGAATCAACCTAACTTCGTGCGAAATCTGCAAGAAACTCATTTAAATCGTGCCCGCGCCAGTCTCAGACAAGCGCTGTCTTGGTATGGATATCTTCGTAAGTCAGGACAGTTGTCATCTAACCCAGAATTGGCAGGTTTGTTGAAACCAGAATTGGAAGCTTTGAATTCCACACTCAACAAACTAGATTCTAACGTCATTAGAATTGCTGCCTTTGGTTTGGTGAGTCGTGGTAAATCGGCAGTTTTAAATGCCTTACTGGGAGAGAAGATTCTGCAAACGGGGCCCTTGAACGGTGTCACTCAATGGCCCCGTTCTGTCCGTTGGCAGCCCGGTGGTAAGGTACTAGTAGAGTTAATTGATACCCCCGGATTAGATGAAATTGAGGGTGAGTCACGGGCAGACATGGCGCGAGGAGTGGTACATCAGGCTGATTTAATTTTGTTTGTCGTGTCTGGTGATATTACGCGCACTGAGTATCAAGCACTGCTGGAATTGCGGCGATCGCAAAAACCCCTGATTTTAGTATTTAACAAAATAGACCTTTACCCAGATACAGACCAGGGAGCGATTTACCAAAATTTGCAACAACTCGGCACCGGACATCCCGACGCGAAGCCTTTACTACCAGATGAAATTGTCATGGTGGCGGCGGAACCAGCAGCAATGGAAGTGCGGGTTGAATGGCCTGATGGGCGTGTCAGTTATGAATGGGAGACACCACCACCGCAAGTAGACGAACTCAAAGAAACAATTCTGAATATTCTCAATCGGGAAGGGCGATCGCTTCTGGCTTTAAATGCACTGATCCAAGCACGAGATGCAGAAGCCGCGATCGCTCAAAAAACCATCGACTTACGCGAACAAGAAGCTGAAAATATCATTTGGCAATTTACCAAATACAAAGCTTTGGCAGTAATGCTCAATCCTATTGCTTTTTTAGATATCCTTGGCGGAACTGTTGCTGATTTGGCTTTAATTCGCGCCCTAGCTAGATTGTATGGTTTGCCGATGACTAGCTACGAAGCTGGGAAAATTTTAAAAACGATTTTATTTAGTTCTGGTGGCTTGCTGCTGGGAGAATTAGGTAGCAGTTTGCTTTTGGGTTTGGGTAAAAGTACGGCAGCAATAACCAGTGGTGACAATCCCAGCAATATTACTGCCTTTGCTAGCAGTGCGATCGCTCAAGCTGGTATCGCCGGTTATGGCGCATATTCCGTTGGCAAAGCCGCCCAAGTCTATCTCGAAAAAGGCTGCACCTGGGGACAGTTGGGCGCTAGCAGCGTCATTCAAGAAATTCTATCTCAAGTTGACCAAAATACAATTCTGTATCGCTTGCGACAAGAGTTAGGCATAAAATATTGAGAATAAATAAAAATTGTTAAGCATTTGTTACCGTTTATAAGTGTTTATCAACTTCTATCAAACTCTTCTGACAATTGACTGACATTCCGAATTTGGGATGCAAGACTGAGAACATGACCATCACTAGCAGTGACTCCACCTAGTGGAATTCCCTTAGCTTTGTAAATTAAAGGTAAAAGTATCATGACAACTACCCTAAACTCATTTGATGCTGGGGCAACAAATCTTGAAGAAGCCATTATTGAAGCCATTACTGAAGCTCGTACAACTTGTGAGCTAGATGGTAGTGATTCTGCTGGTTGTGCCGTAGCCTGGGACATTGTAGAAGAATTACAAGCTGAAAAATCCGATCAACAGCAAGCAAAATCAAAGAAAACCTCTTTGGAAAACTACTGCGATCGCCATCCCGATTCCGTAGAATGTCTAATCTACGACGTTTAACTCTTCCGTAAATCAGTTGTTGCTGATTGCGTTATTTGCTTAATTGCCTCTAAATCAGGTGGTGGCGTTTCACTTGCCATTCCCAACCACAAAAGATATTCAATATTCCCAGCAGGGCCAGTGATCGGCGACCAAGTTAAGCCTTTGTATTTCCATCCTAATTCGTGGGCTGTTTGCAACACCTGGAAAATGGCATCAGCTTGGTCGTTTGGATCGCGCACAACACCTTTTTTACCCACACGGGATCTGCCGACTTCAAACTGTGGCTTGACTAACAACACAGCTTCTCGGTTAGCTTGAGTTAGTTGCCACAAAGCAGGTAGAATTTTCGTTAAAGAAATAAACGATACATCGACCACCGCCAAATCAGGAATCGGGTCATTTTCGCTATATAATTCATCTGGTCGTAGTTGCCGTAAATTGGTGCGTTCCCGCAAAATCACCCGCGAATCATTTCGCAACCGCCAATCAACTTGTCCGTAACCAACATCAATCCCGTAAACTTGTTTTGCTCCAGCTTGTAAAAGACAATCAGTAAAACCACCAGTAGAAATCCCACCATCTAAACAAATGCGCTCTGCTACGGGAATGGCAAATACTGATAAAGCTTTGGAGAGTTTTTCACCGCCTCTAGAAACAAAAGGCGATCGCTCTTTAATATTTATTTGAGCCGTAATATCAACTTCAGTACCAGGTTTATCAACCAACTGCTGATTCACAGTCACTTCACCCGCCTGAATTAGCCGTTGTGCTAAGGCGCGAGAAGAACATAAATTTAACTCTACTAGTAGTATGTCGAGTCGCTGTTTAGCCAATTAATTAGACTCTCCTGGTAAGATTAAAGCCAAAGCACGATTGATAATTTCTTGGCGGTTAACCAGCTTTTCTAATTCTTGGACTTCATAACGACCTTCTTCTACTTCTAAGGAAGCCTCATCAATGGCATTTAAATAGGCTTCTGCTAAGGTTTCTAACAATTCTTCTGCCGTGAGATAATAGCCCCCAGCTTTGCGCCGCTTATTTTCCCGTTGAATTTCCCGAACCGAATTCCGAATTGAGACTTCCCAAGAGCGAGTCGTGCGGTTTTCAGCTTGTTGTTTAATCAGATACAACAGCAAAATCACTGCATAGCTACGAATCGTTTTGATTATGTCATTTCGGCTCATTTCTGTTAATTCTTCAACTATAATTAATGCTCCTTGAACATCGCCCTTAACAAGCAAGTCTTTCAAACTTAATAATTCTTCCATAATCAGTGCCTCAAAGCTCGGCAACTTCTATTGTGGCTCTATAAGATAAGCTAATGCGTTTCATCTATGAGCGATCGCTACTTAATGCATAATTCTTTGTAAATACACAACACTAAGATAATTAAGATACAGCAAAATCCGTGTATTGCCGTAGTTCAGCCGGATGGAAACCCAAGACAATATCTTCGTGCAAAATACCCGCTTCTAATAATGCCTCTGCTACTGGCTGCGAAGTACCATCATATTGAATCCACACTTTATCATTAATAATATCTACATGCACCACCGAACCATGTACTCGGCGCACTCCATCCCAACCGATATGTAACACTTCGTAGTGATCTCGCTCCGAGTCAATGACGGGTTCTGTCTCTATTTGACCGTTAGCAGGCTTGTGAGTGGCATAGTCAAATATCAACTGACGAATAATTTCACGATACCGAGCTAGTTTATCCATCTGATAATCCTTTCTAGTTGCTCGTCAAAAACAATTAGGTTTATTCCTATGCTATTAAGAATTAGCTGACCAAAGCGTTCGGAAAATATACCTTCATAGACTCGCTTGGGAACTGCTAAATAAAGTTGGCGTTTTGGTTGTAGTTCTTTTAGCACGCTGCGATAAATTTCATACTGTCCTACAGCTTCCTGGAGGTCACTGACTGGAGAAGGACTTAAAAACTTTTGATTTCAACGGCTATTTTTTGATTATCCCTCTCAGCAGCAATGGTAACTCTTTCTGCTCCAATATCTACGTAAAGTTCTCTACCTCCGTATGCGAGGTATAATGGGTCGTTGGTTATTGTCCAACCATCTGCTGTAAGTGCTTTAATGACTGCGGCGTGGTAGATGTCTCTGGCTGGCATTAGTCGAAGATAGCTCTAAAAACACAGCTTTAATTTAGCAAAGTTATTTGACAGAGGCGCGATCGCTAATTAAAAATATCACCTATTCATCCTCATCATAATTAAACATTAAAACAAATTTTTGTTTAGGTAATACCAACATCGGTAGATATATAGGATGATCGTCCCATCCTTTAGTTTTTTCTCCTTTCTGATAACAAATAATTAATGTTGGAACATCAGGATATTCCTTTTTAGCTTGTATTGACCAATTACCTGAACCAAAGCCAAATCCTCCCCATTTAAAAGGCTCTTTTCTTGGCATATCCAATCCTTGCTTATTATTTTTTTTACCTCTACGAACATTTAAACGAGCTTTTGTCAACCCCTTTGATTTCATATCTGTTAATGCTTTAATAATACGTTTATATTCCCATTCTTCAGAGGAAACATAATAACTTTGCGTGTGACTGATTATTTTAAGAATACAATCTATATTTACCTCAGCATATTCTTCATCGTCTTGATAAGTAATTAAAAGGGTTTCAATCTCTTGAAAATTATCCTCAATTTCTTCTCTTTTATAAGCTGGATTTTCAGGAAAAATTAATTTCCCTGGTTTTAATACATTAATAACGGAAGGATCTAAAACATTAGAGCGAGTTGCTTTAAGATTTCCTCCTATCCAGACAGGTTGAAGTTTAATGTTATGAATATCATCTCCTATCGCTTGACGCACTGCTTCATCAGCTTCGTGAATAGAACAAAAAGACTCAAGTATATGTTCTGCTAAAAAGAGACGAGTAACATCTTTTAATTGTGAACGATAACCATACATTCGAGCGTGTTGATGAACTGTATCAATTACTTTTTGTTTTGCATCACGCCCATAATAAGTTACCATTAAACCATCAATTGTCACACCTCTACCTAATCTATTTCCTCCGATTAGTATATTCATCCCTGGATTGTAGTTAGGTTCTTTTTCGGGGTTATTTGCATTAATAATTTTAGGAATTGCGTGTCTTAGTTGGATTTTCAATTCATCTATCAGTTCAGTTATTGAAGGTAAATCGTCAGCAGTTTTCTTTAGCTCGTCATAAGCTTGTTCTAACCATTTTCGGGCTTGTTTATTTTCTGTATCTGAACTCTTCTCTCGAATTGCTTGATCTAAATTAATTACAAATTGGCTAATCACCTTTTCTAATACACTATGGATATCTTGTTTATAACAGACATGAGCAAGAAAAGAATATTTTTCATCTTCTTTTCCAGAAGACAACATTTTGTAAATTGAACCTAAGAAGAAACAACAAAGTGCAAGTCTTAATCCATCAGGAATTATCCATTTATTACCCGGATTTATTGCACCTTTTTGTTTCTTTAATTGGTTAATTTCTCCAGAATCTACAATACAGCAGTATTTACTTTTCTCAGTGAAAAATAACTCTCCTCCCATATAACTATCTCCTGGCTCTGGTAATGCTGCACAAAATTTTGGCTTACAAGGATGAGGAAGGCTTTGTAATAATAGACTTTGGGGAGTTGCTGTGATTTGAATATAAATATGATTAGCAACCTCTTGACGAATTTTACCTATCGTCTCAAAAATTTTACTATCATCAACGGCATCTTTTCCTTTTTTAGATTGTTTGGATTCATTTGTGTTTAAACTAGCGTTATCCGCTTCATCATCAAAAATTAAGCTAGGAACATCTCTAACCTTTGCTGCTTTTAAAACCTTCAATAAATTATCCAAGTGATGACCATTTTTTGTAGAAACTAATACAACACCTGTATCTTTGATATAGGGTGCTACTTTAGTTTCTGCAAAACTATCGGGGTCTTTTTTCCATGCTTCCCAATCAAAAAAAACAGGGCCTCCTTGAACTAGATTATTGAACCGATTAGCCGTTTGTTTTCCTAACCATGTATTATCGGAGGTTAAAATAATAAAACAACGAAAATTATTTTCATGAGCCATTGCTAAAGTTGCAATAGTTGTGTTAGTTTTACCACTTTGAACTCGACCATAAATAAGTCCGGTTGTACCATTAGGAATAGGATCTTGTCCCTTATAAGGTTGGCTCACCAAACCTGTACTATTTTCCCCTACATCACCATGACCGAAATTTTCTGAATAAAATTTTACACAATTTTGTACAACTTCAATAGCCGTTTCTTTAAGTTTACTTGCTTCTTTTTGTCCAATTTGTTTCTCTAATTTCTTAATTAATCTATCAATACAGTCGCCATTAGTTTTAATTGAAGTGGATGTCATAGGTTATTTGATGTTGATAAAATTAGGTCAGGCCAATTATTTTGAGGGACTGTCTGCTCTAAGGGAACTCTCCCCGTACCTTTAACATAATAACTCCCTCTTGGTTCTCTTTTTACAGAAACACGCTGCTTGGCTAAACCTTCACTAGGATCAAGAATTGTCCATAGTTGTTGTTCTGATAGACAACAAACGCCATCCCGATGACAAATCAATGCTATAAAAAGTTTGACATCAGGATAAGTTTCACGAAAGGTTGCCAGTGCATTCTCTTCCTGTGAACTGAAGCTAAATGACCATGAAGAAGTAGGCTTTTTTGATATTTTAAATAGGATAGCTGATTCTTGATTTGAGCTTTTTATAGTATAAAGAGATGAATGAATATAAGATAAATAACTGATAGAGATATAAGATGTTCCTTTGAGGAGTCGAAGAAAAGCCGCACCGTGCAGAAATTCTAGATCATTAATAGTCATAGAACTATTGCCAAAAATTATTTATATAAATAATAAACATCATAAGAGCAAGTATAAAATTTTTCCAGTACTTGTTGTCGTTGTAATACAGTTAATTTGTCTGACAACAAATAATTTTTTGCATCAATAAAAGTAAACGCACCTTGCCAATCAAGCCAAAGTGCGATAGATATTAAGTCCACTTACGCGAACTTTATTTGTATAGTTCCGCGATTTCTAGTCACCAGAGCTAGGTGCTAAATATCCTGTTCGCTCAACTCGCGTGTGATGTGATCAAATGGTTCATCCACAAAAGTTGTATTAACTACACCTGCTGCTGCCACTTGTTCCTTAATCAGATCCTTGAGAATTTGAATACCGCGAACCGTAGGCCCAATAGGTACTCCTAAAGAATTGTAAGTTTCCCGTAGCCCTTGTAGCACACGCTCATCCAATACATTGGTATTTCCAGCAACCAACGCATAGGTGGCGTAGCGCAGATAGTAGTCCATATCCCGCAGACAAGCTGCATAACGACGAGTTGTATAAGCATTTCCACCGGGGCGAATCAACTCTGGCAGTTCTTCAAATAACTTTAAACCAGCTTGCTTGACAAGTGCAGCTGCATTAGAGTTTATCGCCGCCGCCGCTTTTACTCGTGCTGTACCACTGTCAAAGTAAGACTTTAGGCTATCGATCGCATTCCGGTCAAAATACCGACCTGCTAAGTCATAATTCTTAATTAAACTTGTTACCGCATCGCGCATTCTTTTTTCTCCCAATCCTTGCTATTTATGGTTTGATATTTATTTGGCTGCACTTATGCACCAGTAAACTTTTGTGCTATTAAAAATAGATTTGGCACAAAAACAATTTATCCACTATTTAAGGATTTTATGCCAAAGTTGACCCCTGATGTGATGAACTTTCCAGTTTTGTAGAGATGATCCCTGAAAGGTTAATATAACCTGTAATCCAGATATCTGTAGCACAAGCTACAAAATCTCCTAATGTCTAGTATTTAAGATATTTCTGGTGTGTCACGGCCTGATTGAGATCAGCAGGGTTAGGATGCAATGTAAGATTCTGGTTTACTTTAGGAAATTGGTAGAGAAGGAGTAACAATGACAACACCGCAAGAAGTCTTGAAGAGAATTCAAGATGAAAAAATTGAACTGATTGATCTCAAATTCATCGATACAGTAGGGACTTGGCAGCACCTCACACTGTACCAAAACCAAATCGATGAGACTGCATTCACTGATGGCGTACCTTTTGACGGTTCCAGCATTCGGGGTTGGAAAGCGATTAACGAATCGGACATGACGATGGTACTCGACCCCAACACTGCTTGGATCGACCCATTCATGGAAGTGCCAACGCTAAGTATAATTTGTAGTATCAAAGAACCCCGCACAGGTGAATGGTACAATCGTTGCCCACGGGTTATTGCCCAAAAAGCAGTAGATTACCTGGTTTCTACTGGTCTTGGTGACACAGCTTTCTTTGGCCCTGAAGCTGAGTTCTTTATCTTTGACAGTGCTAGATTTGCCCAAACCGCCAACGAAGGCTACTACTTCTTAGATTCCGAAGAAGGTGCTTGGAATTCCGGTAAATTTGAAAAAGGAAAACCCAACTTAGCTTACAAACCACGCTTCAAAGAAGGTTACTTCCCAGTTTCACCAACGGATTCTTTTCAAGATATCCGTACAGAGATGCTGTTGACGATGGCACAATTAGGTGTACCCATTGAAAAGCATCACCACGAAGTTGCAACTGGTGGTCAGTGCGAACTAGGTTTCAAGTTTGGCAAGTTGATCGAAGCGGCTGACTGGTTGATGATTTACAAATATGTCATCAAGAACGTTGCCAAAAAATACGGTAAAACTGTCACCTTCATGCCAAAACCGATTTTTGGCGATAATGGTTCTGGAATGCACTGTCACCAGTCCATCTGGAGAGACGGCCAACCTCTGTTTGCAGGTGATAAGTATGCTGGTTTGAGCGACATGGCATTGTACTACATTGGTGGTCTTCTCAAACACGCACCAGCGCTGTTGGCAATTACCAACCCCAGCACCAACTCATACAAGCGCCTAGTACCTGGTTATGAAGCACCAGTAAACTTAGCTTACTCCCAAGGGAACCGTTCTGCTTCTATCCGTATTCCTTTATCTGGCACTAACCCCAAAGCCAAGCGTTTAGAATTCCGTTGTCCAGATGCTACTTCTAACCCCTACTTGGCATTTGCTGCAATGCTTTGTGCTGGTATCGATGGCATCAAGAACAAAATCCATCCTGGTGAACCCTTAGATAAGAATATCTATGAACTCTCTCCAGAAGAACTAGCAAAGGTTCCTTCAACTCCAGGTTCTTTAGAACTGGCGTTGCAAGCACTAGAAAAAGATCACGCCTTCTTGACCGAATCAGGCGTGTTCACGGAAGACTTTATCGAAAATTGGATTGACTACAAGCTAGGTAACGAAGTCAAGCAGTTACAGCTGCGCCCTCATCCCTACGAGTTTTACCTCTATTACGATGCTTAATTAAGTACCGTATCTATCTAAATATATAAGTTTTGCCACCCTAGAGTAGAGGGTGGCTTTTTTTCAGAGTTGTCAGTTGAGACATTCACTCAAAAAATCAACCTTAAAACTCTTGAAACTTAGCTCATGGAAGCATGGCTTGGCCCATAAATCATCCGAGTATTAGCATCTACCTTCCCTTGAATCGGGTTCCAGTAGTGAGATGCTTGTTCAGGAAGACCAAGTTCTTGTGCAGTCCGCATCAGCATTGATTGTTGGCGATTCTTGACTTGCTGATGTTCACGCACCATCAACGCACGAGATTTATCTGCGATAGACATAACGTATGAAACACCACGCATCCGGCAACAGCCCATGCAGTTCCAATAATCGAATATTATTTAATAAAATAATTAATATATTTTTTCTAAGTATTAACATCTACCTTAAAATTACCTATAAGCAAATATGCTGCTCATACAAAGTTATTTGCTTCGGTAAAGTCAACTTCCGGCTGGGCTTGATTGAAATTGTTCTCAATAACTTAAACAATCTGATATTTGTGTGTTCAGTTCAGACACTTTAGACATCTCCGAAAATGAATGTAGAGACGTAGCACTGCTACGTCTCTACAAGGGTTATGGATGATGCATATTTAATTTCTGGAGATGTCTTTTGTCTTAGATGTTCCCCTTGGCTAAATAATACTGATGCCTTTTGAGATCATTCCTGAAAGTTGAAAGGAAAAAACACATGGATATTATTGGTACAAATGAGGACGATTTTCTTGCTGGCACTATTGGCAACGATCGCATTGATGCTTTCGATGATGACGATACTATTGTAGCCTTAGCCGGTGACGACGTAATCTTTGGTAACGATGACGAAGACCTGATCGTTGCTGGAGCAGGAAACGACACAATTGATGGTGGGGATGGCGACGATTTAGTATTTGGAGATGCTGGGAACGACTCCATTGATGGCGACAATGGGGTTGACGTGATCAATGGAGGGGACGGCAATGACCGCATCATTGGTAACAATGACAATGACCGCATCTTCGGTGATGCAGGGAATGACACCATTAATGGTAATGATGGAAATGACATCCTCAATGGCTCTGATGGCGCAGATGTAATTTCTGGCGACGCTGGAAATGATCGAGTTTTTGCGGGTACTGGGAATGACACGGTATCAGGTGGCGGGAGTTTTGACCAACTCAATGGTGATGCAGGCAATGATCTTGTTCAGGGTGAGGCTGGGAACGACACCGTATTTGGTGGGACTGGAGTTGGAAATGACACCCTTACTGGTGAAACTGGCACAGACTTATTGATTGGAGGAGCTGGAAACGACTCTTTATCGGGTGGTGATGGGAGCGATCGCCTGATCGGCGTTGAACCTTTTGCCCCAGGATTTGGATCGATTGTTAACGAAGTTGATACCTTAACTGGCGGGGCTAATGGCGATACCTTCGTCCTGGGAGCAGGTAATGAAATTTTTTATGATAATGGCAACAATAGTGACTACGCCCTGATTACTGACTTCAATATCAGCCAGGACTCTATTGAACTACCTGAATCTACCTTTAGCTCCGGTATTATCTCTATTGTGGGGACAGAGATATTTTTTAACAACGACTTAATCGCGGTTGTTGAAGGAGTTTCAATTTCAGATATTAGCAGTGGCTTTGATTTCGTCTAAACACTAAATATATAAGTTTAGCCACCCTAGAGTAGAGGGTGGCTTTTTTTCAGAGTTGTCAGTTGAGACATTCACTCAAAAAATCAACCTTAAAACTCTTGAAAATTAGCTCATGGAAGCATGACTTGGCCCATAAATCATCCGAGTATTAGCATCTACCTTCCCTTGAATCGGGTTCCAGTAGTGGGATGCTTCTTCAGGAAGACCAAGCTCTTGTGCAGCCCGCATCAGCATTGATTGTTGGCGATTCTTGACTTGCTGATGTTCACGCACCATCAACGCACGAGATTTATCTGCGATAGACATAACAATAGTCCTCTTTATTTTGTTATATATTTTTCGGTTGTTCTATAAACTACTATAGCCAAAATTCTGTAACATAAGCTACTTTTTACAAAACTTTATATTTACTTTTGCTGACAATATCAGGTATTTTTCCCCAAAGCTCGAAAAATCTTCCTTAATCTACTGGTCTGTCAAATTCATTTTGACGGTTAGGGAGACGCGATAAATTGCCGTCTTAATCTATCCGTCAATTATTTCTTCACAGACTACTACTGGTCTGTCAAGAAAATTTTGAAGGGTTATAAAAGTTCGTAGTAAGGACTTTAGTCCTTGATTTGAGCGATAAATCGCTCACTACAAACCCACTACCTTTGATGGCTAAAATCATCGGGCTTCAGATTTGTCTCACCTGGGAGCCTTTACCTTTCCAACAGTAAATAATTTTTTCGTTACAATTATTTACATAGAAGTATCAAAACTTGAGCTATTTTTATGTCTGAGAGTTTAACTAAGCTGACTTATCAAACCTTTCAGCAGAGCAAAAGTTACTTTGGTCTGGCTCACAAAATATTAAGTTCACGGTTGATGAACCTGGTATATCCAACACTTGAACAAAAGACCAAACCCATCCCGAATGAGCTTTTACTCAAACTTCAACAGAGATTGAATCAGTTGCTGGAAACAGACTGGCAAGATGCCCAAAAAGGTGTGTACCCAGAAAGTTTGCTGTTTGACAACCCTTGGGATGACTTTTTGCGCTACTATCCCTTGGTATGGCTAGATTACCCTCAAATCTGGGAGCGGGTTCAACAACAGAATTACCAAGATTTTTCGCCCGAAATTGACACAGATGGTTATCCCAGCTACTACGTGCAGAACTTCCATCATCAAAGCAATGGCTACTTGAGTGAGTTGTCAGCCAATTTATATGACTTACAAGTAGAAATTCTTTTTGGTGGGGCAGCTGATCCAATGCGGCGGCGGATTCTCGCTCCCCTAAAGCAAGGGCTGAAAGCAATTGATTCGGTTGCACCACGGCAAGCCCGTATTTTAGATGTAGCTTGTGGAACTGGGCGAACTCTAAAGTTGATTCGGGCAGCCTTACCTCAAGCATCCCTGTTTGGTACGGATTTGTCACCAGCTTATTTGCGTAAAGCAAATGAACTACTATCCCAAATTCCAGGAGAATTGCCGCAACTTTTACAAGCCAATGCCGAAGAGTTACCCTATCTAGATAACTATTTTCATGCTGTAACTTCTGTTTTTCTCTTCCATGAGTTACCAGCAACTGTACGTCAGACAGTCATTGAGCAATGCTTTCGGGTAACAAAGCCAGGAGGAGTCTTTATTATCTGTGACTCAATTCAGTTGAGTGATTCACCTGAGTTGGAACATATAATGGATTCTTTCCCTGAAACTTTCCATGAACCCTATTACAGGCATTACACCACTGATAACTTACTAGAACGTTTACAGAGAGTAGGCTTTGAGAATATTGAGACGCAAGTCCATTTTATGAGCAAGTATTTCATTGCTCATAAGCCAGCATAAAACCTTCTCAACATTTTCTTTAAATAAACTTTACCTAAAAAGGGCAGATGCAAAATTTTGCATCTGCCCTTGGGTGTAGAATAATCAAGAGGACTAAGAGGAGCTAGCAGATCCTTCTTAATATTTATTTCGTCGGGAGCCATCTGTGAAAAGAAGGAACCAGGGGCAAGAGTAGGTTAACCCCTTTGGGGAAGTCAAAAGTTAACACTGAGCGGTTTGCCTTGAGCGCAGTCGAAAGGAGTCGAAGTGTCAAAAGTCAAAAATAGGAAGATTCGCTGCCAAGTGCAATAAACCTATACTACTTGTGCGAATCTATACTCTAGATAAGCTCAGATGCAGCGCAAGAAATTTTATGCTTTGGCAAAGCACGCCAAAGCGAAAATCAACTATTTCCTGATGTAGATAACCAGCTAATCAATGTATGAGAAAACCTATTTGAGAATAAAGTGAAGTTGCCTTAAGACTATTTGCTCAACAAACAATATGTCTGAATTAGATGTGCTTTAGATTAATTCATAGCCTAACTAACATCTATTTCTAGAACAGTTGAGGATTGAAACGCAAAGCTTCCCACCGAATATGAGCAACAATTGTGTAACTTTTGAGAAGTTGGTGATGCTGTTAATCGAGGCACTTAATTTAATTTGCGTTTTGATCGCCAGGATTGACGCTAATTATATATACAAAGTTTGCAGTTGAAATACTAAGCGATCGCTGAAGATTTTCGTGTGTCAACTGTATATATATCTGCCAGAAAAGCTGTGTAACCGATGTTAGCACAACACTGTGTTTTCTGGTACTTTGTTTCCTTTGAAAAAAAAGGCATTAACCTACGGTAGTTAAACCACAACATAGGTATTTCCAGATTTTTGTGACACTTCTCTACGCCCACTACCGCGATGACGTGGCGCATCATCTGAAGCTTGTTCAGATGCTGCCGAGAGCCACTGTTCCGAAGCAGGCGTGGAAGGCAGCCCATAGGATAAGTGATTGACCATTGCTTGGCAGTTAGAAGCTAAGGGGCCGAACATCAGACTTGAGACTAAAAGAGAAATGGCAGCACGCATAGCAGATGTCTATTTTGGAACTCTCCACTTCACTGATACTTAGCTTTTTGATTAATATCCGGACAATTCATCAAAAAGTATTCTGTTTTACTGAAAATAAACTCTTCTTATCCTCCGTTTAAATGTTCGACTAATAACCAATTAGCAAAGTGGTTTTGATGACCCCACAATGTAATTAATTGTTCGTGAGGATAAGCGCGTAATTGCTCGTCGATATGCGATCGCAAAGTCACAAGTTGCCAATTTTGCCCTTGATATGCGGCTGGTACTGTGACAGTGAATCTGTATTCCTGCTGATCCAAGCGGTAAAAAATGCCTTGAAAACAGTTACTTTCCCGAATTAATCCCTTGCCAAAAGTAGAGTCAGAGTACTCACTCGACGATGGGCAAGGGCAATCACCACTAGCTGGATAGGCTTGTGGGTTATTTAAGTAATACAGTTGCCAGTGCAGCCAATCCGAATGATTGGGTGGAAGATTAAATAAAGGAATAATTGCTGCTTTTGAGCGATTATCTTCCAATAAAGCCATTTGCAGCGCCCTAACAGGTAAATCCCTCGGTTGGCAGTTTAACTCAACACACATCGCTGCTGCCATCCCTGCTGCTTGAGCAATGCCCATAACCACAGGTTGTAATCTGGTAGCCCCATTGGCAATGTGGGAGACAGAAATGTTTTTTTCACAAACCAAGAAACCATCTGTTGTGGCTGGAATCAGGGAACTGTAGGGAATTGTAAAAGGAGTTCCAGTCCAGCGTCCCCCCCAACGGATAGATTTTGGTTGCAGTGGGAATTGAATACCAGGATAATGATGGTCATTGGCGTAATTACCAATTGCGATCGCTTCATATATAGATGCAACTTTACCTCCAGCGATCGGCAAAATATCCTGTTCTCGGACAGTAGTTAGTCCCACTAAGCGGCGGCTTTCCCGGTAATAGGGATGCAGTGCAAAAGCTGTAGGGGCGTGAGGAAATACTTTTTCTGCTAAACCATAGCGACGACCAAGCTGATTTTGGATAAAATGGGCAAAATTTTGGCTGTGCCAGCGAGATTCTTGGATGAATTCACCTCTGGATACATCTGACTCTATCAATCGTCCTACTCCTTCGCCGTAGTCATTGCCACAGATTGGCCAATTCATCATAAACAGGCCACTAGGCAAACGTCCATAATTCAAAAATGTCTCTGCGCCATAGCCATACATTGCATCTGTAAACTGGGATGGATTATAATTAGGCGCAGGCGGAATTTCTGGTGCTGTAGCTACGCCCCTCGTAGACATCGCTTCACCAAAGTCTTGCATAATCACTACATAAGTGGGCGCTTGCACTGGATATTTTTCAGTTAAAGAGTTAAAAGCTACTGGGGCGCTGGATTCTCCCCACTCAGATTGCAATTCCCAGCCCCAGCGATAAGGTATCTCACCTAAAGCCAATAAATCTCCTAATTCTGTGCCGTCAAGAATAATCTTTGCTGTGACAGCAAAATCAGCAAAGCGCACACCAGTAATAGAATCACCTTGGCGAAACACTTCTATTGGTACATGTCCAGAAATCCAGTGCAGATTTGGCAATTCTTGCACCCAATCTGCAAAAATCTCTGCCCCAATCCGAGGATCGTAACTAAAAAAGCTTACCCAACTGTTATCTAATCCTCCGGGCTGTCGTTGCCGCAATTCCTCCAAAAACGCACCCCATAATCCCGTTTGAAAGGCTTCTAATTCGTTGCCATCGGGTGCGGATACTCCAGCCGAAGTCAGCATTCCCCCCAACCAAGGAAATTCACTCACCAGAATGGTTTTGGCTCCCCGTCGCGCCGCTTGGATAGCAGCCGCAGTGCCTCCGGTTCCCCCACCGACAACTAAAACATCAGCTGTGTATATCTGATTAACCATTGCTTATACCTCACTGGAGTTTTGACATATTCTCCCCAGATAGCTTGGCATCAAACAAGATAAATTATCAGGACTTACGCAAAAATCCCCAAATAAATATTAGTCCTATAGGAATCGTATTTGATTTTTGAAATTATCTACGTGGGTGGGGAGTAGGGAATTAGGCTTTTCGATCTGTACCGAGCTTTTTTATCAATCAAATATTAGTCCTATATAGCAATACCTTCGCCAAAACAAGAGTATGAAGAAAGAGGGCGCTTTGTAGTAGAGTTGTTGTCTTCCCAAACGACAACTCAAAAGCTACAATTCGCCCATGTTCGACATCCTATCACTCTTACAATGCC
>JAIVFU010000080.1 GCA_020829485.1 Nostoc sp. CHAB 5834 | reverse complement strand
ATTTATTATCATTCATTATCACAGAACATGACCCATCCAAAAGAGTAAATTCTAGTTGAAAATGTCAATATATTAAAAGAGGAAGAGAAGGTTATTTTATTAAAAAAACTAAAAAATTTGTTGTATTATCATCTGGATTTATCAATTGAAATCGATTTTTTATGGGCAAATTTCATGAAAACTTTCTATCTCCAACGTTGGATGATAATTATCTGTCAAAAAATGATGCTTCGACACAAGTTATCCATTTAAGTAACAGAATTTTCTCTGATTTTTTTTCAAAATGAGAATTGCTGATAGTAAACTGGGAGATTGTTGAAATAGTTTATAAAAAATCGAATCACGACGCATGAAGCAGTTTCAGGAATACTTCACACAAATAAAAGACCCCAGAGTGGAAAGGACAAGATATCATTGACATAGTTGATGATAGTTTAGAAGCAAAAAATATGATTTTCAAATTTTGTATTTAAACAAAAATTATTATGCTGTATAGCCAGCAAAAGCTAGATAGGGCAAACATCAAGATTATAAAGTTAAAATTTTATATCCTATTTTTATGCGAATTTAATTTTCGGACAGGTCTAATGTTTTTAACTTAAGAAATACGAACACCTCGGCAGATAGTTGCATTCAAACGGGGTATGATGCCATCATCATGAACAGCGATCGCATCGGCTCTTTTTCCTACCTCCAAACTACCGCGATCGCAAAATAGATTGATGGCTTTAGCTGGGTTACTGGTAAATAATTGCATAGCTTGGTAGATAGGCTTGCCAGTCTTATGAGCAATGATCCAGATGGATTGCAATAGGCTTTGAGGAACGTAATCAGAAGAGATCACATCAACTAAATTGTGCAAAACAAGTTCCATTGCAGAAACATTACCAGAGTGAGAACCACCTAATACTAAATTAGGCGCACCCATTAAAACTTGTAATCCTAAGCTGTGCGCTGCTTTGGCGGCTTCTAATGTAGTGGGGAACTCAGCTAATACTACTCCATCTTGCACAGCTTCTTGGACGTGTTCCACAGTAGCATCATCGTGACTTGCTAAGGAAATACCTTTGGCTTTGGTAAGTTCTACTAAAGCCATACGATTTTTTTGTGCATATATTTGTTGCTGTTGCTGACGAATGATGATGAACTCGTCAATTTTGTCAGGAGTAACGCCGTGTTTGCCCATGTAATACTCTTTAAACTTGTCCAACCGGGTAAACTGCCGTTGACCTGGAGTATGATCCATCAGCGAAATCATTGATAAAAGAGGATGATCTGCGTATTGTGCTGTAATATCATAAACCTTGTCAAAAGCCAGTTCACAGCGCAGATGAATGCGATGTTCCACACAAAAGCGTCCGGCGGCTTGTCTTTGGGAGATGACATCAATCATCGGCGCATAGTTAGTTAAGCGAGGAGAGCCAGCCGCCACATCACCAATTGCGATCGCATCACATACTGTTGTTATTCCCGCGCTGGCTAAATCTCGGTCATGATAAACTGCTGCGGCTTCTAAAGGCCAACGAATACCGGGACGGGGAGACATACAGCGTTCGAGATTATCGGTGTGTAACTCAATCAATCCTGGTAATAGATAATCTCCCTGACCATTTTGACCATGACTCACAATTCCTGGTTGAATATCAGCAATCAATCCATCTCGCACTACCAAAGTACCTAGCAGTTCTTGATCTGGTAGTTGCAAACGATAGTTAGTGTAAATCTGTTCATTCATAATATTGTTGACTGGTGACTGATGACTGATGACTGATGACTGGTGACTGGTGACTGATGACTGGTGACTGATGACTGGTGACTGATGACTGATGACTGATGACTGGTGACTGATGACTGGTGACTGATGACTGGTGACTGGTGACAGTTAACTGTCAACCGTCAACCGTCAACCGTCAACTGTCAACCATTAAAAATTAATTCGCGGTTACAAAGTTGCGATCGCACTTCTTCATCGTGAAAAATGCCAATTAAGCCACAGCCTTTAGCTTTTTTCTCTTGCAACAGTTCAATGACTACTTGGCGATTGGTAGAGTCTAGGGCTGAAGTTGGTTCATCTAGTAGCAAAATGGGATAATCAACTGCTAAAGCACGAGTAATATTTACCCGTTGCTTTTCGCCTCCAGAAAAGGTAGTGGGGGAAAGATGCCACAGTCGTTCTGAGAGGTTGAGGCGATGAAATAAGTCTTTAACTTTGTTATGTGCAACCTCTATATCTACCCCTAATTCCAATAGTGGTTCTGCGGCGACTTCTAAGGCTGGCACTCTGGGAATTACTCTTAAAAACTGGCTGACATATCCAATGGTTTTCTGCCGGACTGCTAAAATTTCGTGGGGAGCGAGTTGACACAAATCAACCCAATCTTCCTGATGCTTTATCCAGACTGAACCACTATCAACGCGATAGTTAGCATATAAACAGCGCATAAATGTAGATTTACCACTACCGGATGCTCCAGAAAGGGCGACACATTCCCCAGCATTAACGCTCAAAGATACTCCTTCTAACACCGATAGATTAATGCCTCCTTGCTGATGCAGAGTAAAAGTTTTTCGCAAATTCTCAACTTGCAAAAGTGCTTGGCTAGAAAACTCTACTGGATAATGATTAACGGTTAATGATTGCATTGTTAAGAAAATAGATGACTGATGACTGATGACTGATGACTGATGACGGTAAACACTTTGTTGAGCAATCAACCGTCAACCGTCAACCGTTAACACATCATGGTGTTAAGGCGGCGCTGACTAATAATTGAGTGTATGGATGTTGTGGATCATCAAGTACTTGGTCAGTTAAACCTGATTCCACTACTTGTCCTTGTTGCATAACTAATAATCTGTGTGCCAGCAGTCTGACTACGCCGATATCGTGGGTAACTATAATCACGCTGAGGTTAAAATTGCGGACAAGCGATCGCAACAAATCTAATAACCGCGCCTGCACCGACACATCCAACCCTCCCGTCGGTTCGTCCATTAATATCAACCGAGGACGCGTCACCAACACACGAGCAAGTTGTAATCTTTGTTGCATCCCTCCAGAAAAATGGATTGGTAGATTATCTATTCGGGCTGGGTCAATTTCTACTTGTTGTAGCCAGTGCCTAGCCTCATCTCGAATATTGCCGTAGTGCCGCACTCCAATATCTAGCAAGCGTTCGCCGATATTCGCTCCAGCACTGACCTTCATTCGCAGACCATCACGGGGATTTTGCTGCACAAAGCCCCACTCAGTTCGCATTAGCAATCGCCGTTTAGCTTCCGCAAGTTGAAAAATTTCTAAGTCTTCACCGCTACGACTAGTATAAATAACATTACCTTTGTCAACAGCAGTATGATTAGCAATTGCACTCAGCAAAGTAGACTTACCTGAACCTGATTCTCCGACAATACCGAGAACTTGCCCAGGATAAAGATTAAAAGAAATGCGATCGCACGCCTTAATCGCACCGTAAGATTTACTCAGTTGTTGAACCTGTAAAAGAGATTTAGTCATTAGTCATTAGTCCATACTCATCAATCATCAGTCATCAGTCAACCGTCAACAGTCATCCGTCATCACTCCTCTACAAAAGTCTGTATCTGAACAGATCCACATTCGCCCACCTTGGTCGTCAATCACTACCTCATCTAAATAGCTTTCTCTAGAACCGCATAACTCACAGGCTTTATCCCATTTTTCTACGGTAAAGGGATGGTCTTCAAAGTCGAGGCTTTTGACTTTGGTATATGGTGGAATTGCATATATGCGCTTTTCTCTCCCTGCACCAAATAATTGTAATGCCGGACTCATCTGCATTTTAGGATTATCAAAGCGTGGGATCGGACTAGGACTCATCAAATAGCGGTTATGCACCATTACCGGATAGTCGTAGGATGTAGCAATATGTCCATGTGTGGTAATGTCTTCGTAAAGCTTGACATACATAGCTCCGTATTCTTCTAGAGCGTGCATTTTGCCTGTCTCTACAGATGATGGTTCTAGCCAGCGCAAAGGTTCGGGAATGGGTACTTGGTAAACTAAAATCTGTCCTTCCTGTAGTGGTGTTTCGGGTATGCGGTGGCGAGTCTGAATTAAAGTTGCTTCTTGTGTGCGTTCTGTTGTCTTTACACCACAAACTTTTTGAAAAAAGCGACGAATATTAACGGCGTTAGTGGTGTCGTCTGCTCCTTGGTCAATTACTTTTAAGACATCAGTTTGACCAATCACAGCAGCTGTTACCTGAATTCCACCAGTACCCCAGCCGTAAGACATGGGCATTTCTCTGGAAGAAAAGGGAATTTGATGTCCTGGAATCGCAACAGCTTTCAGCAAAGCACGGCGAATGGAACGCTTTGTTTGCTCGTCTAAATAAGCAAAGTTAAAACCTGTTTCTGGGGATTGGAGATTGGGAGAAATATTCATTTTATTGTTGACTGATGACTGATGACTGATGGCTGATGACTGATGACTGATGACTGTTAACAGACCATACGAAAAGATGTACATACAACTTATATGCGCGACAGCTTATTTAAAGAGGCGGTCATAAATTGGGTGAAGTGGTTTAAATCGGGTGTTGGCAAATTCGTGATTTTGGCTTTGTCGTCATAAATCCTTAACTGCACAGCATCTTGAGCATAAGGTTGCTGAATAAATTTCTCTGCCTGTTCAGGGGGAAATATGCCTCCTTGCAGTTCTAAGCTGCGTTTGGATGCGGCTGAGAGACTTTCCCAATATTGAGGAACAACTGAGCAAAGATAGCGTTTGGCGACGACATGAAGCCTAATCGGTTGTGTGACTGCTGGACTGAAAATCTGCCGTAGTAAGGGAATGGCTTGATGTTCATGTTGATCGTCTATGCCTTTGCTGGCTGGATTATCTCCCAAGTCATGGATTAAATGCCCTAAATCATGGAGTAGGCAAGCAGTAATCAATTCATGATTTTGACCTGATATTTCAGCGAGGCTAGCACATTGCAAGGCGTGTTCTAGCTGGCTGACAGCTTCCGCACCATAGGATTGAGAACCCTTTTCGGTGAATAGGTCAATAATGCTTTCGATAGTAGGTTTCATAATAGGTAACTGATGACTGATGACTGTTGACTGTTGACTGGATATTTATTGAATTTGATATCGAGCAACTTCTTTTCCTGCTACGTATACGGATGAGATGGCAGTAATTGCAGAGAGTAAAGAATTATCAGGAGATATCAACAGGAAATCAGCATCTAAACCAGGAGCAATTTTACCTTTTTGATCGCTAATTCCCGCCGCTTCTGCTGGACGGTTAGAAACTAATGACCACGCTTGTTCAAAAGACATCAAGCCTAATTCTTGGAGTTTGAAGGGTGCATAGAACAAGGAAGGGTAATGATAGTCTGAGCAAAGACAATCGATAACGTTATTTTTTACCGCCTCAGCGACACTCATCAAACCTAAGTGAGAACCACCTCGCACTAAGTTAGGCGCACCCATAATAACTGCTGCACCATATTCACGAGACTGAGCAGCTAAGTCCACAGTAGCGGGAAATTCTGCGATCGCTACTCGGCGTTGTTGACTTAGTATTACTTTCTCTGGGCTATCATCATCATGAGAAGCGAGAGGAATACTGTAGGTATGAGCTAAATCTACCAGTTGTTCTATTTGTACGTCTCCTTCATGTCGTCGTTCTGTTACTTGGTTGACTAATTCTTCGATTTCTTCAATAGACATCGATGATCTTTGCTTCACACTATTGAGATATCGGCTCAATCTCTTTTGATTTCCTGGGGGTGGTAAGTGATCGTTAATCGATAAAATATGCACACGACCGGATACCATCCAATCACACAATTCTTGATGTCCTGTGATATTTGCCTCTTCATGTCTAATATGAATGCGATGATTGCAATTTAAAACTTGTTTTCCTGTCCCTAAAATGAAGTCAATTAAAGCACGGGCAGAATCTCGGCTGCGTAAACCTGGTTCGTAAGAGTCGGTAATTGAGCAATAAAAAGTTGTGATACCGGATGCTAAGAGGTTGCGGTCATTATCTGCGATCGCTATTGGTAGAGGAAAGTTAACTCCAGGGCGAGGGCAAATCATCCTTTCAAAAGCATCGCCGTGTAAGTCAATAATTCCTGGCAACATCTGGAGTCCTTGAGCATTTACCAAATGAAATCCATTAGGACTACTGGCCTGATCAATGCTGGTAAATTGCCCATCTTCAATTAAAACTGTGGCATCTTCCAGCCAACCATCGGAAGTTAGTACATTTACTCCTTGGATAGCAGTTTTTGTGTTGGTTGGTTTGGATAATATTTGAATATTTTTAGGTGTTTGACTGTTGACTGTTGACTGTTGACTGTTGACTGATTCACTAAAAAATTTCATGTCTTTATAGGGAGCTTTTTGAGTGGCGGTAATTCTGGAAGATAAATCACCTATATGCAGTTCCAGCTTGTGGTGGTCAGGGTCGAGAATATATATAGAATCGCCTTCACTTGTATTTTGTTTCCACTGTTTGACTCCTAAAACTTTGAGGCGATCGCTATATTCTTGAAACCTTTCTTCAGAGATACTAAAAGCAATATGAGTGTACTCGTTTGCAGGATTTGTGCGTGTGTTGGAATCTAAAGATAGGCACAACCATAAGTCACCTGCCAGTAGATAAGCACCTGTTTGCCATTTGGCGATCGCTTGACAACCTAGAATTTCGGTATAAAACTTAAAAGATTTTTCCAAGTTGCAGACAGACAAAGTAATATGGTTAATTCCTGTAATCATTTCGCTTCTTCCAAAACAAAATCACCGTGTTCTAAAGATTGAGATTCTTCAGCAGTAACAGTTAATGACGATTGATTATTTAACTGCTGCTCTCGGATTTTCCGCACCAGATTTAACTCTGCTTGAAAGTCAATGTAGTGTGGAAGTTTAAGGTGTTGGACAAAACCTTGTGCTTCAACGTTATCGGAATGGGAAAGTACAAACTCGACATTTTGGGCTGGGCCTTGAATTGTTTCCCCTAATTCCTCTGCTCGCATTGCTCTATCTACTAACGCCATCGACATCGCTTTACGTTCGTTGTAACCAAAGGTAAGCCCATAGCCACGGGTAAACTGAGCAGGTAATTCTTTACTACCTTTAAACTGATTTACCATTTGCACTTCGGTGACAGTAATATCTGCGATCGCTATTTCAAATCCCAATTCTTCTGGGCAAATTATCACTTCTACTTCCCCCATGCGAATTTCCCCAGCAAAAGGATGGTTTCTGCCATAGCCTCGCTGTGTAGAATATGCCAAAGATAGCAAAAAACCCTCATCTGCACGCGCTAGATTTTGCAGTCTCGCATCCCGTTCAGCAGGAAAAGTCAATGGTTGACGAGTTATATCAAATGGTTGGGGAGTGTTGACTGTTGACTGTTGACTGTTGACTGGGTAGGATTTGTTTGCTTCCTTTTCTGCTTGCATCAAGCCTTCACGATCTAAAGTGTCAATTACACGCGGGACTGATTCTGTAATTGCTTCTGCTTCTGGTGCTGTAGGGGCTTGTCCTTCTGCGATCAACTTAAAGTCTAGTAGACGGTGGATGTAGTCGAAGGTAGTCCCTAACCTTTGCCCTCCTGGTACATCTTTAAAAATGGCAGAAATGCGGCGCTGAATCTGCATTTTGCTGGTATCTAATGGCTGGCTATAGTAAAAGCGGGGTAGTGTTGTCCGATAAGCTCGTAACAAGAAAATTGCTTCTACTAAATCACCCCAAGATTGTTTAATAGCTAGGGCTGCTAACTCTCGATCATATAAACTACCTTCACACATCACCCGTTCTACTGCTAGGGTAAGTTGTTGTTCAATTTGGTCTAGCGTCAATTCAGGAATAGCAGGATCACCTCTGCGTCTGCTTTGCAGGAGTGCTTCTGCATTTTGAATTGCCTGTTCACCACCTTTGACTGCAACGTATGGCATATATTTTTATTGTTGACTGATGACTGTTGACTGATGACTGATGACTGTTGACTGTTGACTGTTGACTGATGACTGTTGACTGATGACTGTTGACTGTTGTTAATCATGGAGAATTTTTGGTGTGCTGCTTGGGTTGGAGTACGCATTTAAAACTCCAGCCATGCTGCTCGAATCTGATTGATTGATAGAATTGATGGGCGCGAGTTCGTTTCAAATTTGAAGAGAGCGTGACTTTATAACATCCAGCCTCAGCACTAAATTGGAGCGCGGCTTGCACCATTTGGCTACCAATCCCCTCTCCTCGCATTTGAGAAATAACTGTGACTGCATCTAGAACAGCAAATTTGTGATAGCCTCGGTGCATCATTGTTGGCGCATAGAGGAGGCTGAAAGTACCTACAAGTTGCTGATTTAAAAAAGCAATATAGATGTAGTAGTTAGGAACTTGTGTGATTTCTGTCAAGATTCTTTCTACATCATCGCTTGGTAAGGGTGACTCACCATCCATGTCAGCATAAAGCTGATTCAATAGAGGCCAATCCTCACGGGTAGCAATGCGAATCTCAAGAGTCATAAGCTGTTACGCATTTAATTTGTACATTTACTTGATGACTGATGACTGATGAATGTTAACCGTCAACAGTCAACAGTTAACGACATCAAAAGTGTTTATATAGTTTAGACGCGCATCAGCTTAGTACACCTCTGGTTTGGCGGTGCGTGGTAGTCCCGTTACTGCATATTTTGTAAATAAAAATACATCTATGCCTTGGGGATAGGCTTGATGATTCTGCATCCAGAAATTCCAAAAATGGACGGGAAGTGTCGGGGCGTAGACGCGTAGCGGCTTGTCGTTAGACATCGCTTGCTGGTCTAAAATTCCTGGCCCCGTCAACATCACAGGCTGTCCCATCTCAAAACTTTCCACCTGTATCAATAGTGTTGTTGAGGCTTCTGGCTTTTCTGCTGTCCCCCAGTTAAAAATAGATAATTCTGGCAACGCCGCCAAATCTTGAATTAAGGCAAAGTCAGCTTCTTCTGGGTACTGCGTAAATCGACAGCCAGTATGAAACAACAACCAAGCTCTCACTTGATCCCCAAAACTTGGCTGTAGCCATACCACAACATCCAAATCCAGCAATGTCAAACAAGCAGCCCCACAAGCAGGCGTTAAACCCAAAGGCACACTCATCTCAGCAGTTATCCAATAAGGTGTCCCCGGTCGAGCATTAGCATCAAGCAACGCCCGAAATGTCCTCTGTGCATCATGAATCGAATCTTGTAAGCCAGGTAAATAGGTAACTTTAGTCATTAGTTATCATTCATCAGTTATCAGTCAACAGTCAACAGTCATCAGTCAACAGTCATCTATTCGCCCCTTACCATCGTGAAGAAATTGACCTTAGTGGCGGCTGCTTGACGTTGCTTGAGTTCCTGCTGCTTTTGGTGTTCTACTTGTAAGGGTTGAATTACTTCAGCCTGAATCTGATCGTGCCAATTTGGAGTTTGCAGTAACGCATCACAAACAGCAGCTAGTTCTGCATGACGGTGCGATCGCCCCGCGACATAACCGAATCCAGCGATCGCTTCATCTCCTTGGCTCTCTAACTGCACAACACAGCGAGTCATGGTGATTTCTCCTAAGTTAAATGGCTCTCCTGTACCCCCAGCGCGTCCCCGCACCATTGTTAGACCAATCTCTGGGGAGCGTAAAAAGCTATAGTTGGGCAAAGTAACCAATTTGTTTATCAGTTTTTCTAATAGCTCTAACTCGGCTTTAGCTAATGTTGCCATCCATGCTTGTCGCTGCATCACAGTAGGCATAAGTTAGTTTGTGGTATTTTGTTTTAAACTATTCTTAACTTGTCTAGACATCTAGATGAAAGTAGATTAACGCAATTCTGACAAATTGACAATCTAATTATTGATAAGCTCATCCCACTCCTAAGGATTTCACGTTGACTGTTGACTGTTGACTGTTGACTGTTGACCGTCAACACTATTTATTGATAATTGATACATGAAGGAAATAATGCCGATTTATGCCCAGATTGCTGATCAACTGCGACAAAATATTCATCAGGGGGTTTATCAGATTGGGGAACAACTACCGACGGAAACCAAGTTAGCAGAACAATTTTCAGTTAATCGCCATACCCTTAGACAAGCGATCGCTCTCCTAAAAAACGAGGGATTGTTACGAGTTGACCGAGGACGCGGAACTTTTGTAGCGGCTAAAACCATCCGCTATGCGATTGGTAAGCGAGTGCGTTATAACCAAACGTTGAAAGCACAGGGTTGGCAAGTGAGGTTTCAACTGCTGCGTGTTTTGGAAGTACCTGCCGATGATGCGATCGCTAAAGGGCTAGAAATTCCTTATGGTGAGTCGGTAGCGTTAATTGAACGTTTAAGTTTTGCAGATGAAGAACCTATAAGTATGGGTACTGGGTATTTTCCCCTTAAGCGATTCCCTGATTTTTTAGAGCCGAAAAATATCAAGATTTTGCAAGAACAGCAATCAATCTCCCAGTTTTTACAGCAGGTGTATGGATGTGATCATATCCGCCGTAGTACCTGCGTTTCTGCTCGTCTAGTCCAACCTCAAGATGCAAAGTGGCTACAACTATCCCTCAACCAACCCATCTTGTTAGCGGAGTCAGTGAACGTCGATCAAACAGGTAATGTAATCGAATATGGCGTAACTCGACTGCGGGGCGATCGCATGGAATTATTTTTTGAAAATGACTTAGCGGGTGACTGATGACTGATGACTGTTGACTGATGACTGTTGACTGATGACTGGTGACTGATGACTGGTGACTGATGACTGGTGACTGGTGACTGATGACTGGTGACTGGTGACTGATGACTGGTGACTGATGACTGATGACTGTTGACTGATGACTGGTGACTGATAACTGATGACTGGTGACGGTAAACACTTTCTTGGGCTAGTTTAACAGTCAACCGTCAACCGTCAACCGTCAACAATTATGGAAACCTTCCAAAATTTACGAGTTTACCAATTATCAGAAAATCTAGCGAATGAAATTTGGTTTATTGTACAGAAATGGGATTACTTTGCAAAAGATACAATTGGAAAACAAATTGTCAAATCAGCAGACAGTATAGGTGCTAATATCGCAGAGGGAAATGGTCGTTATAATTTACAGGATAATCAAAGATTTATAAAAATTGCTAGAGGTTCTTTAAATGAAACAAGGCATTGGTTAAGGCTTGCTTATAAGCGAAAACTTTTGACTCAAGAGCAAATAAATATAATCAAACCAATTATAGATGAATTGTCACCTAAACTAAACGCTTATCTTAACTCACTTAAAAGAAAGTCAGATAATACTTAACATTTACCAGTCATCAGTCATCAGTCATCAGTCATCAGTCATCAGTCATCAGTCATACTAAACTAACCACTCTCTTACCTTTGCAGACAATAAATCAATAGCACCAGTAGTAACAATCAAAATAATCAGAATTGTACAGACTTTTTGATATTCAAATGCACCAAAACTCTGATATAATGAAACGCCAATACCGCCAGCTCCAACAATTCCTAATACAGAAGCAGAACGCACATTTGACTCAAATCTGTAGAGAGTGAAAGAAGTCCACAAAGGCATTACTTGGGGAATCACCCCATAAATTACTTCTTGAATCTGACTTGCACCAGTAGCTCTAATTCCTTCTACCGGGCCTGATTCAATTGATTCTACTGCTTCAGAGAACAGTTTACCCAGAATACCAGCAGTATGAATAAATAATGCCAAAACTCCAGCAAATGGCCCCAACCCAACAGCAACTACAAATATTAGTGCAAAGACGATTTCGTTAATCGCCCGCATCGCATCTAAGAGGCGACGTGTTGGTTGTACAACCCATATTGGACAAATATTATTAGATGCTAGGATAGATAAAGGAACAGCTGCGATCGCAGCCATTAAAGTTCCCCAAATTCCCATTGAGATAGTAACTAGTGTTTCTGAGAAATAATAATTCCAATCGCTAAAGTCTGGCGGAAAATATGAACGTATATATTCCACCATATTGTCTCCCCGTTGCAGAAGTACAGGGAAATTTAACTCGCTTTGATTATAGGCAAAAATTAATAGAGCAGCAATCACTAAAAGAAACAAAACTTTTTGGGTATTCACAAGCTTTGCTTCTTTCTCTAACATTGCTGCTACATTAGGAGATGCATAAGTAATTATCTGATTTCGTGGGCGCACTTTTTACTACCTCTAAATCTAATTTTATTTAATTCCTTTGAGTTGCTGGTTTAATTCTGCTATTGTTTGCTGTTTTTCTTGCTCACTAAGATTTTCTTTAGCTTGAGTTTCTTGGATTTTTTTAGCTATTTCTAGTTCTCGAATTGTATGCCAATTTTTATCTTCAGCCTGTACAAAACCAGAAATTTTAAATTGCCCTAAAACTTGAGCATCTTTGTAGTTGTAGAAAAAGTTTTGTAACTTCTTTTTGATATCATCTGGTAAATCCCGACGATAAACAATCGGATCGCTGGGAATTATAGGTGATTTCCAAATAATTTCAATCTTCTGTCTGGCTGTAGGATTTGTATTTTCTAGACGGCTTAATGCTTCATTACTGACAGTAGCTACATCTACCTGTTTATTAGCTACAGCTAGAGCGCAAGCTTCATGATTACCAGCAAAAATCAAGCGTTTAAAAACTTTCTTAGGGTCAATATTATTTTTAGTAAAAATATAGTAACTAGGAACTAAAAACCCAGAGGTAGAATTAGGATCATTAAAAGCAAAGGTGAGTTTAGCGGCATTTTGAATCACATATTTATCACCACCTGCTGCTATAGCTTCCGCAGTGATCGGATTATCTTTATTAGTAATTAAATGAGAATAGTAGCCTCTACCACCATCTGCACTTACAACTTGAGCAAAAGCTTCTGCATCAGCAATTTTTGCTGCTTCAATATAAGATTTACCACCTAACCAAGCTGCTTGAACTTTACCAAAGCGCATAGCTTCTATGACTGCTGCATACTGTGTAACATAGAAGGGTTTAATAGTAATCCCAATTTGCTGAGACATAGCAGCAGCAAAAGGTTCCCAAATTGGTTTTTGATTAGCTTGAGATTCTGTAGACAGAACACCAAAATTAATTTCTTTAATTGCTGTGTTACTATTATCAGCATTAGAAGTACAAGCTGAAAGGATCTTGGCGCTTGCCAAAGTTATAGTAAACAAAGAAGCTTGCTGAATAAATAACCTTCTGTCCATAATTTTAGTTGTGATATGTAAGTAAAAATTATCTATTTTGGGGTTAAGCTGATGCGCGTCTAAAGTATATAAACACGATGTCGTTGACTGTTGACTGTTGACGCGTTTTCAGTCATCAGTCATCAGTCATCAGTCATCAGTTATTATTTGCGTAACAGCTTACACTACCAGTTCACCGTGTCCTCTCATAATGAGTTCTTCGGCAGCTGTGCCATAAAGTTCATTGAGCTTGTGATCATTCATCTCTGTGGTTGCGCCATCAAACATCACTTCTCCATCTTTGAGAGCGATCGCTCGATCAAAGTAACTACGCACCATTTGAACCTGATGTAAGGAAGCGACTACAGTAATTCCGCTTTGGCGATTTAGCTGCACGAGCAATTCCATAACTTTACGCGCCGATTCAGGATCTAGAGAGGCGATTGGTTCGTCTGCGAGGATGATTTTCGCTCCTTGCACTAAACAACGAGCGATCGCTACTCGTTGTTGTTGCCCTCCAGAAAGCATAGATGCCCGTTTATAAGCGTGTTCAAGAATGCCTACCCGCTCTAATGCAGCAAGAGCTTGGACTTTTTCTTCTTTGGTAAATAAATGTAATATTGAACGAAAAATAGACAATCTTGCTAAGTTACCAATGAGAACATTTTCGATAACTGTTAGCCGATTGACTAAATTAAACTGTTGAAAGATACAACCTATCTGGCTTCGTAAAGACCTAATTTTAGAGTGGAGTTTCCCACTACTCTGTAGGACTAAACCAAAAATATAAACTGTTCCTCCATCTCCAATGTGCAAGCCATTAATATGCCGTAATAGAGTAGATTTCCCTGAGCCAGATGCACCTATAAGCGCAACCAGTTCTCCCTCATTAATTGTGCAGGATACGTTTTTTAGTGCTGTCTTACCTTTGAAAGTCTTCGAGAGATTACTAACTTCGATAGCTACTGCATTTGTCATTTTTTGACATTTAGATGTCTATGTTTAACATTAATAATATTTTTTAATTAATAAATAGTTAAGAAAAGGATAATTTATGATTTAATTTCTAAATTATCAGTCTAATGAATGAGCCAATTTTGGATATAGGTCAATATAATCTAAAACTTAGAATACATAGACTTGTGTACATTTTTTGATTAAGGTTTAATTAATAAAAAACTAATTTTTGGTAAACCTGTAATTAACTCGCTAGGAATTAGTACAACACGGTCTAAATAAACTACTCATTTTGAATGAATAAAACGCTTACACTGTATACCTGTTTGAATTTCGTTAGAGGCAATTTATGAATTGCCTCTACGTATGTGGTTTCAAATCATCCATATTTAGTATTTGCTGTTACCTGTAATTAGGACAGAGGAAATAATTTGCATGTTTGTAGTAAAGACTTTAGTCCTAAAAGAAGGACTGAAGTCCTTACTACGAAATGGATTACAATAACTTTACATTACAAAACACATAGTTTGAATTATTCACACCGACTTACTTAAGCTTTAGTAAATAAGCTTTGTTACTATAAAAAAATTAATAAGATGTTATTAGCTGGATCTTAACAACTGGTTATTGATTGATTGAATTAAAAAATACAGATAATCTTTAACATATTAATATTTATTTAGTTAAGAACAGGTAAACAAATGACAATTGTTTTTCTTTCAAGATAATCTCTAGATTATGGTACATAGTTGTGCTTTGATATTCTTACAGATGATTTGGAGAATTTTTCTTCTAAAAGATTATTTTTCCTTCTCTAATATTATTTTGTGAATTGAAAGTTAAAATCATTACTTAATTAAATTCATCTTGCTAATACTTGTGATTTTCCAATTAGCAGAAAATTTAATGTTAGTAATTTTTATTTTTCACTAATTTCTACCAAGTGTGAGGGTATATTCGTGCAAAATTTTTGGTTGAATTCTTTGCTATATAGTCCAGCGATTTTAGGCTTATTTATAGTTGTAGTACCAGCAATAGGTTCTGAAATACCTTTAAATGAAGCACCTGCAAGAAATCAACCATCCAGTTTTAGCAGTGCTGAGAATATCGGACAAGTAACTTCAGTTTCACAGCTTTCTGATGTCAAACCTACAGACTGGGCTTTCCAGGCTTTGCAATCCCTGGTTGAGCGATACGGCTGCATTGCAGGTTATCCTAACCAAACTTATCGGGGTAATCGTGCCTTGACTCGCTATGAGTTTGCTGCTGGTTTGAATGCTTGTTTAGATCAGATAAATCAACTTATAGCTACTAGTACGGCTAATCTGGTAAAAAAAGAAGACCTAGCAACACTGCAAAAACTGCAAGAAGAGTATACAGCTGAGTTGCAAACTGTGCGAGGTCAAGTAGATGCTCTAGAAGCTCGTAGCGCCACTTTAGAGTCGCAACAATTCTCCACAACTACTCAACTGCGGGGAGAAGCAATTTTTGCACTGGCTGGTGCATTTGGCTCCGATAGAGCAATCAACACCGATGCTCAAAATAGTGGTGATACCAGACCAGAACTCGATGAAAATGTGATTTTTGCCGATCGCGTCCGGTTAAACTTTGATAGTAGCTTCACTGGTAAAGACCGCCTCAGAGTTAGGTTACAAGCGAGAAATATCACTTCATTCAATACAGCCGTAACTGGTACTAACCAAACTCGTTTAGGGTTTGATAGCAATGAATCCAACAATGTCAGCGTATCAGCTCTATTTTACCGTTTTCCTTTAAGCGACTCCACAACCTTCAACATTGCAACCGAAGGATTAGAATACATCGATGAAGTACCTGCTCTCAGTCGCAACTTCGATTCTAGTGGTTCCGGTGCGCTATCTCGTTTTGGGCGTTATAACCCAATTTATCGAGCAGCAGAAGGGCCAGGTATCGTCATTAATCAAAAATTAAATGATGCTCTCACCTTAACTGCTGGTTACGTTGTGCCATCGGGTGTTGGTAATGACCCCAGTAACGGTAGAGGCATTTTTAATGGTAGTTACTCTGCATTAGGTCAACTGACTTTCCAACCAACCTCAGAATTAAGTTTGGCTTTTACTTATGTCAACGCCTATTACACTGATGGTAGCGGAGTCACTGGTAGCACTGGTACTGGTTTTGCCAACAACCCATTCAACGCGCGAACTTCTGTAAATAACTATAGTGTGACTGGAAATTACAAACTTAGTCCTAAGTTTACCATCACTGCTTGGGGCAGCTACGCCAATGCCCAAGCTGAGAATACAGCCGTTGCTAGGAGTAATGCAGAGATTTGGAACTGGGCCGTTCAGCTAGGCTTTCCTGATTTGGGTAGAGAAGGAAATTTTGGCGGTATTGTGTTTGGTGTGCCGCCTTACGTTGCTGACAATCAATTTGTAAATGGTAATAATCGTCGCCAAGACGATGATATCTCCTATCATTTAGAGGCTTTCTATAGATATAAGCTAAATGACAATATTGCTATTACACCAGGATTAATTACCATCTTGAATCCTGAAGGTAACAGCAACAACTCTAATATCTATGTGGGAGTAGTACGTACTACTTTTACTTTCTAACCCAAGTTGCTTGTAGTCTTGAGCGATCGCTTATAGTACAATACCGTTTAGTTAATGTTAACTGTTAACGGTTAACTGTTAACGGTTAACTGTTAACTGTCAACAGTCAACAGCCAACACGAAAAGATGTGCAAGTTAAATGCGCGACAGCTTATGAGCAAGTTTTCTTAACCTTTTGATGTTCTAAATTTAACTTGCACAGTGCTTCAGCGTAACCTATCCTTACCAAAATCAAGGGTTAATCCTTTATAGGTGATTAATATTAACAAAAATTGGTCAGATGAATTGACCTGTAATTCTGAATCTGGAATCCGAGGCTAATTAATGATTTCACATCAACTACGGCAAATCTCTGGTGCAATTACTGCTGTGTTTTTGGGTTGGGGAATTGGAATTGCGATGCCTGCGGCGGGCGATGCGTACGCAGATACCCCAAAAACACTAACAGTTTATTCAGGGCGAGATGAAGAAATCATGCGTCCCCTGATTGAGAAAGCGAAGAAAGATTTGGGGCTAAACATTGAAGTCCGCTATGGTGATTCTACAGAACTAGCGATCGCTCTCATTGAAGAAGGCAAAAATAGCCGTGCTGATATATTTTATGCTCAGGATGCGGGTTCATTAGGAGCTATAACCAGAGAAGCACGGACTTTACCTCTCCCTAACCAATTACTTAACAAAGTTGATCCGCAATTTCGTTCTTCTTCAGGACAATGGGTTGGCATTTCAGGAAGAGCGCGGGTGATTGATTACAATACCAAGCTTGTCAAAACCAGTGAACTGCCCAAAAGTGTACTGCAACTGAGCGATCCCAAATGGCGCGGTAAAGTTGGCTGGGCCCCTACAAACGGTTCTTTTCTCTCCTTTGTAACTGCAATGCGACTGATGCAAGGCGATCAAAAAACCCTAGAGTGGTTGAAAGCCATGAAAGCTAACGGTGTTAAAGCCTACCCTAAAAATGGTGCGATCGTGGAAGCTCTAGGAAAAGGAGAAATCGCTCTGGGATTAGTTAATAACTATTACCTGTATCGGTTTATTAAAACCAATCCTAATTTTCCAGTCGCTATCCACCATACCAAAGGTGATGCAGGAGCTTTGATTAACGTCGCAGGTTTAGCAGTCCTGAAGACCACCGATCAAAAGAGTGATGCAGAAAAGTTTGTAGCTTATATGCTCAAACCAGAAACCCAAAAGTTCATCACTGAGAATTTTTACGAATATCCATTAGTCACAGGTATCGCGGTAGCGCAAAAGCAATTACCCCTCAAGCAATTGCAACCACCCAATCTTGATTTAAGCAAATTATCGGATCTCAAAGGAACAATTTCACTAATTCAACAAGCCGATTTGTTGTAAATAGGCGGGAGATAAGGGGACTGATGACTGGTGACTGATGACTGATGACTGGTGACAAATGACAAATGACAAATGACAAATGACCAATGACCAATGACAAATGACAAATGACCAATGACCAATGACCAATGACCAATGACTAAAACTCATCCACCTTTATTTTTGGTAGTTACAGCTGGATTAATCGCTGTAGCAATCACTCTGCCTTTGACTTATTTAGTCATCCGAATGGCTGGTGTTGGTGGAGAGGAATTATTGGCTTTGGTCTTGCGTCCTCGCACACTGATAGTTTTGTTTAATAGCGTTGGTTTGGCTGTAGCTACTACTATACTGACAACAGCGATCGCACTACCATTAGCATTTCTCACGCTGCGGACAGATTTACCTTGGCGGCGATTTTGGCTACTGGTAACAACACTACCTTTAGCCATACCTGACTATGTGGGTGGTTTTGCTTTGATTGCTGCTTTTGGCCCGAAAGGTAGCTGGTTGCAACTCTGGCTAGAACCTTTGGGAGTGGAAGCTTTGCCAGAAATATATGGCTGGACTGGCGCAATTTTGGGGCTGACATTATTTTCCTATCCCTACTTACTGCTGAGTATCCAGGCTGGCTTGCAAGGCATCGATCCCAAAATTGAAGAAGCTGCTAGAAGTTTAGGTTGTAACCAAAGAGAAATTTTTTGGCGTATTACCTTACCTACGCTACGCCCAGCTATCGTCGCGGGAGGATTGCTAGTAGCCCTCAATGCCTTGCAGGATTTTGGCACAACTTCCGTCATGCGGTTTGAGACATTTACGCAGGCAATTTTTTTGCAATACCGATATACATTTGATCGCCATCAAGCGGCGGCGCTGGCTTTGATGCTGGTGAGTTTAGTATTGCTGTTATTGTGGCTGGAATACAAAATGCGATCGCGGGCTGTTTACTATAGTCGTAGTAATAAGTCCCATCATCAACCAAAATTGATTCATTTGGGGGTTTGGAAAATACCTGCCATCCTGTTTTGCTTCACCGTCACTAGCTTAGGTTTATTGTTGCCTCTGGCTGTAACCGTGTTTTGGCTGCTGCAAGGTTTAGCCAGTCCAGAAGCAGAGCAAATTTTTTCTTGGTTCCAACTAACACAACTCGCCTGGAACTCAGCGTTAGCTTCGGGATTGGCAGCCCTAATTGCTACCTGTTGCGCTCTGCCAATAGCAATCTTAGCTGTGCGCTTTCCTAGTCGGATCGCAACAGCCATCGAACGCTGTAGTTACATTGGCTTTGGTTTACCTGGTATTGTAGTTGCATTTTCGCTAGTGTTTTGGGGAGCAAATTATTTGCCTTGGTTGTATCAAACCTTGCCTATGCTGATTTTTGCTTATTTAGTGTTGTTCCTTTCCCAGTCAGTGGGAACAGTCAGGGGTTCGCTGCTTCAGGTTAATCCTCAATTAGAAGAATCTGCCCAGAGTTTAAGTAGAAACCCTTGGCAAACCTTCAAAGAAATTACCCTACCACTAGTCGCTCCGGGAGTTTTAGGAGGAGCTGCATTAGTTTTTCTGACGGCAATTAAAGAGTTACCTGTCACTTTGCTGTTAGCGCCCATTGGCTTTAATACCCTAGCTACCCAAATCTGGAAAGCAACGGAAAATGTCTCTTACAGTAAGGCGGCGGCGGCGGCATTAATCATGCTGGTAATTTCTATTAGTTCCACATTCTTGGTTTTGTTTCAAAATCGCTATCAAGAACTTGTCCCAGAAGTACGCCGCAGTTTGCAAAGGGAGGTGGATTGAGAGGGGGCAGGGGGCAGGGGGCAGGGGGCAGGGGAGGCAGGGGGAGATGAGGGAGATTTCAGCTTTCGAGGTTTGTAAAAAGGTTCAACTGCCGAGTAAAAAGGCTCAACTGCCGAGTAAAAAGGCTCAACTGCCGAGTAAAAAGGTTCAACTGTCGAGTAAAAAGGTTCAACTGCCGAGTAAAAAAGCTCAACTGCCGAGTAAAAAGGTTCAACTGCCGAGTAAAAAGGTTCAACTGTCAAGTAAAAAGGCTCAACTGTCGAGTAAAAAGGCTCAACTGTCGAGTAAAAAGGCTCAACTGTCGAGTAAAAAGGCTCAACTGTCAAGTAAAAAGGTTCAACTGTCAAGTAAAAAGGTTCAACTGTCGAGTTCAGAGGTAGTAATAAATACAAAACTCACCTTGACAGCGCTATCCCTATCTCCCCTATCTCCCAATACGGTTCGGTTAAGGCAAGAGACGCGATAAATCGCCGTCTCTACAAAGGACTGATTCTTGTAAAGACGGCGATTTATCGCGTCTTTGGATCTAGGGCGTGTCATCAAAAAACCTTATCCGAACCGTATTGCCTCATCTCTCCCATCTCCCCAGTCCCCACTCCCCACTCCCTTTTAAGTTAAAACGGAAGGATGACTCAATGGCTGCATCAGCAATTTTACGGTTAGAGAATGTAACCCTCAAGTTTGCTCAAATGAATGCTCCGGTGGTGGCTGGGGTGAGTTTGGCGTTAGCAGCAGGGGATGTTCTGGGGTTATTGGGGCCTTCAGGGTGCGGGAAAACTACTCTCCTTAGAATTATTGCTGGGTTTGAGTCGCCACAGACGGGAACTGTAGAAATTGCTGGACAATTAGTAGCGGGTGATGGTCACTGGATACCGCCAGAGCAACGCAATTTTGGGATGCTGTTTCAAGATTATGCTTTGTTTCCACATTTAACGGTGGCTGAGAATATTGGCTTTGGTTTGCGGCGGATGAAAAAAAGCGAACGCCGCCAAGAAGTTGCAGAATTATTAACGTTAGTCAGACTCCCAGGAATAGAAAAGCGCTATCCTCATGAATTATCTGGTGGGCAACAACAACGGGTAGCCCTTGCCCGTGCTTTAGCTCCCCAACCGAAACTTCTATTATTAGATGAACCCCTGAGCAATCTAGACTTACAAGTGCGGCTGAAATTGCGTGAGGAAGTGTTAGCAATTCTCAAAAATAAAGGTATATCGGGTATCTTTGTCACCCACGATCAACAAGAAGCCCTAGCGATCGCTGACCAATTAGCGGTGATGCGGCAAGGCAAATTCGAGCAAATAGACACACCAGAAGCGGTTTATACTCAGCCAGCGTCTCGCTTTGTAGCCGAATTTGTCACCCAAGCCAACTTTTTGCCAGCGCAGTTGCAAGGAAATTGCTGGGCAACCGAAATTGGATGTTTTGCCGTGGAAAGTAAGATTTTTCAAGACAAAGGAGATTTAATGATCCGCGAAGAGGACATTATTTTACACCCAGCTAGTGATGGTGCAATGAAGATTGAGACACGTTTCTTTTTAGGACATGAATATCGATATAGCTTGTATACTCCCTCTGGAAAGCAGTTGTATGCACGAACACCAGTCAGCATAGCTTTACCCATTGGTACACAAGTAAATCTGTCAATAGCAAACACAGCCAACTTAAAGTTGTTCAACAATCAACAGTCATCAGTCATCAGTCATCAGTCAACAATCAACAATTAACAGAAAATATTATGAATTGGGAAATCGTTCTCGCTAGTTTTGCTAGCTCTTTAATTGAATTAGTCGAGATTCTCGGTATAGTCATCGTTGTCGGCAGGTTGGCAGGTTGGCGTAATGCCCTGGTTGGTTCAGGCGGTGGCATTGCCTTGACGTTACTGCTATCTCTGGTCTTAGGAAAAAGTTTGACGCTGATCCCTGTAGATATTCTTAGAATTGTGGCGGGAGTTTTACTACTACTTTTTGGGCAAAAGTGGACACGTTCTATAGTTAGGTATTATGCCGGTCTTCCCAAAAAGCGTAAAGGTGGCGGGGAAGATAGCCTGGAAGAACAACTAGCAAAAGATGAGAATCAATCTGGCTGGAATTGGTTTGCTGTTGTCACCACCTTTAAGGCTGCGTTGCTGGATAGTGTAGAAGTAGCGATCGCAGTTGTAACTTTAGGTGCTGCCGAAGGTGAATGGCTAGAAGCGATTAGTGGTGCTGGTTTTGCAACATTCGGTTTAGCTGTGTTTGCCTTATTATTCAGAGCGCCACTCCAGCAAGTACCCGTTAAACCAATGAAATTTGTAGCTGCAATGCTGCTGATGGGATTTGGTGTTTACTGGTTGGGTGCAGGATTGGATGTGGAATGGCCTGGTGGTCACTGGGCAATTATTTGGTTGCCTTTAGCTTGGGGTGTGGGTATGGCGATCGCCTCGGCAATTTGGCGCTGGCGAGTTAGTTTACAAAAACCAGAGGAAGCGATCGGTTAAGTGACTAAGTACAGCTTTGCGTAAAATCGTAACGTTTTTAATGCAATGCCAATGCATTGGCATTGTCAGCCGATGCATTGGCATTGCAGGGTATTGCCAAATTTAATTCGCTACAAATTAATGAAATGCTGTACTAAGCTGATGCGCGTCTAAAGTATATAAACACTCTTGATGGTCGTTGACTGTTAACAGTCATCAGTCATCAGTCATCAGTCATCAGTCATCAGTCATCAGTCATCAGTCATCAGTCATCAGTCATCAGTCATCAGTCATCAGTCATCAGTCATCAGGTAAATGTACAAATTAAATGTGTAACAGCTTACTAAACTTTTTAACATTTTGTCAATCTTAATTACCTTGAAAGTAACCTCACCTTATCCTGTTCTTAACTAGTAAATAGGAATATTGGATGCGTAACCAAATACATTTTGATGTGTAAGAACAGCAAATGCTGAATTTCAAGCGTAAGCGATATCTCCTACTTAGCCTGCTGGTCGCAGTGGCGATCGTAGTAAGCAGTATACAAATAGTTACAGCCCAGCTTGCTACTAGCCGTGTTGGTGATCTACCTGAAGGTGGAGCATTACTACCTACTGGTCAAGTGATTACACCCGCAGCTGCCCCAGGCTCGACGTTTGCACGTTTGGCGACTGGTTTGCGTACAGATAATAATGCTGATGCTGCCGAAGCTGTAACCACAGCCCTCAGCCCCGATGGTAAAACTCTACTGGTGCTTACCAGTGGCTATAACCAGAACTTCAAGAGTCAAAATGGTGCTGATCTCACTTATCCGGTCTTAGACCCATTAACTGGCAAACCAAGTGCTACGAGAACTTCAAAAGCTGAATGGGTTTTTGTATTTGATGTCAGCAACGGTAAGTTGGTTAAGCAGCAGCAAATTAACATTCCCAACACATATAATGGTCTAGCTTGGGCAAAAGACGGCACACGCTTTTATGTATCAGGTGGCATTGACGATCGCGTTTATGCTTATGCCTCCAATGGCAACCAGTACTTGCCAGATGCTCCCTTTATTTTGCTAGGCCATAATTCCGAACAAACTGCGCCCTTCCCTAGCTACGATGGTGGTTTGTTAAAGGACACACCAGCTGAAACTGTGGCAACAGGAGCAGTTGTAGCTGGTCTTGATGTCAGCAAAGATAGCAAAACTTTAGTAGCTGCTAATTTTGAGAACGACTCAATATCAATTGTTGATACTACTAATCGTAAGGTACTCAGAGAAATTAAGTTCTTTAGACCAGGCGATCGAATACCAACAGGAGAATTTCCTTTTGATGTAGCCATCAAGAGTGCAGAAAACGGTGCGGCGGCTAAAGTCTTTGTTACTAGCCAACGCGATAACGAGGTGGTTGCTGTTAACATTGCTTCCGGGCAAATTACCCGTATACCTGTAGGTAGCCAACCAAACAAGGTGCTGTTATCGACAGACCAAAAGCGACTGTATGTAGCTAACGGTAATAGTGACTCAGTTTCAGTCATTGACACAAATACCAATAACATTGTCCAAACTATCTATCTGTCTCGACCTAGCGATAAGTACAAAGGAGCAAATCCCAACTCTGTGGCGCTGAGTCCAGATGAACGTCAGCTTTATGTGACTCTAGGTGGTGAAAATGCTGTTGCTGTTGTGGACTTGCAATCATCTGGTCGGGTGATTGGACGTATCCCAACTGGCTGGTATCCCAATTCTGTAAGCGTTAGTAAGGATGGTCAAAACCTATACGTTGTTAATGCCAAGAGCAATTCTGGCCCCAACCCCTCAGCTAACCGAACAACACCAGCCGGATTAGCACGCAACACAACTTTTAGAAATGAGTATACCTGGGCTTTAGAAAAAGCTGGAATCTCAGTTATTCCAGTTCCGAAAGGTGGCACTTTAGCTAGCCTTTCGGAACAGGTAGACAGAAATAACGGTTTCTACAATCGCCGTCCTGACAGGACGATGAAGTTTCTCCAGGATAAAATTAAGCACGTCATCTACATCGTTAAAGAAAATCGTACCTACGATCAGGTACTCGGTGATTTACCTGTTGGCAATGGTGATCCCGCGCTGGCTTTATTCCCGGAACCAATTTCACCCAACCATCACAAGTTAGCTCTTGACTTTGTGACTTTTGATAACTTCTATGATTCTGGTGAATCAAGCGGTGTCGGCTGGAACTGGTCTACTTATGCAAGGACAACTGATTACACTGAAAAAACTCAGTCAGTACTTTATGGTAACGCTGGGTTTAACGGTCTGACCTACGACTACGAAGGTACTAATCGTAATATCAACATTGCCCTACAGCAAACTTCCTCTAATCCTTCCCAATTAAATACACGAGTAACAGGAGTATTAGATCCCTCTGGTCGATCTTCTATTTTGCCTGGAACTAGAGATGTAAATGCCCCCATAGGCGATGGTGAACTGAATTCAAACGCTATCGGCGGCTATCTTTGGGATGCAGCATTGCGTGCTGGTAAGACTGTACGCAATTACGGTTTCTTCGTTGACGGCAACTACAGTAGTGCCCAAGCAGATCCCACAAAACCAGATCCCACGAACCCACTTTACATTCCCATCTCCCCAAATCCGGCTGCTGATAATATTCCCCAAGCTGTAGCTGCTAAAACTGTATTGTTGGATAAAACTGACAACTATTTCCGGGGATACGACCAGAAGCAACCAGACATTTATCTCTACAACGAATGGGCACGGGATATTGATAGCTATCTCGCAAGGAATGAATTGCCCAACTTGTCACTAGTGCGTTTGCCTCACGACCACTTTGGTGATTTTGGTAACGCTGTGGCTGGTTTGAATACTGCCCCACTGCAAATGGCTGATAATGATTATGCTGTCGGCTTGCTAGTGGAAAAAATCTCCAAGTCTCCTCTGTGGAAAGAGACTGCGATCGTTATTGTAGAAGATGATTGCCAAAATGGCCCTGACCATGTTGATAGTCATCGCTCAGTGGCCTATATCATTTCGCCTTACACTAAGCGAAATGTCGTAGTTAGTACTAACTACAACACTGTCAGCCTGGTGCGGACAATGGAAGATTTACTGAACATTGGTTATTTAGGAATCACTGATGCCAATGCCAAACCAATGTCAGATGCATTCACTAGAGAACCAAACTTTAGCCCCTATAAAGCTGTCGTTCCAGGTAACTTGTGTGCTGATCCTGTAGATCCCAAACTAGTACCAGCTTGCCAAGACAAGAATGTAGAAAAGACAGCAGCTATTCCCTCTCTGCGTAACAAACAGTGGTGGGCGCAAGCGACCCAAGACTTCAACTTTGAAGTTGAAGATAAGTTAGATCCTGAGAAATTCAACCGCGTACTTTGGGCCGGCATTCAAGGCGACAAAGTGCCTTATCCAACAGAGCGCAGCCATGCCGACCTTCGCCAAAATCGCGCGCAGCTAATCGGTAAATTGAGTTTGAGTACAGATAACCTCTCTGCTCAAGCAAACTAATCAAATTCAGGCTTGATTTTCCCTAGCTCCTTTTTCAAGGAGCTGGGACATAGAGAATTAGAAATTATTTCAAGCCTATTTACATAGTTTTCGTGAGAATTACTTGCAGAAATTTATCTTGAAGGAAATTGATATGAAATTGATCTCGCAATTAACGCTTGCTACTAGTTGTGCCTTAATTTTTGCTATTGTGGGAGCTAAATCAGTATCTGCCGCACTGATTAATTACGCTTTCACGGTCGATAGTTCTATAACTAAAGGAGAAGGTTTCTTTAGCTACGATGACTCAACTTTGAGTGAGGATAATATTCCGGTAGCAATAGTTAACTCACTAAATTTTCAATTCGACAACGACCCTAACATTTACACCGAAAAGGATGATACTGAATATCCAGGATATCCCATTGTATTTCCAACCACATTCTTAACAGGTATCGAATCTGTTGGATTGCAATATGTCTTCCCCGATAAAGCTAATCCTTCAAGCTCTATCACATACGACATTAATGGATATGATTTTGCAATTACTTCTGCCGAGAATATCCAAATTGGCTCAGGTAAAGTTACTTATAGGCAAGTTCCTGAGCCTACAATCTTAGGTGGCAGTTTCATTGCTTGCAGCATTGGCTGGCTCATGAAGAAAAAGTTAACATTAGGCAAAAAGGTTAAAGTTTAACCTAAAGTTTATTAATTGCACTACTGATATGAGCAGGAGCTTGGTCTATTTGAGTTTTGCGCCTAATTTATATCGAACTAACGCATATACTGTTGCATATTCAACCTCCAGCCCCTGTTCTTGTTTTAACCACTCTACGATGGCACCATAGCTGGCAAACCCTTTACCTGTTTTTAACTCTGACTCGAGTGCGGCGATCGCTCCTGGATGAATTTTTCGTTTTGCACCTGGGGCTTTCTTTATTTCCAATAAACTAGATAGACCACCTGTTCTATACTTCTGTAGCCATCTGGTGATTGTTGAAGTATTTCTTGCCAAGCGGTTTGCAATTTCTTGCTGTTCCTTTATCTGACCGCTTTTTATCCACCACAGCATCTGTAATTTTTCTTTCTGATTTACCAAATTGGCTGTTTGAAGACGTTTTTTGAGTTCTTCTTCACTCTCTGCTATTTCCATCTTAAATGGGCGGCTCATTGCTATTTTAATTTCTTGTTCTTGTTTTCTCTATTATATGCACCTTCATATAAAAATGGTATTAAAAGCTTTGGCAAGACTGGCAGTTCTACCGACAACTTGCTTAAACGTCTCGATAGGGTAGAGTGATCCGGGACTTGTAACTCAATTCCCATCAGCATGAACAGCGATTCTAAGAATCCCTCCGCTTGCCGCCTTGGTAAATGAAACACCGATTGAATAGCGACCAACAATAGTGGCAGTACAAGTCCGCGCTTGACAGCATATTCAATTTGTGCAAATTAGATGCGTTTGCTCTGACTGGCTCTTTGCCCAATCAAAACACTCATCAATACAATTGCTACCCCAACCACTTGAACTGACGTGAATGTCTCTTGTAGAAAAACGTATCCAATAATTGTTGCAACGACCGGACTCATTAGTCCTAGATATGAAACGGACGTAGCTTTGAGTTTATCAATTCCCCGGAACCAAAGGGTATAAGCAAGCCCAGTGCCAATTAGGCCTAAGTAAATAAAGCCCCATAGATTGGTTCTTGAGAGATGAGTGAACGGCCCTTCAATCACTAAAGCAATTGGTAGCAAAACAATTCCGCCAACTGCTAACTGCCACGCTGTAAAGACAATTAGAGAAACTGGGCACTTCCATCGTTTAACCAGTACAGTTCCTAGTCCCATCGTTGCCGCTCCTGCGAGCGCAGCAATAATACCAATACTATCAAGACGTGCACTAGGGCCTATAACCATCAGCCCGACACCTATGAAGCCCGCAAGCGCAGCCAAAATAGATAGCTTAGATGGTTTTTCACTCAAGATCAGCCATGAAAATAGTACAACTAACAAGGGCTGAATAGCGCCTGCCGTCGCTGCAACTCCCCCTGGAAGACGATAGGCGGCCACAAACAATAGCGCTTGGAAAAGTCCGATATTCAAACTACCCAATATCAGGATGCGCCACCACCAAATACCTTTGGGCAGTTTCCTCAACCCTACAGTCAACAAAATACCGATGGGCAGCGATCGCAATGAAGCCACTAACAACGGATGGCTGGGCGGCAAGAATTCGGTCGCCACAGCATATGTTGTTCCCCAGGCAATAGGTGCCAGAGATGTCAGCAGGATGTTTGGCAAGCGATCTGTAACTGCTTTCATAGATTTATCTCGACACAAAAATTACTGAATTTACCACAAAATTGACAGAGGAAGTGGCAGATATCATCTGCCGCTTCCTATCCTCTAGGACTTACGCATTGACAGGAAAACCCAATCTGGAATATAGATTTCAGGCATTAAACCATGATTTTTCGATAGTTTTTAGGTGATCACTATTGAGGTTATGCCAAGCGCCTAAAATGACCAAAAACCGTAACCCATATTATGGCTAATTTGTACAGTGCATAAGTTTAGAACTCTTAATTGGTGTTTCACCGCCAGTCGCTCATGGGGGAAACCCCCAAGACCGCGCTGGCTCACTTAATTGATGAATCTTAGCAATTCCTTGATAGCCTTTATCCGCTATTACTTTGAGTAATTCTCCAAACTTTATACCAAATAGCTTAAAATCATGAATTCTCCCCTTATCATGCCCCAAACAGATGATTTGACTGCTTTTTTGATGTATTACTACCTGAGTTTTTAAAGTATGTTCTCCCTGTTTCCCACTAAAAAATCTTTTTTGCCCAATATGAGGTTTTTCAATTGGACTCTCCGTGACATCCATTACAACTAAATCTTCTTCAGAGGACATTTTCCATAATTGTTTTTTCCCCGGTAAACTAAACTTTCTTGACTTAATTAAAATATTTTCAATTTTAAAA
>JAIVFU010000007.1 GCA_020829485.1 Nostoc sp. CHAB 5834 | reverse complement strand
GTTTTGTTTTCCTCTTTAGTCAGAAATACCCTCAAACGAGCGCCCATATTTTTTGTTACCTCGGTAGATATATTCTCCGTATTTATTTATTGTTACATAGTTTCGTTTTTTCCTGCCGACCTACTTACCGCCTATTGGCACAAGCAAAGGAACACGGGTTAGTTGTTTGTGGTTTTAAAGAGCGCACGTTTCCTCTGTTATAGAGACGTTGAAATCACAGCGCTTTTATTTTTTAAACAAACTTAAATTTTTTGTGATATATTTCTGTAATCAACAATACCCGTGATGTAGGTAATATAGTAGTAAATTTTAAAATTTAGTATTATGTCTAGTCAAGAACCAAATTTAAATCAAGCATTTAAACAAACAAAAGCTACCGCAAAAAAGAAAAAAAAACCACAGCCTCCCAAAGACATCAAAAAACCAAATAAAACCGAATAAAAAGCATTATATAGTGTTTTCTAATCATATAAGGTACATCATAAGCCCCCTCTCAAAGAGCCTACGGTGTACACACAAGTCGAATTACCCCCTTAATCCCCCGATACATTGGGAAAAAATAATAAATCTAATTCCCTCCCCTTTATAAGGGGAGGGTTAGGGTGGGGTAAAACCTTGGTTAATCAGCTATTTTAAACTTGTGTGTACACCATAGCTCGAAGAGCGGGGGTGAGGTTCTTTACCTACTGAACCGAGAACAGCTATAGTTCCTTGTAGAGACTTAAGTTAAATTAAGTCTCTACAATTGTCATCAAAAATAAATTAGCTTATTTGTTTTTCGCTTGAGTTTTTGCCTGTTCTAAAGCTATTTCTTTAATAGCCTGATATGAATTAACATTTGAAGTACCTTCAATAGCTTTAACTGCCAAATCCTGAACTTGTTTCAGGGCAGATTCGAGTTGTTTAGAAAGATTTTGAATCCGCGTCTCTTGATTAGTGATAGTTTGTTCTAGAGATTGCAGTCTTTGTTCATAGAAACGCTTTTGCCCTTCCACTTCTTTAGAATATAAATCTGATTTTACTTTAGCTTGGTAGTGGGCGATGCCTTTGCCTTCTTCTGTAGCTTTTTTGATAGCTGCTTCTTTATCTTTCGGAAAAGCCTCTACCTTTGCTTTTAATTCTTCAAACTGTTTCTCTCTCTCAGAAATTGCTTTCTCTCGTTCAGCCCACTGTTTTTCTGTTTCTTGTAATAATTCTTCCAGTTGCTTATATAGCGCTTTTTGCTCTTGTTCGTATTCGTCACTTTGCAATTGTCGCTGGAGTTCTAAATTATATTTATACTCTGAGGCATCGCGTTGCCGAGTTTTATTCAAGTTTTCATTCCGTTCTTTTATCGCCCGTTGCTGTTCCTCTTGTTCTTTTACCCAAGTATTCTTTTGCTCTAATATTTCTTGAAATAACACTTCAGAACGCTGGCTATATTCTTCCTGATAAGCTTTAGTATTATCTTCATAAGCTTGGATGAGAGTATCCAAAATATCATCAGAAATTTCTAAATTGTGCAGTTGTGTTAATTGTTGGATTTCTTCTTCTAAAGTTCGCCTAATTTCTTCTAATTTAGAGGCTTTTGTAGTTAGCTGTTCTGATAATTCATTAGCAGCACTGCCAAAACCTAATTGAATCTTCGCCAAGCTTTCAATTGTATTGTTCATCTTCTGTTGGACACTAGAAAGCTGATTCATAGGTGTTTTTTGTTCTAATTTAGGCTGTTCTTGAGTTCCAGACTGGTTTTCTTTTGCAACTTGTTCGAGTTGCGATTTCAGCGCTGCTTTTTCTTTAGCTAACTCCTCATACGCCTGAAGAATTTCTACTTTAGTATTTTTATCAGTCGGCTTTTTCACCACCACAACAAACCTCCTCTTCAGGAATTAAAAATGATTAAGATGCTACAGACTAATAACTATTTAGGATTAGAACTACCAAAAGCCCTCATAGCTAAGTCTTGTGCTTGTTTTAATGCAGTTTGCAATTGAGCAGAAATCCCTTCTAGTTGTTCAGACTGTTTCTTAATTGTTTCTTCCAGAGATTGAATTTTTTGCTCATAACTTTGTTTATTAGCTTCCCATTCTTTTTCAAATAAATCGGACTCAACTTTAGCTTTTTGGCTTGTTTCTCTAATTGCTTCTTCTCTAGCTTTCTTAACAGCTTCTTCCAGCTCGTTAGGAAATTTAGTTACCTTTTGTTCATAATCTGCAAAGAGTGGTTGACGTTCTGCGGATATCTTTTCTCGTTCTGCCCAATCTTTCTCTTTCTTTTGAGAATTTTCTTGTATTTCTCTTTGTTGTTGGCGCTTTATCGCTTCGTAACTATCTGTATTCAGTTTACGAGTAGTTTCTAACTTATACTGAGATTCTTCTTGTTCTTGCTGGCGCTCTTTGGCTAATAAATCGTTATATGCTTGAAGTTTCTCTTCATACTCTGCTTGCTCTTTTTGCCATTCTTTCCGCCTGATTGTAATTTCTTTCTCTAGTGTTTCCCTTTTGCTGATAGTATCTTGTTCTAGGGTTTTTAATTTTTCTTGGTGTTCTTGACTTAAAATATCTAGTGTATCTGCTACCACTATGATTTGTTGAAGCTCTTGTAGGCGTTGAGTTTCAATTTCTATAGCTCGGTTCAATTCATCTAACTTGGAATTTTCCTGAGCTAGTTTTTCAGATAATCCATTCAGAATACTGCCAAACTCCAATTGTAAATCAGCTAAACCTTTGACAATACTATCAACTGTATATGCAGAAGCTGTTTGCAAAATTTCTTGACTTTTTGCCTTTTCTGCTTCCTCTTGTTTGGTTGCTATTTTAGATTCCAGCTTTTTTCTTTGGATAATAATTTGTTGAAATGCTTGCATTAGTTGTTGTTTGCTGTCCTTGACTCCAACTGTAGTCATCTTCCAACTCCCTTCAATAGGCAATGATTTATTGGGTAGCAAGCCATACCAATGACTACCCTATGCAGACATCAGAATAGCTCTAAAATCAACATTTTTAACGCAGTGTAAACACGGAAAGTTTAGCAGAAGACACTTAGGTAGTACGAATTTTCCACATATATGTCCTGATGTTTTTCAGGTATGTAGCGTTTCTCAGTTGAGTCTAATAGTCACCTAACCCCCAGCCCCTTCCCTAGAAGGGAAGGAGAGTAAGATTCAAAGCTAGAGATAGGTTGGAATGTATTACATACAAACGAAAAGTGCTATGGTTGTCCCTTTCAGAAATATAGTACTTTTGTACTAAAGTAAATATACCCAACTAAATCTGCTTTTGTCAAGACAATTAGAAGCTTGCAGCTACAGTGATTTTTGATTTAGCAAGGTGCTGTGGCTTATGTTACTTTTTGTAAAGAAAATCTAAAAGAATCAACCCTAGTAGAAGCGTGGTTGCAGTAAAGCTAGATAATAGATTCAATCATCCTAATTGATACAAGCACAGTCCCAGACTTTTGTGATATCAATGTATACCACTGAATCGACCAAATATTCTGCTAGAACGGACATTGGACAAGCCAGCCGCATTCTAGTAGTAGAAGATGAAGAATTAATCCAGGAAATGCTAGCTGTAGCCCTTGAAGAGGAAGGTTATGGGGTGACAACAGCACCCGATGGGCGGTCTGCTATAGAGTATCTCAAAAGTTTTGAAACCAATTCGGGGGAACTTCCCTTTGATTTGCTAATTCTTGATTTGATGCTGCCGCAAATCAATGGGCTAGATATTTGCCGTTTGCTGCGTCATCAAGGAAACCCAGTACCAATTTTAATGCTGAGTGCTAAGGGTAGTGAAACTGACCGCGTGCTGGGGTTAGAGGTGGGAGCAGATGACTACCTGACCAAACCCTTTAGTATGCGCGAGTTAGTGGCTCGTTGTCGTGCTTTACTCCGCCGCCAACGCCTAAGTAATTTACCACAAGTACCAGTATTAAAATTCAAGGATATCACCTTGAATCCCCAAGAATGCCGCGTGCTAGTTCGTGGTCTAGAGGTGAATCTTTCTCCCAAAGAGTTCCGCTTGCTGGAACTGTTTATGAGTTACGCCCGCAGGGTATGGTCACGCGAACAATTGCTAGATCAGGTTTGGGGGCCAGATTTCGTTGGCGATAGTAAAACTGTAGACGTTCACATTCGGTGGTTGCGCGAAAAATTAGAGGAAGACCCCAGTCATCCCGAATATATTGTGACTGTACGAGGTTTTGGCTATAGGTTTGGATAATTAGTTTAGATAGTTGTTAGTTTTTAGTAGTCACCAAGAAACTAACAACTCAAATGCTTTTATTGGGATTTTTTCTGGGTTTAGCAGTAGGCATTGGGTTTTGGGTTTGGCAACAGGTTCAACTTAACCGTTACCTGGGGCGCTTACTCCGACCGTTAACCTCGCATTCTTACAAGATGGGACTGCTGCTGATTCCTGGGTTACGGCAGGAAATAGCGATGGTGAAGCAGCACCAGCAAGATTTGCAGCAGTCGTTGCAAACTTACCAAGACTTGCTAGATTTTGCACCAGTGGGATATTTGCAGGTGGATGAGGAAAATCAACTGCTGTGGTGCAATCAACAGGCACAAGAAATTTTGTATCTGCACTGGCAACCAGAACAGGTGCGCTTGTTACTGGAGTTGGTAAGGTCTTATGAACTTGACCATTTAATTGAACAAACTCGTGATTTGCAAAAACCACAGACAGGAGAATGGATATTTCATCCATCTTGTGATGATGTAGCAGAGATGGCAACAATAAAATCTTTGGCTTTACGAGCATCTAGCTTGCCTTTACCCAATGGACAAGTGGGAGTCTTTTTAGAAAATCGTCAACCCCTATTAGATATAAATCAAGTACGCGATCGCTATTTTTCTGATTTAGCCCACGAACTCAGAACACCACTAACTTCGATTCGCTTGGTTGCAGAAACTTTACAAACCCGTTTGGAACCACCTTTAAATCGCTGGGTTAACCGCCTAATGCAAGAAGTTGACCGACTGATTAACTTGGTGCAAAGCTGGCTAGACCTCACCCAAATGGAAGCAAACCCAAATATGCAATTGCAAGCCAAAGCTGTAGAATTGCGATCGCTAATTACATCGGTTTGGGAAACACTAGAACCCTTAGCAGTGCGCCAACATCTGTCTCTTTCTTATTCTGGCCCAGAAAATCTTTGGATTAAGGCAGATCAAGCCCGTATTTACCAAGTTTTTCTCAACTTGCTAGACAATAGTATTAAGTACAGTCATCCTAGTACAAGTATTCACATTGAAGCGAAAATTTTATCAACAAAGGATAATGATGCTGCTTCCCCAATTCTCGAAATAAATCTTATTGATTCTGGAGTCGGATTTTCTGAGGTAGATTTACCCCATGTTTTTGAGCGATTTTATCGAGGAGATAAAGCGCGAACCCATTCCCCACAAAATGGTAACTCCATAGGGGCGATCGTTGGCAATGGATTAGGATTAGCGATCGTTGAGCAAATTATTCTCGCTCACGGTGGTTCAATCAAAGCTATGAACCATCCAGAAACTGGTGGTGCGTGGATGCAACTTCAATTTCGTGAAGTTATGGCAAACTCTTTAAGCCAAGACTATAGTTAGTAATATCTTCACCTTTAAAACAACAAGTGTGAAAGCTGTCCATTACAGTCCTAATCCTCAAAGACCCGAACTCGCACGCGCCATTAGGCGCTTAGAACGGGATGTCCTACGCATGGGTGCTTTGGTAGAACAATCATTTCGCCTCAGCCACCAAGCGTTATTTGCTCGTAACTTAACAGCAGCTGAAGAACTTCCGCGATTAGATAAAAAGATCGATCGCTTTTATCGTCAAATCGAATCAGACTGTACGGCGATTATGACGCTGCAAGCGCCTACGGCTCAAGATTTGCGCTGCTTGAGTGCTTTTATGCAACTGGTGCGCGACTTAGAGCGCATTGGCGATTATGCTGAGGATTTAGCTGAGATTGCGATTAAAATTTTTCCTTACGCGCCTCATTCGTCAATGCCCGACATTGAAGCTATGTCCCTTCACGCCCAGTCGATGCTAGCAACTAGCTTGAAGGCTTTGGGAGATTTAGATGAAGGTGGTGGCCGCCGTTTAAAGCATCTAGATGATACTGTAGACGATGCGTATGATCGCGTTTATCAGACCTTAGCCCAACAACGCGATGTACCTGGTGTAGTCGAGCCTATTGTACTGCTAGCACTGGCAATTCGTTGTTTAGAACGCATGGCAGATCATGCCACTAATATCGGTCAAAGGGTATCATATATTGTCACCGGTCAACGCTCTTAATTGACGCTTCATCAGTCCACAGGCTTTAGCCACTACCTCTACAAACAAAGGCTGACGAAAGCTACTTAGTACAGCTTTGCCTAAAGCCGTAGCAAATTAGTTAAATGCTCCAAAAGCGCAGACTTTTTAAAATTGATTGGCTACGAATTTATCAAATCCTTAAAAATAACTCCAATGTAGGTTGGGTTGAGGAACGAAACCCAACATTTTCAAAGATTTGTTGGGTAACACTAAAGTCCTGACTTTTCACGGTATCTCAAAAACCTCTCTCCTATTTCTCTCTTCCTAAAAGGAGAGAGACTTTGAATTTTCCCCCTTCCCGCGACGAGTTGGGGGTTAGAGGGTTAGGTCAATCGTTGGCTTTTCCACATAACGTGAAAAGTCAGCACTAAAGTCATTGGTGTCAACTTAACGTAAAAGCCATGTCCCGCAAGGAACTTTAGTTCGAGGCGGGTGAGTCAGCTTTCAGTTAAGCTATTTTTAGCTTAAGTTGACACGTATGCACTAAAGTTCAACCCAACCCTTGTATCTTAATAAGTTAACTAAATATTTTACTAAAAGCTTACCTATTCTTAAACTTGCACAATTAAAGTAACAGATAAATAACTGAAAAATTCCTGTCTATCTTAACTGATAGATACCTCAAGTCATAAATTGTTTCCATAAGAAAATTTTGAGTTAGTCTCTAGCTCTAATTGAGAAGAATACACTGTAAACTACTATATAGGTAAAATTTGATACAAGTTATTAGAGTTTCTTAATGATTGTAAATAGCGAGATTCCCTGATAATTATGTAGTTACGGTTAATGATGTATTCTACAACTCCTGCTTCAAACTCTTCTTTGCTGTCAAATAGCTCTGCTTTAAGTGGACAATTACCCCAGCAGATATTTACCCGTAGGGAAGTAATTCCACTTCAAAATGATGTGCTTTGGCGGATTGAGCACGGTGCAGTTCGTACCTTAACGTGGAGTGAAGATGGAACATTCATCACTCTCGGTTATTGGGGACTAGGGGATCTGATTGGCTATCCTTTATCTAGAGTCAAGCCTTACCAGATTGAATGTCTCACAGGTGTGGAAATAAGCATTGTGCCACCTCATTTGTGGTATCAAGATATTAATGGTTTGTTGTCTCATATTCAACAGGCAGAAAATCTACTAAGCATTGTGCATCGAAAACCAATTTCGCTACGCTTATGGCAGTTTTTAGTGTGGTTAAGTGAAAAATTTGGACGTGATGTAGAGAAGGGTAAGCTAATTGATCTAAATGTTACCCATCAAGATATTGCTGAAGTCTTAAATACCACGCGAGTAACAGTTACCCGACTCCTACAACAGTTGGAGGAAGAAGGAACAGTTTTACGTCATAAACGCCGTATTATTTTGCGCTTACCAAATAAAATAATTCAAAATTATAGTTCAGCACTAAATTAAATGACTTGTGTTTATCACAGTATAAAGGTATAATCATGACTGTGATTGTGTGTAGAATTCCCGGAAATAAAGTGCTATAAGCATTTTATCATTACTGGATTATTGTAGGTGTGAGTGAGAGTAATAACATGACAAAAGCATTTTGGAATCTTTGTAAGGTTAGTCCGGTTGTTGTAGCTGCTGCATTTTTCGCTGCGAATAGCACTGTAGCTGCTGAAGTAAACGAACAGGTAACAAATGTTGCCCAGTTATCTGAAGCTCAAGAGTCTAACAACATCGGTCAGGTAACATCAGTTTCGCAATTTTCGGATGTGCAGCCCACAGATTGGGCATTCCAAGCTTTACAATCTCTAGTTGAGCGCTACGGCTGTATTGCAGGTTATCCCAACAGTACCTATCGTGGGAACCGTGCTTTGACCCGTTATGAATTTGCCGCAGGTTTGAATTCCTGTTTAGACCGGGTTAACGAACTGATTGCTACAGCTACTGCTGATTTGGTTACTAAACAAGACCTGGCTACTTTACAGCGCTTACAAGAAGAATTTTCTGCTGAACTAGCAACCCTGCGCGGTCGCGTGGATGGACTAGAAGCCCGTACTGCTGAGTTGGAAGCTAATCAGTTCTCCACTACTACCAAGTTGGTTGGAGAAGCAATTTTCAGCGTGTCTCAGGCTTTTGGCGATAACCAAGCCCTTGGCTCCCGTGCTTTGGTGAATGACAACGCACTTCGTGGCGGCGATCTAGATGCCAAGACGGCCTTTGCCAATCGGGTGCGTTTAACCTTAAACACCAGTTTCACAGGAACAGACCAGTTGCAAACCCGGTTGAATTCGGGAAACATTATTGCCAACAATTCAGGTACACCTAACATAGGTAGTGCTTCCACGGGCACTAACATGACCCGCTTGGGCTACGACGGCGGTACTGACAACGCCGTTGCTATCGATAAACTCAACTATGCTTTCAATCTGAGCGATGCAATACGTGTAAAGATTGACGCTACTGGTGCAGAGTTGAACGAAAACGCCAACGTCTTTAACCCTGACTTTAGAAGCAGTGGTTCAGGCGCTCTCTCCCGGTACGGACGTTTCAGCCCCATTTATCGTCAAGCTAATGATGGTGCTGGTATCACAGTTAATATTAATCCTAACGGACCTTTGACCTTGACGGCGGCTTATATAGCAGCCGGTAGGAATACTTCTGCTAATCCAGGAAGTACCACTGGACTATTCGATGGTAATAACACAATTTTTGGTCAGCTTGCTTTTAAGCCCAATCAAGCCTTAAATGTTGGTTTGACATACGCCCGTTCTTATTACAACGGTGCTGCAAATACCGCAACAGGCGGTGCTGCTAGCAACGCAATTACTCCTAGCGTATTTGGTGCTACTGGCAGCGACCTTGTAAATTCTCCCTTTGGACCAGTTCGTACTGAAGCCAACCACTACGGTGTAGAACTGAGCTTCAAACCCAGCAGTAAGTTAACTATTAGCGGTTGGGCAGGCTACAGCTTTCTTGAAGCTAAAACCAATGGTGCCACTACTGCTACTGGCGTTAGAGCAGGCGACAGTGCTGAATCATTCTATTGGGCTGCAACTTTAGGTATTCAAGACTTTGGTAAAGAAGGTAATGTATTGGGTTTGATTTTTGGTCAACCACCTAGAATCACTAGCAATGATGTCAGAGTCGCCAATGTAGAGCAGAGAGATAGAGACACCTCTTATCACTTAGAGGGTCTTTACAAGTTCAAGCTTTCCGATAATATTCAGGTAACTCCTGGCGTATTAGTAATCTTCAATCCAGAGCATAACGACGCTAACGATACCATCTATGTAGGCACTCTACGTACTACCTTCACCTTCTAAAATAGGTGATGAAATTTGGTTCCTGAATCGTGTTTCGATAAAGCTGAGAATTAGATAAACAAAACCCCACGTAAATGTGGGGTTTTGTTTAGGAAGAAAATTAGCTATGTAGGATTATAATCTGGCTGACTAGATATATCTTTTGGGGGGCGATCGCTACTCCAAGCCCACCACACAGAGCCACACTGACAGTAGTAAAACTCTTGCCATTTGCGACGACGGTCTTCTGTAAGTACAGGCGATCGCCGATTTAGCCAAACTTTTTCAGCTTCTAAGCTACTTGAGCGGCAGTTAGGACAGCAAAACTCATAAGCGTGTATTGCTTGATTCGTCCATTCAGGCGGGATGGGAGCAAAAGCGTCCATGTAGTTAAAAGTGGAGTCTCAACGTTTATTTAAAACTTTGAGTTTTTGAACTTGGGGGGAAACAGATACTATAAAATCCCGCCACAGTATCATCAAAGATTAACACGAAAAGTATATTTTTTACAAAACTAATTCCCATGCACATTATGGCTAATAATTAAATTTATGGAGCCAAATGTTGAAATTCGTCGTTTGTTAGATGTGATGCCTGCCTCTGGTCGGATGACGACAAAAATCGTTAGTAAGCCAGAGCAAGCAAAAGTGATTTACGCCTCCTTTCCCCAACCCTGGAATCAGGCGCGACCGATATATATTAATTTTGATTTGTGGCGTAGTCTGACCAAGCCGCAACGAGACTTGCTGCTATTGCAGATGGTTAGCTGGTTGACGGGCGTGAAGTGGTTTAAACCCGACATTTATCAAGGCGTAGTACTGGCGGGGCTGTTAGGCGGATTATTAGAAGCAACACAATCAGATGTGGTGGGTGTAGCCGTAGCTGGGGGATTAAGTGCGATCGCTGCTTTTCGGATCTGGCGCACTAATAAATCTCAAGAGTCAGAGTTAAATGCTGATGCCGCAGCAATTCGCATAGCACAACGGCGCGGCTATTCAGAAGTTGAAGCTGCACAACACCTGTTATCTGCAATTGAAGGGGTAGCCAAAATTGAAAGGCGTTCTGGTTTAAATTTTACTGAGTTGATTCGTTGCCAAAACTTACGAGCGATCGCAGGATTGTCGCCAGTAGGTATGCCAGAAAGTTATAACAAGTGAAAATAAACGTCTGTGCTGCTCATTTGTAGCACCTTTAAATTGAAAAGGCTTTATATAAATAGCTACGGTGCGATAGTTGAGTGGCTTTTTGACACTTCGACTTCGCTCAGTGTTAACTTTTGACTTCCCGTTAGGGCGTGGCGGTTATTGCCTTTTCATCTAATATTTTATCTGTGTTTGATTTCAAGCGTGTCAATCTGCTTTTACGGATACGTTCGCTGTCTCGAACACCACCTGCAAGTTCATATTCGTTGCTGTTTTTGCCGTATTTGAAACCAACCCCCATCAGCATTTTGTCTGAAATCTGACTTAAGGTTTTTTCCATCTCATCCAGCTTTTTTCTAGAAGAGTCAATCATAGCTATAGCAGCGTTATAATCATCAAGCATATTGTGAAAATTGTCTATTAATTGAGTCAGGTTTTGCAAGTTGTGAGTATCATCAAAATTGATCTTTGGATCGATAGCTTTCAGACCGGCAACTCTAAACTCAGCTTTTTCTAAAATCCGGGAATTACGTTTTCTTCGAGTCATAATTTTACACTTTTAAAAGCTTTACAGAGCTATTTTGTCTCAATCAACCTGGATTCTGGTTCAGCAAAAAGCGCATTTTTTTAGTAAAAGTTTTTAATTATGTCCGTAATTTCTCGGAATTTAATCATCAAAGGTTGATTTTCAGCAAAATAATATTATGTTTAAGCAATAGATAATAGCGCACAGCATTGCTCATTGGTGTCCAAATAAGCAAAAGTGGGTTAACTGTTAGCTGACTCACCCGCCTTGAACTTTAGTTCAAGGCTAATAGCTAAAGTCTACTGAAGTAGACTAAAGATTTTTCGGATTATTTAGTCATTAAAAGAAGACTTTCGCTATTAGCAAGGAACTTCAGTTCCTTGCGGGACATGGTTTTTACGTTAAGTTGACAATTATGAGCATTGCTCATAATTGTCAACTTAACGTGAAACCCTTGCCAAGACGTGATATTCAGTTCTCTGGCTTTCCATCACTCACCGCGTCACCCCACCCTAACCCTCCCCGATGCATTGGGGAGGGAACTAGATTTCTTTTTTCCCCCAATGCATCGGGGGGATTAAGGGGGGTAAAACGCCTATGGGATAAGCGTTTGAACTTAAGTTGACACTTATGAGCATTGCTATGCCCCTACAAATGGTCTGTATTCCATGTTGCTTTAACTTTAAGGCTTTATGTTCTAGCTCTAAGGCTTTATGTTCTAGCTCTAAGGCTTTATGTTATAACCTGAAGCCTTAATGTTGTAACCTTAAGCCTTTATGTTCTAGCTCTAAGGCTTTATGTTGTAACCTTAAGAGTCAACATTGTAACATTGATGACTAAAGTTTGTTGGTGAGTGCATTAGACATCTCCAGAAATTAATTATGCGTTATCTGAAACCCTTGTAGAGACGTTGCATTGCAACGTCTCTACATTCATTTTCGGAGATGTCTATTATAGCAAACGTGGTATTTTAATAATTTTTTTCATGTCTCGCTCAAAACGCAATTTACAATCAGGTTTTTGCTATCACATCACGACTCGCTGCAATAACCGCGAATTTCGCCTAACGCGCTTAGAATGCCGCGAAGTCTTTCTTTATGCCATTAAGAAGGTACAGGACAAATATCAATTTAAGCTTTATGCTTTTACCTAAATTTTTATGATAATATATGGATATTTTTAACTAATTCAGATAGACTAAGAAATTTGTCCGTTGCATCACGCTTGTTTTGTATATGCCCAAAATTTACACCGTAGAAATTGATCACCAAGGCAAAATTCATACCTTGCAAGTTCCTGAAAATGAAACGATATTATCAGTTGCCGATGCTGCTGGTTTAGAATTGCCGAGTTCTTGTAATGCTGGTGTTTGCACAACTTGCGCCGGTCAAATAAGCCAGGGAACTGTGGATCAAACTGATGGTATGGGCGTTAGTCCTGATTTGCAAAAGCAAGGTTACGTATTGCTTTGTGTTGCTAAACCCCTTTCTGATTTGAAAATTCAGACGGAAAAAGAAGACGTACTTTATCAGTTGCAATTTGGTAAAGATTAATAATTAGTAAACAGTTGTCAGTATATAGCCGTTCTCGATAAGCGTGAGGTACAATTTTGACCTCTCTCCAAACCTCTCTCCTAAAAGGAGAGAGGCTTTGAATTTTTCCCCCTTCCCGCGACGAGTTGGGGGTTAGGGGGTTAGGTCTATTTGCATACTTGTACTTCACTAGATTGAAAATGGCTATATACTTTAATTATTAATAACTGCTCACTTAACATTACCAAATCTGAGAAATTACATAATTATTTCATCGCAACTGATATCAGCTATTCTAGAAATTACAAATCAACAGGATTTACCAAGATGACGACTCATTTTATTACCGCAGAAATTGATTTACAAGCAACTCCCGCAGAGTTACTAAAAGTAATTGAAACAGAGTTGAAGAAACAAGGCGAACCTCTGCGTTGGGCAGTTACTTCTGTGGATGCTGATGAACAAAAAGCTACAGTCGAAGCTGTGGTGACAAAGAGTGCTGTTAGCGATAGCGGGGCATTGAACCACTGCTAAGTTAGAAATTAAAAGTTGAGAGTGGGCAAAGGTTATTTCATTTTCATCTAGCCCGCCTCAGAATGAATTCTGAGTCTAATAGCAAAAGTCGTCTTAAGACTACTGAGAAAAGATTATAGCCCGTTTTAACGGATTTTATTTCTGGGCGGTTTATATAGCGGTTCTCGTTTATGTGAAGTACATCCGTAGGGGCATGGCAGTGCCCATAGGTGTCAACTTAACGTAAAAACCATGTCCCGCAAGGAACTGAAGTTCCTTGCTAATAGCTAAAGTCATCTAAAGATGACTAAAGATTTTTAGGAATATTTAGTCTACTTCAGTAGACTTTAGCTATAAGCCTCTAAAATTTATTTCTGGGCGGGCGTGGAAGCCAACAGATAAGCGATTTTTAGCTTAAGTTGACACCAATGGGCAGTGCCGTGCCCCTACACTTGGCGATATAATTTTGTACCACATCTGAGTGGGAACCGCTATATCTAGAACGAAATAGCCCTAGAGAGTGGGAAATAACTTAAAATGAATCGTCCCTACACTGCTATCTTAATTGTACCAACTGGCGTTGGGGCTGCCATTGGGGGTTATGCAGGAGATGCTTTACCTGTTGCCAAAGTTATAGCACAGGTTTGCGATCGCCTAATTACTCACCCCAATGTCCTTAATGGCGCAAGTCTATACTGGAATCTTCCAAACGCTTTCTATGTTGAAGGTTACGGACTTGACAAATTTGCCTCTGGATGCTGGGGTTTGCGTCCAGTCCGCAACAACAAAGTAGGTTTGCTTTTAGACCAAGCCATTGAGCCAGAGTTGCGGCTACGACATATACAAGCAGCAGATGCAGTTAGAGCAACTCTGGGATTGACCTTAACAGATTATGTAATTACTGATGCGCCATTAAATGTAGAATTACGGACTACACCATCGGGAGCTAGTTGGGGAACAATTGGCAACCCAGATAGCTTGTTACGGGCATCCGAGATATTAATTAAAAAAACGGGGGCAGAAGCGATCGCAGTTGTAGCCCGTTTCCCCGATGATATGGATGAGGAAGCAGTACAAAAATATCGCCAAGGTGAAGGCGTAGATTCTCTGGCGGGTGCAGAAGCCGTAATTAGCCATTTGCTAGTGCGAACCTTTCAAATTCCTTGCGCCCATTCTCCCGCCCTTTTGAGTGAACCTCCGCAACCTGATTTATCTCCCCGTTCCGCCGCCGAAGAATTGGGCTATACCTTTTTGCCATGCGTCCTTGTAGGATTAAGCCGTGCGCCACAATTTATAGTAGAGAGAGGAGCAATCGGATCGCAGCAAGAAGATATTTGGGTAGATGAAGTAGATGCTGCGATCGTACCAGCAAATGCTTGTGGTAGCAGTGCCTTACTGAGTTTAAGCCAAAAACAATGCCAAATAATTACAGTAGAAGAAAATAAAACTCTTATAAAAGTTCCTCCCCAACCGTTGGGGATCAAATCTATACAGGTAAACTCATATTTAGAAGCAGTAGGTGTATTGGTAGCAAACAAAGCAGGCATCAATCCCTGCGCTCTCCGTCCCAACTTATTACCTTTGCAGCCAATTAGTCATTAGTCATTTGTTATTAGTCATTAGTCATTAGTCATTAGTCATTAGTCATTCTCCCCTTGCCCCCTGCCCCCTAAAACCCGTGATTGAACAACAAAAGCAAAAACCAGAAATTCCATACCTGACGCGCATCCAAGTACTTGGGGCGATGGGAGCGACTGCAATCATTTTGTTGATAGTCGCCAAACTCTCGTTATACCTTGGCAACTTTTCCATATTTTCTTGGGACTTGAACCAAAGAGAGTTGCTGTTAGGTGTAGGGTTAGGATTCGCCATCACCGCATTAAGTGGCGTAGCTTATCGCCTTTGGACTGCCTATCGGAAAAGTGCAGATTATTATCTAGAAGTGGTACTAAAGCCCTTAGCGTTACCAGACTTAATTTGGCTGGGGTTACTACCGGGATTAAGTGAAGAATTATTATTTAGAGGTGTAATGCTGCCTGCTTTAGGCTTAGATCATCTGGCTGTCATTGTATCTAGTCTTTGCTTTGGCATCTTGCATCTTAGTGGTTCCCAACAATGGCCTTATGTGATTTGGGCAACAATTGTCGGGATGATATTCGCATATAGTGCCCTGTTCACTGGTAACTTATTAGTGCCGATTGTCGCTCACATTATTACCAATTGGATTTCTAGCTATTTCTGGAAAATGTCGCAATTGCGACAATTAAAAAATAAATTTTGAGCTTTTAGAAATTAGTGCCAAGACGCAGCCTAACCCAAGTATTGCACACTATCAACCATAGAATAAATTACGTGGTTTTACGATCGCAGGATAATTAAAAAAAGCCTGAAACAACGAATTTTCGTTAATCCACATCACGATGCATTTGTATTGTTAACAAGCCCGTTAATCAGACATGATTTTTTTTGAGGTCAAAGGCAACAAAAGCTTTATGGGGCATGACGTAAAAGGTTAGTGGCGCAAAATACTCCTGAAAGCCAATCCTTGTTTAATAAGTTTTGTGTAGAATTTGGTGGAGAGGCTATTTACTTGATTCTCAATTGCAGCAATTCAGGTTTCATTTATGAATCAGTCTTTTTCTCAGAACCAAGCAAGACGAAATCGTGAACAAAGGCTGTGGCAACAAAAATGGAGTTTAAAAACTAAAGCAATTGTTTGGGCACTAAGTATTAGTGTTCTTCCTGTGGTTGCAATGGGAACAGCTACTTACTACTATGGCATTAATTTAATTACCAAAGAAATTCCGCAAGTAAGACTTGAGAGTGCAGCAAGTTCAACAGAAACTGAACTAGCTCTACAGAGACAATTGTCGCTCTTGTTAACTGGTATGGGAGTAACAGCGATTTTAGCAGGTGCGATCGCTGTTTTTGTCACTAATCGAGCTATTAATCGAGTCAGTAAAGCTGCGGCAATTTCTAATAGTATCAAAAACAAGCTACGTCCAGACAGTGAGTTTACTCAATATTTCATCGCTAACGAAGATGAATTAGTGATGTTAGAGAGAAACATAAACTTATTCACAGAACTGCTTTCAGTTTTAGTAAAGGAAAAAGAAACCGAAGCTGATTACTCCCAACTATTGAGGAAAATTACGCAATGGGTTCGAGAATCATTCAATGAAGAAGATGTTCTCAAAATTACCTCAGAAGAAATTCGTAAAGCTTTAAGCATTGACCGCGTAAGCATTTTTTGCTTCAACTCCGGTTGTAATGGAACTTTTATCGCTGAGTCAGTAGCACCTGGTTTACCCAGAGTATTAGGGGTTACAGTCTCTGAGCCTGGGTTCGAGGCAGGGTATATAGAAAAATATCAGAATGGTTCCATCCGTGCTATTGATAATATCTATCAAGCCGATCTCACTGATGATGATATTGAGTTGCTAGAGCAATTTGCTGTTAAATCTAATTTAGTAACACCTATTCTCAAAGGCAAACAGCTATTCGGTTTATTAATTGCACATCAGTGTTCTAGAATTCGCTTTTGGCAGCAGTCTGAGATTGATTTGTTAACTCAGATAGCTATACAAGTAGGATTCGCCCTTGACTACACCAAACTTTTAGAACAGGTTGATACGAAGGCAGATATAGCTCAGGTATTTATCGAAATTACCCGCAGCATTCGCCAATCGCTTAACGAAGAGGATGTCATTAAAATCACCGTGGAAGAAGTTCGCAAAGCACTGGGTAGCGATCGCGTTCTGGTTTATACATTTGGCGCTAATTGGTCTGGAACTGTGATTGCAGAATCAGTGGTTCCAGGTTATCCCAAAGTTTTGCGGTCTGAAATACTAGACCCATGTTTTGCTCAGGATTATGTAGAAAAGTATCAGTCTGGTCGCGTTCAAGCTACAAACAACATTTATGAAGCAGGTTTGCGTGATTGTCATATTAACCTGCTAGAATCCTTTGGTGTAAAAGCAAATTTAGTCGCACCCATTATCAAAGATGAACAGCTGTTTGGCTTATTAGTTGCACATCAATGCTCCAGACCCCGTGATTGGCAACAGTCTGAGATTGATTTATGTACCCAAATAGCGATGGAAGTGGGATTTGCTCTCGACCATGCCAGACTCCTGCAACGAATCGAGGCTGAGAGTGTGCAAAGTCAGTTGCTGGCGGATACTATCGGCAGCATTCGCCAATCGCTCAACGAAGAGGATGTCCTGAAAACCACTGTAGAAGAGGTTCGTAAAGTACTAAGTACTGACCGAGTGATGGTTTATAGCTTTAATGCTAATTACTCTGGAACTGTGATTGCCGAATCAGTTGTCCTCACTTATCCAAAAGTTCTGCGATCTGAAATTCAAGATTTATATTTTGGTCAAGGCTATGTAGAAGAGTATCAGTCTGGTCGCGTTTTAGCAATAAATAACATTTATGAAGCAGGTTTAGCTGATTATGAAATTAGCCTGCTTGAATCCTTTGCTGTGAAAGCAAATTTGGTAGCCCCTATTCTTAAGGATGAACAGCTATTTGGTTTATTAATTGCACATCAGTGTTCCAAACCTCGTGATTGGCAACAATCTGAGATTGATTTATTTGGCCAAATAGCCATGCAAGTGGGATTTGCTCTCGACCATGCAAGACTTCTGCAACGAATCGAAGCTGAAAGTAGGCGAAGTCAGTTGCTGGTGGATATTACCCGCAGCATTCGTCAATCGCTTAACGAAGAGGATGTCATTAAAACCACTGTGGAAGAGGTTCGCAAAGCACTGAGTGTTGACCGAGTATTGGTTTATAGCTTTTACGCTAATTGGTTCGGAATTATAATTGCTGAATCAGTAGTTTCAGGTTATCCCAAAGTTTTGCGGTCTAAAATTTACGACCCTTGTTTCACTGAAAATTATGTAGAAAAGTACCAGTCTGGTCGTGTTCTAGCAACAAACAACATTTACGAGTCTGGTTTGGCTGATTGTCACATTAACCTGCTCGAATCCTTTGGTGTCAAAGCAAATTTAGTAGCACCCATTCTCAAAGATGACCAGCTATTTGGCTTGTTAATTGCACATCAGTGTTCTGGCCCCCGTGATTGGCAACAGCCTGAAATTGATTTATTTACCCAGATAGCCATGCAGGTAGGGTTTACTCTCGATCATGCTAGGCTCCTGCAAGCGTATCAAGCCACTGAAGCTAACTCTAGTAAATAGCTTTGTAATGGGATGTTGCCGCCCACATCCCCGACTTCTTCAAGAAGTCGGGGATCTAAATCCAGTTTAAGTAAGTGACGTTATGCTTAATGTTGTTTTTGATGAAGAAGCTGCTAGAGCGATCGCTAATGGTAAAATCCGATGTTCCTGAATTTGAATCCTAGCGTGGAGTGTTTCTGCTGTATCATCCGGCAGTACTGGTACTGCGGCTTGCATTAATATTGGGCCACTGTCCATTTCTAAACAAGCTATATGCACTGTACAACCAGTGATTTTTACCCCAGATGCTAAGGCTTGTTCTACAGCATGGATTCCTTTGAAACTAGGTAACAAACTAGGATGGATATTAATAATTCTCTCAGGAAAGGCATCAATGAAAACTGATGTTAACAGTCGCATCCAACCTGCCATAATCACCCATTCTACATTGTAGTGCTGCAATGTCTGCACAATTTTCTGATCAAACTCTTCTCGATTTTTATAGTTGCGGTGATTTAATAAAACAGCTTCTACTCCTCTATCGGCTGCTTTTACGGCTGCTTTCGCCGAGGGATTATTGTAAATTAAAACTTGAATTTGGGCATTTAGCCGCCCATCTTGGATAGCTTGGGCAACTACATCAAAATTGCTGCCATTTCCAGAAGCCATAATTCCCAGTTTTAAAGGGGCGACTTGTTGGCAAATATCGCTAATGTTGGGAGAAACCAAGCTCAGGGTAGAATCAGGGCAAAGGGTCATAACAGCTAAGAGGAAAAATTATAGATGTTTAAGTAAAGACTCCAACTAGAGATAATTATGAACCAAGAGCTTACCCAAGCGATCGCTTTAGAAGTTAAACTATTCCACAGCATTGAACAGAAAGAAAATTTTCTCTTTTTACTTGGTGCGTGCCAAGTTAGATCCAGCTAGCCAAAGCATTCAAACACTCATCAACGCTGGTAAACTTCAAGTCCGCACATCAAGCCTTATAACCCTCCTCAACAGCTTAAATCAACGATTAGGTAAAGGAGAATCGGAAGCGATCGCTTTAAAGAGGCGAATTGTTAGCGATCGCTAAGGGTAAAATCAGGGCGGAAGGTTATAAAAACTAAGAAGGTTAATTTATAGATGCAAAAAAAATATACTAAGTCGTGGTTGGATAACGATACAGCAGCCGCCTGGATTTTTCTCACACCAGCACTAATTTTGCTGGGCGCTTTTATCATTTGGCCGATTGCTTATTTGTTTTATCTCAGTTTCACTGCTGGTAGTTTCACTCTAAAAGGTATTTATTGGATAGGCTTAAAAAATTATACGCGCTTGCTACTCGACCCCGATTTTTGGCAAGTTCTGGGTAACACCTTTTATTTTACTGTTGCCACCATCATTCCCAGTTTAGTTATATCTTTAGGATTAGCAGTGTTATTAAACCGCTCCATTCCTTTCCGGGGCATCTTGCGAAGTGCCTATTTTCTGCCTTCAATTATCTCACTTGTGGCAGCCGGGTTGGGATTTCGCTGGCTGTTTCAAACATCAGGGCCAGTTAACGGACTTTTAGATTTTTTCGGTATTCCAGCCATATCCTGGCTAGCAGACACGTTTTGGGCAATGCCAGTAATTATTTTAATGAGTATTTGGAAACAACTCGGTTTCAATATGGTAGTTTTTTTAGCAGGGTTGCAAGCAATTCCTCCCAGTCGTTATGAAGCAGCAGATTTAGATGGAGCAGATGCTTGGCAACAATTTTGGTATATTACTCTGCCTGGATTGCGCCCTACTGTGATATTTGCAATCATCACGACTGCGATTTTTACATTGCGGGGTTTTGAGCAATCTTATGTGATGACTGGCGGTGGCCCACTGAATTCGACTAATTTGCTGGTTTACTACATTTACCAAGAGGCTTTTGCTCAATTTGATTTTGGTTATGCAGCAGCAGCAGCAACCGTGTTACTAGCAGTGACGTTGGTACTCGTGTATTTGCAACTGCAAACTTGGGGAGAGGAGTAGGGGGCAGGGGGCAGGGGGGAATTTTGGAAGTTGCTAAATCATACCGCAAATATGCAATGCCAAAAAATGTAGTGCATTCAATTAGAAATAGGAGTGAAAAAATGTAGAGACGTAGCACTGCTACGTCTCTACAAGGGTTCTGGGTAAGGCATATTTAATTTCTGGAGATGTCTATTTGAAACAGCTAGAGTTTTTACTTTTTATATAAACTGCGATATTCCCAAGGATTCACAAATTTAGTATCACTCCAAACACCAAGCCGTTGTTCCTTGGCCTCAGCTTCGGCTTGTTGAACTAAGTCTTTGCTAGGACACTTGTTTAAATAGGGACGATACACTTTTGCTAAACCTTCTTGCAATAATACCTGTTGCACAAAAGTGCCATTTTGTAAACGAACTTCGGCAATTTTACGTCCATAGCGATCGCTATCGGTGATATTCAAAGTCACGCGATCGCCTCCTTGTTGCACCAGTTCTTGTACCCGTTCTTGGGCTTTGACACCCCAAGTAAATTGATTGCGATCGCTACTGCGTTTACTCTGCTTTTCTTTGTTAGTATGAGCTATTTCTGGCGCATCTACACAAGCAAAACGCACGGTAATATTTTTGCCGTTAGTATCTTTCACTACTAAAGTATCGCCATCACTGACTCGCTCCACTGGTTCTCCAGAATTACCGAGGAAGCGATCGCAGCCTATCAAACCCAAAATCATGATAGTTGCACAAAGCCAAAATCGTACTGGTTTAGTTAATTTCTCCATACAAACTCACCTGCATTACCTCTGTGGAATGATATTAGCAAAACGACGAGATATATTTGTTAGCCTGTCACTGGAAGCATAACTTTTCCGTTACGGAAAGCTTATGCTTACAATACACCTCGGAGATATTATGCTTCCAATTTTTTTAGACTACAGCAAGTATTAGGTTGAATCATCTTATGTCTGAGCAAGATAATAAAAATGAACCTATTAATGAATTGATTGCAGTCGGTTCAGAAATTACTGGAGGTACTTTAGTCACCGCAATTATTCTTGCTTTAGGTGGGGCTGCTGCTGGGCCTCCTGGAGCTATTTTAACCAGTGTTGCCTCTCCTACAATAGTATATTTTTTGAAAAAAATAGGCGCAGAGGTTAAAAACCGCTTCCTTAGTCATCGAGAAGAAGTAAGAGTTGGAGCGACTTTAACATTTGCAATTTCTAAAATTCAGGAAAATTTGGATAATGGAAAACAGATTCGACAAGACGACTTTTTTAAAAAAGGAGTACAAAACCGTTCAGCAGCAGAAGAAGTTTTTGAAGGTGTTTTAATTGCTTCGCAGAGGGAACATGAAGAAAAAAAGCTCAGGTTTTACGGAAATTTAGTTGCCAACATAGCTTTTCATCCAGAAATTAATAGACCGCAGGCTAATGTTCTTCTTAGATTAGGATCAAGTCTTTCCTATACTCAGATGTGCTTGTTAGGGCTGATTGCGAATAAAGATAAGTACCAATTGAGGCAGCCAAATTATATATCTAAGGATGAACAAGGTAAAATTCAAGTTTTAGATTTAAAACTTGAGCAGACATTTGCATTACAGGAAATATACGATCTATATATAAAGAGAATTTTAGAAATTAATATGTCTGGACTAATTTTTGGGAAACCAATTGCTGATTTAGAGTATATCACTCCTCAAAACTTAACAATCAAAGAAATAGGATTACAACTTTACAATTTGATGGAGTTAAGTGATATGCCTAAAGAAGACTTTGACTCAATTTCTCAGCTTTTATCTGATCCGTAAACTCAAAAAACTCTCAACTATTAAACTGGCATAAACCCAAGCGACCCTTATTGTCTGCGTCTAGACATTTGGAATAGGGTTTTAATTTCTTGCTGCGTTAGCTTTTTGAATTAGGATAAAGTGGCCGTTTTTGAAGAATAATGTGACCGCCCCAGGCAATTAAAAATTCCAATCAGTAAAACCCTCAGACGCCAACCGAATAGAAAATGTGGATTAGTATAAGAATTGTAACCTTCCAATTGTCGGCGGGAATTTCTGGTAAACTACCTACACCGATTTGGAGTACCAAATTCGGAGTAGGCTTTGTCCCAGATTTCGCCACCAGTCGGAAACAAGCTAAGTTGTCCTTCCAACAAGCAAGCAATCCCCGGAACTTCAGGGTTGTTTACGGAAACCCCCAAAGCTGCAATGTTTAGTGCAGCGTTAATATCAGCATCATGCTCAAAACCACAATGCCCACACTTGAAAGACTTGTTAGAACGATAGGATTTACCTTTGACCGGATGCACATGGTGACATCGGGAACAGGTTTGACTCGTGTAGGCAGGTGGAACAAAAACAACTGGCACACCTGCGATATTTGCCTTGTAATCAACAAATGTCCTCAATTGGTAAAAAGCCCAATTATTGGTTCTACGTCGTTCTGTCTTGCTACGTGGTTTTTGATTGAGCGATTGTCTGATATTGGTCAAGTCTTCAAAAGCCAAAGCAGAATTACTTTGTTTGGCATCTTGAACCAACTGTTTCGAGATATTGTGATTCAACCACTTTTGGAACCTTTGTTCTCTCCCAGAGAGCCTTCTCAACAGTTTTCTAGAACTGTGAGTGCGTTTGGATTGAACATTAGCCCTGACTTTACTGTATTGGTCACGAGTGCTTTGAATCTGCTTACCACTCCAAGATTCGCCATTGGAAGTGGTGGCTATGTCACGCCTGCCCAAATCAACTCCAATCACCTTGGGCGTTTTGCCAGTGGGATTAGTAGGCAGGTCAACACAAATATTGATGTAGTAGTCGCCGTGTTTGGTTTTATTCAAGGTTGCTGCTGTCGGTACTTGCCCTTTCAGCAGTGCCAACTGGTAGTTACCAATACTCAACTTAAACTTTTTGCGACCACACATCAAAGTAACGCCCACAGTTTGCAAGTCTTCCAAGTACTGAAAAGTCCGAGCATCCAAGCTCAAAGATGTTGGTCTAAATTTGTGGACTTGTTTAACTGCCTTGGCGTTACCAATCACACGGCGGATAGCTTGGCAGACATGGTTTGCCTTAATACCCGTCGCCTCACGTACTGGCTTATAAACCAAGTGGTGAAGCTTGGTAGTATTCCAGCATTTCTCACGCTTTGCAACGTCCAATATCTGATTGCAAGCATCAGCAAACCCCTGCAAAGTGCGATCTATTTCAGAGCGCAACTCTATAGGGACTTGAATCTTGCATTTTACCGATATTGTTTGCATTGCATCCACGCTAGAACTCATCTAATTATATCAGAAAACACAATGCACAAACCATCTGCTAACAAAGTATTTGCTAATTGCTCAACTATCCCCATCGAAGTTTTAGCTGACGCACAAATTTTGCGAAATGCGCCACGGGGAGTATCCCCGTGGTCACTTTCGCACTCAAGGGACGTTTCGCAATTAGCCCTCCATTCCTCTCGCCACCAATCTGAGTACAGATTTGGTGGGAGTCTCCTGGAGGTTTAGATGAACTTCTTGACTCACGTTCTGCATTTAGCTGGTTCAGGTGCTTTTGCCTATTACTCTGCTGCTCAAATTCGTGATTCTAAAACCCGCCCTAACATCCTTGCGGGGTTTCAGTTGGCCGAATCTGGTTCTGTGCCGTTTTTATCTGCACTTAGCGATCGCTCCGCTGCCGAAGGCGATACATGGCTAGCCGAAAAACTAGCAAAACATGCATCAGATGAAACTAGGCATGGTAAAATTTTTGCCCACGCCTTACAACAGTTGAATAAACAAGTTATAGATTTCAAGGGTCAACCCCAAACTACATCCACAAAAAAATCACAACAGCGTAGTCCCTTTTTTGCAGCATTCTTTGAAGGTTACACCCAAGAACAGTTAAAACCGGCTGTTATTGACTGGGATGTGTTTATGGCTAGCACCTACATTCTGGAGTTAGATGCTAGTAAAGACTTTGCGCGAATGGCAAAAGCATTACCTGATAACGAGCCAACCGCTCGTAATTTGAAGTTAGGAATGCTTTGTATTGCCCAAGATGAAACTGGACATGCTGCTTATCTCTACGAAGCCATGATGCGACGGATGTCTGCGACTGAAGTGCAAAAACTCGTAGATATGTGGCGAACCCGCAAGGTAAACGCCTTGTTGGCAATGGTTGGCGGTATTCTCCAGCGTAATGGTGAAACGCGATCGCTAGTCCAGGATAGTGCGCCCTCAGAAATCGATTCTGAGTTGGTAGCTACGCCATAATTAAAAATTGAGAACATTCAACATTTACCTTACAGCAGTTTTCATGTATTTGAACCACATCTGTTGTAAGGGTACAGCATTGCTCATGCGTGTCAACTTAACGTGAAACCTTTGTCGAGACGTGATATTCAGTTCTCTAGCTTTCCATCACTCACCGCGTCACCCCACCCTAACCCTCCCCGATAGATTGGGGAGGGAACTGGATCTCATCTCTTTTTCCCCCCAATGCATCGGGGGGATTAAGGGGGGTAAAACGCCTGTGGGACATGCATTTTTGCTTAAGTTGACACTAATGAGCATTGCTGTGCCGCTACCGCGTGGTCTATTTACCTAAAAATAGCTGTAAAAGGCAGGAGGTATGTGTCTTGCCTTCTGCAAATTCACAAAATTAACTATGAAAGCTGAAGCAGAAAATAATCGCAGGCTGACTTGTGAAGTAGAAACTACCTTAAAAGTAATTGGCGGACGCTGGAAAGTTTTGATTATTAGAGAATTAATGACTGGCGTAAAACGGTTTGGTGAGTTGCAACGGGCTTTGCCTGGAGTTACGCAAAAGATGCTTACCCAGCAACTCAGAGAAATGGAAGAAGACGGTATTATTCATCGAGAAGTTTATCCTCAAATTCCACCTAAGGTAGAATATTCACTAACGCCTTTAGGAGAAACTTTACAACCAATTCTCTATGCTATGCATGAATGGGCTGTGCAACGGTTAGCTCTAAAAAATTACCATCAATATTGAGCATAGTGAATAAATAACAATTGCTAAATTATAATTTTAGCTAGCAGCTTTTCTCGAATTACGAATTATTTTACTCATTACTTCTTAAATATTCAATCGCTGCCTCTAATTTTGAGGGGTAACTTTCAGCAAAACTTTCAAACCAAAGTCCTTCGGAAGAAAGTGGATCTACTTCGGCTAACCATTCTTTTGCTTCCACTTTCAAAGCCTCTTGTTGTTTGGCTTTGAGTTGTTCTTGTCGAATTTTTTCCTGTTCTAGTTCTTGCTGTCTTTTTAACTCAATAGCAGCATCCTCTTGGGCAAAATCAGCCTGAACTTCTGCCAAAAGGTTATCTATGAAAGATGCTGACTTTGGCAATGATGGAATAAACGATTTGGCTGTGGCTGATTTTGACTGCTGCTGTTCTGGTTGTACTTCTTTATATTCGGTTTGGAGTTCAGCTAATAGCTTATCAATGGAATCCATTTTTGCAATTCCTAATAAATAGTCTAGCTAGTCATTAATGGCATTGAGTAGCACTTCCGATAGACTCAAATCTTCCATATCTTCCATAGTAATTGTGTCACAGATATCAAACTTAGCACCAGCACTTTGGAGTTCATCGTCTAAGACTTTCAGAAAGCGGGTAGCTTGGGGATCTGTACCGACTTGAATAAAAGAAATAGCTAATTCTTCATCTCGATCAATGCAGCGAGAAGCTTCAATAATTACCTTCATTACTGCTTTGCGATCGTCCGGTTCACCATCAGTAACAACTAAAATTGTTTCACCACTTGGCTTGGTTTGACCGGCTGCTTTGCGTTGAAGGTAATCATCAGTTGCATGTTTTAACACACCTGCCAAGTCAGTTGTACCAGAGGGATCATTTTCTTGGAAAATTTGCGCTACCTTGCCGGATGTCACATTTTCGTATCGCTTAAATTTCCCAGAAAATACATAAATAGTAATGCCGTCTGGGTCAAATTGCTCACACTTACTAGCTAAAGCTAAAGTAGATTCCTGTGCTGCAACCCATCTAGTTCTACCACCCTTTTGGTCTTTAGTTGCCATGCTGCCGCTTTTGTCGATAATTAAGGTATAATCACGGTTTTCTAACATGATTCAATTCTCCAATTAAAAGTCAATCAATTTTGGATTTTGGATTTTAGATTTTAGATTAACCGTTAACCTAAAGGTAGGGGATTGGAATTTTCATAGTTGAAACTAGATTTAAATTTTAAATTGAAGGATTTAAAATTTAAAATCTAAAATTTGTTACTGGACTATGGGCGAACAACGCATCAGTCAGTTATTGCGTTCGTCAATACATCTACAAGGCTCATATCTTCTAAGTCGTCTAAAGTGACGGTATCACAAATATCAAATTTAGCGCCGACACTTTGCAACTGATCGTCCAAAGCTTTGAGGAACTTAGTTGCTTGGGCATCTGAACCCACTTGAATGATCGAAATTCCTAATTCTTCATCACGTTCCATCTGGCGAGTCGCATGAATGATCACTTCAAATACAGCTTTGCGATCGTCTGGTTCACCATCGGTAATGACTAAAATTGTCTCTCCGTTTGGCTTGCTTTTACCGGCAGCTTTGCGTTGAAAGTAGTTATTGAGGGCATCTTGAAGTACAGATGCTAAGTTTGTTGTTCCAGAAGGGTCATTTTCGAGAAATATTTGTCCAACTTTGGCAGAAGTGACATCATCGTAGCGTTTAAATCTACCGGAAAACAAGTACACAGTAATGCCATCGGGGTCAAACTGTTCGGCCTTTCTTGCCAAAGCTAGAGTAGACTCTTGGGCTATATCCCATCTACTTCTACCACCCACTTGATCGGGTGTGGACATACTACCGCTTTTGTCAATAATTAATGTGTAGTCGCGATCGCTCATCATAATATTCCTCTGATTGTTACCCTGTAGTTCTAGTCTAGTGTACGAATTTGACGATATAGTAAGCACTTTAAGGTTTCGTATCAATCATGCTACTTAACAAAGCCACGCCACAGTTGATAAATGCGTTAGCGTAACTCGCACTTCTCTACGAGACGCTGCGCGTAGCTTGCTTCCACGAACAGTCCTATAGCATCTTTTGCTAACAGTTACTTCCCTTGTAAAAGCAGTAATTACGAATTACGAATTACGAATTACGAATTATCTAAATACCTCCACTTCTTGAGGAACCTTCATTTGGTCGAGAATTCCCCAAATTTCTTGTAGCATAGGCTCTAAGCCGGTGCGAGTAACTGCTGAAATCACAAAAACCGGTGCGTAGGAAAGATGATTAAGTTGGGTGGCTAACGCCTCTAAATCGACCGTTTCCCGATCAACTGCATCAATTTTGTTCAGCGCCAAAATTTGTGGGCGTTCTGCTAAACCTCGTCCATAAGCTTGTAATTCTTCCTTAATTGTGTTGTAGTCTCTAACCACATCATCACTAGTGGCATCAATTAGGTGAAGTAGTACTCGCGTGCGCTCGATGTGACGTAAGAAATCGTGTCCCAGCCCTGCACCGTGAGCCGCTCCCTCAATTAATCCGGGAATGTCGGCGAAAACAGTACCATCACCAGTAGGTTTCCGCACTACACCCAAATTTGGGATGAGGGTAGTGAAGGGGTAATCTGCGATTTTTGGACGTGCTGCTGATAAAGATGAAATTAGAGTGGATTTACCAGCATTTGGTAAGCCAATAATCCCGACTTCTGCCAAAAGTTTCAACTCTAGTCGCAGCTGCTTTATTTCGCCTGGTAATCCTGGGAGAGCGTATTCTGGGGCGCGGTTACGGTTACTCAAGAAATGCTGATTTCCTAATCCGCCTTTACCACCTTGGGCAATCAGCAAAGTCTGCTTAGGCTCAGTTAAATCCCCTAGCAATTCGCCAGTTTCAGCATCATAAATGGTTGTACCACAGGGAACTTCGATAATTAAATCCTTTCCTCCTGCTCCAGTACAGTTATTTGGCCCACCACGAGTCCCTTTTTCTGCCTGAAAGCGATGGTTATATCTGAAGTCCAGCAAGGTTTGCAGGTTTTCGTCGGCAACGAAAAATACCGAACCGCCTCTTCCCCCATTACCACCAGAGGGGCCACCAGTCGGCACGTATTTTTCTCGCCGGAAGGCGACAATACCATCGCCGCCCTTACCAGCTTCAACTTCAATTTTTGCTTGGTCGATAAATTGCATACTTAAGTAATAGTGAGAAGTGAGGAGTTAGGAATTTAGGAATTAAAAATTATAACTCCTCACTCTCCACTTTAACTAAATATATGGTGAAACATCTTCACCACATTTATCTGCCAGGTAAGAAAGGGCGCGGAAACGTAAGCCCACCAGTTGCTCATACAAGGGGTTGATTTTACACATCGGCGGTATATGGACAATCTTTCGTCCAAATAAAGTGACATCCCGCTCAAATGGACACTGGGAGGGAATCATTTTACACAAAAAGCGGGCTACTCTTGGGTCTTGGATATCTAGCCGATCTAGCCAGTCACGCAGGGGGTGTAGTGCATCAATTTGACGCTTTGTAAGCCCAGTGCTGGCGATAGTGGGGGTAAGCTGTGGGTGTTCTAGGGTGTGGCGAAGGGCTTCTAGTAAATTCTCTGGCTGTTCTAAGGCTTGGCAAAACTCATGCAGAACCTGATCTTCACTGGGAGAATAAGTACCATCTGCGATCGCTACCATTATCGCTGTCCTTAAGAAATTTTCCGCAGCTGGTGTACCTTTACCCAAGACTACGGCTAATTCTTCTGGCGTAATTACCTCTAGTGAGTCCCATTTAATCTTAGGAGCTAATTCATTTTTGGTGATGCTGGCAATTAATTCCTGTTCTTGGGCATCAAAATTACCATCTGCCCAAGCAATGGTGAGCAGCCCACGCAACCAAGCGGCAATCTGTTCGTTGCTGTAGGGGGATTGAACGGTACTTGTCATAAACTCACGTCTCAAGCTTTCCTCAGTCACTACTAAGTTACCCTACCCAGCGACTATGAAGATAGTGGGACAGCACACAAAAACCAAGAAAGCGCGTAGACGTAGCTGCCTCAAGAAATAAACCAGAGAAATTTCCAAATTCCAATAGTCGGTCTTGGGGTAAAATCCATTTTAGTTTAATAATGTTATTTCCTCCTCTGTGGGATTCTTATCGCTTGGCATTAGTTAAATTAGGTTCGCTCTAAGCAATTAAGGTATACATAATGTTTTTATTTGGCATTGAGCATGAAGTTGCTTTCCTAAACAAAGAAGGAAAGTTTGCTGATTTTTGTCACACAAAATTTGCTGATTTCAATCAAATTATTGAAAGGCTACCTACATACCCTAGCGACTATCCTCAACTGCGCGTCGGGGATGCAGGTATTAAGATGAAAAGATGGTACATTGAGGGATTTGAACGATTTGCAGATTACGACAAAGTGATAGACTGTCATGCCAAAGGTATCGAAATTAGAACGACCATACACTCTAATATTCAAGGCGCTATTACTGAATTATCAGAAAGTTTTCACTTGCTATGTGAGGTTGCTGCTAACTTTGGCTTCTCACCAGTTTTAGTCAGTTTTAATCCCTACAATCCGGTTTTTGAACCTCATCCCCCATTAAACGATTATGAAATCAAGCAGCTAGAGGCTTATCCTGATGAACAAACTGCTAATATTTACATGGTGTCATACGGGCCAGATTTAAATATTTCAGTGGCAGATTTATCTACTGAAGGTGTAATTGATATTGGGAGAAAGTTAACTTATTACAGTCCTTATATCGTCCCTTTTAGTTATAGTTCCCCTTTTTATAAGGGAGGTTTATGGGATGGGCTATCGGTACGAACGTTTATTAGAAATGGAAAAAGACCAGCAGTCTTAGTTTTTGTTGAGAAACAGGAAGAACTGATTGATAGTACACCTTCCTTAACAAAAATTGCCCGCATTCCGGCGGAAGTGGGACGCATTGAATTTAAGACTTGTGATAGTTGTGATGACTTTTTAATCTATGCAGGTTTACTGGCATTATTAAAAGGTTTGGTGTTAGATGAAACCTTGCTTGATAGAGCAACTGTACCCGATGCAGCATTACACCAACTTTCTGCAAAAGAAGGGTTTGATAACGAGGATATTTTTAGGAATGCGACAAAAGTCTTGCAAGCAGCCGAAGTTGCTTTAGGAGATGACGCAGATGTTCATTATTTAACGCCGTTAAAAGTAATGCTGGCGAAGCGAAAAACAAAATCCCATGAATTAATAGAAATGTTCCATCGTGTAAGTTCGATAGAAGAGGTAATAAGACAGACTTATCAAGTTTAGAGAAAATTGTCAATGGGGACTATTAAGACGCAGAGGGGTATAATTTTGTGTTTGCTCCTCCACTTACAATAAGTTTCGGTTAAGGGGTATAGTCCTTAAAGCTCTTTGATTGGATCAAGTCAAGCTAACTGAAGATAATATAGCAATCCAATTTGATTTCTGAATCACTCGTAGAGGTAAGGGACTGGGGATTGGGAAGAAGGAATAAAGGTGTACTGAGTTTTGTTCAAAAATCAAATATGAGTCCTATAGTAGAGCCATTAGCTTGCTAAAACTATATTAAGTCGATATACCTACAGACTGATTTTATTATAACTAAAGATATAGTAAATTTCATTCTAGAGATTGATGCAGGCATTAGCATTTTCAAAGTACAAGTAGAAACAGAGAACCTTGAGAGAAGATTGTCAATAAAAAACGTAATGATTTTGCTAAAGAATTAAGGTGGTATTTGGTTATTATCCCTTAAATAGTTCGATGCAGAAATCCTAAGACAATTTCTTCGTCAGGTTCGTTTCTAAAAAACTTTAAGATTGAAGTCTAGCTGGCTATCTTTACTATTGCTCTTTACCAAGTAAGGTGTGATTTGCCGCTATTTCAGTCTAAGTTCTGCGTTGTTAAAGCTGTTATCGAGGATTTCAAATGAAAATTATTGCTTCTGTCTTAAGTCCAGTACGCTTCCTAGTTGTGGCTTTTACTTGCGCCTTATTATTATTATCTAGTGCTTTTCCTGCTTTTGCGATCGATAGCTACCAAAGTAAACCTACCGAAGGTACTACACAACTGCTTGACATTCAGGCAAAAACTGATGAGGCCGGTAAAGCACCACCAATAGGATTGAAAAAGACTCAAAAAGAGACTAACGAAGGACTTAATGAGGTTCAGGGAGCTGCTGATATTGACAAGCAGAAGCGTCCAGAAAATTCCCAGGCTGCAACCTCAGTGGAAGAAAATATAAAGAATGCATTGGGGAAAATTACAGGTAAGAACTAAATTAATAGTTCTGGTAATAGTTCTGTAGTAATGGGTGATTGCGTAAATGCAGTTACCCATTACTAATTAGTATTCTTAACATGACTACTACAATTTAATTTGGGCATCTTCTATAGTGAAACTGGGTTTGCATAATGTTGATTAAATATAAGTAGAGCGGCGTGAATAATGAAGAGGTTTGTAGTAAGACTTTAGTCCTAATTTGAGGGCTGGAGCCGCTCTCTACGAGACGCACTCGCGTTCACTACGAACTCCTCTCAAGATTTTTTACATTACTTAATCTACTTTGATTTATTCTCGCCTACTTACTTAAATTGATAATTATATTGTAGCCAAAAAAATCAATGAAGTTCGCTAATTACTAGAATATTGGTTTAACACTACCTATTAAGGCATAGGCATAGTAAATAATTTAGTAATTAATTTCAGCCGACAATGTTACCTTTGGTTGATGTGGAATCTATCTGAAATTTGAGAAATTAATGAATAACTTTGCTTAGGGATGGAAAACAATGCGTTCGATAAACATTGGTTTGACTGAAGAACAGCGTCAAGGTGTAATTAATCTGTTAAACCAAGATTTGGCAGATGCCTATCTACTGTTGGTGAAAACCAAAAAGTATCACTGGGATGTCGTTGGCCCTCAATTCCGCTCTTTGCACCAGCTTTGGGAAGAACACTACCAAACGCTAACTCTAAATATTGATGCTTTGGCAGAGCGGACTCGTGCTTTGGGCGGTTATCCTGTTGGCACAATGGAAGGATTTCTCAAGATTGCTAGCCTCAAGGAACATGCTGGTAATGTTCCCACAGCAACGGGGATGGTATCTAATCTGGTGAATGATCATGAGCAAGTTATTCGGAACTTAAGGGATCATGTAGATCAGTCTGGTGATCAGTTTCACGATCAGGGAACTGCTGACTTTCTGACTGGACTGATGGAACAGCATGAGGAAATGGCTTGGATGCTGCGTTCATTCATTGAAGGCGAAGCACTGGGCCCAGATGGTAGACAGCCAGCAGAAGGGGCTAAGACTCCTGTAGGTGTGTAGCTCCTAAGGTTTGACTAGAGGATAGTTGTCTGTAAAACCAGTTAGAAGGACGATTGATTTCTCCTTCTAACTGGCGTTAAGGAATTAATCTACCTGCATCTACCTATTTGCCATATTCATTACAAAAACAAGATAAAACAAACCAAACAGGGGGTTTTAAGTGTCAGAAGTATATAAAGCAGAACGGACTATCTCTGGTGTATTTAAAGAACAGAAGCAAATTGATGATGTGATTCGGCGCTTATTAGACAGGGGTGTGCCTAGAGATTATATTTCGGTCATGGGTAGAAATTTCCAGTCGGAAACTAGAATCGCTGGCTTTATTAGTAAAAAAGATGTGATTCTGGGAGGTTTGAGAACAGGAGCAGTTTTTGGTTCCTTGTTTGGTTCCTTTCTAAGTTTGCTCACGGGTGTAGGCGTACTGTTTATTCCCTTTGTCGGCCCAATTGTGGCAGCAGGGCCTATTGGTGCAGTGCTGTTGGGGGCTGCTAGTGGAGCGATCGCAGGTAGTGCAGGTGCCGGTCTAGTATCGGTTCTAACTACTTTGGGGATGCCAGAAGATAAAGCGGCTATCTACCAAACCCGCTTACAAGCTGGCGAGTTCTTAGTGATGGCAGAAGTTCCGAGCGATCGCACTGGCGAATTTCAATTGCTGCTCGAAAGTGCTGGTGGCGAAGAAATTCACACAATTGAAAAAACCTTTGCTCGTTCTTGTCCTGGACAGTGCAACAGCCCACAAGACTTGTCTCCTGAAGTTCGCGCTCATCTTTCTGATGAAGCTCAACGCACATTTATTGAGCGCTATAACACTGTATTCAATGAGAAAAATGACGAGTTCACTGCTGAACAAGCCGCTTGGGAGTCTGTTCATCAGCAATATGATGAAGATGAAAACGGCGTTTGGTCAAAAGCTAAGGTTAAAGCTTAGAGATTTCCAAAAAATAAATTATCCAATTTTATCGGGTGGGTCTACTTAAGTTACAAATAGCCTAACTGTTGGCTGACTCACCCGCCTTGAACTAAAGTTCAAGGCTAATAGCTAAAGTCTACTCAAGTAGACTAAAGATTTTTGGGCGTTGCTGAATTGAAGTATGAATCTGGATGTAGAGACGTAGCAGTGCTACGTCTCTACAAGGATTTTGGTATATTTTCATACATGGAATCAGCAACGCCGATTTTTGGATATATATTTCAATACAGTTCAGATAAAACCAAAACACTTGTAGAGACGGCGATTTATCGCGTCTCCAAAACCCACAATTTTGTACAATTAGCCCTTAACTGAACCGTATTGATATATATTTTAGTCATCTTCAGATGACTTTCGCTATTAGCAAGGAACTTCAGTTCCTTGCGGGACATGGCTTTTACGTTAAGTTGACACGTATGTACCTTGTCCCTACCCATAAGAATCGCTATATCTGCGGTTTTAAATCTTCACTACGGCAATTTATAGCTACCAACACGCATATTTAACTGACCTTGGCGCGGGTTCTGGCTAAATATAAATGCACCTCCTTCACTTTCTCCGCTAGATAAAAAGTCAATCTGTTGCTCTCCTGTTTCTATAACTTTGCCGTTAATTAATAACTCAGCCATAATTTGAACTGACTCGGCTGTGTCTCCTCCACTATTCACAACTTCAAAGGGAACATAAAATTGCCCATTAATTTCCCGAATTGTTTGTTTTTTGCTAACAGAAAGGATGGGAGGTTGATTCTTTTCGTTCAGCCAAGTGTAGCCCACCAAACTCACAATGATTGCTAGGATAAGTGAGGCGACGCTGAATGTTACCCACTCAGCTATTGAGCGTGATGGTTGTTCTGTTTTAGTCATATTGCTAACCTTCCGGCTGCACCGCCAATAGTTGCAGGTAAGCCGAGCATCAAGGTGTGATCTAACCACATTGTCCAAGGGTCGCTAAAAGTTAACTTTTGAAAGAACCACAGCATAAAAGCGCTTGCTAGTAGTGATACTAGGTAGGACATAATGGTTTCACTGGATGGTCGTTGGAAAATTCCCTTTTGCTGTTTCCGCTTTTGCTGGTCAGAAAAGCCAGCCTGAAATACAATGCCATAAGAAATCAGCAAAGATGTGGCGATCATTGCTAACTGCCAAGGTGGCGAGGCTGCGGCTGCAAGCATAGGAATTTCATCTGTTGGAGCAATGTTAAATGCAATTATGGTTGCACCAATTAAGGTTCCACCCACATCGGCAAAGGTGGCTTGTAACTCATCCTCTTTGTTCTTAGTTGTGCTGTTTACCCGATCGCTTCCTTGTGCTTCTGCATTCCCATTTCTAGTATCTCCTAAAAGCTGGTTAGCTAATGCTACACCGAGAGCGAAGGGCACACTTTCAAAGATGATTTTACCTAAAGATTCCTTTAGGGAAGTTTCTGGGGTCAATTCTCGCAATAGTAGCAGCACAAAGGCAGAGCAAGCTAGTCCGATCGCGATCGCTTCTACGGTATCCATTGCCGCTTGAGGAGTTAGCCAGCTATCTCTGCGTTTCCGAAAGCCTTCTGTCTGATTCAACAAGTAAACCACAATAAACATGAATGCGATCGCCATCATCATCAGTTGTGGTTTTACCAATGATCCAATCCACCAAACCTCCATTGTGTACAGTAAAGGTATACCAAATAAAAAACCTCCGCAAGCACCGCGAATGATGTCATTAATCTCACTCCTCCATACATTTTTTTGACGTTTTTTTGTCACTCCTTTACTTTCCTTTTGTTGAAAATTTGCTTTGACTTATACTAATTCTCTATGAAGATGTATATAGCAGTCCTAAATCCTTCGTGAAAAGTTAGATCCCCGACAACTTTTACGAAGTCGGGGATCTAGACACAGCGAATTTATGATCTCTTCATATTTTTTAAGTTGGGTCTTCCGTCGCACCCCGTATCTATCTTAAGATACATAATCTAAGAAAATCTTCTCTCGGTTGATGGAAGTCAAAAATAATACACTCCTGTTAGTTTATGTAATAGCTGAATCAACTACAAGCTGGAAATAAAAACCATGAGCGCCGAAAAAAGAGTAGAAGCTACTGCAAAGAATATTGAAGGGAAAATTCAAGAGGTTGTGGGTGAAATAACCGGTAATCCACAAGATAAAGCTGAAGGACAAACAAAGCAAGCTGAAGCTCAAGTTGCTCACACTGTAGAAAACATTAAAGACGAACTTAAGAAAGCTTTAGATTAATTTACGTTTTTGGACTGGGAATAGAAATATTAGACTAGTATTCATTAATCATAGTCTAACATTAATTACTCCACTTACTTTGAAAAAGTGGAGTTTTTGTGTTGTTACAGTAATATTTGAAAGGGTAAATTACTAAAAAATTTGTTTTAGATTGTAGGTCTTGGCTACACGAGTACATACGCGCTTGCGACTCCCTTTAAAATACGTTTAAGATGGTAAAATATCAAGAATTATTGGGAGGAATCAATCGTCATGACTGTTATTGTTGCAAAGTGGACGATTGACGAATATCACCGCATGATTGATGCTGGCATTTTGAGCGATCGCAAAGTAGAGCTACTTAAGGGAGAAATTGTCGAAATGTCGCCGGAAGGAGAATCCCATGCTTATTGTAGTGATGAAGCTGGTGAGTATCTAGCAAAGTTATTGGCTGAACGCGCCAAAATTCGTCAAGCCAAGCCTATCACGTTGCCCAACGACTCAGAACCAGAACCAGATATTGCCATTGTCCAACGTTTAGGACGCGAGTATCAAGAGCATCATTCCTATCCAGAAAATATTTTCTGGTTGATTGAGTATGCTAACTCCAGTTTAGAAAAAGATTTAGAGATAAAAAGCAAAATCTACGCAGAAGCAGGTATTTTAGAGTATTGGGTTGTCAATCTCCAAAAGCTACACCTAGTGGTGTTTCGAGAAATTTTAGACGGAGAGTATGCGACAAAACTGACATTAACTGCGGGAACAATTCAACCTCTGGCGTTTCCAGATATTTCTGTTGCGGTGGAACAGATTATTAACAGTTAAGGGAATTAAAATTAAAAATCAAAATGCAAGAAAAGTTTTAATTTAACGTCAGTTAGACATCGCAAGCTGTGTCATGATCATAGTTGACTCCAATTGTAGGGGTTAAATGAAAGGCGATCGCCCTCGGCCCAGGGCTATTTCATTCTCATCTAGCCCGCCTCAGAATTTATTCTGAGGCTAATAGCACTCATTCGTCTAAAGACGACTAAAAACGCCTTTTAGTCCACTAAAGTGGACTTAAGCTAAAAGCCAAAGAACTTTAGTTCTGGGCGGTTTATGTTTAGAACGAAATAGCCCTGCCCTCGGCCAAGAGTCCGCGATCGCCTTTCTCATTTAAGTATATAGTAGTATTTTATACTTATCAGTATTTTTAGAAGTAACTTTACATAGAATTATGGATAAAAAATTGATGTAAATTTTTGTGCGATGTCTTTTGACTCGCCGCTTTGTATTGGTTCAATTCTTGCGTTCGCTTTTGTGTTTAATAGGACTTACGCATGAGTTACGGAATAACGAACCACAGAGGCACAGAGGGCACAGAGAAATCAGAGTTTGAGAGATATTTTGCGTAAGTCCTATTTAATAAAAACAAGTTTGCTAAGTTCCTATATTGAATTCGGACAGTTGTTTATTGAATTTGGGCAACCCCCAAGAATAACGTAATTGCGAATTGTGAATTGGTTTACTGAAATTCTTTGTTCAATTGCAGCCGATGTCTGAAATACCGTAAAAATCTGAATAGTACATCTACTCACCTTGAAAGGGCTACTCTTATCAATGCCCCAATCCCCAAAGAATTTTAATGACTGAACTAGCGCCATAGTCCAGTGCGATCGCTACAATCTTAGGATAAGCAAAACTCAATGGTGCAGCAGATGCTCAAGCGGCTATTTCAATGGCTCAAAAAGCTTTTTCAGAGCTTGTTCGGTGGAAAACAGACTGCCTCTAAATCTAGGGGAAATGTGCCAAAAGAACCAGCGCCACCTTTAAGCGATACCGATCTGGAATTTCTCTTCAACGAACTTTTGCAAGGAGTACATCAAGCACGAGGGGAAGCGTGGGCGCAAAAGTGGCTGCATAATATTGAACATCGCATTTCAACTGAAGACTGGGTTGAGTGGTTAAGGCGCTTTGGCGACAGATTGCTAGCATCACCTACACCCAATAATGAAATAGCTGCACGATTAGTGCAATTGGGTGAGTTGAACATCGGAGAAATCGGAGATTTAGCCTATAGTATCGGGATGCAGTTGTTGACACGCAATCAAGGCGAACCAATTTGGGAATATGAAGGCCCAGACGCTTTTAGCACAATACCATCTGAGCCAATCGCCCCCATATCAGAGTCAGTAGATGCGCCAGAAAACCCCCCGGAGGGAGAATACCAAACTGTCACCCTAGAAGAGTTGTTTGTAATGTTGCAGGAGGATGAAAACTTACGCCAGCAGATTGCTCAACAGCTTGCCGTTGAGACAGATGATCCAGAATTGCTTGTCCAGGCATTGATCAATCAATTATATCCTGCCGGTCAATCGACCACAGAGCAAACAGAAAATTAACCACTTAGCATCAAGAGTCGAATCGGGGAATTGTAACGTTGTAATACTCTACTCTTGAAGTTTTGTATATTTTTTGTTAACCTGCGACGGAAGCCCTGTCCCGATCTAATGGATTTTTACGTAATTGATGATTTTTTTAAGACAACGATGGCTACAATCTAGAAAAACAAAATCCAATAGTGTGGCAGATGCTCAGGCGGATATCGCAGTCGCTTAGAAGGTTTTTAAAGCGCCTTATTGAAAGTAAGCAGGCTAGTTCTCTCAAGGGTGCGAGAGGACACAATCTGGTGGAGATGCTACCAGAACTAACCAATGCGGATCTGGAACAATTGTTTATCCAATTGTTAGAAGGCGTGCATCAAGCACGAGGACGACAGTGGGCATTGAGGTATCTGCAACGGGTAGAAAATCGCATTCCGGCTGAACGCTGGATAGACTGGTTGGTGATGTTTGGCGAAAGCTTGCTAGCTTCACCAGCACCAAATCCGCTTTTAGCAACAAAGATGGTGCAATTGGGGGAACTTGGTGTTGGCAGAATTGGAGATGTTGCTTATGACATTGGCATCCGGCTGATGCAAAACTCACCTACACAGATAGAGGATGAGGTGAATTATCCAGAAGAGGATTTAGACATCACTCCAGGGCTTGAACTGACCCGCAATTTAGGCGAACAGTTATGGGAGTATGATGAACCAGATGTAATAGAAACTACTCCAGGACAAGAACTGATCCGCAATTTAGGCGAGCAGTTATGGGAGTATGATGAGCCAGATGTGGTAGAAATCACAACCAATGAAGAAATTATCCCAACTTCGCCTGGGCAAGAGTTAATCCGCAGCTTAGGTGAGCAATTATGGGAATATAATGAGCCAGATGTTGAACCAATAACGTCAACGCTTGAAAATTCCTCTTTTGAGGAAACATTCACCCAGAATTTAGAGGAACTGGTATTGAAGTATGAAAGGGAAAATGCCCAAACCACAATACCCGAAAATTTCCCTCTCCCCGCAGCAGAAGATTCAATCACCTCATTAACCCAACTGAGGTTTGATGATCATAATGAAGTTGTTCAAATTACAACAGGAGCAAATCTCCTTTTTACTAGACAAAGAACTGAATTAACAGCTTCTCCCTCAGGGGAAACCTGGGATAACACTTTGACCAATTTAGAGCCAAATGTGGCTAATACATTAGATGAGTTGTGGGTGAAATTGGATCAAAGTACCAATTTAGTCCAGCAACTTGCTTCTAATTTGGCAGTTCAAAGCAGCAATTCCCCTAGTATAATTGAGCGACATGGCGATAATCCTGTTACCCAGGGTCAAGGGTGGTTTTATCAAGGTCTAAGCCAAGCGAAAACAGGTGATTTGTTAGGCGCGATCGCATCTTATGACCAAGCCATTGAACTTCAACCACAATTATCAGAATATTGGTTTAACCGAGGCTTGACGCTGTTCCATTTAGAACGTTTTGATGAAGCGATCGCATCTTACGAAACCGCCACACAACTAAAACCCGACTTCTACAAAGCTTGGTACAATCGCGGTGGAACTCTTGGAGAATTAGGATATTTTCAAGAAGCGATCGCTTCTTTTGACAAAGCCATAGAAATCAAGCCAGATTACCAAGAAGCTTGGTCTAGCAAGGGTTTGGCACTGCTTAAATTAGGTTGGCTACCCGAAGCTATTTCTAGTTATGACCAAGCCCTACATTTGGAACCAGAAGACCAAGAAAACTGGTATTACCGTGGTATAGCCCTAGCTGTAAGCGAACAATTTACAGAAGCGATTATATCCTATGACAAAGCACTAGAAATTAACCCAGAGTATCACGAAGTTTGGATAGACCGGGGTGTAGTGCTGTTTAATTTGGGAAAATGGTCAGAAGCGATCGCCTCCTGGGATAAAGCACTGTCAGTTCAATCAGACTTCTATTTAGCTTGGTACAACCGGGGTATAGCGTTAGACAACTTAGGGCGTAGACAAGAAGCGATCGCCTCCTATCAACAAACGATCGCCATTAAACCCGACTTTCACTTAGCTTGGTATAATCAGGCAGTAGCATTGTTTTATTTAGAACAATTTGCCGAAGCGATCGCCTGTTATGACAACGCTTTGCAAATTAAACAAGATTATTGGGAAGCTTGGATTGGTCGAGGAACTGCGATCGGTCATTTAGTCAATGCTGAGGCATTGCAGATTTCGAGTAGTATAACAGCGACAAATCCCGCCTTACAACAAGGTGGCTACGAGGGGAAATTAGCCAGCTACGAGGAAGGGTTAAAACATCTGCGGACAGATACCCACCCAGAAGGTTGGGGTAGATTGCATTTTGCGATCGCTAATACTTACTACGATCAAGGCAAAAAAAATACTAATCCCCGCGATTATTGGCGCAAAGCCGCATCTGAGTACCATCAAGCGCTGCTAACTCTTACACTAGAATATTTTCCCCAGATGCACCTAGAGGTTTTGCAATCTCTAAGCAAAGTGCTGATGGGTTTGGGACAAACAACACAAGTTCAAGAATTGCTGCAACGCGGTACAGATTTATTGCAACAATTACTGAGTGAAGAAACTCGCTCCGACGAAAGTAAAAAACAGTTAGCCCTGAAATTTGCAGGCTTTGATCAATTAGCAGTTGATTTAGCCGTAGAGTCCGGTGATTTAGTTGAAGCCTGGGAAATTGCCGAACAAGGCAAAAATGCTTGTTTAAACTGGCTGCTTTATGGCTGGAATGATAATATTTACTCGCCTTATTATGGCGCAATTCAACAACTATTCAATCCCACAACAGCAATTATTTACTGGCATATTAGTCCAGTCGCCTTACACACATTTATTCTCAAAGACCAAGCGCCATCACCAATCCTCTTATTTACACCCATGCAAGATGCTGGGGCAATACCTTTAGGAGAAGACGCTATCCGTCTAAATGAATTACCTCTACCCGAAGCAGTACAACGCCTAATTGAATTTGAAAAATGGCTAGAAGATTGGCATCAACAATACCAAGAATATCGCAGCACCGCCCAAGATAAAGAAAGTAAAAGCCAGCATTCTTGGCGAGTTGATATGGAACAGAAGCTATTGCAACTCTATGAAATCCTGAATATTTCTACAATTGCACAGGAACTTGAAGGCATCACCCAACTGGTTTTAATTCCTCACCGTGACTTGTACAGATTGCCCATTCACACCCTTTTCCATCTTCCTTCCCCATCGCCGGAAGAATTGCCGAATGTGGAGTCAAATTTTAGCGTTACCTATCTACCTAGTGCCCAAATAGGTTTATCAATAATAACTGAGGATATCTGGCAATGGCAAAATCAATTACTGCTCAGTATTGAACATCCAGAAAATACAGGTTATCCCACACTCAAATTTGCCAAACTTGAGTCGGAAGTTGTTAGCCAGATGTTCAATAATATCCAAAGAATTCAGGGTTTAGAAGCTAGAAAAAATATTGTTGAAAACGCCTTATTTGATAGTTACAATATCTTACATTTCACTGGTCATGTCACTAATAATTTAATTGAACCTAAAAAATCAGAATTAGCATTAGCCGGTGAAGACAAAATTACTCTAGCTGAAATCTGCCAACAAAATCTAGCAAGTTACAACCTTATTACCCTCTCTGCTTGTGAAAATTTAACTACTAGCAACCACACTATCAGCAGCGAATATGTAAGTTTAGTGACTAGTTTTGTGAGTCAAGGCGTTCCTCATGTAGTAAGTACTCTCTGGAGTGTAGAATCTTCAGCTAGTGCCTTGGTGATGATAGAGTTTTACCGACGATTACAGCCTAATAAATCAGCAGTTACTGCCTTAGCTGAAGCAACGCGATGGCTGAAAGAACTAACTGCTGGAGAACTGACAAAATGGTATGAAGATGTCTTAAATAATTTGCATCCTGAAGAATTGCGAATTCAAACTTATTTAGCCACACAACTATATAGAAATAGTAAAATGGCATCAGATAAAAATCTTTATAATCATCCTTACTACTGGGCAGCATTCACAATTACAGGTAAGCCGAATTAATCTTTTAAAACTTAGTCAAAGTAATTCATAAACTCAATCTAAATTCGTAACAATTCAGGAGTCAGAATAATGGAAAAATCAGTAGCTAACTTATTTAGGGAACTCCAAAAAATAAATTATTCTACTTAAAGTCGTTGATTGTTGATTGTTGACTGTTGACTGAAAACTCGTGAACCGTCAATGCAATACGCTTGGGTTAGTAGAAAGGTGTAGGTTGGGTTGAGGAACGAAACCCAAACTACAATTTTCTTCAACTGAACCGTATTGGCTTAAAAACCACATCTTTCGTAAGTTCTCTAGCTTTCCATCACTCACCGCGTCACCCCACCCTAACCCTCCCCTTAGAAAGGGGAGGGAACTGGATTTCTTTTTCCCCCCAATGCATCGGGGGGATTAAGGGGGGTAAAACGCCTGTGGGACATGCATTTTAGCTTAAGTTGACACCAAAGCCTTGATCTACAAAACTTAAAAGTTTTGATTTTTCAATGCGTGACTTCCGCCTTGCGGTAATGCATCTTGTGGAAGTTCCTCAAATATCGATATCCATAGGAGACTAGAGAAAGAAGAAAAAAATATATCTGATACGTTTTCAAGCAGCGAAGGCTGTAACTAGTTAAGGAGGATTTATGCGTGCAGTACTGATGGCGGGGGGTTCAGGAACGCGGCTTCGCCCATTAACTTGCGATCTGCCTAAACCGATGGTGCCGATCCTTAATCGACCAATAGCCGAACATATTATCAATCTCCTGAAACGACATCAAATTACAGAAGTTATTGCGACATTACATTATTTACCTGATGTCTTGCGAGACTATTTTCAAGATGGCAGTGATTTTGGCGTCCAGATGACTTATGCCGTCGAAGAAGATCAGCCTCTGGGTACAGCAGGCTGTGTGAAAAACATTGCTGAACTTCTTGATGAAACCTTTTTAGTCATTAGCGGTGATAGCATAACAGATTTTGACCTCACGGGTGCGATCGCATTTCACAAACAAAATAAGTCGAAAGCTACTTTAATTTTAACCAGGGTTCCCAACCCAATTGAGTTTGGGGTGGTGATTACCGATAAGGAAGGACGAATTCGGCGATTTTTAGAAAAACCCTCTAGTAGTGAAATTTTTTCCGATACCGTCAACACTGGCACTTACATTCTCGAACCAGAAGTTTTAGAATATCTGCCAGCAAACGTTGAATGTGACTTTTCCAAAGACTTATTCCCTCTGCTACTAGCAAAAGATGTAGCCCTGTATGGTTACATTGCTCAAGGTTACTGGTGTGATGTCGGTCACTTAGATGCCTATCGTGAGGCTCAGTATGATGCCTTAGATCGGAAAGTGCAACTAGATTGTGCCTACAAACAAGTTTCCCATGAATTATGGGTAGGTCAAAACACTTACATTGACCAGACGGCTGTGATTCAAACCCCAGTAGTAATTGGTGATAATTGCCGCATCGGTGCAAGAGTCCAAATTGAGGCGGGAACCGTAATTGGAGATAATGTCACTATTGGCGCTGATGCGAATCTCAAACGTCCGATAGTGTGGAATGGTGCATTCATTGGCGAGGAAGTAGCACTTTCTGCCTGCGTGATTTCCCGTGGCACTCGTGTAGACCGCCGCGCTCAAGTATTAGAAGCTGCGGTTGTGGGTTCGCTTTCCACCGTGGGAGAAGAAGCCCAAATTAGCCCTGGCGTGCGCGTTTGGCCCAGTAAAAAGATTGAGTCAGGGGCAGTTTTAAACATTAACTTAATTTGGGGGAACACCGCCCAACGGAATTTATTTGGGCAACGTGGTGTCCAAGGATTAGCTAATATCGACATCACCCCAGAATTCGCCGTGAAATTGGGATCTGCTTACGGTTCTACCTTAAAACCTGGTTCTAAGGTAACGGTTTCCCGTGACCAGCGTAATATCTCTCGGATGGTGACGCGATCGCTTATTGCTGGTTTGATGTCAGTAGGTATTGATATTCAAAACCTCGATGCTACAGCTATCCCCATTGCCCGCACGGTTATACCCACAATGTCGGTAACTGGGGGTATTCATGTGCGGGTACACCCCGATCGCCCTGACTACATTTTGATTGAATTTATGGATGCCAAGGGCATTAATATCACCAAAGCCCTGGAAAAGAAAATTGAAGGAGCTTACTTTAAGGAGGATATGCGGCGGGCGCTAATTCATGAAATTGGTGATGTATCTTATCCTAGCCAAGTTATGGATCGCTACTGCACTGCTTTTGAGAAACTTTTGCATGTTCATACACTCCGCAACAGCCGCGCAAAAGTGGTGATTGACTATGTTTATGCAGTATCGGGGGCAGTTTTACCCCAAATGCTAGATAAATTTGGCGCTGATGCGGTAGTACTAAATGCCAGTGTCAATAAAAGCGCGATGTCAATCACTGACAGGGAAGGATTGCTGACTCAATTAGGTCATGTAGTGGAGGCGTTGAAAGCTAACTTTGGTGTGCAAGTCTCGGCTAATGGAGAACAGCTGATTTTAGTTGATGAATCAGGCTTCCCAATTCGTGGAGAAATGTTAACAGCACTGATGGTAGACATGATTCTGACGGCTAACCCCAGAGGAACGGTAGTAGTGCCAGTCCATGCTTCCAGTGCTATTGAACAAGTCGCCCGTCGTCACGATGGTAGAGTGATTCGCACCAAAGCTAACCCTACAGCTTTAATGGAGGCTTGTCAAAAAAACCCAAATGTGGTATTGGGAGGTAGTGGAGATACAGGTTTTATTTTCCCGCAACTGCATCCGGGATTTGATTCGATGTTCTGCATTGCCAAGATAATTGAAATGTTGACTATACAGGAGCGATCGCTTGCTGCTGCGCGATCGGAATTGCCCCGTGTAATTCACAAAACTTATACAGTCCGTTGTCCGTGGACAGCTAAGGGTGCTTTGATGCGTTACTTGGTGGAAACTCATCCAGCCCAAAATCTAGAACTTATCGATGGAGTGAAAATTTGTCAGCCCTACGATGACAGTTGGCTGTTAGTTTTACCTGATGCCAGCGAACCACTGGTGCATTTGTATGCAAATAGCAACGATCGCGAATGGGTAGATGAGACTGTGAGAAATTACCGCACGCGTGTCCAGACTTTTGTGGAAAGACAACAAGAATATCAACCCGCCGAAGCGTAATTTGTAATTCGTAATTCGTAATTTAATTTTTTAATTACGAACTACGAATTATCTTGACCAACCGACCAACTATCGGAAGAAAAGTAGCCTTTTACATTGCCTCTGTAGTTTACTCAAAATATTAAAAATTGACCATATATAGCCGTTCTCGTTTACGTGAGGTACACCCGTAGGGGCACGGCAGTGCCGTACCCCTAAACCTCGTGATGTAATGTTGTACCATATCTGAATGGGAACCGTTATAGGTAATTTATATTTATAAATTATTGAATTTAAAATATTACCAAACAAAAAATATAATAATCCTAAATTATTCGTGAAAAGTTAAATCCCCGACTTCTTAAAGAAGTCGGGGATCTTGACACCGCGAATTTTCACAAATTAAATATAATTCCTATGGCTAACCCTCCCAGGATACTTTGATAAAGGTTCAAAATTATTCTTGAACATTCGGACATTCTGGTAAATTTTTCTTATCGTATTTGCAATCAAAATAAATTAAAGCTTCCCTAGTAGAGGTGAATGCTCTACTTGTGTAGTATGGTTCACTGTTTGGACTTGCTTCAGATGACCAGATTTTCAAATAGTAATAACTATTATCATCGCTAGACCATAATTCATAACGGTAATTACCTCCTGAACCCTGATTATTTAAATAGTCAGCTAGTACTTTGTTTGATGCAGACAACAAGCTCAATACAGTCAAAACAGGAATTACAGCTACTTTTAGTATTTGGATGAATTTCATAAATGCACAAAAAATTTACTTTCTCTAGGTTCCTTTACCGATGTACGTTTTGAAACCAGTAATAATTCGGAATATTGTCTGAGGATATCGTAAGCCACTTACAAGAAGTTGGAGTGGAATGAACCGCCGCCCGCCTTTTGGGTTTGTTTCCTGAAATACTTTACAAAATTTTACTTAAATTAAATGATAAAAACTATCAATAAATCTGGTAGGATATCTTCAGGCTTATTGAGATAGATATTCATTAAGCAAAGAATATATTTCAACAAGGCAAATAGGTATCCTGGCGATCGCAAAACTATATATCAGGTGAAAATATGTCGAAAAAAATCGGTCTGTTCTACGGTACTCAAACTGGCAACACTGAATCTGATGCTGAAAAAATCCGGGATGAGTTTGGTGATGAGGTTGTAACATTACATCCCATTTATGAGGCGGATGCTACCACCTTTGATGAGTATGAATTGCTGATTATTGGCTCTCCCACTTGGGATATTGGTCAACTTCAGAGCGATTGGGAAGGTTTTTTCTCTGATCTTGATGAAATAGATTTTATCGGTAAGCTGGTTGCCTATTTTGGTGATGGAGACCAATATGGCTATGCCGATAACTTCCAGGATGCAATGGGAATTCTGGAAGAAAAAATTTCCCAGCGAGGCGGTAAAACTGTTGGCTACTGGCCAACTGAGGGTTATGACTTTGAAAATTCTAGAGCTTTGAAAAATGGCAAATTTGTTGGGCTGGCACTTGATGAAGGTAGTCAATCTGATCTAACAGATGAGCGAATTAAAACTTGGGTTGCTCAGTTGAAAACAGAATTTGGTTTGTAGAGATTAGGGGCGCATAGCTAGCTGTGCGCCTTTATTGAAATTGATAATTTAGAAGTTATAGGTATTTATGTCTGATTCATTTGATGTTCTGTGGTTAAATGCCAGTCCTATTTTGAAGCGTTTTGATAAACCATTACTTGAATATTTATCTGGGTATATAAGCATCGCTCAGTGGGAATACCAGCAAACCAAAGATGAAGCCAGTTCCATAGATCAAGCTGTGGAGTTGCTATATGAGTTTTTAGAATGGCGCGATCGCCCCGTGCATTTAGCAGGTCATGGTATGAGTGGTGCGATCGCCTTAACCTTTGCGCGGCGATTTCCCCAAAAAGTGCGATCGCTCACCTTGCTGGCTGTTGCAGCTCAACCTGCAAACAATTGGCAAGCTCACTATTACTTTCAACGACAGCTTTTTAGCATTAGCCGTGAGCTAGTTTTAGCAAGCAGCGTTCGTAGTCTTTTTGGAAATCAGCCACCTCATACCACTAAAAAGTTAGTAGCTGCCTTAGATAAAGATTTAGAACAATCTCCCTCGTCACACTCTTTATTTAAATTGGTTTATTTACCCAAGGGTGGAGTTTCTATGCCAATGATGGTATGTGGTAGCAAGAGCGATCCGGTAGTGAACTCAACTGTATTGCATGACTGGTTGAATTGGTTGAAGCCAGAAGATAAACTCTGGGAATGCCCAGAAGGATATCATTTTTTTCACTACTTCTATCCTCAACAGGTTGGTGAAGAGATTTTGAGTTTTTGGAAACGTCACCATCTGCATTTAGTGGAAGCATCTGCACTATCTTTTAGTAGTTCTACAAATTAGACATCTCCAGAAATTAATTATGCGTTATCTGAAACCTTGTAGAAACGTTGCAATGCAACGTCTCTACATTCATTTTCGGAGATGTCTATTAGTAAGATACAGGAGTGCGATCGCAATACGCTTCGGATAAGATTCCGCTATATAAGCCAATACGCTTGTGTTAAGGATTTTTAGTACTGATACGTGTAGAGACGCGAAATTGTACTTCGTCCCGCTACGCTAACGCGTCTCTACCAAGGTTTTTGGGCTTAACTAAACCGTATTGCTATATAAGCAACAGATAAGCTGTTACGCATTTAACTTGTACATTTACCTGATAACTGTTGACTAATGACTGATGACCGATAACCGTCAACCGTCAACCGTCAACCGTCAACGATTATAAAGAATGTTTATATAATTTAGACGCATATCAGCTTACCTCAAAGTCGGTCTACGACGGGCTACGCCTACGCTTGACTTTATAAGTTCGTAGTAGGTGCTTTAGCGCTAAAGCATCTACTACAAACAATGCCTACCCCTCAATCTAACCAATTAATTTCTGCCAGCTAACAGGGCCGACAATCCCATCAGCATCTAAACCATTTTGCTTTTGAAAGTTCTTAATAGCAACCTCTGTTTGCGCCCCGTAGATGCCATCATTATCAACACCTAAACGGTATTGCAAGTATCTGACAACTGCACCACCGGCATGGTTTGCTCTGATAATTCGTTTTGCCAAAATTAGATTTATGGCATTCCATGTATTTGAGTCAGCAATTCCAGTCGGTTGAACTCCAACAATAGTCTGAAATTTTTCTACGGCAGATTTTGTATCAGCCCCGGTGAAGCCATCTTCTACTAACGCCCTACCATTTCTATCAGTTATTTTGAGTCGATTTAAGGATTTTTGCAGTCTGAGAATAGTGGCATCTGCATTATCTTCTTCATCTTGTACAGGGTTAACAGGAACACTTGGCAATTTACCAGTTAAGCCTTTGACGATCGCATTAGCCATTGCTTCAGGATTATAAAGATTCATATCTTTTTGCGAATCGATGAAGCAACATTCTATCAAGATAGCAGGCATATCTGTATTTTTCAGAACATACAAGTGGGAACCACTCTTAACACCGCGATTAAAAAATCCCAACTTGACGATTTCATCTAATACGGGTTTAGCAATTCTTCTGCCATTCTCACTAGTTGCAAATACTTCTGTGCCATTAGCTTGTCTGTTAAAAGCATTAAAATGAATTGAAACAAAAATATCTACTCTACTCGCATTAGCTATAGAACACCTTTTTGAGAGTGAGTCGCGGACTGTACTAGCACTACTTGGTTTACATACTACAACTTCATTTCCTAAAGCTCTTAACTTAGCTATAACTCTATTACCTACATCTAGAGTTAAATTATCCTCAACTTTGATGCCTCTAGCTCCTGTGTCTGGTGGGCAATTGTGCCCACTATCAATTCCAAATTTCATGATTTCATCCTTAACTTAGTTATTTTGATACTGATTCAAAACTTTTGAACTTTGAGATAAAAAGTTTTGCTAATAAATTTGTTTAGCTACTTGTTAGCAATGTCCACATTATTTTAACCATTAATATCCTGGTAAATAAAATAAGCTCTTGGCAAACTTTTTAAGCAGATTTTATGTAGCAAAAGCCGCTTTTAGGAAAAAAAACACAATCCTCATAATTTATCAAAATCGGCAATAATCCGGTGATTGTTGCAATAAATTGAAATGCGGCAATTACCCTCATCCTTAAAATAATAACGCTTCGTAAAAGTAGAAAGCTATGACAATTGTACCTATAGCAATCCGATTTGATTTCTGAATCACTCGTAGAGGTAAGGGACTGGGGACTGGGAAGAAGGAATAAAGGTGTACTGAGTTTTGTTCAAAAATCAAATATGAGTCTTATAGTGCAAGAAGGTAGAGTGGTACAAGTGCAGAGAAGCAGAAGGCCACAAAAGCAGAGGGGTAAAAGCAAGAAAATTGGTAATACAGGCTTTTCAGCCCGATAAAATGAGATGTTTATTTCCGCTATCCTGTACTAGTACGGCTAAATGACCGAAATCTGCTGGTAGATATTTAACAATCACCCTGAAAGCAGGTTTAAGATCAAAGTAAAGAAATATTTCGTAGCTTACAGGCATGAAACGCATCGTCTTGGTTGCTGGGTTTGAATCGTTCAACGCTGATTTGTATAGAAAAGCAGCCTTTTTGGCTAACTCTCGCTGTCCTGAGTTGGATATTCGGGTATTTAGCGATCGCGATCTTACCAGTCAACGCGCCGAAGTAGAAGCAGCACTTGATGGCGCTGATGTGTTTTTCGGTAGCCTCCTATTTGATTATGACCAAGTTGTGTGGTTGCGCGATCGCATTTCCAAAATTCCCATCCGCCTAGTCTTTGAGTCAGCCCTAGAATTGATGAGTTTAACCAAATTGGGTGACTTTGCCATTGGCGACAAACCCAAAGGAATGCCCAAACCAGTTAAATTCATCCTTGACAAATTTAGCAACGGACGAGAAGAAGACAAACTTGCTGGTTACATCAGCTTTTTAAAGATTGGCCCCAAACTACTGAAATATGTGCCAGTGCAAAAAGTTCAAGACTTACGCAACTGGTTAATTATCTATGGTTACTGGAATGCAGGCGGTTTAGAAAACGTAGCCTCATTATTCTGGACACTAGCAGAAAAATATTTAAATTTAAAAGTCGGCGGCATTCCCCCGCTAATTGAAACCCCCAACATTGGATTACTCCACCCCGACTATCCAGGATTTTTTGAATCCCCCCGCGAATATTTAGAATGGTATCACAAGAAGGGAATAGGGAATAGGGAATGGGGAATGGGAAATGAGCATTGCTTATCCCCCTCATCTCCCTCATCCCCCCACTCCCCACTCCCCACTCCCCACTCCCCAGTTATCGGAATTCTCCTCTACCGTAAACACGTCATCACCAAACAACCCTACATACCCCAACTAATTCGCAGTTTTGAAAAAGCCGGCTTAACTCCTTTACCCATCTTCATCAACGGCGTAGAAGGACATGTAGCAGTACGAGATTTAATGACAACCGACCATGAAATTCAGCAACGACAAGTAGGTAAGATAGAGACTGCCTCACTATCAAGTGAAGCAGTGAAGGTGGATGCGATCGTCTCTACAATTGGCTTTCCTCTGGTAGGTGGCCCCGCTGGTTCAATGGAAGCTGGCCGTCAGATAGAAGTAGCAAAGCGCATCCTCACTGCCAAGAATGTCCCTTATATTGTTGCTGCACCACTATTAATTCAAGATATTTCCTCGTGGACGCGCCAAGGTATCGGCGGATTGCAAAGTGTAGTGTTGTATGCGTTACCAGAATTGGATGGGGCTATTGATACCGTTCCCCTTGGTGGTTTGGTGGGCGAAAATATTTATCTGGTTCCCGAACGGGTGCAGCGATTAATTGGTAGGGTAAAAACTTGGGTGGCTTTGCGGCAAAAACCTGCATCGGAACGCAAAATTGCAATTATTTTATATGGGTTCCCGCCAGGTTACGGTGCTGTAGGCACAGCTGCATTATTAAATGTACCGCGTAGTTTGCTGAAGTTTCTCCACGCACTCAAAGAACAAGGTTATACCGTCGGAGATTTACCGGAGGATGGCGAAGAATTGATTCGCTGGGTGAAAGAAGCAGATGAAACTAATCCTCTTGTGGGGTGGGCATCTTGCCCGCCATTATCTAGGGGCGCTCATGTTGCCCACCCCACAAGTAGTGTCAATGTTCGCACTCTAGAAAAATGGCTGGGATATCTGCAAACCTCCCGCATTGAAAAACAATGGAAATCTCTTACGGGGACTGGTATTAAAACTTATGGTGATGAATTTCAGATTGGCGGTGTGCAATTAGGCAATGTGTGGATAGGTGTACAACCACCTTTGGGTATACAAGGCGACCCGATGCGTTTAATGTTTGAACGAGATTTAACGCCCCATCCCCAATATGCTGCTTATTATAAATGGTTGCAAAATGAGTTTCAAGCTGATGCTGTAGTTCACTTTGGAATGCATGGGACGGTGGAATGGTTGCCTGGTTCTCCGTTGGGTAATACGGGTTATTCTTGGTCGGATATTTTGTTAGGAAATTTGCCTAATCTATATATATATGCGGCGAATAATCCGTCTGAGTCGATGTTGGCAAAACGTCGCGGTTATGGTGTATTGATTTCCCATAATGTACCGCCTTATGGTCGTGCAGGTTTATATAAGGAATTGGTGGCATTGCGGGATTTAATTTTGGAGTATCGGGAAGATCCACAAAAGAATTATGTTTTGAAGGAAGGGATTTGTAAAAAAATTGTGGATTCTGGGTTGGATGCAGATTGTCCGTTTGAGGATGCTAAACGGTTGGGGATTGCGTTTACTCCTGAAAATGTGCGGATGTTTAGCAGTCATGCTTTTGATGATTATTTGCTGGAGTTGTATGAATATTTGCAGGTTTTAGAAAATCGGTTGTTTTCTTCGGGGTTGCATACTTTGGGGGAAAAGCCGAGTGAGGAGGAGTTGGGGGCGTATTTGGAGGCTTATTTTGGGGGGGAGGAGGAAGAAAACGAACCGCAAAGGCGCAAAGAACGCAAAGAAGAAAGAGAGGAGGAGGAAAGGTTAATAAGGGATTTGTTGATGCAATCTACGGATGAGTTGACGAATTTGTTAAGGGGATTGAATGGGGAGTATATTCCGCCTGCGCCTGGGGGAGATTTGTTAAGGGATGGGGCTGGGGTTTTGCCTACGGGGAGAAATATTCATGCTTTAGATCCTTATCGGATGCCTTCGCCTGCGGCGTATGAACGGGGAAGAGAAATTGCTCAAAAAATTATCGCCCAGCATTTGGATGAATATGGGAAATATCCTGAAACGGTGGCGGTGATGTTATGGGGATTGGATGCGATTAAAACTAAGGGTGAATCTTTGGGGATTCTGTTGGAGTTGGTGGGGGCTGAACCTGTTAAGGAAGGAACTGGTAGGGTTGTTCGTTATGAATTGAAGCCGTTGGCTGAGGTTGGACATCCCCGCATTGATATATTGGGTAATTTGTCTGGAATTTTCCGGGATAGTTTTGTAAATATTATCGAATTGTTGGATGATTTATTTCAACGGGCGGCTGATGCTGATGAACCGGAAGATGAAAATTTTATTAGAAGACACGCTTTAGCTTTGAAAGCCCAAGGTGTGGAAAATGCATCAGCGAGATTGTTTTCTAATCCGGCGGGTGATTTTGGTTCTTTGGTAAATGATAGAGTGGTTGATGGTAACTGGGAATCTGGTGAGGAGTTGGGGAATACTTGGCAAAGTCGCAATGTATTCAGCTACGGCAGAGAAGATAAAGGTCAAGCTAGACCGGAAGTATTGAATACTTTGTTAAAAACTAGCGATCGCATTGTTCAAGAAATCGATTCGGTAGAATATGGTTTAACTGATATTCAAGAATATTACGCCAATACCGGCGGTTTGAAAAGGGCAGCAGAAAAACAAGGCGGTAAGAAGGTTACAACCAGCTTTGTGGAAAGTTTCTCGAAGGATACTACACCCCGCAATTTAGATGATTTGCTGCGAATGGAGTATCGCACTAAGTTGGTAAATCCTAAATGGGCGCAAGCGATGGCGAATCAAGGTTCTGGTGGTGCTTTTGAAATTTCCCAACGGATGACAGCATTGATTGGTTGGGGTGGTACTGCCGATTTTACCGATGATTGGGTTTATGACCAAGCGGCAGATACTTATGCGTTAGATGCAGAGATGGCGGGTAAATTACGTAAGGCAAATCCTGAAGCTTTCCGCAATATTTTAGGGAGAATGTTGGAGGCGCATGGGCGGGGTTTCTGGGAAGCTAATGGTGAGAAGTTAGATAAATTACGTCAGTTGTATGAGTTGACAGATGAAGAGTTGGAAGGTGTGACGGTTTAGGAAAATAGATGCGTTAAAGCTTATTAACGCATCACTGTTAAAATCACTAACTGCTATTAAGGTTATTGTGTCTTGAGATAATTAAACTAGAACTCTGGCATTTGCCAGTCTTCAGCTTCAGTATGAGTCATGTTACGTTCTGTTGAAAATTATAATTCACCTGTTTAAGGAGGTCGCCACAGGCGGGTGGTGCTAGACGAGGTAATACTAAGAAGAAGCAAAGCGTAGTAGGCAATTCTAAACTCACCAATTCTTTAGCAGCCGATTCTGTGAAGCTTTCTTCTGCAAATGGATCTATGAATGGCGTGTCGGGTGCGATCGTGAGTTGAAAAAATACGTAGTGGCGTGTCAAAACTAAATTGTTGCAAAAAAATTGATTGTAGGTTGGGTTGAGGAACGAAACCCAACATTGATCTGTTAGCTTCCTCACCCGCCTGGGAATCAATTCCCAGGCTAATAGCTAAAGTCTACTAAAGTAGACTAAATATTTTTGAGTATATTTAGTCATCTTCAGATGACTTTTGCTATTAGCAAGGAACTTCAGTTCCTTGCGGGATATCAATTTTACTATTGTAGGACGGACACCATAGAAAGGATTGAGCGTTTTATTGTGTAGTATATAAAAGAGCGCTTAAAAGTCCTCGGTCAATTGACTACTATGGTTGCAGACCACAGCATAGATTTTCAAACGTATCTAGAATCTCTGAGCGAGGATGACACATATAAAGAATGGCAAGATTTATACACGCCAACTGATGCCATAGACCGTCAAAGACTTGAACCCAAAAAATCGCGCAGACGCTTAGATTTGAGTTTGAGGGTGCAAACAGTACCACAGCAACGAGAAGGTGAAGCACCAGACAGAGAAAAAATTGAACGGTTGGATATCCTCGAAGGGTTACGGAAGTATGCACCCGTCCATGTATTGCTAGTAGGAAAACCAGGTTCAGGCAAATCTACAGCTTTAGAGCGTTTGTTGTGGGAAGAAGCTCAAAAGGCCAAACAAAGAGAACCAAATCAGCAAATTCCCGTGCTAGTGGAGTTAAGACGCTACAAAACTTCGGTGCTGGATTTAATTCGGGACTTTTTGACTGGCTATAATTTAAACCTTAACAGGATAGAGATTGAAAATCGGGGTTGCATATTTGCGGGATGATTTTACTATTTTTGTGAGATGGGCATCTTGCCCGTCCCTTGTATTTCCGGGCGGGCAGGATGCCCACCCCACAAGAATCATCCCCTAATTCAGCAACGCCTGAAAATCTACTGTTTACAGGGCAATTTTTGTTACTTGTAGACGGTTTGAATGAATTACCCAACAATGAAGCTAGACGAGATTTAGACGGATTTCGGCAGAAATACCACCGAGTCACGCCGATGATTTTTACTACGCGGTATTTGGGGGTGGGGGGTGATTTAGGTATTGAAAAAAAACTGGAAATGCAACCCCTGACAGAAGCGCAGATGCAGCATTTTGTCCGCGCCTATTTGCCAGAGGTGGGTGATGAAATGCTGCGACAGTTGGCTGGACGCTTGCAATAATTGGGGGAAACGCCTCTGTTATTGTGGATGCTGTGTAATGTTTTTCAACAAACAAATAGCATACCGTCTAATCTGGGAGAAACATTTCGGCGATAAACCTGCTTTTTACTGCCTGTATCGATCGCAACGCTACTTGCTGCAATTTCAACAATCAATTCGGGAGATCCTTCAATGTAACCGTCGCGGCTCAAACGGGTTTGTCCCCCTGCGTCTGGTTCAATAAACAGCACTGCATCTGGCTGGGGTTCATTGTCTAAATCTAGTCTGACTGTTGCGGCATCACTCAAATCAACACCAGGAGTCAGTGATTGGTAGACTCCTAACCAAGTTATCACCCGACTGTGGGGTTTGCCATGCTGCTCGTGTTTTACAGGAGATGCCACGTAAACGATTCCTTCAATCAGTTCTGCTTTATTGATATGGGGTGCAGCCACATAACGCCGTTCAAATTCAGGGCGAGTTAGGCGATGTCTACGACGGGCTACGCCTACGCCACTTTCAAGCGGAGGCAGATGTTTCTGGGCTGAGTACTCTCTAACCATTTGCCAATCCTTGGAGTTGCCGGATATTTCTGACTTTAGCAAACCTCAGTTATCAGTTAGGATTTTTTGATTTGCTGCTTTCCTCAAATTCCAAAAATCATAAAGCCCTCAAAGAGGGCATAATGTAGAAATTACTCACGGAGTCAACCCGACTTAAATATGATTCAGATGAGTAAACACCATGAGTAAACAATATAAAATCTATCTGGATGCTTGTTGTTTGAATCGTCCGTTTGATGACCAGACGCAATCTCGTATTTATTTAGAAGCACAGGCAGTTATGACAATTCTAAATCAATGTCAATCAGTGGCTTGGAAACTGATCAACAGCAGTGCTTTATGGCCGAATTAAACCAAACACCTGATTTAGAAAGACTACAAAACGTCAAAAAATTACTCGATATTGCTAAAATTAAAGTTATTAATAGCACCTTCATTGAAGACAGAGCCGCTCAACTTCAAAAATTAGGATTCTCCAGCTATGATGCCACCCACATCGCCAGCGCCGAAAGAAGTCAGGCTGATGTATATCTCACAACAGATGACAGACTCTTCAAAAAAGCTCAAAAAAACTCTCAATTAATTAACGTATTGATTAATAATCCCGTTCAATGGCTGGCTGAAGTAATACAAGTCGAGAAAAGTAATGATGAAAACCCAAAATGAAATTATTAAACAGGGTTACGATGCCTTGATCAATTCTCTGGGAGTTGCCGATACTATTCGGTTTATTCAATATTTCAGTCCGGGTAAAGGAGACTACACCAAAGAACGTCATCAATGGCTAGATGAAAAAACTTTGGCGGATGTATTGGTGGAGATTAAAGAATTACCCGAAGACGACACCAATCAATATGATGAAATTATTGAGTAGCGATTTAGATAATATTTGAATTAATCGCGCTATGCCTTTGACAGCTTATGACTTTTCACGGTATGTGGAAAACCTCACTTCTATTTCTCTCTTCCTTTAAGGAGAGAGACTTTGAATTTTTCCCCTTAGAGCATCGGGAAGGGGGTTAGGTCAATCGTTGGCTTTTCCACATAACGTGAAAAGTCAGTTGACAGCTTGGGGCGCACCACTACGTCCAAATTGAGGCATTTCCTAACCAACCCCTATAGCCTTGCCCGTTGAGAAATTCTAATTTCCCCCGTTATCATTAGAATGAGTACGTCTTACTAGTGCAAGCCTCAGTATCAGTCACCACCAGGGACATTCGACAGTTAAATAATTCGTAATTCTTAAATAACTACATATTCTAAGCTAATCAAATTACCAAAGATTTGTTGCTATGGCGAGTACCAGAAAACTTAAAAACACTGATGAGAGTTAAAATCAACTTTCTGCTTGGATAAAACCTTTTTTAAACACAAAAACTCAGGAAATTTTTTAGAGATAAGGCTATGGCAACCGAACAGTTAACTAGAGACAGTGACAATCTAGATTTAAATCAGCTACTAAGAACGCTGAATGCTGTTAAACAGGGTGACTTCTCGGCTCGGATGCCCATAGACCATACTGGTGTGGCAGGGAAAATAGCTGATACGCTCAATGATATTATTGATCAAAATGAGCGAATGGCGGCGGAGCTACAACGCATTGGTAATGTTGTCGGCAAAGAAGGCAAAATTGCCGATCGCGCCTCTCTCGGAGATGTTCGGGGTTCTTGGTTAAATTGTGTTACTTCTGTCAATACTCTAATTACAGATTTAGTTCAACCAACGGCTGAAACTACGCGGGTAATTCGGTCAGTCGCCAATGGTGACTTATCCCAAACGATCGCTACAGAAATTGAAGGCAGACCTCTGCAAGGTGAATTTCTCCAAACTGCTAATATCGTTAACACGATGGTAGATCGGCTTGGTTCTTTTGCATCGGAAGTAACACGAGTTGCCCGTGAAGTCGGAACTGAAGGGAAGTTGGGCGTTCAAGCCGAAGTGCAAGGTGTCGCTGGCACTTGGAAAGATTTAACTGATAACGTTAACTTGATGGCGGGTAATCTCACCGGACAAGTTCGCAACATTGCCGAAGTTGCCACTGCGATCGCAAATGGTGATCTATCTAAAAAAATCACCGTTAATGTGAAAGGCGAAATTCTTGAACTAAAAAACACCGTCAACACAATGGTGGATCAGCTTAATTCCTTTGCATCGGAAGTTACACGAGTTGCCCGTGAGGTGGGAACTGAAGGGAAGTTGGGCGTACAAGCAGAAGTTAAAGGTGTTGCAGGTACTTGGAAGGATTTAACTGACAACGTTAACTTGATGGCAGGGAATTTAACAGCCCAAGTCCGTAATATTGCGGAAGTGACAACGGCGGTAGCAAATGGCGACTTATCCAAGAAAATCACTGTTGATGTCAAAGGCGAAATTTTAGAGTTGAAAAACACCGTCAACATTATGGTGGATCAACTTAATTCCTTTGCATCGGAAGTAACAAGGGTTGCGCGTGAGGTGGGTGCAGAAGGAAAATTAGGCGGACAAGCAGAAGTGCGGGGGGTAGCGGGTACGTGGAAAGACCTTACCGATAGCGTAAACTTCATGGCGGGAAGCTTGACGGCACAGGTGCGGAATATTGCGGAAGTGACAACGGCGGTAGCGAATGGCGATTTATCCAAGAAAATTACTGTGGATGTGAAAGGTGAAATTCTGGAGTTGAAAAACACCATCAACACAATGGTGGATCAACTGAATTCCTTTGCAAGTGAAGTAACAAGAGTTGCCCGTGAGGTGGGAACTGAAGGGAAGTTGGGCGTACAAGCAGAAGTGCGCGGTGTGGCGGGGACTTGGAAAGATTTAACTGACAACGTTAACTTAATGGCGGGTAATCTCACCGGACAGGTGCGAAATATTGCCGAAGTTGCCACTGCGATCGCAAATGGTGATCTATCTAAAAAAATCACCGTCGATGTTAGAGGTGAAATTTTTGAACTCAAGAATACCATCAATATAATGGTGGATCAACTCAGTTCCTTTGCAAGTGAAGTAACAAGAGTTGCTCGTGAAGTTGGCAGTGAAGGTAAACTAGGTGTGCAAGCCGATGTGCGCGGCGTAGCTGGAACTTGGAAAGATTTGACCGACAGTGTAAACTTCATGGCGGGAAGTTTAACGGCACAGGTGCGGAATATTGCCGAAGTCACTACGGCGGTTGCAACAGGTGACTTATCTAAGAAAATTACCGTTGATGTCAAAGGTGAAATTCTGGAACTCAAAAATACCATTAACACAATGGTGGATCAACTAAATTCCTTTGCATCAGAAGTAACAAGGGTTGCTCGTGAGGTAGGAAGTGAGGGTAAACTGGGCGTGCAAGCAGAAGTTAAGGGTGTGGCTGGCACTTGGAAAGATTTAACTGACAGCGTAAACTTCATGGCGGGAAGTTTAACGGCACAGGTGCGGAATATTGCCGAAGTCACTACGGCGGTTGCAACAGGCGATTTATCTAAGAAAATCACCGTTGATGTCAAAGGTGAAATTCTGGAGTTGAAAAATACCATTAATACAATGGTGGATCAACTTAGTTCTTTTGCAAGTGAAGTAACGCGGGTGGCGCGGGAAGTGGGAACTGAAGGTAAATTGGGTGTACAAGCAGAAGTCAAAGACGTTGCTGGTACTTGGAAAGATTTAACTGACAGCGTGAACTTCATGGCGGGAAGCTTGACGGCACAGGTGCGGAACATTGCCGAAGTGACAACTGCGATCGCAAATGGTGATTTATCTAAGAAAATTACTGTTGCTGTCAAAGGCGAAATTCTCGAACTCAAGAATACCATCAATATAATGGTGGATCAACTTAATTCCTTTGCATCGGAAGTGACGCGGGTGGCGCGGGAAGTGGGAAGCGAGGGTAAATTAGGTGTACAAGCAGATGTGCGTGGTGTAGCCGGAACTTGGAAAGATTTAACCGACAGCGTAAACTTCATGGCGGGAAGTTTAACGGCACAAGTGCGGAATATTGCCGCAGTCACCACAGCTGTAGCTAATGGCGATTTATCTAAGAAAATCTCTGTTGATGTCAAAGGTGAAATTTTAGAGTTGAAAAACACCGTTAATACAATGGTGGATCAACTTAATTCCTTTGCATCGGAAGTAACAAGAGTTGCCCGTGAGGTGGGAACTGAAGGTAAATTAGGTGTACAAGCAGAAGTTAAGGGTGTAGCTGGAACTTGGAAGGATTTAACCGACAGCGTAAACTTCATGGCGGGAAGTTTAACAGCACAAGTGCGGAACATTGCCGAAGTTACTACGGCGGTAGCTAACGGCGACTTATCTAAGAAAATCACCGTCGATGTGAAAGGTGAAATTCAAGAGCTTAAAAACACCATTAATACAATGGTGGATCAGCTAAATTCTTTTGCATCAGAAGTTACAAGAGTTGCCCGTGAGGTGGGAACGGAAGGTAAACTTGGTGTGCAAGCCTACGTCAGAGGAGTTGCAGGAACTTGGAAAGATTTAACAGATAACGTTAACTCGATGGCGGGGAACCTCACCGGACAAGTTCGCAACATCGCGGAAGTTACTAAGGCGGTAGCTAATGGCGACTTATCTAAGAAAATTACCGTCGATGCCAAAGGCGAAATTTTGGACTTGAAGAACACCACCAATACAATGGTGGATCAACTTAGTTCCTTTGCAAGTGAAGTAACGCGGGTGGCGCGGGAAGTGGGAACTGAAGGGAAGCTAGGTGGACAAGCGCAAGTCCAAGGTGTAGCGGGAACTTGGAAGGATTTAACAGATAACGTTAACTCGATGGCGGGTAACTTAACGGCACAAGTTCGCGGTATTGCCAGAGTTGTAACGGCAGTTGCTAACGGTGACTTGAAACGGAAACTGATGTTAGATGCTAAGGGAGAAATTGAAACCTTGGCAGAGACAATCAACGAGATGATTGATACCCTAGCGACATTTGCCAATCAGGTAACTACAGTAGCGCGAGAAGTGGGAATTGAAGGGAAGTTAGGCGGACAAGCGAGAGTACCTGGGGCGGCTGGAACTTGGAAAGATTTGACGGATAATGTAAATGAACTTGCTGCTACACTGACAACTCAATTAAGAGCGATCGCAGAAGTTGCTACAGCTGTAACTAAAGGTGATTTAACTCGTTCAATTGCCGTCGAAGCACTAGGGGAAGTAGCGATCCTCAAAGACAATATCAACCAGATGATTGCTAATCTGCGGGAGACAACGCAGAAAAATACTGAGCAAGATTGGTTGAAAACTAACCTAGCCAAGTTTACCCGAATGCTGCAAGGGCAGCGAGACTTAGAAACCGTATCTAAACTGATTCTTTCAGAACTAGCACCCTTAGTAGGAGCGCAACACGGCGTATTCTTCCTGATGGAGTCTGCTGAACATACACCGTATTTAAAACTAATTAGTAGCTACGCTTACCGCGAACGCAGACATTTGGCTAACCGTTTCCACTTGGGTGAAGGTTTGGTGGGACAATGCGCTTTAGAAAAAGAGCGAATACTGTTGACAGATGTACCAAGTGATTATGTCAGAATTGCCTCTGGTTTAGGAGAATCGTCTCCACTTAATGCCGTGGTGTTACCTGTACTTTTTGAAGGACAGGTGACAGCAGTCATAGAATTAGCATCCTTCCGGCGTTTTAGCGAAATTCATCTGACATTCTTCGACCAGCTTACCGAAAGTATAGCGATCGTCCTCAACACGATCGCAGCATCCATGCGAACTGAAGAATTACTCAAGCAGTCGCAATCTTTAGCTGAAGAACTACAATCCCAGCAAAGCGAACTCAGGGAAACTAACAAGCGCTTAGAAGAACAAGCGCAATCACTCAAAGCCTCTGAAGATTTACTCAAAGGACAGCAAGAGGAGTTGCAACAAACCAACGCCGAATTAGAAGAAAAGGCAGAGTTGTTGGCGATGCAAAAGAAAGAAGTCGAGCGCAAAAATCGGGAAATCGAACAAGCAAGACTCTCTTTAGAAGACAAAGCTGAACAACTCGCCCTTTCTTCAAAATACAAATCAGAATTTCTCGCTAATATGTCCCATGAACTGCGGACACCGTTGAACAGCTTGTTGATTTTGGCGAAGTTGTTGGCAGATAACATTGATCACAATCTCAGCGCCAAGCAAGTCGAATACAGCCAAACAATTTACTCAGCAGGTAATGATTTGTTGGCGTTAATTAATGACATTCTGGATCTCGCTAAAATTGAATCTGGAACTATGTCAATTGACATGACTCAAATGCCATTGACAGAGTTGGGCGATCAGATTGAGCGCACCTTCCGACAAATCGCTCAGAGCAAAGGACTTGGTTTCATAATTGAATTGACTCCCGAATTGCCCACAACCATCTACACAGATGTCAAACGCTTACAACAGGTGTTGAAAAATCTCCTCTCCAACGCTTTTAAATTTACAGAAAAAGGGGAGGTACGCTTACAGATTGCAGTGGCGAAGCAGGGATGGAGCAAAGACCAAGTAACTTTAAATCGCGCCCAAAATGTCATTGCGTTCTCAGTCAGCGATACAGGCATTGGCATTGCCCCCGATAAGCAGAAAGTGATTTTCGAGGCATTTCAGCAAGCTGATGGCTCTACGAGTCGGAGATACGGCGGTACTGGATTGGGCTTATCAATTAGCCGCGAAATTGCCCGTCTCTTTGGCGGCGAAATTAAACTAATCAGTCAACCTGGTCAAGGTAGCACCTTTACATTTTACTTCCCACAATTGAATCCTGAGTCAATATCGACACAACTCAGCACTCCTTACTTAGAAACGCGATTAATCGGGTCTAATACAGACGCGATGAATCGCGTCTCTACAATGATTAATGACGATCGCACGACTATAGAAAGAGGCGATCGCGTGTTACTAATTGTTGAGGATGACGTTAATTTTGCACGGATCTTGCTAGAGATGGCGCAACAGCACGGATTTAAGGTAATCACTGCTCAAACCGGCAGTACAGGTTTGATGTTAGCGCAGCAATTCCAGCCTTCAGCCATTTTACTAGATATCAGGTTGCCAGAAATGGATGGTTGGACGGTATTAGATCGTCTGAAGCATGACCCAAATACCCGTCACATTCCTGTACATATTATGACAGTTGAAGAAGGGAGACAGCGCGGTTTGCAACTAGGTGCGATCGCATATCTGCAAAAGCCCTTAACCAGCGAGACAATATCCGAGGCGTTGACCAAAATTAAAGGTTTTGTTGAGCGACAGGTGAAAAATTTATTAGTAGTCGAAGACGACGACACTCAACGGCTTAGTATTGTTGAGTTAATTGGTAACAACGATGTTTCTACCACTGCGGTTGCCACGGGTGCAGCAACTTTAGAAGCTATTCGCGCCCAGCATTTTGATTGCCTCGTTCTCGATTTAGGGCTACCCGACATGACCGGATTTGAACTAATTGAGCAGATAAAGCTTCTACCTCACGGTAAAACTTTACCAATCATTGTCTACACAGGTAGAGAAATTAGCAAAGCTCAAGAAACGGAACTCAGACGAATTGCCGAAACAATCATCATTAAAGATGTGCGATCGCCCGAACGTCTTCTCGATGAAACAGCATTATTTTTACACCGAGTCCAAGCAAATTTACCTGAACCCAAGCGACAAATACTTGAACAACTGCATTCCATAGACTACTTACTCGCTGGCAAAAAAGCACTAATTGTAGACGACGATGTGCGTAATATCTTCGCGCTGACAAGTATGCTGGAGCGTTATCAAATACAGGTTTTATACGCTGAAAACGGCAGAGAGGGGATTACCCTATTGGAAAGTACACCAGATGTTGATGTCGTTTTGATGGACGTAATGATGCCAGAAATGGATGGTTATGAAACAACCCGCCAGATTCGCCAAAACGAGCAATTTAAATCTTTGCCGATTATTGCACTAACCGCTAAAGCCATGCAAGGCGATCGCGAGAAGTGTATTGAAGCCGGTGCATCAGATTACATTACTAAACCCGTAGATACTGAGCAATTGCTTTCATTATTGCGGGTTTGGCTATACCGTTGATAAGAGCAGGGGGAGTAAAGGGGGTAGAATAGACCTCTTGCATAAATCAAGTTTCAACTCTTTTAACCACATTTTTGTCAGAGTTAAACTGTCACACTTACCGACTCCCGCCCAGAACTAAAGTTCAGGGCTAATAGCTGAAGTCCACTTAAGTGGACTGAACAATCAATTTAGTCCACTTAAGTGGACTTCAGCTATGAGACTCGGAATTTATTCCGAGGCGGGATAGAAACGTAGTGCGAAATTTATTAATTTAATAAAGATATGGCTGCGACAAAACTTGTGTATACATGGTAGCCCCGCAAGTGGGGAGGGGTTGGGAGTGGGGTGCAATGACTGTGCGAATCATAACTAATTACCCGGACTTGAGATTAGGGACTTTTGCAAAAGGCAGGGAAAAGGAATTATGAAACACCTTGAGAATAAAGTGGCGTTGGTAACAGGTGGTACACGGGGAATTGGTAGGGGAATTGCTATAGGCTTGGGTGAGGCTGGTGCAACTGTATATGTTACCGGGCGCAGCCTCAACAACTCTTCGAGTGATGGGGTTTTTGGGAGTCTTAGTGAAACCCAATTAGCTATAGAAGAAGCCGGTGGTGTGTGCATTCCCGTGCAAGTAGACCACAGCGACGATGAGCAGGTGCGTTTATTGTTTGAGCGCATCCAAGATGAGCAGGATGGACAACTCGACCTACTGGTGAATAATGCTTACTCAGGAGTTCAGGCATTAAAAGACGCATACAGTCAGCCCTTTTGGGATTGTGAACCAAGTATTTGGGATGCTAGCAATAACGTTGGTCTTCGTAGCCACTATGTTGCGAGTGTTTTTGCTGCTCGAATGATGACCAAGCATAACTCTGGACTAATTTGCACCATTTCCTCGTGGGGTAGTATGTTTTATCTTTTTAAGACAGTATATGGTGTTGGTAAAGCAGCTTGCGATCGCCTAGCAGCTGATATGGCTGTTGAACTCAAACCCCATAATGTCGCTTCTGTTTCAATTTGGCCAGGTATTGTTGGTACTGAGCTTTTTTCCAGTTTTGCTTCTGAAGCGAATCAAACCAATGCTACCCAAAAAAATTACTCATTTCTTAGCGATCGCTACAACTGGGAAACTCCCTTATTTACTGGACGGGCGATCGCTGCACTTGCTGGTGAGCCAAATATCATGCGCCGTACAGGACATGTGCAGATTGTTGCCGAACTAGCCAAGCAATATGGAATTGTAGATGAAAATGGCGATCGGCCCGTGTCGCTACGTTCTCTGCGTTTTGTGCTGCCAGCTGCGTTACCTATACTGAGAAACTATTCATGGCTCATACCTGATATTAAAATGCCGTGGTCACTACTGCTACTTGTCGCCCTTGGTTCGCCTAAGATTTAATGGGTATTGGGTATTGGGTATTGGGCATGGGGCATTGGAGCAAGTAGAGTTTTTATAGTTATTCACGAGTATTAAAGACTCGTTGGCGAGTATCAAAGACTCGTTGGCGAGTATTAAAGACTCGTTGGCGAGTATCAAAGACTCGTTGGCGAGTATCAAAGACTCGTTGGCGAGTATTAAAGACTCGTTGGCGAGTATTAAAGACTCATTCACAAGTATTAAAGACTCGTTGGCGAGTATTAAAGACTCATTCACGAGTATTATAGCGGTTCCCAATTGTATGGAATACAGCCCAGTCCTTACGAGGGAAAGGGAGTAAGATTCAAAGCCTCTCTCCTTTTAGGAGAGAGGAATGGAAGTGAGGTCAAAACAGTACTGCACCCAAGTGAGAACCGCTATAAAGGCTCATTGTTGCATTAGGGACTGACAAATAAAAAAAAATATACAACTATTTATTGTGGGGTGGGCGACACGAGATCCCCTAAGCTAAGGCGGGCAAGATGCCCACCCCACAAGATTAGATAATTTATTTCTTAGAAGTCCCTTATAAAATGCATCTCTTCTAGCCCAATACCCAATACCAATGTCTAAAGAAACTATCCTGGGATATATAAAACTTTGTATCCTGAATAAATAGGTCTTAAATTAATAGTTCTTTTAAAACTGGTGCAAGAAGATTTTAGGCTAATTGTTGATTTAGTTTTAGTTTTAGGCGTTGCCGCCTGCGGTGGACTCTTGGCAGCACTTTTGCAACAACCCGTGCTGCTAGGATATCTCATTGGCGGTATGATTATTGGCCCAGCCGGACTGGGATTGATTAAAGAACTTATTCAAGTAGAGACTCTGGCACAGTTCGGGGTTGCCTTTTTGTTATTCGCCTTGGGTGTGGAATTTTCCTTAGCGGAACTCAAGAAAGTAAAAGCGATCGCTCTTGGTGGAGGTGGACTCCAGATTGCTCTGACAATTTTGGTTACAGTTGTGGTATGCGGCTTAACCGGAGCTTGGGGAGCTTTACCTGCGAAGGGGATGTTTTTGGGGTGTATTCTGTCTTTGTCTTCCACGGCGGTTGTCCTCAAGTGCTTGATGGAACGCAACGAAACCGAAACACCCCACGGACAAGTAATGTTGGGAATTTTGGTGGTACAGGACTTGGCATTAGGACTAATGTTAGCAGTCTTACCAGCCCTCAACCAACCCGCAGAAACTATTGGTATCGCCGTGCTGACAGCGCTGCTGTGGATTGCTTTATTTGCTGCCGGTGCAATAGCTGCGGGGATTTGGCTGATACCGCCTTTGTTGCGACTGCTAGCCCGTACCGAAAGTAAAGAACTATTTTTATTAGGGGTTGTAGCTTTATGTTTGGGCATTGCTTTGTTGACAGAGCATTTAGGGCTGTCCATTGAGATGGGGGCATTTGTCGCAGGTTTGATGATTTCTGAGGTGGAATACGCCGATCAAACTTTAACTTATGTCGAACCACTGCGAGATATTTTTGCCAGTTTATTTTTTGCCGCCATTGGGATGTTAATTGACCCAGTGTTTTTGTGGAACAACCTAGAATTGATTTTAGGACTGGTGGCACTAGTTTTCGTAGGTAAATTTTTGATTATCACGCCCCTAGTAAAGCTGTTTGGCTACCCTTTGAAAACAGCGATAATCGCCGGTTTGGGACTGGCGCAAATTGGAGAATTTTCCTTTGTTCTCGCTAGTGAAGGGCAAACTTTGGGGCTGGTGTCCCGACAAATATACTTATTAATTTTGGGAACCACCGCAGTTACTCTCATGCTGACTCCCTTTGTCCTGCGGTTAGTGCCATTTTTATTTAACTTTGCCGAATCAATGCCCTGGTTGAAACCGTATTTACAAGAAGATCAGGTACGGGATGTATCGGAAGATTTGCCTTTCAAAGACCATCTGGTAGTCTGCGGTTATGGGCGAGTCGGCAAAAATTTAGTCAAGTTATTGCTGCAACACCAGCTACCTGTGGTAGTAATCGACCAATCAGAGAGTAGAATTCAGCAGTTACGTGAGGCTGGGGTATCTTATGTCTATGGCAATTGCGTGAGTTTACATGTTCTAGAAACCGCCGGGGTGAATCATGCCAAAGGAATGGCGATCGCACTCCCTGACCCCATGAGTACCCGTCTTTGCTTGAAACGCGCTCTGGAATTGTGCCCAGAATTAGATTTGGTTGTCCGTGCTACCCAGGATAAAAATATTGAAGTGTTGTATCAATTGGGAGCGAAAGAAGTTGTGCAACCAGAGTTTGAAGCCAGCTTAGAAATGGCAACTCATTTATTAACTAGCTTAGGCTTGTTGTCGCCAACTGTCGTCCAACTGGAAATGCAGAAAATCCGCAACGATCATTATTTAGATTTTCGCCCAGAGCGTTCTGCTACTCAAGTTGCTCGTGATTTGCGCCAAGCAACCCGTGATTTAAATCAGCGCTGGTATCCTCTACCAGCTGATTCGCCCTTAATTGGCATGAGCATAGAAGAAGCAGATATGCGCTATTTAACAGGAGCGAGTTTGATGGCAATTCGCCGCGCTAACGGCGATGAAATCGATTATCCCAATAATCAAACTCTTTTGGAAGAAGGCGATCGCTTGCTGGTAGTAGGAGCAGATGAAGAACTGGCGGCTTTGGCAGAATTCGCTAAGGGACAAGCTGCTGTTCCGGGAGAAAATAGTGCTTGCCAGTGGGTTACAGTGAATGCAGATACGCCAACGCTGGGTAAAACCCTTGCAGATTTAGATATCGGCAAGCAATATGGAGTACAAGTACAGGCAATCCGGCGAGATGGTAAGTTTATCCGTTATCCTGATGGCGGTATGGACTTGCGAGTTGGCGACCAAGTATTATTATGTGGTAACTTAACAGGTTTGAGTCAACTAGAAGGGTTATTTGCGATCGCAACTTCACTACCCCTTTCTCTCCCAGTGGTGAAAGCTAGTGAGGCAGAAACTCTTTAAGTGCTTCTCCCTATGGATAATTTATGGAAGTTATCAGTTGTAATAAGAGTAATTTAATAAGAAATGAACTAATCCAATTAGCAAATATTGACATGAATAATTGTCCAAAAACTTTATAGCATTTTATGCATAAGTTTGGAGCTTTTCTGCCTAATGTGTTGGTTTTTCTCCATAGCCTCTTGGAGTTGCTTCATAAGCTGTTGGTTTTTCTCCTTAATCTGCTGGGATTTCTGTATAGACAGCCATAATTCCTCTCTAATGAACAACTGATCTGAGAGGAACAGCTTTGCAAGAGTTGCAATCCGCTTTACTTCTAGATTTTTAGTTTGCTCTTGACAACTGCACACACGATTGCGTCCTGCTGCCTTTGCTTGATACAATGCTTTATCCGCCGCCACAATTATTTTTTGAAAGTTAAAGTTAAGTATAGGAATTACTGTAGCTAACCCAGCACTCAGGGTTACATAAGAACTAACTTGTGAATTTTCATGGGGAATTGCCAGTTTCCGTACAGCAAAGCAAATTTTTTCTGCAATGTGAGCAGCACCAAGTATGTCTGTGTTAGACAAAATTACAGCAAATTCTTCCCCACCATAACGGGCAACTAAATCAGCAGGACGTTGAACAACATCTTTGATGGCTCTAGCAATTTTACTAAGACAGCGATCGCCCATTGGATGACCATAGGTATCGTTGTAGGATTTGAATAAATCTACGTCAACAAGGATGAGGGAGAGGGGCTGTTGTGAGCGTGTCATGCGCCGCCACTCAATATCAAGATACTCTTCAAATCGTCGGCGGTTAGCTACTTGAGTTAAAAAATCGATATTAGCTATAGTACTTAATCGCTGCAATTCTTCATTAGCAGCTTCTAGTTTTTGCTGAAGTTGGCGACGCTCTAGTTCTTGGCTGGCTACCAAAAACTGATAGTCCAAATTGCTTAAGCTTTTGCCCTGTACCCAGTCTAATACCTCTTGCAATGCCTGCCCCCGCACTAAACATGACTCATCTTGATAGCCGGATGCTAGCCAAGCACTAAATGTTTGGCAATAAGAATGAAGATTGTTTAACTCCACAATCATCTTAATCTATATAAAAATTTAATTATATTAGATGTGTATTTGATTGATGCCAATTTTATTACTTTTGGAATAGAAAAATCTAAAATGCAAAAGCGCTCGCTATTTTGTACTAACTTCGGCTAAAAGTCAACTGTAAATAAATTCTTCAATTTCTCTTCTTTCCTTCTTCCAACTCTTGGAGACGCACTCGCGTTGGCGCTCTTTGCGTCCTTCTGGTGCGTCCGCTGCGCGTAGCTTGATTTTTTGTAGTGGTAAAAATCATTTTTACCACTACAAGGTTTTCCTAATTTGGTAAATTTTAGCCAGCACCGTGGGAAGGGGCGTTTCAAACGCCGATTTTTGACTAACTGCGCGATGTCCAGATCCCCGACTTCTTCGAGACGTCGGGGATCTAATTTTTCAGGAATGATTAAGTAGGGCTATATCTAATGAGTACAATAGCGATCGCGCCCCTTTTGTTTAGCATTGTAAAGTGCTTTATCGGCTGAAGCGATAAGTGTATCTGGCTTGATGTCGTAAGTGGGTATGACACAAGTAATACCCAAACTAAGGGTAACGATATCCTTGACATCAGACTGTGCATGGGGAATGCCCTGATCGTGGATTGCTTGTTGAATATTTTGTGCTACTTTGATTGATCCCGCTAAGTCAGTATTGGGGAGGAGTACCGAAAATTCTTCTCCACCGTAACGCGCCACGAGATCAGCAGGACGATAAACTGTCTGTTGCACTGTTTGCGCTATTCTGATTAGACAATCATCGCCTCCAAGATGACCATAGTAGTCATTGTAAGATTTGAATTTATCAACATCTAATAAAATCAGTGACAGGGGTTGTTGTTCTCGTGCAAGGCGTTTCCATTCTGCTTGCAGTCGTCCATCGAAACAGCGACGGTTAGCCACCTGAGTCAAACCATCTAGATTTACCAGTTTTTCTAGTTTCTGATTTGCATCTTCTGCTTTTTGTTTAGCAATTACTAACTCTGCTGTTCTCTCCTGTACCCGTTGTTCTAAAGTTTCTAAAGATGTTTGTAACTGAAGTGCCATGTTGTTAAACGATTTTGCCAGTTGACCTATTTCGTCTTTTGAGCTAATTTTGGCGCGGATATCTAAGTTACCTGTGGTAAACTGGAAAACTATATTGCTAAGAGAAAGTATTGGCTTTGTTAGCAGTTGTCCAATGGCAAAAGCGATAATTGTCACTACTGAAGCGATAATTGCAAATAAAAACATTGCGTCACGAATTTGCTTTTCTACAGGTGCTAGGGCAACAGCAAGAGGCTGTGCAAATAACACAGACCAAGGTTTATATTTTAAACGAGCGATCGCAATCAGATTAAGCTGATTACCTGTTGCTGGCAAAGATGCAATTAAATACGATTGTTTATTATCCAATGCTTGCTTAAGTTTTAACTCATTAGTTGCTAATTCTTTGACAGGATAATTAGACAAACGCCCTTCCTGTTGTAGTTGAGTTACAACATCGTCAGGTAGAGGCACAATTGATTTAAAAAGTAGTTCTGGTGCAGTGCTGTGTGCCAAATAAATATTATTTTCATCTAAAAGAATAGCAAATGATTTTGCCCCAGCCCGTTCAGTTTCTCTAGTTACTAATTGCTGAACAACAGTAGCATTGTATGAAACACGCAATACACCCAATATCTCTCCCTTGGCATTGCGAACCGGACTGCTAAAACAGACGGTAACAAGGTCAGGAATTGTTGGCGTAGGCGTAGCCCGCCGTAGGCATCGCTTCATGTTAGAAACAAAGGATAACCCAGTTTGTAGCGGTTTTTTAAAATAATCTTCAACTGATTCATTTTTACCAATGTTCGGTGTATATGTATCTAATACATTTTTCCCCTTTAAGTCGAGCAAAGAGTATGAGAGAACATTGAGCATATCTTTGCGACTGAGACGGATTAATGTTTCTGTCGCCAATTGCATTTCGGGGCTGTCATCTCGCTGTTTTGGAGTGAGGCTAAGGTAGCGTGCCGAACCTGGTAAAATCGCCTCTACGCGCACGGCATTGAGATTTCCATCAATAAAGGCATCTATTCTGTTAGCGGTTTCGTTAGCAGCCGCAGATAGGGCTTGTTTCGCGTTGTCAGTTAGTGCTTTTTCAGTTGTCTGTTTGTTGATAAATGACAATAACAGCAATGGAACCAAAGCAACAATCAGAAATGAGGCGATCAACTTTGTACGGATGCTGTCCAAAAGAGATTGCTGCATGGCTTTAAACTAGGAGGGAGGGTTTAAGAAGTCAGAATTGAACAAACTTTTTAGCTCAGGAATACGCGTCACGTTTCCAGAGCGAATAAAAAAGTCTGTATATATCTTGGCAGTTTTGTAGATAGAGTTAGGGTTGCTAGATTGAAATAATTTTTGATTTTCACCTAAATCAGTTAGGTTTACTCCCTCCAGAGAGATTGTATTGCTAGGAATTTTTAACACTTTGCTGATGATAGCGTTTCCTTCCTGAACATTTGCTTTCCAGTAGTTTACTGCTTGCAGCCATCCTCGCAGAAATGCACGAATGTCTTCGGGGCGATCGCGGATTGTTTCACCGTGAAAGACAATCATATCTAAAATCAAGCCAGGGGTTTGTTTGCTGGTAAATAGGATATGTCCCCCTAATTTTCTCGCTTCATCAAGATGGGGTTCCCAAGTATGTCCGGCTTGAATAGTATTATTTTTAAGACGTTGAGGAATTTCTGAAGCCTCTGATTTAACTAAGTTCACATCATCGCTGCTTAAGTTGGCAGTTTTGAACATCTCAGTCACAAAAACTTCGCTAAAACCGCCTAGATTTGCACCCAGCTTTTTGCCTTTCAAGTCAGCAACGGTTTTAATTTGTGGTTGGGCGACTATTACATCTGCTCCTGTTGATTCATCTATAACGATCACGCCTTGTATATCTGGATTTGTGGCGCTCAAGATTATAAAACTTCCTAATGCCAATGAAATACCATCATACTTACCCGCACCGAAATTTGCTTGTTCCAATTGGATGTATCGTTCATGAATTAGTTCTACATCTACCCCTTGGGCTTTGAAGAATCCTTTTTCTTGAGCAATGATACCTGGATACTCCCCAACAAAATATCCAAATGGTATTTTCAAGGGAGGGCGTTTTAATTCGGTCGGTGCCCAAGTATGACAAGCAAATAGTAAACAGGCGATAATGAGAAAAATACTAACGGATCTGATAAATTTAAACATAGAATATTTAATATTTTTTATTGATTGTAAAATCAAATATTCAATTAAATCAATTAATTGCTAAAATTACCATTTACAGATAAGTTTTGTTAAAATTTGAATTAAAAAATTATGTTTTAGATATTTTTTTAATTAATTCTATAGCAATATTATTATTTGCCTCTAAAGCAGCCTTATAAATAGAAAGTCATCACACCCAGATGAAAGAACAATCGCTTTCTCTTCTTCTAAAACACTGGGTATTAAAGCGATCGCAGCCTTAGCATTGCCCTTGGTAGTAATTTAGGGACATCTAAGAATTAAATTACTCAATTCCTACATCTAACGTCACTATCCAATTTTTTCTCCCCCTGCCTCCCCTGCCTTCCAAAACGATTGATTATTTGGCATTGCTGATTGCGGTATGAAAACGATTGTGCGTTGCGGTGAAAATCCTTGTAGAGACGTAAAATTTTACGTCTCTACATCCAAATTCATACCTCGATTCAGCAACGTCGATTATTTTTTTAGTTGGAAGTCCCTTAACCGGTGGGGATGCAGGTAGATTGCTGAGAGCGATATTAGCGCTACCCAGCAATAAAAGGCAACTTTCATCTCCTAACTTGTTTTCGGCTTGATATATGCGATCGCCTGTTTCCAAACGGTGTGCTGACTGTTTTCATCCGCAATACAGATACACTGTGGATCTTGCCATACAACCTTTCCTGTCAGCACATCACCAGTCAGCAGCTTTAACTCTACTGGCGTTGTTTGTTTAATCAGGTTTTGAACTTGGATAATACTGGGTAAAGTAGTGTCAAATTCGGTAAGCATTTTTAGTAAAGATGAACCTACAAGGCAAAATAAAGAGTAACTAATCCTTGATAATTCATCCTTGAAGAAATGGCAATCGAATTTACTAAGTATCATGGTCTAGGCAATGACTTTATTCTGATTGACAATCGCTCGTCATCAGTGCCTGTAGTGACTCCAGAGCAAGCCATCAAGTTGTGCGATCGCCATTTTGGTATCGGTGCTGATGGTGTAATTTTTGCCCTACCTGGAGAAAACGGCACTGACTACACCATGCGGATTTTTAATTCTGATGGTTCAGAACCAGAAATGTGTGGCAACGGCATTCGCTGTTTAGCTGGCTTTTTAGCAGATTTAGAAGGCGAATCCCGAAATCAAGACTCATATCGCATTCATACTTTGGGTGGTGTAATGACTCCCCAACTCTTATCTAATGGTCAAGTTAAAGTAGATATGGGTTTACCCAGGTTACTCGCTGGCGAAATTCCTACTACCCTTGCACCCGCCCAAGAAAAAGTAATTTCTCAGCCGTTAGAAGTGGCGGGGCAAACTTGGGATGTCACCTGTGTAAATATGGGAAATCCCCACTGCATTACCTTTGTGGAAGATGTCGCAGCAATTGAGTTAGAAACCATCGGCCCGAAATTTGAGCATCACCCAACTTTCCCTCAACGCATAAATACCGAATTTATGCAAGTGGTACGCCGTAACTATTTGAAAATGCGGGTGTGGGAACGGGGGGCTGGAATTACATTAGCTTGTGGTACTGGTGCTTGTGCTTCCTTGGTAGCTGGAGTGTTAACCGGGAAATGCGATCGCGCCGCCACTGTAGAATTACCAGGTGGCCCCTTACAAATTGAATGGTCAGAAATCGACCAACGAGTTTACATGACAGGCCCGGCTGAACGGATCTTTACGGGTAAACTGTAACCAACTTATTATTGGCATTACTCAAGTAGTAGTACCATAGAAGACTAAAAACTTATTTTAAGGGTTTGTAGTAAGCACTTTAGTGCTTAATAAATCAGGACTAAAGTCCTTACTACGAACTTTTTAAGATTCACTTTCTACTGGAGATTGAATATGGGTATTAACTTTAGATTGCACAGATTCTTTATTAGAAATTGCTAGATATATACCCCCGACAATTAGAGCCAACCCTAACAAGTTAAAAATACTCAAGTTTTCCGAGAAAAGTATCCAAGCAAGAATCGCAACAATCACGGGATTCAGTAGTAAGAGTAAAGAGATAAATCCTGATGAAAAATTTTTGAGGCTGTATACAATTAGCCCATGACCCAAGGCTTCGCAAATAGCAGCTAGCGCAAAGACTACTAACCACCCTGACAAAGTAACTGGGAAAACTTGTTTTTCAAAGATTAGCACAACTGGTATCATCAATGAAGTTGCGATCGCACAACGCCACAGAAGTATCGTGAGAACTGAAAACTTATTGCTGATCTGCTCAATAAGTAAAAAGTTTGCTGCATAAAATATCGATGATATGAGGGCAACAGCATCACCTGTAATATTGTTATTAGAGCGCAATAAATCTTCAAATCCAACTGCGATCGCACCGATTATAGCTAAGATCAGACCGATAATAAATTTGCGCCCAAAAATTTGATTAAAAAATAGCCATCCTCCTAAAGTAGTAAATAGCGGATTGAGGCTACCTAAGGCATTAGCATTAGCAGCACCAGTCTGAGTTAGCGCCCAAGTTCAAGATAATCGACCTAATACATGAACTAAACCCACTGCTATTAAAAGCGCTATCTCTTTGATTGGATAAGGCTGCTGTGGTAATACAGGTTTATCTTCTGTAATTTGAGTCCGTACTTGGTTAAATCCACTCCATAAGCCAAAGATAATAGTCGCTATCCATAAGCGATTAAATAATGTAGCAACTGCGCTCATTTCTCTGACAGCAATTTTAATAAATATTGCTGTTGAAGATAAAGCTAATAATGCAATTATTACTATGATTATCGGCAGTATTTTTGAAGTTTTATCAGAGTTTTGTGGTGTTAGGCTTAATTGATTTTCTGCCATTTAGTTTATATCTATTATACGAACCGCCAAGTGCGCCAAGGGGGAAATAGTAATTATTTGGGATTATTCAGGTAATAATGCCATAAAAGTCTTGCTGCAACTGCTCGCCACGGTCGCCAGTGCTGTGTCATTGCTTCTAGCTGCACTGGTGTTGGACGCGTCGCCAAGTTTTTGAGTTTTTGGAAAGCGATCGCGATCGCTAAATCGCCTTTAGGAAAGACATCAGGACGTTGCAGCGCCATTAACAAATAAATATCAACTGTCCAGTCTCCTATACCTTTAAGACGCTTTAACTCAGTTCTGATAGTAGTTTCATCCATTGTTTGGAGCTTGGTTAGCTCAAGCTGACCAGTTGCAATAGCATTCGCCAATCCACGACAGTATAGAATCTTTTGCCGACTGAATCCAATCGCTCTTAATTGAGCATCATCTAATATCAAAAAGTTTTCTGGCGTTAAAGTTACAACAACCGCACATAGACGGTTAAATACAGCCCTTGCAGCCGTTACAGAAACTTGCTGTTCTAGAATGATGCACAACAATGTTGCAAAACCCGGTTCTCTTTTCCACATAGGTGGTGGCCCCAGTGTTTCTAAAATCCAAGCCAAATCGCTATCAAGATTGGCAAGCACCATTAAACCACGGGTAAGACTTTCTTCAGTCAACGATTCTAGTTCAGGTGTTTGAGTCATCTTTGAGAAATTTCGATTCTTGTGTAAGGAGTTTTTGTTTGCGCTCAATTCCCCAGTGATAACCACCAAGACTGCCATCACTCCGCAGCACCCGATGACACGGTACAATCAGCGCGATCGGATTAGCTCCACAAGCATTACCTACAGCGCGGACTGCCTGGGGTTTGGCAATATCACAGGCAATATCAGTGTAAGTACGGGTTTCGCCATAAGGAATTTTTTGTAATGTTTCCCACACTTGTTTCTGAAATGCTGTCCCACGGACATCAAGTGGTAAATCAAGGTGTGCCTCGCCTCCCGCAATAAAATTGAGGATTGCTTGTATCCATTCCTTGAGTGTGTGGTCATCACGTATGATGTGCGCTTGGTGAAATTCCTGATTCAAAATGTGTTCAAGCTTGTCTGTTTCATCACCTAATTTTACGGCACAGATACCCTTCTCTGTTGTTGCCACAAGCAAATATCCTAGTAGACATGGAGCGATCGCATAGACAATGCTGATTGTCTTTCCAGCTTGTTGGTAAATCTTTGGTGTCATTCCCAGTTGTTTAGGTGCTTTCTCATAGAGTTGGCTACTTGAACCATACCCCGTGTCGTAAACTGCATGAGCAATTTCCTCGCCTGACTGAAGACGCTGCTTCAATCGTTGGCTACGCAGCGTATCTGCATATTGAAAAGGGGATACGCCAATTATTTGCTTAAATATTCTTTGTAGATAACTGGGACTCATTTCAACTTCAGAACATAATTCTGAGAGGGTTGGGATGCGATCGCCTTGTGCTTCAATGTATCGACATACTGCTACAACTTTGGCTGTATTTGGAACTGTTTCAAATTGTGGCTGACAGCGCTTACAAGGTCGAAAACCTGCAATTTCAGCCTCTTGTGCCGACTGGAAGAAACAAACTTGATTGCGATTTGGTCTACGACTAGGGCAAATAGGTCGGCAATAAACGCCTGTAGAGCGAACACCGTAGAAAAGCTTGCCGTCAATTGTGGAGTCTCGACTGAGAACTGCTTCCCAAAAAGTTTCTTCTAAAACTGATATCTGTTGTAATTGCATTTATATCTCCTTGGATGTATTACAAAGTATCCCTACTTTGGAATGTCCATTATTAGTTTCTGCCTTTATACCAATTCTCTGTGAAGCTGTACATTATTTTGACCGAGAAGATTGGAGATTGAAGATCGCAGATTGCTTTATTGTTTGTTTTTGGTACAAGCCCAGCAAGAGTGTGGGCGGAATAAATCTAAAATCATCAATCTCAAATCCTCAAGCTGCATCCCTTGTGGGTGCAGTCAATCTCAAATCTACAATCGGCAATCTACAATTGTTTGACCCCTCCCAACCTCCCCAAAGTATCGGGGAGGTGCCGCAGGCGGTGGGGTTCTTTCTATGGGTCTTCATATGGAAATGGTATTAGGTAAAACTAGATTAAATGTATCGATAAACTATTTTCTATCTGATTGTTGCGATCAAAGTTTATTTCATTCTCATCTAGCCCGCCTCAGAATTTATTCTGAGGCTAATAGCAAAAGTCCACGCTTAGTGGACTTGGGCTATAAGAGAGGAACTTTAGTTCTGGGCGGTTTATGTCTTGAACGAAATAGCCCTACTCATGATTCCGGGTAGGCAATTACTCACCAAATTTCCACCAAATCTAAAACAAATCCTGGCAAAATATCTTCTCCCGATAAAGTTTTAGGACTTTGTAAAATCTCAACTTCTCGATTGGGTCGATAAATTTCTACCTGTTGCTGTCCTCTATTAATTAACCAGCCTAATCTCGCGCCATTCTCCATATATTCCCTCATTTTGGTTCGCGTTTTTTCTAAGGAATCACTTGGAGACATTAACTCAACTACAAAATCAGGACACAAAGGAGCAAATCTTTCTTTTTCTGCTTCGCTTAAAGCATTCCACCGTTCCATTTTTACCCAGGAAGCATCTGGAGAACGCTCTGCACCATTGGGAAGTTTGAAACCACCAGAAGAGTCAAAGGATTTACCTAGCTTATTTTGACGACTCCAGGCTCTTAATTGATAAGTTAAATCGGCATTACGGTCACTAGTACTACTCCCCGTAGGTGGCATAATAATTAATTCCCCTGAAGCTGTCCGCTCAAACTTTAAGTCTCGATTATTTTGGCAAAGCTGAAAAAATTGCTCGTCAGTTAAGTCGATATTTAATTCGAGGGTAGCAGGTAAACTGACGGTGGTAGTATTCATGTTATCAGTTTGGGTGGAAGCAATATCTCTATTCTAGTAGTCTGTCAAGTTAAGGATGCTAGGTAAATAAGTTTGTAGTAAGGACTTTAGTCCTTATATTAAGCACCTCTGTTCGCGTTTGGGCATCCTACGCCAAGTGGAGCATCTGGTGTGTGGGGTGCAATAACTATGGAATCATAACTAATTACCCGGAGATGATATAACTCAGCGCTCCTGAAATGATTTTCACCCTGGCAAATCGTTCACCCGATTGGGGGAATGCGATCGCCTCATCAGGAACTACTCTGAAAGAAGGTGCAGTTTTAATTCTGTTAGCGATTATGCCTACAGAATTAAAACTGTTAAATTAGTTATTCTGGCTTTTAATTGTACATCAATAGCTTGTGTATCAAAGGGTCAAAGAGTGGATGAAACCGTTGTAAAATCGCTGCATACACCAAATTGTCCGCAAGACGCTATTAACTTGCTCTCAAAACTTGCTGTCAATTTACCAGGAATGATTTTCCAAGTTCTGCAACAGCAGGACGGTTCTGTGTTAGTGCTTTATGTTAGTTCTGGTTGTGAATATTTGTATGAATTACAACCAGAAACTATACAGAAAGACTTTCGGGTGCTATATAAACTGATTCATCCACAGGATATAAAAGCTTTTACAGAATCTATCGTTTTTTGTACTACAAATATTACACCTTGGCATTGGGAAGGTCGCATCATTACGCCTAGTGGGATTAAATGGATTAAAGCTACTTCGCAACGTGAATTACAAGAATCAGGCGATTTGCTTTGGAATGGCTTGGTGATGGATATTACAGACCGAAAACAAGCCCAAGAAAAATTGCTTGAGAGTGAGGCGCGGTATCAAGCAATTTTGGATGCTATCCCCGATTTAATGTTTCGCATCAGCCGTGATAGCGAGTATCTAGATTTGAAAAGTGAGGGAGCAAATGTCATTCTTTCGAGAGAAGAAATAGTTGGGAAACATGTGCATGAGTTATTGCCTAGTGATGTTGCCGCAATTAGCCTAGAAGCGATAGCTAAAACTTTAGATTCTGGAACTTTGCAAACTTGCGAATATCAACTACCAACGCCTTTGGGAGTCAAAGATTATGAGGCGCGGTTGGTAGTAAGTGGTCAAGATGAGGTAGTAGCAATTGTCCGAGATATCACAGAACGCAAACAAGCAGAAGTCGCTTTACAAAATCTTGCCCAAAAATTTGCTAAAGCTTTTAGTTGCAGCCCCGATTCAATTACCATCAGCACACTGCAAGAAGGACGCTTCATCGAAGTTAACGACAGTTTTGTGAAACTCTCAGGTTATAAGCGAGATGAGACGATTGGTAAAACTTCTTTTGAGTTAAATCTTTGGGTACACGATCGCGATCGCCAGACTTTGTTACAGGAGTTGCAAGCCACAGGAGTTGTTCGCAACTTGGAAGTTGAATTTCAGCAAAAGTCTGGCAAGATAATTACAACGTTGCTTTCAGCCGAAATCATTGATTTAGATGGTCTGCCTTCGATTTTAGCAGTCCATCACGACATTACAGAACGCAAGCAGGTGGAAGCACAATTACGTCTATCAGCAGAACGCGATCGCTTGTTGGCAGAAACCTTAGTCAGAATTCGATCTTCCCTTAACTTAGAAGAAATTCTTCAAACCACCGTCACCGAAGTCAGGCAATTTCTACAAGCAGATCGGGTTTTTATTGGTTTAAATAATACCAAATTAGGAGCCAAAACTCTTGCAGAATCAGTAGATCCTAAGTATCCATCAGTCAAAGGATGGTCTACTACTGATGAAGCTTATCTACAAGAATTAAGAAACTTAATCAAAGATAATGTTGTGGGTGTCATTGAAGATATAACGCAAGTAGCATTATCTCCCAAAGTCAAAGCGCACTTTCAAAAATTCCAAACGAAGGCGACTTTGAGTGTACCAATTATGCTAGGTAATGAATTATTTGGGGCGTTAATTGCCAATCAATGTTCAAGCCCGCGTCATTGGCAACCAATAGAAATTGATTTGTTACAGCAGATGTCAGAACAAGTAGCGATCGCCATTCACCAAAGTCAGATTTACCAAAAACTCGCAGAACTTAACACTAATTTAGAACACCAGGTACAAGAACGAACAGCACAATTGCAGCAGAAAATGCAAGAAGTTGAAGAATTGCATCGGGTAAAAGATGTTGTTTTGCACACAGTTGCCCACGATTTACGAACTTCGGTGATGGGTAACTTGATGGTGTTAAAGAATTTGTTAAATCAGGGAGTGGGGAGTGGGGAGTGGGGAGTGGGGACTGGGGATCAGGGGAAAAGGGGACAAGGGGGATCAGGGGCTGGGGACTGGGGACTAGGGGCTGGGAATCAAGGACAAGGGGGAATTATTGAAAAAGTCTCTTCCCAATCACAAATTTCAGTATCTCGGTCGATAATCGAGCGGATGATTCAAGGCAACGATCGCCAACTGACGATGATTAACTCATTGCTAGAAATTAATTCTTATGAAAAACAGGGTATTGATATCAAACCCGAACCAGTGGATTTTAACACTCTACTGAAAGCAATTTTCACCCAGTTGGAACCCACACTCGCACAAAATCAAGCAACTCTGAAGAACTTAGTTCCTGCCGATTTACCGTTAGTAATGGCAGATGCAAGTCGGTTAGAGAAAGTTTTAGCACATTTGATAACACATAGCTTGCAAAATAATCCACCAGGATTAAATTTTATTCTGAGTGCCAGCATTGAAGGCAAAATGATTCGCACTCAGATTCAAGATGACGGCGTGGTAATGAGTAAACTAGAGTGCGATCGCCTTTTCGATCTCCATGTCCGCGATCCTCAAGATTGTTGTTCTACAAGCATTGGCTTAAAAACGTATCTTTGTCGGAAAGTTATTAAAGCACATGGCGGCGAAATTGGTGTTATTAGTAACCGTAAGCGCGGGTTAACTTTCTGGTTTACAGTACCTTTAGCAACATCGGCAACAAATCGCCCATAAGTCACCAAAAAATGAGAGGGTGTTATTTATGGCAATGTTGAGTAAGGGAAACACCCTCAAAGTATGGGCAAAGTTGCTCGGATGCTAATGGCTACTCTGTTTACAACAGTGCAAAGGTGGTGCAGACAAAGCTTTTCTGCACCAACAAGAGATGAAACCACTACTCTTTACAGAGATTGGCGTAACCGTTTTTTGTGGCAGAGATTGCGTTTATGGTTATGGCTGGCGCTGATGTGTCTGTTGTCTTTTACTTTGCGAGACATTTACGGCTTGTTTTTTCCTTTTGCAGAGTTGCAGCTGCCAGAAGTGCTTAGAACTCAGCGCCTTGTAATTAATATTGCAATGTTGCTGAATATACTAATCTGCCTTGCCTTACATAAAACTAAGTTAGGTCGCTATCGTCCAGATTTATTATTTTTGGGGTCTTCTTGGTCAATTAGTCTAGCATCACAGTTGTTTGCAACCATCAGAGGTTTCGCGCTACCCGATACCATCGGTTGGTCGCTGCTGTTCTTGAGCCAAGCTGTGTTGATGCCCGTCTGCTGGATTGTTCACCTGCTGACTCAAGTAAGTGTGCTAACTTACTATTTTGGTGTAAATACGGCACTTGGGCTAAAAACACCAATCCTCGACCATCCAGAAATATATAATGTAACATTCATTTTATACATTTTTTGGTTTTGTGCTATATGCGACATTGGTGTTTATTTATACGATCGCCTGCAATGTTCTGAGTTTTACGCCCATAAAGAACTGGAATCTGCCTACCAAAAACTCAAGGTTGCAGAAGCTAAATATCGCAGCATTTTTGAAAACGCCGTTGAAGGGATTTTTCAAAGCAGTCCTGATGGACGTTACATTACAGCAAATCCGGCTTTAGCACGGATTTATGGCTACTCCTTGGCGGAGGACGTAACAGCAAATTCCACTGTTATTGAACAATTGTACGTTGATCCGAACCGCCGCGCCGAATTTGTCCGCCTAATGGAAAAGTATGGCAGCATTTCCGAGTTTGAATCCCAAATTTACCGCCGAGACGGAAGTATTGTCTGGATTTCAGAAAAAGCCTACGCAGTGCGTGACGAACATAGAAAGCTGCTTTACTACGAAGGTTTGATTGAAGATATTACCCAGCGCAAACAAACTGAAGAAGAACTACGAGTATTTTTCCATGCAGTTTCCCACGACTTACGTAACCCAGTGCTGGGTACTTTAATGGTGCTGAAAAATTTGCTTGCACGGAAAGAAGAGAATATTTCCATTTCACGCTCAATTTTAGAGCGGATGATTCAAAGTAGCGATCGCCAACTTAATTTAATTAATTCGTTGATGGAAGCTCATGTCGGCGAGGTGCAAGGTGTTATTTTGCAGCGTCAACCCGTACAATTACTGAGAGTTGTCGAAGCTGCGATCGCAGATTTAGAGCCATTGCTAGAGCAAAATCAAGCCAAGCTTACAAATCTAGTATCCGCAGATTTGCCATTACTGAATGCAGATCCCACGCAACTATGGCGAGTATTTTCTAACTTAATTGTGAATGCGCTTAAACATAATGCCCCTGGTTTGCTCTTGACAATTAACGCTACCCGTGAGGATGACAAAATTTATTGTACTGTTAGTGATAACGGCGTAGGAATTAGTCAACAACAAAGCGATCGACTTTTTGACCTTTATTTTCGGGGTGCAAGTATCCGCAATTCTGTAAGTTTGGGATTGGGGTTGTATCTGTGTAAACAAATCATCAATGCTCACGGCGGTGAAATTGGTATTAATAGTGCATTGAATGCAGGGGCAACTTTCTGGTTTACATTGCCTATTAGCTGATATCAAGTTCGGGTGATTACTTATAATAAAATTTATCAATGTAGGTTGGGTTGAACGGCAGTGAAACCCAACATGAGCAAGAATAAAATGTTGGGTTTCGTTCCTTAACCCAACCTACAGATATTATTAGTGTTTAACCAAACCTGATATGACTAATAATTTGTCAATTTTAATACAATACAGTTCAGTTAAGGATTTTTGGTACTAATTTTAAACCTGTAGAGACGCGTTAGCGTAGCGGGGCGTTCGCTTTTAGCGTCTCCAAGAGTTGCCCAGTACAATTTCGCGTCTCTACCAAGGTTTTTGGGCTTAACTGAACGGTATTGAATTTTAATAGGAATCCGACTTGAGTCTTGCTAGGTAAGCTGGAGTATAACCTATGTCAGGTAATGACTTTTCACGTTATGTGGAAAAGCCACGAAACACCTAATACCAATTCGCAATTCGCAATTTGCAATTAAGAAACTTAGATGCAGTAAGACTTTTCTGATTTACATCTGTTGCCTCCTTTCGGAGAATTGGTATAACCCCCAACTCGTCGCGGGAAGGGGGAAAATTCAAAGTCTCTCTCCTCTTAGGAGAGAGATTTAGAGAGAGGTTTTCCACATACTTATCCAATTTAAAAAATCAAATAGAAATCTTAGTATTAGTGACTAAAGTAACTATTTAAAGGTGACGTTAGATACAGGTTTGTGCCTGCTTATTCCGATTAGATTGAGAATATACAAATCAATGCAACGGAGATTAAAGGATATATGAACCGCTTTAAATCTATTCTTCTTGGAGGCTTATTAGCAGATGCTTCAATTGCTGCTCTTTCTCAAAATGCTAATGCTGCTGAATTTAAATCTGAGCATGAGCATTTTAATCGTAGTAATACTGTAGCTTTTAATAACAATAAAGTCCAACGCGAACGTCAAGTCCGTGAACAACGCGCTCGTCAATTGCGTGAACGTCAAGCTCGTGAACAACGCGCTCGTCAATTGCGTGAACGTCAAGCCCGTTTTAATCACTAAGGAATAAGAATTAAATAACATACAATTTATGTCCTTGGCTTACCTCACCCTCAATCCTTCTCCGATATATTGGAGAGGGAAGCTAGATAATTGATGAAGTTTTGCATTTTATTTAACTCATGTTCCTAATCTGAAAATTTTCCCTCATATTACGTTAGGAGAGTAGCAATACTCTCTTTTTTTTGTTTGCATAAATCTGTTAAAATTAATGCCAAAATAATAAAAGACTGTTACAGCAGTTCTATCTGATTCGTGAAAAATATAAAATTTGAAAACGAACCGCCAACGCGCAGCGTCTCGTAAGAGTTGGACGCAAAGGGAATAAATAAGAAAGAGATATATAATTTTCAGAAATTATTTAGGACTGCTATATGTGGAATTAAAATAATTCGTAATTAGTTAAATTAGAAGCATAATTAAAAGCGGAAGTTAAGGCAAAATGTATGCTCACATTTACTCAATTTAAACCACCTAATTACGATGCCGCAGTTAGTTTTACTCTGGCGCTGACAGCAGAAGAACGTACCCGCAGCCGTCATCGTTTTGAAACGGAAGATGGTATTGTGTTTTTACATTTACCCAGAGGAACTGTTTTACACGATGGCGATATTTTGCTAGAAGAAACCCATAGCAGTTTAATCAGAATTACTGCCAAACCAGAACTAGTGCTGACTGCTTTTGCCCAAACACCACTTTTGTTATTACGGGCGGCATACCATCTGGGAAATCGCCATGTACCTGTAGAAATTACTCCGGCTTATTTACGCTTGTCTTCAGACTCAGTTTTACGCACCATGTTAGAACAACTGGGGTTAGAAGTTAAAGAGGAAATTTTACCGTTTCAGCCAGAATTAGGAGCTTATGGACAACACCATCATGCTCACTGATAGCCATCTTTTAAGTATTTTACAGTTGGCTAGCCCCGCTTTACCTGTGGGATCATATAGTTATTCTGAAGGTTTGGAAATGCTGGTAGAAAATGGTACGATCGCTAACCACACACATCTCAAAGATTGGTTAAAAGCAGAGTTGCTCTCCGGGGCAATTCGGTTAGAAGCGGCGGTAATGGTGCGATCTGCAAAAATGGGTGATGTAGAGTCGCTATGCCGTTGGAATCTCTGGTTATCCGCAGCTAGAGAAACAGAAGAATTACGCGCCTCTAGTTGGCAGATGGGGCGATCGCTGATCCAATTACTTGGTAAACTAGAACCGCAGATTATACCTATTGCCAATGCTGTGGGTAATCCTTGCAATTATGCGATCGCTTTTGGCATTGCCGTTGCCCATTGGCAAATCAGCATCCAAGCCGCATTACTAGGATATCTGCATAGTTGGGCAAGTAATTTGATTACTGCTGGCGTGAAACTTATTCCCCTTGGACAAACAGCAGGACAACGGTTATTACTAGATTTACAACCATTATTTAGGGTTGCGGCGTTAGAAATTCTCGCATTGGAGGACGATCAACTCGCCTGTTGTAGTTGGGGTTTGTCGCTGGCGAGTATGCAGCATGAAACACAGTATACAAGGTTGTTTAGGAGTTAAGGGCAGAAGAATTTTAGATTTTAAATTTTGGATTTTGGATTGAACAATCTAAAATATACAATCTAAAATCTCAAATCCAAAATCCAAAATGGTACGACTTATGAATGCATTTCGAGTGGGGGTTGCTGGGCCAGTGGGTTCGGGGAAGACGGCTTTGGTGGATGCTTTGTGTAAGGGGTTGCGTGAGCAGTATCAGATTGCGGTGGTGACGAATGATATTTATACTCAGGAGGATGCTCAGTTTTTAGTGCGTTCTCAGGCGTTGGCAAGCGATCGCATTTTGGGTGTAGAAACTGGCGGTTGTCCCCATACTGCTATCCGCGAAGATGCTTCGATGAATTTGGCGGCAATTGAACAGTTAGAGGAACGTTTTATCGATTTGGATTTGGTATTTTTGGAAAGTGGTGGCGATAATTTAGCTGCTACCTTTAGTCCAGAATTGGTAGATTTAACGATTTACGTCATCGATGTTGCGGCTGGTGATAAAATTCCCCGCAAGGGTGGCCCCGGTATTACTAAATCTGATTTGTTGGTGATTAACAAAACTGACTTAGCACCTTATGTTGGTGCAGATTTAAGTGTGATGGAACGAGATGCAAAAAAAATGCGCGGCGATAAACCTTTTATTTTTACTAATTTAAAAACTCAGTCTGGACTTGCAGATGTAATTAACTTTGTTTGCAGAAATATTTGTTGAAAAGAATTCAGACTTCAGAAGTCAGAATAGGCGTTGCTGAATTAAGGGATGATTCTTGTGGGGTGGGCATCCTGCCCGCCCGGAAATACAAGGCACGGGCAAGATGCCCATCTCCACAAAAATAGTAAAATCATCCCGCAAATATGCAACCCCTCAGAATAAAGACAACTAAATCTGCATATTTAGTATGGGTGCAAAAACGCCGTTTAGGAACTTCCAAACAAAAAATACTCATACTTCTTGTGGGGTGGGCGTATCGCCGCCCGTAGTCAAAGGCGGACAAGATGTCCACCCCACAAGATTGGATAATTTATTTGTTGGAAGTCGCTGATTTAGACGTGACGCTCTCTACGAGACGCTGCGCGAACGAATACTCGCTAACGCGGACTTGCTACTGCTCCGCTATCCGCGACTTATACAGAATTCATGCTGTTAGCGGATAGCTAAGGTTTAGCCCATTCTGACTCCTGACTCCTGAATTCTGTTTCTATAAAGCCCTCAAATGACGACTTCGCACCCGTTCAGCACTACCAGTAGGAATCGCAGCAATTAATTTTTGCGTATATTCCTCTTTGGGTTCTCGGTAAATGCTTTCGGCTGTGCCTTCTTCAACAATTTGACCGCGATTCATAACTAAAATGCGATCGCTCATAAATTTCACTACACTTAAATCGTGAGAAATAAAGATATAAGTCAGATGAAAGTCTGACTGTAATTCTTTGAGAAGATTCAATACCTGCGCCTGTATAGAAACATCCAGCGCTGAAACTGATTCATCGCAGATGATAAACTTAGGATTCAATGCCAAAGAACGAGCTATGCAAATCCGTTGGCGTTGACCACCAGAAAACTGATGAGGATAGCGGTTAATTGCATCTGCACTCAACCCCACCCGTTCTAAGAGTTCAACTACCCGTTGCCGTCGTTGTTGCTTTGTCTTACCCACGGCATGAATTAACAAAGGTTCCATCACCGCATCCCCAACCTTCATCCGTGGATCTAGGGAACTAAAAGGATTTTGGAAGACTATTTGCATTTCCCGTCGCAGTTTTTGCAACGGTTCACCTTTGAGGCTAGTAATATCTTGTTTCTCAAAGATAATCTGACCACTCATCGGTTCAATTAATCGTAACAAGGTTCTGCCAAGGGTGGTTTTACCGCAACCAGATTCTCCTACTAAACCTAGTGTTTCTCCTGGTTTGACATCAAAAGAAACGCCATTAACTGCCATATTGTAGCGTTTTGTACCACCAAACACCCCGCGCACTGGAAAACCAACTTTCAGATTGCGGATTTGCAACAAGGGTTCCTTTTTATTGAAGTTTGCCAATCTTGCAGCAATCTCTTCTGTGGTGACTTCTGTGGGTTGTGCGGGTTCTTTCGCCTGAATTACTACTTGTCCGGTTGCTGTCTCTTCTGCACTCATGTAATCAGAAACAGTGAGTAATTTTTGGGGACGGCGGTTGAGTGTAGGGCGACAAGCTATCAAACCTTTAGTATATGGATGCTGGGGACTGCTGAAAATTTGCCGAGAAGTACCAGATTCAACAACTTTACCTTTATACATCACCGCTACTTCGTCAGCAATTTCTGAAATTAGCCCCAAGTCGTGGGTGATAAAAATCATTGCCATGTCACGGCTTTGCTGCAATTCTCGCAACAAGTCCAAAATAGTCGCTTGCACCGTCACATCTAAAGCTGTGGTTGGCTCATCGGCAATTAAGATTAATGGGTTGCAAGAAATTGCCATTGCAATCATTACCCGTTGCAATTGACCCCCAGAAAGTTCATGAGGGTAGCGTTCCAGCATGGCTTCTTTGTGTTCTTTAACCAACTGTGCCAACTTTGATGGTTCTAGTTTCGATGAAGTTTCGGTATACTGCTGCTGGATCTCCTCATCGCTAGGTAGAAGTTTAACCTCTTGTAGACCTGCGATCGCAATTTGTCGTGCTTGGGCTGCTGACACATTTTGATGCCGCATAATCGCTTCTGTTAGCTGAAACCCAATGTCATAAACCGGATTGAGCGAACTCATCGGTTCTTGAAAAATCATCGCAATGTCGCCACCCCGGTGTAGCTGCATTTGCTCAGGAGGCAATTTTACCAAATCGATGGTGTTGCCATTCTCCTGCGGACGAAACCAGATTTCACCGCCAGTAACTATACCGGGACTTTGCAACAAACCCATCACAGCTAGGGCTGTCACCGATTTACCACTCCCCGATTCTCCTACTATTCCTAGAGTTTCACCTCGATGCAGCCCAAAGGAAATACCATCCAAAGCTCTGACAGTATTGCCATCACCGGGAAATTCAACTTGGAGATTGCGAACCTCTAGGACAGTTTCTCTCATAGGAGTGGGGTGGTAAATTCTAACTTAAAATTATCTGGATTTTAACAATAGTTTTGATGTATGTGTCGGTAAATTTGGTTTTTACACTCTTTGGCAGTTTTTGTGACATCGCATACTTGCACAATATACATGCATTTTACGATATAGAACTGCTTGTGATTTCTGCACGGCGTATTACATGGTATAAATTGCTTTTAGTCTAAACTCCAGTTGGTAAATCCTAGTTTCCATAACCTATTTTTTTAATCCCAACACTTCCAGTTTTACAAATGGGTATAGAGAAATTGCCTTTACCAAACCTATTTTTTGACTGTTGGCGATCGCCTGCCGAGCGGTTACATCATCGCCCCAATAGTTATGCTTATTATTTTTCTGTGGCTAACTCCTGTGACCGCGCTCCAAAATTGCATAATAATGATGGCGATCGCCTGCCAACTCCAGTTTTAATATCAGGAAAATTGGCGTAACTTTTGGAATTTCAATTTCTGACCGCGAATAAAATCACCTCATCTAATTGGGTTCCCGCCGCGCTCCTAAAACAAAAAAAAGGTATTTGGTGAGGTGAGGAATGTTGGGGGGGGTTGGAGAAGTTTGGCGATGTCAGAGGGGTTTGGGGAATATTGGAGGGTTGGGGAAGATTTAGTAGACCGAAAAGTTTTCCAGAAGCCTTACCAGTCCTTGATTTCTGCTTGGGAATACAATCCGCCGAAATCAGCTTGTAATCTACCTTTCAAGAACTTTTGTTCTGGGCGGACTTTTTGGCGATCGCAACTGGTCATGATTGCCAGTCCCAAAAACGACGGCTGAAACCCTCATTTTTTCGTCAAATTCCAAAAGTTTTCGGTCTACTGAATTTAGCAAAACGTAATTAAATAAGGCTTTTTAGAACGGAATATCATCTGGATCTGGTTCTTGCTCTTTCACTGCTGGATAAGTGGTTCGCTCATAATTTGTGGGTTGGGGTACAGGTTCGTAACTTGGCGCTTGGGGAGCAACGCCAACAGAATTTGTAGCCGGGGTAGGCGTTGGACGTGGTGAATCGTAACTGGGAACGTCTTTCGGTGCAGGACGAGATGCTGATGGTTGTCGTGGAGCAGTTTCAGTAAATGATGGAGTTACGGTTGCTGAGGGCAATGGATCGGTATTAAAACTACCTCCAACAGGTTGAATTTGTTGCACCGTCAATTCAGCGCGTTTTTCTTTAAAGCCTTCTTGACGCTCAACAGTATTCATCGTTAAACGTCCTACCAAGATGACGCGATCGCCTTGATGGTAGTTTTGCTGAATTTCTGTCGCTAAATTCCCCCAGCCGACAACTTTTAGGGTAGCTGGCGGATCTTCTGGTTTCTGAGAATTGGGAAACTGCACCAGCATTTCCGTGACTCCCAGATTATCGGCTGTATAGCGGAGTTGCGGTTCGTTGATAATTTCCGCCATCAAAACGCAGCTGTTCATTAAAATTACTCCTGACTGCAAAAAGTACTAGTTTTTCTATGTAGTGCCAATTAATATCTAGATATGTTTAATTGTTTGCATTCTTTAATAATGCCTGAGTTTTTAGTTATTTCTAGCATAAAAGCCAAGCGATCGCTTTGAACAGCATTGAATATGCCGCTCGCCACCTTCGCTTGACTAAATGAGCATTGAATTCTGCATGGAGTAGTATGATTGTACCACCCATTGATTAAATAGAAAAAATTATTGGCAAAAATTAAGTCTTGACGTGAACTGGAAAAACACCAAAGGCAATCAACCTGCCTGGAAGGTCGCGCAAGATGGGTAAGCGCAAAAACGCAGGTGGTACAAAGGTGCGATTTGAGATGAGAACTGTGGCAAATACCCGCTTTTGGATAAAAGTTTGAAACGCCTGAATGATGCGTTGCTGGAATTCTGGCACTACTTCCACAACAGATTTTATTAATTCTTCCAAACCCGCAGCCCGTAGTTGTTGATAGCCTCCCTTGGGGATAACATACGCAACTTGCCACTCATCACCACGTCAAGCATGGCAATGATTTTACCTTCACCAAAGCGCCCCATTCCCCCTTCAGGGTCTTCTGGCTGACGCGGTAAGCAGAACCAGAGGACATCCATTGGTGGCGAGGTTTCGATTGATTCAAACTCACCCAGGTGGCGCAAACGTGAGTGGCGACCGTCTATTTTTTTATTTGGAAGTCCCTAGAACGTGTATTATGATGGGCGCTAAACTGTCATTGGTCATTAGTCCAAATCCAATGCCCAATGCCCAATGCCCCATGCCCAATCCCCAATGACAATAATTAGTTGTGTCCCAAGTTATTTTAGAAAACGTTTATAAAAGTTTTTCCTCGCGTAAAGGGGAAAGTGTGACCTCAGAAAACCAATCTTCTCTCACGTTTGGCGAGAAAACTGATGCAGCGCAAGAACGGGCGGGAAGTGTTAACGTCTTGCGGCGGATTAACCTGACGATCGCAGATGGCGAGTTTATGGTGCTGGTAGGCCCTTCTGGTTGTGGTAAAAGTACCCTGCTGCGCTTAATCGCTGGTTTAGAAGTGATGACTGGCGGTAATATCTGGATAGGCGATCGCTTAATCAATGACCTACCACCCAAAGAACGCGACATCGCAATGGTATTTCAAAATTACGCCCTCTATCCCCACATGACGGTGTACGACAACATCGCCTTTGGGCTACGCCGCAGACAATCAGGGAATAGGGAAAATCAGCATTCCCCACTCCCCACTCCCCACTCCCCACTCCCCAATTGGACAGAAAATCTCTTCGTGGGTGCGACCAGAAAGTTACCTAAAGGACTGCGCTACATTTCTGACAAGGAACGGGCGGTGGATGAACAGGTGCGTAGTGTTGCCCAACTGTTACAAATCGAAACATTCCTGAATCGCTTACCCAAACAGCTATCTGGGGGACAAAGACAACGGGTTGCATTGGGACGAGCGATCGCACGCGACCCCCAAGTATTCTTAATGGATGAACCGCTTTCTAACTTAGATGCCAAACTTCGAGCAGAAACCCGCGCTCAAATTGTCAAATTGCAGCGCCAATTGGGGACAACGACAATTTACGTTACTCACGATCAAACAGAAGCGATGACAATGGGCGATCGCATTGCGATTATGTCTGAGGGTAAAATTCAGCAAGTTGCTTCTCCCTTAGAACTTTACAACCGCCCAGCCAATCTTTTTGTAGCAGAGTTCATTGGTTCACCACCGATGAATTTTATTCCTATAGAATTTCATGCGCCACAGTTGATTACTCATTCCCAGTTTCGTTTCACCCTCCCAGAAGTCTGGGGAAAAGCTTTACAAAAATATGATCGCAAAACTCTAATTTTAGGTATTCGCCCAGAACACTTTAACTTGAGTATGCCTGCTACCAAAAATATACCAGTGCAAGTAGATTTGGTAGAGAATCTCGGCAATGATTCCTTTCTCGCAGTTAAGATTGCCGAACCGGGATCTCAACCTGCTACTACCAATTACTTACAAGTGCGAATCCCACCAGACCGATTTGTACAAGTTGGGGAGCAACTATGGTTATCTCTGACTCCAGAGAAAATTCACTTTTTTGACCCGGAAACTGAGCTAGCAATATTTCCCTAAAGGGGGAGCAGGGGAGGAAGAATCTAATCATCGCTTTCGTTCTAAAAAGAAACTTTGAGAAAACAAAGGAGAATAATAATTAAATGCTAAGTAAGTCGGTGAGAATAATTCAAACTATATTAACTAATGTAAAAAATTTTGGAATTAGTTTGTAGTGAGGGCTGAAGCCCTCACTACAAACATGCAAATTATTTACGCCGTCCTACTTAGATCAGCAGATTGATTATCCTACCAGACCCAAGACAAGTGCAATGATCATGAAACTTTTCCAAATCACTCTAGTGGTCTTAGTACTTTTGATAAACTTAGCAATTGCTTTCCCCTCTTGGGCAGAAAAAGCGCCTTCTTTAACTAGTAATGCTGACTACTTCCAAGTAGGGCAAAAAGTCATTTGGCTTTACAAACCTCGCGCAGATTCTAGCGATGTCCAAAGAATTCCAGCCGAAGTAGTCAAGTTAAGTTCCAAGCAAGTGCAAATCAAGGTGTACAAACATAATCACGAATTTGTCAATCGTTGGGTGAATCCAAACAAGCTTGAGAATTCGCAAAAAGTTAAAGAGTCAGTATTCTAAAATTGAGTGATTATCTTTATTTTTTGTAAATCAGAAAAACTGAACCTATCGGGCCAAGGTTTTCCACATAAGTTTTCTGGTTATAATACAATCCTGGAGACATACCTCCATCAAATAATATCCCTTCTCGAATCTTACCTAAACAGTTATTGCTAGCAATACCTTCTAGGACATTATCAAACATATCTGGCAGTAACTCTTGATTAACTTGAGATAATTCAATATCTGAATTAGCTTTCAAGTCATTAACTAATAAGATTACATAGCCTTGATTAGTGATAGCTGCCATAGAACGATTTTTAGCATTTTTACAAGCAAATTCTCCTAAATCTTGACAAATATCTTTAAATTTACCCTGACGATAGAATCTGCCATTACCACCCACTAAATTGTAATTGAGAATATTACTTTTTCTTCTACCAGCTTGGATAGTAGCCTGTCGCTGGTTGGGTGTACCTCCTGATATCCCAAAGGAAGAACGCTTAGTTTTAAATGCTCCTGAATACTCGATGCCACGAGAAACATTTAAGCCTTGTGGTTTATCATCAGTACCTATATAGTCAGCATTAATTGCGGCAATGGGTAGCTGTCCGTTTAATTTGGCATTCTCATCGCCGATGAGTTCACGAAACTGTTTTGGTATATATTCTTTACGCAATTTCCCCTTAGCATCTTTAGCGTAGAGTTTATGAGATAGACCCACATTAACTTTGAAATCTAATTCTGTTGATTTGGGATTAAAAATAATCACATTGTTAATACCTCTTTGATTTCTTTTACCTTGATTATTGGTTTTAAAAAAATCAATGCTGAATTTAGCATCTTTGCCAGGGCAACTTTTAGATGCTTTTGGAATTGAATTTGCTTCAATCTCTTGACAACCTGATAATAAGGTTGCGCCAATTATCAAGATAAATAACAAAAATAATTTTTTCGTATACATAATAATGCAAAAAAAACCGCTACAGAATTACTATAGCGGGAAATAATTTAAAATTTCAGTTTGGAGTTTATCTCAGAACCAAAACTTAAGAGAACCATTCTAAAACAGCTTCTTCTTTGGTGTTGGTATTTCTAGATGGTGTCTCACGGTTAAATTTCATTTGAATTGACCGGGTTTGCTCACCATCAGCAGCTACAGCCAAGATTGGATAGTCAATTAAACCATCCTGGAAGGACATCTGGAAGCGGAATGTTCCATCTGGATTTAACTGAATTGGACGGCCACCAATGGTTACGGTAGCGTCGGGTTCGGTTGCACCGTAGACTATCAACTCAGCATCGGCAATTAACCAGAACTGGCGCGGACGAACTGGTACGGCGGAAGCTGAGAAGCCAGCACCTGACATTCCTGCACCGGAAGCGGTTAAGCCTGACACGGTGGGAACTGCCCACATACCCACACCAGATGGGAAAATGTAGGAGCTAATGGGTTGCACTGCACCTGCTGCTTGGTGCTGGGAACCGAAGATAGAACCAGCAACCCGTAGTGATTCGGCAGATTCGGCTAAACCAAAGATTTGGTCGTAGATGGGGTTGCCGTTACTATTGACAACAGCAGCATTACCATTGGCGGTAGCTGCAACCTTCTTGGCAGGTGGTACGAGTTCGTACTGAGTCTTACCACGCAAATCTTCTTCAAAGTTGACAGTGATGAAGACATCTTCAATCCAGTCAGAAGGATAAACAGGAGGAATGTGTACTCTAGCAGAACGAGCAAGTACCAACCAGCGTCCATCAGCAGTACGATAGCCGATATCGATCACATAATCGCGATCGCTAACTGGAACTGGTAGATACCATTCTCTAGCTAGTTCATCAGCAGGATATTCTTGAATGCTGTGGGGGCTTTGGAATTCGATATTGATGTCGGTGACATCATAAATCCGTAGTGCAAGTTGTTGTCCCCCTTGTCGGCGCAGTTCCTCTTTATGTTCATTGGGAATATCCCAGTAAGTGTAAGCCCACTGAGGATCGCGTGGTAAGAGGACAATCCGGCTTTCACCATAGCCAGAGGGCAAATCTGCGAGTCCTTCATCAACATCAGCCAAAGATCCACCAGTCCGATCTTCCTGACCTAATTCAAACTTTGCAGCTTCCACGGTTTCCTGTGCCTCCAATGAACGAGATGGACTAAGTAAATTTTTACTGCGCTGGACTTCTTGAATTGATGCCAGTAATTGTGATTTACGCATTCGGCTATACCGAGAGATGCTATATTCGCTAGCAACTTTGCGTAGTTGGCGTAAGGTCATCTCCTCTAGTGGCGGGCGTTCTTTTGCCATTATTTTGGCCTCCAGTAGTTTAAGCGGTAAATGATTTCCCCTGGTTAAAGAATGCTATATAAAATGTCATCCACTCCAGATGAATTTCTTATCCTGACTCCTGGTTTTGCCCAGTTTTTAAGGTTTTTTAGTCTGTTTTTAAATTGGGGTAACTTCCAATCAATTCCTTTGTTATGCCAAAATTAGCATTTCTTTGGGATTGGGGAAGTTCTATCTGTTAAGTCAATATTAACCACTAAGCATATCTAGGGATCAAGGGGTAACAAGTAGGTTTTTTGCCTGTTTCACGAATTTACAAGCCCTTCTGGGATCGTATTGTCATGATTTCATAACATTTATAGCTAGCTAGAGGTTGAGCGATCGCAATAATGTCAATTTTTCATGACATTAAGTTGCGGGTTAGTCAAAAACCCGAATCTACAAAGAAATGAGGAGGATTTAAACCTCATCTAAGTTGAGAACCGTAGTTTTTGCCCTCACCCTAAATCCCTCTCCCATATCTGGGAGAGGGACTTTGAAATTCTGGCTCCCCGAATCCCAGATTTGGGGGATAGGTTGGGGGATGAGGGCAAATCCTTTTCATCACCGAAGAACTACAGGTTTCAAGATAGACGCGGTTTAAAGGGGTTGGGCGTGGGGAATTAAACCAACTACTATAGGGCTTCTAGTCCAATAAAGACCTTAAAAGCGAGCATTGGGGAGTAAGATTCCGGGGTGTATTGCATACAAACGGAAAGCGCGATCGCCTCAAAACGACCTATGGCGACACGTTAACTGAACAGGGACATAACTACCTAGAAAGAATGCAGAATGCTGCATCGAGAATGCAAACATTAATTGAAGACTTGTTATAGCGGTTCTCGCGTGGATGCAATACACTCTGACCTCACTTCCATTCCTCACTTCCTAAAAGGAGAGAGGCTTTGAATCTTGCTCCCTAACGCTAGTAGGGAAGGGGCTGGGGGTTAGGTCTGTATTGGACTCAACCGAGAAGCGCTATATAGCGCTTCTCGTTTACGTGACGTACATCGGTAGGGGCACGGCAGTGCCCATAGGTGTCAACTTAACGTGAAACCTTTGTCGAGACGTGATATTCAGTTCTCTAGCTTTCCATCACTCACCGCGTCACCCCACCCTAACCCTCCCCTTTCTAAGGGGAGGGAACTGGATTTCTTTTTCCCCCCAATGCATCGGGGGGATTAAGGGGGGTAAAACGCCTGTGGGACATGCATTTTGCTTAAGTTGACACGCATGGGCACTGCCGTGCCCCTACACCCCGCGATATAACGTTGTACTGCATCTGAATGGGAACCGCTATAACACTTTCACGAGTTACTACCAGAGCGCAACCTTTTGTATCAGTAAATCTCACCAAGATTGTCCAAGAGGTATTGTTTGATTTAGAACTTTATGTGCAGCAAACTGGAGGAAGTCTAGAAATCGGGGAATTATCCACCATTGAAGCTGATCCTTTACAAATGCGTCAATTGCTGCAAAATCTCATTGGTAACGCCCTCAAATTTCACCGCCCACAGATACCACCTGTTATCAAAATCTATAGTCAATTTTTAAACAATCAAGCAGATAACATATTTGCCAATTCTGAACTTTGTAAAATCATCGTAGAAGATAATGGTATTGGTTTTGAAGAAAAATATCTTAATCGAATTTTCAATGTTTTTCAACAATTGCATAGTAGCATTGAGGACGAAGGTACTGGCATAGGTTTAGCTATCTGTCGGAAAATTATTGAGCGTCATCACGGAAATATCACAGCCCAAAGCATACCAGGGCAAGGATCAAAATTTATGATCGTATTGTCAATTAATTCTCATTCTTTATTTTATTCCTGGAGAGAGATAATGTTAGACCCCAAAATTAGCTTAATTCTACAACTGCACCCTGTAATTTGTCGGATTGATGGATTCTAAAAATTGGTCATCATGTTAAGTATTAATGAGATTTGATTATTCCAGACTATTGGTGACTACAACATGCAGTTTAGTGTTAAATATTAACGAAAAAACCAGTGACTTTTTCTTCATTAGTTGAGGTCATGAAGACTCTAGTTAAATACTGGTTTGAAATTGTGAAACTGCCACTAGAAGCCGTGGGAGATAAACATGGACAACAGCTTTATGAAAGTTCTGTTCATTGATGATGACGAAGACGACTATATTTTGACTCGTTATTGGTTCAGTGAATTTCAGGTAGCAAACTGCGAGTTGGAGTGGGTAAATAATTATGAAGCAGCAAAGAATGCGATCGCTCGCAACCAACATGACATTTATCTTGTAGACTACCGTTTGGGGCAAGAGAGTGGACTGGAACTTTTGCGCGAAGCAATTGCCAACGGCTGTTGTTCTCCGATAATTTTGCTGACTGGACAAGGTGACTGGGAAATAGATATCGAAGCAATAAAAGCCGGAGCCGCAGATTATCTCGAAAAAAGCCAGTTGACTGCACCTTTGTTAGAGCGTTCTATTCGTTATGCCATTGAGCGCAAACAAACAGAATACAAAATCCGCGAACAAGCTGCTTTGCTAGATGTTGCCACCGATGCAATTTTTGTCTGTGATTTAGACGAGAAAATTTTATTTTGGAACAAAGGTGCTGAGAGCCTGTACAGTTGGAAAAAAGAAGAAGCTATCAATAAAAAGACACGAGTTCTCTGGCATGAAAAACATGTGTCTCAAGTTGAAAAAGCACTCAGTATTATGATGAAACATGGTTCTTGGCAGGGTGAATTACATCAAAAAACAAAATCAGGTAAAGAAATTATTGTTGAAAGTCGTTGGACACTGGTGCATGAATTCAATAATAAAGCACAATCTATTCTCATTGTTAACACTGACATCACACAAAAAAAACAACTGGAAGCGCAATTTCTTCGCGCCCAGCGATTGGAAAGTATTGGCACTTTAGCCAGTGGTATCGCCCACGATCTAAATAATATTCTTGCCCCGATTATGATGACAGCCCAACTATTCGAGGCACAAGTCCATGATGAGCGTTCTCGGCGACTGTTGCAAATATTGATTACAAACGCTAAACGTGGGGCTACTTTAGTTAAACAAGTCTTATCTTTTACTCGCGGAATTGAGGGCGATCGCACAATATTGCAATTAAAGCATTTAATAGTAGAAATTCAGCAAATTATTAAAGAAACTTTTCCCAAATCCATTGAAGTTTCCATTCAAATTCCGCAAAATCTTTGGACTGTTTGCGGCGATGCTACTCAATTGCATCAAGTACTGATGAATTTGTGTGTCAATGCTCGTGACGCTATGCCGAATGGTGGAACTTTAAAAATATTGGCGGAAAATCTTTTAATTGATGAAAATTACGCCAAGATGCATATAGATGCTAAAGTTGGTCATCACATTGTTATTACTGTTAGTGATGGCGGAATTGGTATTCAAACAGAAATATTAGATCGGATATTTGAGCCATTTTTTACTACGAAAGAACTCGGTAAAGGTACTGGTCTTGGACTTTCTACAGTACTTGGCATTATTAAAAGCCACGGCGGTTTTATCGATGTAGTAAGTGTTCAGGGAAAAGGCAGCCAATTTAAGGTATATTTGCCAGCACAAGAGGCGATGGAAACTATAGAAGAACAAGAAGAGGGATTACCTTCAGGACAAGGAGAGTTAATTTTAATAGTAGATGATGAAGCCGCCATTCGAGATGTGACAAAAACATCTCTAGAAAGCCATAACTATAAAGCAATCACAGCTAGTGATGGCATTGAAGCAATAGCCTTATATGCAGAACATCGAGATGAAATATCTCTTGTATTAACTGATATGGTAATGCCGTCAATGGATGGAATAACTACTATTCGCACCCTGCGAAAAATTAACCCAGATATCAAAATCATTGCTGTCAGTGGACTGACTTCGCAGGATAAAGTTAATACAGCTTATGGTATGGGTATCAAAGCCTTTTTATCCAAACCTTATACAGCTAGTCAATTATTGCAAACTATTAGCACAGTTAAAAATAATTAGGAGTTGGGCATTGGGAATTACTATCAGAACTCGAAGCCCAAACCAAAAGCTCTATAGTTCTGCCTCCAAATAACAAATGACAAATGACTAATCTGCAATCAACTCCACTGCATCTCGTCCATCGCAATTTTGCAAGTAAACTTTGACAATTTCTTCTTTAGCAGTAGGTAACTTTTTGCCAATAAAATCGGGGTGGATTGGTAATTCTCGGTGGCCCCTATCTACCAACACAGCTAAACGAATCACCTCTGGTCTACCGTAGTCGTTGACTGCGTTCAAAGCAGCGCGAATCGTCCGTCCTTTGAAAATCACATCATCCACCAGTACAACTGTTTTCCCTGTAAGGTCAAAAGGAATTTCGCTTTTCGCTGGAGTCCGCAATCCAATTTTGTCGAGGTCATCTCGATAAAATGTAATGTCCAAAGCGCCGACTGACACGGCTACACCTTCTAGCGTCTCAATCTGACGCGCCAACAATTCAGCTAATAACGCACCTCTTGTATAAATACCAAGAAGCACCAGTTGAGACAAATCGCGCGTCCTTTCCACAATTTGAGAGGCAAGGCGAGTCAAGGTACGACGGATTTCTTCAGATGAGAGAATTTCAACTACTTTGGCAGACATAGCTATAGAATGATACCCCTGAGTGATGAATCATATTAGAGATTTGGGGAGTGGGGAATATGAAAATTTTAATCACCTACTCCCTACTCCCTACTCCCTGTTTGGAAGTATTAAGAATATTGCGATCGCTATCCCTAACCATAGCAAAAAACAATATCGGGTCAACTGCAAAGCATTCTGAATGGAAGTTGCACTAATGGGATAAATAGCATCTCCTAGCAGTGGTTTGTACTTAGCTACCCCGCGATACCAATTTGTACCCCCCATCTGCACGCCCAAAAATGCAGCATAGGCGCACTCACTCCAGCCAGAATTGGGACTGGGATCTTTAATCGCATCCCGACGACAAATTCGCCAAACATGCATCGGTTTACCCGATAACAGCGCCAGAGTCACAACTGTTAACCGACAAGGTAGCCAAGTCAAATAATCTTCCAACCGCGCACAGAACCATCCCAAATAAGTATAGGGTGCTTCTCGATAGCCCACCATTGAATCAAGGGTACTGCTGGCTTTATATGCTAAAGCCAAAGGAGTTGGCCCCACAACTGGCACAAAGACACCAACAATTGCATAAAAAAGCGGAGCCATCACCCCATCAGTGGCATTTTCTGCAACCGTTTCTAAAACGGCTCGAGAAATTTCTGCTTGTGAGAGGTTTTGGGTATCTCGACCAACGTAATTACTTAAAATCTTTCGAGCCTTCTCCAAATCTCCTGCTGTTAAAGGTTCTAAAACAGCCACTGCTGCGGCTCGTAAACTTCTGCCAGCAAAACAACTAGCCAAAAGAATGCTATCTATTGCAATTCCCAACAACGGATGAACCAATTTGGCACTTTGAATAATCAAAAAGCCAACAAGTCCACTACCAATTATGAGGATAATACTTAGTAAAATTCCAGCTAGGCGTTGCGTTAGAGAATTTTGACACAATTGGAGAGAAAATTTGGTCAGGCGAGAAATTAACCACCCCATAACTTGCACTGGATGAGGCCAATTCCAAGGATCGCCAATTAAGTAATCTAAAAGTGCAGCAATTATTAAGATATAGATGCTATTAATCATAAGTTACGAGTCAAAGGTCAATATTTGGACTATTGACCGGAGGCGGAGCGTCTCCGGCTCCGCTTTTGACTAAACCACAAAACTCGCTTCTTCCCCAAGGGCAGCTTGCCAGCTACGAGCATCATAATAAAGGTCTGCCAAAGTAATACTGTACAAAGCTTCTTTGAGCTTTTGGTTGAGTCTCTGCCATAGGCTAAATGTTACCCAATCTTCAGCTTGTGCAGGTGCTGGGGTGTGATGGGGTAAATGGCTAGTCTCGCCAACTGCTTCTAAAATTTGTCCTATAGATATTTGTGCAGGCTCTCTTGCCAGTTGGTATCCGCCGATGCTACCACGAATTGATTTAACTATTGATGCACGACGCATTTCTATTAGTAGTTTTTCGAGGTAAGGAGCTGGAATATCTTGGCGTTTAGCGATCGCTCTGACAGATACAGGCCCATATTTTGGCTGTAAACTCAAATCTAGTAACGCCTTCACACTATAGTGTCCTCTGGTAGTTAGTTTCATTTTGGCAAGCTTTGTTGTTTGTCTTTAGTCACTTGTCATTTAGAAATGCCAATGACTAAGGATCAGTTTTGCTTATCATTGCGTGACTCAGTTATCATCTTCAGCAACTAGACAAATTTTTGAGCGTTAGTTTAGAAAACTTCAAACTTGTATATAGTCTAGCAGTGATTCACTAACTATATCTATATATATAGTTATCAGCATTGCCAGCATTCTCTAAAATAGATTGTCTTAGCAATATTGGTAATGGGATAACAATTGTCCCTATGAGTGTAATATACTTGGCTAGGTTGAGATAAAAACTAAAGGATTATGTTCCTATTAGCTCAACGTCAGCTAAAATAAAATCGATTCCAACACTTCAAACATTCATTTTCGACCTAAGTTGATGCCTAAACAGAAAAAAATTGAACCCCTACTCGGTGAAGAACTGCTCAGAAAAGTCAAAGAGCTAGAGAGCGAGAGCAAAGAAGACAAAGCCAAAAAGTGCGGCTACTATACCGTTACCAAAAATGGTATAGAGCGAGTCAATATGATGAAGTTCTTAAATGCCCTAATTGATGCCGAAGGCATTCAGTTGGACAGTACACCCAGTGCTAATGGGCGTGGTGGACGTAGTGCTAGCTATAGAATTAGTGTGCAATCGAATGGTAACTTACTTATAGGTTCAGCTTATACAAAACAGATGAATCTGAAACCAGGAGATGAGTTTCTGATCACTTTAGGCAAAAAGCACATTCGTCTGAAACAGGTAGACCCAGAAGATCGGGAAGATAATGAAGTCATAGACGCTACAGCTTAATAAATGGTCATTAGTCAATTGCCATTTGTCCTTTGTGAAAACCAATGACTATAAAAAGTCATTAGTCAATCGTCATTTGTCCTTTGTAAAAATCAATGACCAATGACTAATGACCAATGACTAATGACTAATGACTATATCTGTGGTCGGTAAGACTGGTAAATAGTGGAGAAGTGCTTTGCGCGTAACTGCTAAATTGCAGGTTAGCGCAATTTGCTCTCTTTCTAGTAAACCCAAAATGCGATCGGGTTTATCTCGTGCTACCACTGGTAATTGATGCAAACCTCGAAGACTCATGCGGTCTAAAGCTTCAGATAATAGTTCATCTTGCCATGCATAGAGGATTTCAGTAGTACAAATGTCTATGAGAGTTTGACTGGATAAATTATCTGGAATTTCAGTTGACGAATTTGAGTAAGTTTGCCAAAGAGCAAGGGCACAGTTAATATCTTCCAGAGAAAGTATACCAATTAATTGCTCTGCTTCATCAATTACTAAAGCACTGCGGACGCGATCGCGGATCATTTCTACAGCTGCATCTAACACTCCAAGAGTTGCAGGTAACTTTTTTGGGCAGGGATACATGGCATCTTCTACCAAAATTTGCTGCACAATTTCCGCTTGTGCATCTTTCAATTCAGAAAGACCAATTTGTTGTAAGTTAGAGTTAGAGTCAAAAGTTGGTTTAATTCTTTCCACTAGCCAAACACTCAAACCCACAGCTGCCATCAACGGTAAAACAATGCGATAGTCGCGGGTTAATTCAAACAGCATTAAAATAGCCGTTAACGGCGCTCTGACACTACCAGCCAGCACTGCTGCCATTCCTACCATTGCGTAAGCTGGGGGAGCCGCCATCTGATCACAAAGAGCCGGGAATGCCACAGCCAAAATTTTGGCGTAAGCTGATCCAAAAGAAGCACCTAAAAACATTGCTGGTGCAAATAAACCGCCGATGAAACCACTACCCGTACTAATTGCAGTCATCAATAACTTCACCACCAACAGCACTACTAACAGGTAGAGTGGAAACTCCACATCCTGAAGCATTGCTTCTACAGTTTCATAACCGACGCCCAGAATTTGCGGGAAGTGCAAAGCAACTGCGCCAATCATCACACCGCCAATAATTGGATGAATCGGCTCAGGAATTCGTCCCAAAAAGGCAAAACCTGGAACTTTCCCAGCAAAGCAAGCTTTTGCTCCCCGAATTAATTGAGTATAAGTGACAGAAACTAGGCTGGCCCCTAAACCCAAGCCAAGGTAAAGGGGTAATTCTAAGGGACTGCGGACTTGGTAAATAGGTAAATCAAAAGCAGGTTGTGCCCCCAAACCAATTTGGGCAATTAATGCTGCTACCACCGCCGCTAACAGCACCACACTCACACCAGAAGTAGCGAAAGATGTCGCTCCCATCACCACCTCTAGGGCAAAAAATACTCCCGCGATAGGAGCATTAAATCCGGCCGCAAGTCCAGCCGCAGCGCCAGCAGCTAAAAGCAAACGTTGTCGTTCTTGAGATACATTCAGGATCACAGAGAACAACATCCCAAAATTTGCGCCAATTTCTACACTCGGCCCCTCAGGCCCCAAAGAAGCACCGCTCCCCAAAGAAACAGATGCAGCCAGCATCTTCGTAACTGGTCGTAGTGGTCGCCTAATCTCTGTTCCCTGAGAAGCGGCGATAAGAGATGAAAGTTCAGGGCCAAAATCTTGAGTGCGCCAGCGCATCAAACCAACGATTAATCCGCCAAGGGTGGGAACGCAGGCTAAAGTCCAAGCACCCCAAACGCCGATTTGACCCATTAAATTTTCCAGCATCAACTGGTGAATCAGCTGGATTAAATAGTGAAAAGTGACTACACCCATACCCGTACCACCGCCAATGAGCATGGCTAAAAACAAGACAACGGTTTCTGGGGATGGTTGAAAACGATTAATTAGTTGGGCTAAACGAGCGGAAGGTGTAGGAAAGGCAGGTTGTTCCGTTACCTTCCTCAGTTGAGTGGGAGGCAGGAGAGTCATTGAGAGGCGGGGTAAATGTAAGAAAAAATTTAAATTTTTATCTGTTACTTATCATTGTGAGCCATTATTTAGCAACCAGACAAGTAGACTTTATTTGCTTGATTTACAAAGATTTAGTAAAAAATGTCATTGTGCAAAATTTTGTGGGGAGAATAGTTAAATGGGAGACAATTATTATTTAAGGGTCAGCGATGCCTAGGTTGGACGTAGCTACGGCTAATGTGGTGCGAGTGAGCGCCAAAGCTATTTTTTCTAGAGACAACAAGTTTTTGTGGGCTGGGTGGACGCACCGGCAAACAAAAACTTGGAGTCATCCTTGCCTAAATCTAGCTATACTCGTGTTGCGACCATTGAGCCATGCTTGGTAGTAATACAATATATATGTGATTTATGGCTGATGTCAGACCATACTTGCAAGTCTGCTAAGTATCGATCCCAATTCAGTATAGCTATTGTTATAGAGCGAGTAAATGGACTAGGCGGACGAGGTAAATGAATATACACACCTTTGATAATCATTATGTTACTTGCCCAATTTGCCAAAGAAATGCTACGCCCAAACCAATTAAAACGCGCATGGGCTTGTTTTGCTGTCCCTATTGCCAGGAACGGCTAGTAGTTTGTCAAAGCGGTCATTATGTCCGCGATCCATTTACTTGGAGACAATTGATGGTTGCTTCGTCGCTACGTCGTCAAAGCCGACCTTTAGCTAGGATTATCAGAGATTTTGTCTTGCTGAAGCGTCCTATGGTAGCCTTGGCTGTAGGGAGTGCTATTTTCTTTAGTGCGATCGCCTTGACTCAAGAAAGGACAAACTACGATCACCCAGGATCTCCCACAACAGAGAAAGTTAATAAACCAGGAAACAACTCTCAGTAAATGGATTAGTTTGGTATAAATCAAATTTTACTTTGATTTTTGTAATATTATAACTAAATACTTCTATGAAACCGTGTCTTATTGCCCCAAATAGGACACGGTTTTACATTATGTTCGCTTAAATGTCTTTGACGCTTGAACTAGCGATCGCATGAGATACTGAAAGCACCGTTTTACCGATAACCTCAAGCAGCCTAAGACCAAACTGCGATCGTTAAAAGGTTTAGAACAGGTATTTGATGAGATGAAAGCGCGTCAGGTGATTAAAGTGGCGATGATTCCTTAATTTTTTGCGGGATACAGTAGATGATCTGGATCTAGCCAAACAATGTAGAAAATCTCGTTAATAAAGAATCCATGAACCCTACCATGTTCATTTGAGGAGATTGAAAACTGATATGGTATATCAACTAATTGTTCTTCATTTGGCAAACCAAATGCCCTCTCGCTGGTGTCTTCCCACTTGATGGGATGACATCTGAGCGTACTGCTACGATTTACTAATAATTCTTGAGCCGTTAGGCTAGATAGAGCTTTTAACCGATCAAGCAACGTCAGCCAGTAGATTACTTCTTTTTCCCTACAAGAAAACTTGCTGCGATCGTCTTGATAATATTTAAACGAAAAGCTGATGCCTTGAGGTGGCTTCAGCTTTGTTGGTTTAATACCTGATGTGCCGTCTTTGGCAATTTCAGTCTTCTTAATCCTTTTCTTCGGCACGAGATCCGTAGTACTCCTTCATCCACTGTTTCTGAATAACTTCGTTGGAAGGTTCATCAGGTGGTAGATTTCCTCTAGCCAAATTCCAGGGTGTCTCGGCATGAGTCATCTGCTCTAGTTCATAAGCATCGCAGGCAAAGTACTCTTGTGCAACCTCATCTAGAAACTCTTGAACCTCTTGGGGTAATTCCGGGTTAGCATCCTCTAAAATTGGTTGCCATCCAAAAAGCTTATACTTCTGGTACAACGCAGGTATCACAGGCCCATGTATCCAGGCTTGAAAATCCTCTTGGAATAAAGGAGTGTCATTGAGTGCAAGATGCCAAGCCTGAGCATAGTACACAAGCTTTTGCAGCTTTAGATTACTTATAAAAGAGCCTGTTTCATTTGCTAACCAGATAAAGTAATCTGCTACGTTAAAACATGACAACACTACAACTACCCCCTTCAATCTGCTAGATAATAGCTAGCCTTCATTCGCTCTCATACATCAGCTTACTGAGTTATTACGGCAAGAGCTATGAAGAATTTCCGGCTTCTTATAGTTTAATTGTACTACTTTAAGCTTCTACCTAGAAAATTGTAAAATTCTCAATAACTATTTAGTGGACTCGCCATACAGATAATCTTCTAAGTACGCTTCAAAAAAACTTGAAGCAGCCTAACGTTCCTGTTAAAGGGTTACTTGCAAACCTTTGCAACCACATCAAGGGCTTCCGGCAATGCCGCTTTTCAGTAATCATAATCCTCCTCATCCATCCAATCTGGCTCAATCATCCCAAAATCGACATCAGGCACTGTAATCTCAATTTCAACATCTTCTACTTCAAATTCTCCTCCGACTTTATCCAAATCACCTATGAACGAAACTAAAACGTCCACATCCAAATTAGTTTGAATAGTTGCATTACTACTCCCCATTGGAACGTCGTCTCTATCTATAGAATCATATACAGAAAATGAAAAGCTGCACTCAACATTGACATCAACACTCAGTTTTGATTCAACTACCAAACTTTCATCATCAAACTTAACTGGTCTAAATATTAGATTAGGAGGCTCAAGTAATTTAAATTCAAATCCATTGAAGGTTATTTCCGTGGATTCATGTTCATAAACGTAAGCGGAATTTGCCTCAGGATAAATATCAATATCACTGATTCTATATTCCAAAGCATTAGAGATAGATTCTTTTACATCTTCAAGTTCGCCCTTTTCATATCTTTTCGATAAGTCCCTACAGATATCATCAGCATCTGGAAGTTGACATAATACCAAAGCCCCTGCAAAATCATCTATGGCAATAAGTCTTTCAGAACTTTTACAGAAGTTTTTCCAATCATTATCAGATGTGACAACAATAATTTTAGTTTGATTCTTATTAGCCCATGTCTCTAATGACATTAAAGCAATAGCATCAGGAAATTCATTCTTCTTTTTGCCTGTTTCTGAAAACGGAGGTTTAGCTTGGAAGTATTTCTGTATCAAATCACCAACCATTACATAGTCTTGCGCTTCAACTATCTCTAGGGATGTAACTTCTACAAACTGATTAAATCGCTCACATGCAATTTCCTGTGCTTCATGCTCGCCGAAAATTGTTTTTTTAATGGCTTCGATTTTCTTATCTTCAACCAGCCAATGCTCCTTAGCTTGTTTTAGGGATTTTTCAATTTCCTTTTGTGCATCCCTTGCTTTTTCTATTAAATGTGATAAAACTTCTTCTTTGACCACTTCAGAAAGAATCAGTCTTGTAGAACTATCTCGAAATTGTTCTAATTGCTTAAGTAATCCTGATTCTAGCCTCAAACCCTGAGCGTCAAAAATTGATGTATCTAAGGTAATAGCTCTAAACTGTCCCGCTCTAACAAGATTTTTAAGTTGATCTAGATCCATATCTTTAACTCAGAACAATTTAGAGGGACATAGCTTTGTTACCAGCCTCAACATTACCTTACTTATGTGAGAACTGCTACAAGTAAGATCGCGGTTGTCTTAAGTTGGGTTGACGCTTGAAATAATCTTGCTGAAAAACGGGAAGACTATGGTTACTCTCTAATGGGGAAATTTCCATGAAAGTCCTGAACAGCAAAATGCTGAAAAAATCTTTGCTTAACTGTTTGATTTTGCCTTTTTCCCTTGCAACCGCGCTGTGTGTGGGAACGCTTTTTGATTCTCAAGCCAATGCTTTACCGGGGCAAAGTACAGAGGAAGTAGGCACTTGGATTAAAGCACATCCCACACTTCGCCCCAGAAGTGGGGAGCAATTGTTCGTGCAAAAGACTGATACTGCTGCTCAACGATTCACTTTTCAAGCGTCGGTATTGCCTCCCGGTAGGGTGGAGTTTTCCAAAGACCGTGGCACAATTCGTAGTGAGCGTATTTCTATGTATGATGCCATTAACGGTATGACATTTACGCGTCTCCAGGAATCTTTGCGGGTGATCTATGGCTTGGAGATTTATCAAGACTACGATCGCGCCCAAGTCGTGTACCAGTATCCTAACGAAAAGGTAGTTAACTCGGCGCGTCTTGCCAAAACTCCAATTCGGGAAGCTTTAAAGGGAGAATTACGAGTAGGCGATCGCTATGTATATTGGGTGGAAATTGCCCAACCCAAGACTGGCAAAGCTTTTACTGGTCAAATGACGATTTTGCTCAAAACTGACCTAGACAAGTTAGAAAATGAACTGCAAACTCGGTAATGGGAATTGAGCATTGGGCATTAATTATTCTTCCCCTGCCTCCTCATCCCCCTCATCCCCCTCATCCTTTCTCGTTTAAATATGACTGAATTGGTGTTCTACAACTTCCCCAACCCTATAGGAGCGAGGGTTTGCCATGTACCCGAAAAGATACTTTCAGATGCTAAGGAAATTCGTAGCAAATCTTCTTTCAGTAGCGGCGGCCAATCAACCCCGGCTTTACGCCCTGCGGCAAATAGCTGTTGCGCCTTAATGCTTAACTGATAAAGGGTCAAAGCCAGCTCTCGGTCTAGGCTCTTTGCATCTTTGAGGGCTTCAAACACCACTTTCAATGCCAACAAAATCGAGGTGATCTGACCGGGTACCGGTGGTTTCCCTTGTTTCATACGCGTCAACAGCGCATCTGGGTTTTCCTCGGTTGTGATTGTCTGATCTATGAGGAGTTTCCGAGCTGTTTCGTAATTCATGTAGCCAGTTTAGCGTACATTTTGCTTCAGCAGGAATACCTAATTAAAAAGTCATCAAACTGGTTTTTGGTTATTTATAGCAATCTCTTATGATTTGTGAAAAGATAAACTTGGGGAAAATGATGGAAGATTTGCGATGCTCTATACTTTTGCAGATAGACTGAACATAATATCTTTGAAAAATACGTCCCGCTTAGAATCAGAGGCAAAATGATATCACCGAATTTACTAGAAATCGAGCGCTCCGTCCGTGCCTTGTCTGTGGAAGAACAACTTTGGCTGCTAGAGACTATTGCTCGGCAAATCCGAGAAAGTGAGTATACAAAAGATAAATTACCTGATGCCAAAAATTCGGAAGAACAACTGGAAGTAATGGTTAATGAGGCAAATATTCCAACAGAAATTGCTGCTATAACTGATGAGTTTGCGATTTCAGAAATTCTTTGATATTGAAAAGTAAAAATTATGAGTTTGCCAGATTTAAAAACCCAAATATACAGCTTTTATAAATTCTCTCCTTTCTCTGGTTCCCAGTCAGATACTGGGAATGCTTAATGGAGGCTGCCGTCTCAAGACTTGCGGCAGAAGCCAGAGGCTGTAAACGAGGTTTTAAAGGAATTTTAGCTGAAGCTGACACCAAGACGCGCCAATACCATGTAGCGATCGCGGAGAGATTCAACGCTTTGTGGCAGGACATCTTCGACTAAATCATCTTCAACATAAACCTGTAAAGCCGAAACCTCTATTTATCTCACTATATCAATGTCAAGGCATTATTTGATTTATCAATTTCTTGTCAAATTTTTGACTTTAAAAAACTCCATAAATATAGTAATTTCTCACAACTAATTTAGGATTGCTATAGTTGCCAATCAATAGATACCATAGATATTTTCTGTATCTAGTACGCCACGGCGGAAATAGAGCAACCATTTCAAATCCCTAAAAAGCCCATGAATTTTGACTTTTGCCTTGCGGTACTAGTCTCTTAGATTGACTTTTGTTTCATTTGTCTTTACGATTAAACCCTATTATGGTATATCAGTGGGGTAAATACGCTCCTATAATGTTGCTGATTAATCAGTCAATGGGATAATCTCGCAAAAACCACTTATCAAGGGTGCTCATTACATTGTTTGAAGTTATGTAGCCTTTTGATTACGGCCTATCAACCACTGCGGTAAACTATGCGTTGATTATGATTCTTTCGCAGAGAAGAACACCTCGAAAGGAGCGGTTTTTTCAATGTCTCATACCGTAAAAATCTACGATACCTGCATTGGCTGCACCCAATGCGTCCGCGCTTGCCCTACTGATGTACTGGAGATGGTTCCTTGGGATGGCTGTAAAGCTGCTCAAATTGCCTCTTCACCCCGTACAGAAGACTGCGTGGGCTGTAAGCGCTGCGAAACCGCTTGTCCCACTGACTTTTTGAGCATCCGGGTTTACCTGGGCGCTGAAACAACTCGCAGTATGGGTCTGGCTTACTAAAAAGCTCAGTGCTAAGTCACCGAACTTCTGATCGCAATGCGGGGTCTACTGCCCAACCGTTCTTCCAGAACTGTTGCCTTGTCTCCCTTGGACACAAGGGAGAGGCGCAAGCCTTTGCTTTGCTCAGAGTTCTCGCTGAGTTCTGGGTCTTGAGTTCTGAGGCAAAAGAAGTAAATCAAAAAAAACAATTTCTTGATTCTTCACTCAGCACTCAGAACTCAGACCTCAGTGTTCAAAACTTTTAAAGTTTCTTAATAGAAAGCACCTTTAGAAATACCTAGTGGTAGAGGGAGTAATTTACTCCCTTTTTTCTTTGCAAAACGTCGAGTTTGTGCTAAGAACTATACTGGATTTAATCATCCTGAAAAAAAGTGGTGTGAACAATGTGCGGAATCGTTGGATATATAGGCACTCAAGTGGCGACAGACATTTTACTGGCTGGGCTGGAAAAACTAGAGTACAGGGGCTACGATTCGGCTGGAATCGCCACTGTTTGGGAAGGTGAGGTTAATTGTGTGCGGGCAAAGGGCAAACTGCATAACCTGCGTTCTAAACTAGAACAAATAGAAACGCCCGCGCAGATTGGTATTGGTCACACACGCTGGGCAACTCATGGTAAACCAGAAGAGTACAATGCCCATCCTCACATGGATACGGCAAAGCGAGTAGCGGTGGTGCAAAATGGTATTATCGAAAATTACCGCGACTTACGCGAGGAACTCAAAGGAAAAGGACACAAGTTTCTTTCTGAAACCGATACAGAAGTAATTCCCCATCTTATAGCCGAATTTTTAAAGAATCTTCCCCCTTCATCTTCCTCATCCCCCTTCCTAGAAGCAATTCGCCAAGCAGTTAACCACTTGCAAGGGGCATTTGCGATCGCAGTTATTTCTGCTGACTACCCCGATGAATTGATTGTTGTTCGCCAACAAGCACCTTTGGTAATTGGTTTTGGGCAAGGAGAGTTCTTTTGTGCGTCTGACACGCCAGCGATCGTTGCCTACACCCGTGCAGTGCTACCTCTGGAAAATGGCGAAATTGCCCGCCTCACACCTTTGGGCGTTGAGATTTACAATTTTGCTGGCGACAGGTTGAAAAAACAACCCCGGCTGCTTAACTTCAATCCTGCAATGGTAGAAAAGCAGGGATTCAAACACTTCATGCTCAAAGAAATCCATGAGCAACCAGGGGTAGTAAGAGCTAGTTTAGACGCTTACTTTAATAATTTTGGAGAATCTACTGAATCGCCAATCAATCTTGCTTTACCTGCGGATTTATACACCGATTTAGAACAAATTCAGATCGTCGCCTGTGGTACGAGTTGGCACGCAGCATTAATCGGTAAATATTTACTCGAACAATTAGCAGAAATTTCAACCCAAGTACATTACGCTTCTGAGTATCGTTATGCACCATCACCCGTAACGGCTAACACGTTAATCATCGGTGTTACCCAATCAGGTGAAACCGCCGATACTTTAGCAGCTTTGGCGATGGAAAAAGAGCGTCGCCAGGGGAAAGAAGCTAAATATCAAGCGCGACTACTAGGTATTACTAATCGCCCGGAAAGTAGCCTTGGTCATCTGGTGCCGCATATCATTAGTACCTTAGCGGGAATTGAAATTGGGGTAGCGGCGACGAAAACTTTTACCGCTCAATTGATGGCGTTTTATGCATTGGCATTGGATTTATCAGCTCGTCGTCAGACAGTTTCAAAAGATATTTTAGAGAAAATTATTAATGGGTTGCGGCAGATTCCTAAAGAAATTGAGGCAACTTTGGAAAGTCAAGAACGTTTAACTGAACAGCTAGCCCATGAATTTGCCGAAACCCAAGATTTCATTTTTGTGGGGAGGGGAATTAACTTTCCTATTGCTTTGGAAGGGGCGTTGAAATTAAAAGAAATTAGCTATATTCACGCCGAAGGGTATCCGGCTGGAGAGATGAAACATGGCCCGATCGCACTTTTAGATGCGAAAGTACCAGTAGTTGCGATCGCAATTCCTGGTAGTGTGTACGAAAAAGTTATTTCTAATGCTCAAGAAGCCAAAGCTAGAGATTCTCGGTTAATTGGCGTTACTCCCGTCAACGACGGCGAAGCTGCGGAAATCTTTAACGATCTTCTTCCCGTCTCTCATGTAGAAGAATTACTTTCTCCAATTCTGACAGTAGTTCCTTTGCAATTATTGGCTTATCATATTGCCGCCCGTCGCGGTTTAGACGTTGACCAACCGAGGAATTTAGCTAAGTCTGTAACGGTAGAATAGTCTATTGAGGGACTTCCAAATAAATTGTACAACAATAAAAAAGTTGTACAATTTATCCTGTGGGTGTAGATGAATCAGGTAATAGCTTCATAGAACGAGTTCTCTGGATTGATGAAGGCTATATTATAGCCTTTGTTTTTAATATAAATACTAAAACAGGATTTCCAGAGTTTTGTTGCAAACCCTTATAAGGCTTGCTTTTGAGATATTATACAACTTTTTTATTTATCAATATTATGACGAGTTTTGGGAAAATTGTACAACTTTATTTTTATAATTCGCCTGGATGCCAACGGTAATATAGGGGTTACAAACTGCAAAATTGTACAACTTTTTTATATTTCTACAAAATAATTATCCCACACTGATATAGGAATCGTATTTAATTTTTGAAATTATCTATGTGGGCGGGGAGTGGGGAATTAGGCTTTTCGATCTGTATGGAGCTTTTTCAGAAATCAAATATTAGTCCTATAGATGGAAATAGTGAAACCCAACATCATATTAGGTTAACATTGGATTTCACTGCATTCAACTAGCTTGATTAGGCGGTATTTCTTCCGGTGGTGCTTCCGCCGGAGGAGCGAGTACCGCATCCGGCGCAATTTCTTCTACGGGAATCGGTTGCTTCTCCTCAATTTCAAAATCTAGTTGCGCTGCTTCCACCAATTCAAGAGATGGGGGATGTGGTGGAATCGCTTCCGGTACACTCTCGGTTTTGGCTTCGGTGTCAGTAGTAACTGTCTCCTCTGCTGGTGGTTCTGGTATGGCAGTAGTTTTGTCGATAATCTCAACAGCAGGTTTCTCTGCCAGTACAGAGGTAATGTCTTCAGGTTTGGGGGTTGTGGGTGTTTTTTTACTCACAGTCTGTTGCACTTTATCTTTCGCGCCACTGAAGGTGCTACCAAGACCTTTTTGCAACTGTCCCAGCCGTTCCTGAAGAGAGAACTTATTTACTTGTTCCTGAATACCAGTTTTCACCGTCTCAGCACTGGGTACTTGGGTTTGTTGTACCTGCGGGGTCAATTGGCGACGTAATGATAGAGTTTGCCAGCCAAACCAGACCAAAAGAGCCACACTAGCCACATGACCCAGCAACAAACCTCCAGTAATGCGTGGTGCAAACACCCATAGGACTAAGGCGTAGAAAAGTCCTACACCACTCCAGATAAAGTCATTCTTGCGGTGGATTTCTGGAAAAAAGAAAGCTGCTATGTAGATGGCTAAACTACCAACACCGACCACTAAAGCTAGGACAAATGCCAGCATTCTTTGGTTACTCCTTACTACGTCCTTTGATTATTTCAATTTTGCAAATTTTGCCAGTCAATTGTTGATTTAGATACAATTTAAAATTAATTATCCGTGTTAGTTGTGGATTTTTGTCATTTATATCAAGTCTTAAGGTCTTCTTTAGGAGAGAACGGAAAATATCGGACTACCCTTAAAGTAAAAGGATCTGCAAGAGTTAGCCAGAAATTTTTTATGACACTACAAAGCTTTGGTGTGATTGGATTAGCCGTTATGGGTGAGAACATCGCTCTAAACGTGGAGCGCAATGGCTTCCCAATTGCAGTTTACAACCGCTCCCGAGAAAAAACGGATGCGTTTATGGCGCAGCGTGCTACAGGACGGAACGTCAAAGCCGCCTTTACCTTGGAAGAATTCGTTGCCTTATTGGAACGTCCCCGCAAAATTCTAGTAATGGTGCAAGCTGGTAAGCCAGTGGATGCGGTGATTGCTCAACTCAAACCCTTGTTAGAGGAAGGCGATATCATTATCGACGGTGGCAACTCTTGGTTTGAAGATACGGAACGACGCACTCAGGAATTAGAACCCGCAGGGCTTCGGTATCTTGGTATGGGTGTCAGTGGCGGTGAAGAAGGGGCGCTGAATGGCCCATCTCTGATGCCTGGAGGTACAACAAGCTCTTACGAGTTTCTATCACCAATTTTCAACAAAATTGCTGCCCAAGTCGATGATGGCCCTTGTGTAACCTATATTGGCCCTGGTGGTTCTGGTCATTATGTCAAAATGGTACACAATGGCATTGAGTATGGCGATATGCAGCTAATTGCTGAAGCCTACGACTTGCTGAAAAATGTCGCTGGATTAAACCCTAGTCAGCTACATGATGTGTTTGCTGAATGGAATACCACCGATGAACTCGATTCATTTTTGATTGAGATCACGAAGAATATCTTCCCATATATTGACCCAGAAACAAAAAAACCCCTAGTGGATTTGATTGTTGACGCAGCCGGTCAAAAGGGAACTGGGCGTTGGACTGTACAAACTGCATTGGAATTGGGAGTTGCTATTCCCACAATTACAGCAGCAGTTAATGCCCGGATTATCTCTTCGATTAAAGATGAGCGGGTTGCAGCATCTAAAGTCCTCACAGGCCCCAGCGGCAAGTATGACGGGCAAACCAAGGACTTTATCAATAAAGTACGCGATGCTCTCTATTGCTCAAAAATCTGTTCTTATGCTCAAGGGATGGCGTTGCTATCCACAGCTTCAAAAACATATAACTGGAATTTGGATCTGGGCGAAATGGCGCGGATTTGGAAAGGTGGTTGTATTATTCGCGCTCGCTTCTTGAATAAGATTAAGAAGGCTTTTAGCGAAAATCCAGCTTTGCCTAACTTGCTGTTAGCTCCCGAATTTAAGCAGACAATTCTCGACAGACAGACTGCTTGGCGGGAAGTGATTGCGACAGCTGCAACAGTAGGAATTCCAGTACCCGCATTTAGCGCATCCTTGGATTATTTTGACAGCTATCGCCGCGATCGCTTACCTCAAAACTTGACTCAAGCACAACGCGACTACTTCGGCGCACATACCTACCTGCGTCTTGACAAGCCCGGAAGTTTCCACACTGAATGGGTACCTATTGCTGAAGCTAAGAAGTAAATTTTCACACATCTACATCAGGATATTGTGAAAACTTAAAAAGTTTCAGAATACAGTTTTAAGGGTGGCTCTGAGTTTCAGAGTCACTTTCTTTTTAACGAACTCCAAAAAATAAATTATCCAATTTTTGGAATCAAAACTCAATACGGTGAAGACACGATAAATCGCGTCTCTACATGAGGGTTTCTTGTTCAACGGATACGCACAAATCCAGCTTCATTCATCAGTTTTTGTCCCTGATTTGTTAGTAACATATTGGCGTATGCCTCACCCGCTTGTTGTTCTAAACTGTTATTATTATTCTGCTTAATTATGACAAACATCTGGCGTGTAATTGGATACTGACCTTTTTTAAAAGCATCAATGTTTAACTTGTTCCGTTGATTCGGACATTGATCGGCTTTAATCAAAGGTTCTATATAAGGCGCTACAAAATTGTTCCCTTGTTTAGCGATCGCCAATGGTTTAATCTGACATTGAGGGACGACTTCTGGAGCCGAAGCGTAGTAAATACCACTGCGATCGCTTGCTAATTTTCTCAGTCCATCTGTTGTATCGTAGACGTATACTACGTGACTTCCAATCTTTTCTCCACTGAGAACGTTGTTAGCAAAGAACTCTACAGTGCCTCCATCTTCAAAGCGACGGGAGTAAGCAGTAATTTTGAGGTTAGGGCCACCAACCTGATTCCAGTTAGTTATTTTACCAGTGTAAATATCTTTGATTTGCCCCAAGGTTAGCCCTGGAATTTGCAGATCGGGGTGAACAGCGATCGCTAATCCTTCCAAAGCCACTGGAATTTGTTTCAGGCTCAAGCCCCGTTGTTGAGCTTGTTGATACTCTCTGTCTGCGATCGGGCGGGAAGATTGCGAAAAGGTAAGTTGTCCTTCCAACAACATCCGAATTCCTGTACCGGAACAGGTTCCCGCATGATAATAACTTGAGGTAAATGTATTTGGGCAAGTTGGTTAGCTAATCCTAAACCATCACAAGAATTAAAAATTGCTAACTGTAATCCTTTCTCAATAGCTTGCTTCAAAGCCTCCTTAAATTCCTCAATAGTCAAACTCTCTTCATCGTTAAGTTCAATCCAACCTATCTGCCCATCTTCTTGACTTCCACTATGTCCCGTAAAAACGAAAATATGATAGACTTCTTCATCCCAAAGAGCATCACACAAATCCCGGCGGCTAGGCTTAATTAAACAGCGTACTTCTACTCCATCTCTCTCTAAATCTTGAATTACCTTTAAGTCATCTTTTGTATTAATCCCGTCACTTCTGCCCACAGCAACTAAAATTCTGACTTTTGTGCTTTTAGGAACTAGTTTATTTATCTTAGGATTCGAGCTTTTGGGCGCACTGAGGGCAACTTCGGCGTTGGGATAGTGTTCTTCTAATAAATTCCACGCTTGCCAAGGAAGGCGGCGTAAATCGATATCTTTGGCATCAATTATCACGCGAATCTCATCATTTGACTGATGTAATTGTTGAGCGATCGCAATTAATCTATCCCGGATTGGTTGCCACCTGCTATCTCCAGAGTTGAGCCATTGATTCAGATAATCTTTGACTGCTCCGGTATGTTCCCCGTGAGAATGAATCGTCACACTTTTGGGTGTAAGACGTAACCCTGGTGCGGGAGCAACACAAGAGCGTACAGCTTCAATTTGACGATAAGCTGACTGCCATTCATTAAAGGATAATTCTAAATTTGGTGGTAATGGAGGCAAAAATCCTTCTGTTTCTTCATCCAAGTTCTTCGCTGTTAGAATTACCAAAAATCCATCTGTTGAATTGCGTCTGAGCTTCAACTTGATGATTGCCATTTCTGTCTCCTTTTGTTTGTCTTAAACAACAAACTCTTCCATCAGACTTGTTTCCCCTAACACTATCTTGACACTGAATTTTTCCTCGTGCTGACAGCTAAACTCTAGTTGCATCCAATCATCTGCACTTCTTGTTTGCGCTTCCATGCCAGTGTTTCCCGCTTCATCAAAGACAATCAGTTGTAAATCTGGTGGTAGATGAATCGCATCATCACCTGGATAAATTCGTAGGCGAATATTAAAAACTTCGCTATCTGTGGGAGTTAACTGCACTAACAACAGTACTTGGCTTTCCAATTTAATCACCTTCGCCCGACTAATAGAGTTAGTTGAAGGGCGAGTCATTGTGCTACTACTTCTGAAATTGTTAGCAAACACTAACTCAGGGGATTGCCAATCTGGCTGGAAGATTCCCGTAACCCATTGACGCAGATTTATTAATAGCGATCGCCTATGTATAATTTCCAAAAGAGAATCAAATGATTGCAGTTGTGCTATTTGCAGTATTGCTGGTGATTCATTCATCTCCCTTGCTGGAAAAAAACCTAGTAATTCTACGTAATCTAATTGCTGACTAAACTGAACTCCTACATAACCAATGCGTTCTTGTGTCATAGTTGGAGGCAACACTATAGCAGCCTCACCCGGTAACACAGGACGACATTCAAGCTTACCAACACCAGGCAAGACTAAATCAGCAACATCAAAAATCGCCCTTAAACCACGATGCCAACTGTCACCTTGATTTAGTGCTGTCTCAACGTTCAGCCATTTGAGATAACTGTGAACGGCATAGACAGCCAGGGTATTGAGATAAACTTGTTTTCCCTTTTGGGGATTATCTTGCTGGGCGGCAAACTCCTCAGCCCAACGGTGGGCACTTTGGGGGAGAGGGACGCTTAAAATATGTGGTTGTGTATTAGTCATTAGTCAGATCCGAAATTCATACCAATTTCTTTTAACAGGGGAAGGCAATTTTTCTTCCAGTGAGAGTAAAGAGTTTGATTGCTTATATTTAACTCTCTGGCAATATCAGCGATTTTATGAGGTGGTTGTTCCAGAAGTAAGCGCATTGCCAATAAGTGACAATGACATTCTGGATTTTTCCGGGGATGACTCGCTGTTAATTTACCCTCTTCGTCTTGCTCAATATATTGCCAGATGCGTTTACCAAGGCATTGGCGCTCAACTTCTTGGATTTGGGCAATTTTGATATCCAGCAAATCTAAAGAAATAGTTTGTGACTGACGGTCTGGCAAAATATTAAGCAGGGTTGTTTCGTCACCTTCATCGTTACGGGTAAGCCTGTCTAAACTGATAGTATAATTACTATCTGGTTTGTATAAATCTTTAATGCGCCACTTGAGATAGCCATTAATCCAGATTACTAGGCTTTGTTGGAAAGAAGGCGATACTCCTTCCCTTCGGGACGCTACGCGAACGGAGTCACTTCGTGAACGCGCTTCAAAAGAGCAAATCTTCCGGCTCATCCATTCCCAAGTTTGATTTAAGGCTTCTAAATAGTCTTGGTGTCCAGACTTATAAATGCCAGGGAGTTGTTGAATGACCATCAGCAGTCTATTTAATGCTTTCTGCCTTTCTAGACTGGGGTCTGGGTAGCAGCATACCTCATCAATCAGTTTTTTAAGTTGTTCATCCACAACGGTTTTGCTCCCAAGCTGCTATGGCGCTATTAATTGCTTACCTGAAAGACAACAAAGCTTTTGCTGCTTGAGTTTACCTGATTTTTAATTGACTTATTACGTGTGAATGTTACAAATATCAACAAGTTTTTATTACTCTTGCTAGAGAAAATTCATCAGCGAATGGCACGCAGTTAAGCTAACGTGAGTTCGACAAACCTCTCCCTGCCTTGAACTTTAGTTCAAGTCTGTCCCTCTCCGAGTCGGAGAGGAATTCTCTGGTGCGATCGTACTCTATAAATTCTAATGGCATGAAGTTAAGCTAAAATCCCAAAGCCTCTTAGCTCAAGGATTTACGTTTATTTTCGTGCCGTTTGTACTCAGTTATTTCATAAAACTAAAAATATTGGATGTGAGTTTAATAAGAGTCGCAAGCATAAAACCAGGATAAGCGCATCTAAATTGCTCTTGACAAAAACATTAATTAATGTATTAACAAAAGAATCAGATTTATTGCTTGATTATTTTCTAAGAGTCAAAGCGATGCCTGCGGCGGTAACTGAGCCTGTCCTGAGCGTAGCCAAAGTGCGGGCTACGCCAACGCCGAAAATATTCTCAATAATTAGGCATTAATGCGATTATTTTGGGCTTTATTGAGATTGAAGTCTCGCTATTGACAAAATGCGCTTACCCTGAGCATAAAACTTGCTGTATCTGATTAAAACTACTCTTCGTTAAGATAGGTGTGATAAATGAAAAAAGCTATTTACTGGTTAATGGGTGAAAAAGCAGGACGAACCATAGTTGGTACTTGGAATTGGCTATGGGGAATGCCGGTGGAATCTGGTGGCAAAGTGGCTGTAGCCGTAGCTGAAGAATCACTGCAATCAATGCAGGAATCGGTGCAAAAGCTAGCTCAAGCTGTTGCTATGCAAGAAGGTTCTTACAAAACAGCCAAAAATAAATACGAGACAAAAGTTAAAGAATTACACACTTTGGAGCAGCAAGCAAATATTGCCCAGCGCAGTGGTAATCAAGAAGCAGCGCGGATGGCAATGGCTAAGGCAATTCAGACAGAGCAAATTTTGCCCAAGCTGGAAGAAATGGTCAAACAGGCTGAGACATCTGTGAATGCTTCCAAAGACAAGCTGAACCGGGAGCGCATGAAGCTAGAAACCTACAAAGCTGATATGCAAAATATGAAAGATATGTCAGAGGTGAATGAAGCATTAGCGATGATTGCCAAAGTCAATAATGAATTTGATATTGGTTCGGCGAAAAGTGACTTTGAAAAAGCTAAAAGTGCAGTTGAGCGCCGAAATTTTCAGACAGGTGCTTTAGCTGAAATGTCTGAAAATCCAACTGAAAAACTCCAGGCTGAAATAGAACGCATGACTGTAGATGATGAAGTTTCTCGTCGTTTGCAAATGTTAAGTGAATCAAGTATTGACAAATTACCAGAGTAAAAAGTTATGAGTCAAAAAAGCGCTCCTCCTCCAATTGTTTTTATCCTGATTTTTCTAGCTTTAATCGGTGGTGGTTACTGGTTCTTTGTAATCAGGCCAGGTAATGTTACTCCTCCAGTTAACACATCCTCTGCTGGTAATTCGACTTTTTCGCCCCCAAGTTCAGTACCAAGCGGTACTACTGTGAGAATAGATGGATCTACCAGCATGGTGACAATTAACCAAAATCTCAAAAGAGCTTTTGAGAGGCAGTTTCCTGGTACAAATGTTGTCACTAGTGCTAATGGTTCTCAAAATGGTATCGCGGATTTAGTAGCGGGTAGAGTAGATATTGCGGCGGTATCGCGATCGCTAACTGCACAAGAGCAAAGTCAGGGATTGATGGCGGTGTCTGTGACAAAAGATGCGATCGCGCTTGTGGTTGGCAAAGCAAATTCTTTTAATCAAGGATTAACCAGCGCCCAAGTAGCAGATATTTTTCAGGGCAAAATTAACAACTGGTCAGCCGTAGGTGGTAACAGTGGAACTATCCGAGTTATTAATCGACCGGCAATTAGTGGAACGCATCAAGCATTTCAGGAAATGGTGTTGAAGGGAGGTAATTTTGGCACAACATCAAACATTGCAACACTACCACGAGATGCCACAACTCCTCTACTCCAAGCTTTAGGAACTGATGGCATCGGCTATGCAACCTTTGCACAGGTTGCCAATCAACAAACAGTACGATTTGTTCCCATTGATGGATTGACTCCCGATGCAAATGCTTATCCCTACCAACGGCAACTGTTTTATGTCTATAAAAACCCTGCTAGTCCTGGAGTTCAAGCTTTCTTAGGCTATGCAACTTCGCCTCAAGGGCAGCAAGCTATGATACTGGAAAATTAATTAATCTAGAGGACAATTAACGAGAATTGTAGGTTGGGTTGAGGAACGAAACCCAACATTTTCGGTGATTTGTTGGGTAACACTAAAGTTCAACCCAATGGCTTGAACTTCTAATTAAACATAACTCTTGTGGTGTGGGCATATTGCTCGCCCTCTATATGTCAATTAAATGTGGTATGGCTTATACCTCCGGTCTGGGCTTAATTAACCCTCTTTAATGACTTTGAGAATAAAATAATTTATGATAAATCATTTTAAGGATTGTTATTACCAAGATATTTTGCTTTTAACTCTTCTAATTCTTCATCTATTTTGCTTTTACTCGTAGGCTGAGATGTCGGGTTTGGTGGTTGTATTTTATTTGATTTAGGTTTGTTGCCACCCAAAAATTGAGTTTTCATTTCCTCTAATTCATTATCAATTTGACTAGGAGATGGCGATACAAATGTGGGTGGAGATTGAGCGATGGGTTTTGCTGCAATCGCTGGCGCTGCTACTTGTGACTGTTGATTTAAATCTTTGAAAACTTCATCTACTGTTTGATAACGCCGAATTGGAATACTTTCTAACATCTTGTTGAGAATGCGACTCAACTGATTAGTGATAGGAGTTTTCAAGTATTGCTGCCAAACCCATGTATCGTTGTTGGTATCATAGGAATCGAAGGGCGATCGCTTAGTTAATAAATTAATACAAGTAGCACCCAAGCTGTAAATATCGCTGGCAAAAACAGCCTTACCTCTCATTTGTTCCGGGGCAACATATTCTGGGCTACCAATACTTGTACCAGTTTGATTTAAGGCGGCACCAGTGGCAGATTTAGCAGCACCAAAATCTACTAAAACTAGTTTGCGATCGCTCTCGCGTAAAATAATATTTTCTGGCTTAATATCGCGGTGAATTACGTGTCTAGCATGGCAAAATTGCAATACTGATAATAAATCATTTAATAGTTGCCGGATTTGTATTTCATTGAAAGCACCTCTATGTGCCAATTCCTGGGCTAAGTTTTGCCCGTCGATAAATTCTTGTACAAGATACTGCCGATCATCTTGGCTAAAATATGCCAGTAATTCGGGAATTTGCGGATGTTTCCCCAATTCATCTAACTGCACCGCTTCTTGATTAAATAACTCTACAGCTTTGGCAAGAGTGTTAGTTCCTTGGGCTTGGGGATAAAATTGCTTAATTACACAGTGTGGTTTTGAGGGTTTATCCTCATCCACAGCTAAGAAGGTTTTGCCAAAACCACCTTGTCCAATTGGTTTGATAGCACGGTAACGTTCTTTGAGGAGTAACTTAGAACCGCAAGTCCGGCAAAACTTGACATCATTCGGATTTTCCGGCTTGGGACAATGGGGATTAAGGCAGTAGCTCATATAGGCGATCGCTCTTATATGTTATTATTTTCTCCTGTCCCAGGCAAAAGCGGTTTAGATTCGCCAATTATAAGCAAGGCTAGCTAAAAATCAATGAAGGGCAATCGTCTAATCGATCCCTTCACTGATAAATTTAAAAGCTGTAGTCCTTATTTTGCAAAGCTTAGAGCTTTTCTTGGGGTTACTTTAATCCGAACTGTTTTTTGCTTTTAACCTTTCCCGCCTGAAATTCCACACGAATTTCAGAGGTATCAATATTTGTCCAAACAAAGTGTACTGTTGCTTTAGTTCGTTCAATTTCAGTCCCTCTTCCCAAAATAGCCTCTACTTCAGCAATAGACATGTCTAAGTTTAAACGCTGGTACTCTGCTAGGTTGATGCTCACCCATCAACCCTTCTAAATTTTGCTAGGTTTTAAATTTTAGATTTTGGATTCGTGTCACCCAGAAGGGGTGAAAGCGTGGAGCGGGACGTTAGTAATCTAAAATCTAAAATCATCAAGAGCGATCGCTTTGAGTTAAGCTATTAGCGACTACCTTGCGGTTACTACCCCATACCTTCCATAACTGGATGGAAGTAGAAGGCGAACCCCAACACTGTATAGGCAGCTAATAATAAAGTACCTTCCAACCAATTGGACTTACCATCGGAACTAATACTGTTTGCAATCAAGACTGACGCAACCACAGCTACTAATTCAAAGGGTTGGAAATCCAAATCCATTGGTTTACCTAATACCCGCCCTGCTATCACCAACACGGGGGCAACAAATAAGGCAATCTGCATACTTGATCCCACAGCTACCGAAAGGGAAAGATCCATCTTATTTTTCATCGCCACGGTGACTGCTGTGGCGTGTTCAGCCGCGTTACCGACGATAGGAACCAAAATTACCCCCGTAAACAGCGCCGTCAAACCTAGCTGAGATGTGGCCACTTCCAGAGAATCTACTAGCATTTCTGACTCAAGTGCCACTAGTAAGGTACATACTAGCAAGACACCAACCCACAACATCATATTTGGTTTCGCGTGAGGGGTTTCCTCTTCTTCTGTCTCCGCTACACCCACATCATAAAGATAGGAGTGGGTTTTCATTGAAAACAGCAGTGTTAGGGCATAAACCAGAATTAATACTACAGCAACAGCAATAGAAAAATTTTGCAGTGTTTCTTCGTTAATTCCTTGAGACGTGTAATTCATCGCCGTTGGCATCAAAATGGCAATCACCGCTAAATTCATCGAATCAGCATTCACCCGCGCCACAATTGGCTGAAATGTCTGTTCTTTGTAGCGTAATCCCCCCAAAAGCATGGAAAAACCCATTACCAGTAGTAAGTTGCTAATAATCGATCCCGTGATACTGGCTTTCACTACATCTATTAACCCAGCGTTCAGCGCTACTAAGGCGATGATTAATTCCGTAGCATTGCCAAAGGTGGCGTTTAACAAGCCCCCTAACGATGGCCCCACTACAACAGCAATTTCTTCTGTGGCTGTACCCATCCAAGCCGCTAAGGGCAGAATCGCTAATCCAGCTGTAATGAAAACTGTCAATTCTCCCCATTCCAGAAAGTGAGCTGCTACAGAAACCGGGATAAACAGTAGTAAAGCGAAAAGAATAATGTTTTTGGTTGACATTTGTGGTCTTAAGTTGAGGGTATCATTCACAGCGAGCAATCCTAAGTTTTAAGTTTGGAGTGTTGAATTAACAATCACTTTCATATCAGCACTTCCATAGGATACTCTCAACCATCTGTAGACCAATTCAGAGATTGTACTGTTTTCCGTTCACTGCTGCGGATGTTGTGTAAAATAAGATTGCGATATAATGAGTTTTTGTAATCTTTTGTTGCAAAAGTATGAATTTGAGCCAAAATTTTGCATCAAAAATGGGGTTTAATTATTAAAAGACAATTAAAATTTTGATTGACCCCCAATAAAAGAAAACCCCTAACTGAGGCTTTGTTCAATGGCCAATTACTTTAAGCCTTCAGGGAAAGGGCTGTGCGATAACGCAGATTTCCCACTACAATAAAACAGCTTTGTCAAAAATTTAGTTGGATTCCATAGTTGTTATTTATACCGGATTTTGTGTTCAACCTATTGTAGAAAGGTTTACGCACAATGTTTTCGGTGCAACTGTAAGTTTTTTGTTTTGGATAAATATACATGACTTCTGCTGCCCAAATGCCAGCTAGCTCTGGCTCAACGTTAACATTACATTCAGATCCCAATAACACTAAAGAAACCGATCCCCTGAACAAGGCTAATGGTGTTTATGTGACGGTGCATGGTCATTTTTACCAACCACCAAGGGAAAACCCTTATCTGGACGCAATTGAACGCCAACCGAGCGCTGCACCTTTCCATGACTGGAATGAGCGGATTCATTGGGAATGTTATCGTCCAAATGCCTTTGCCAGAGTCTTAAATGACCAAAGCGAAGTGGTGGGGATCGTCAATAATTATGAGTATTTCAGTTTTAATATTGGGCCAACGCTGATGTCGTGGCTAGAACGCTACGATGTGGAGGTTTATCAGCGCATTTTAGAGGCAGATGCTAAGAGTAGCGATCGCTTGCATGGTCACGGTAATGCGATCGCGCAAGTATACAATCACATTATCATGCCTCTGGCGAACGAACGCGACAAATATACCCAAATTCGCTGGGGTAAAGAAGACTTCCGCTCCCGCTTTGGGCGCGATCCCGAAGGCATGTGGCTGGCAGAAACTGCTGTAGACTACGCAACTCTAGAAGCTCTTGTTGCTGAGGGGATTCGTTTCATTGTCCTTGCACCATCTCAAGCACTGCGTTGCCGTCCCCTCCCCACTCCAGATCATCCCCATCCTGAATGGATCGAAGTCGGCGGTAGTCAGATTGATTCTACCCGTCCCTATCGTTGTTATTTGAAGCCCACATTAGACACTTCATCTTCACCTCTAAGTGCGATCAAGGAAGGGAGTAGGGACAGTAACCACTCCCCACTCCCCACTCCCCACTCCCCCCCTTACATTGATATCTTCTTCTACGATGGCCCGATATCGCGGGACATGGGTTTTAGTGATGTCGTTTATAATTCCAGTCACTTTGCCAGACGTATCGGTTCGGCGGTGCGTGGGGATCATCGTCTGGCACAGTTGATTTCTGTGGCGACAGATGGGGAAACCTTCGGACACCACAAAAAGGGAACTGAGAAAACTTTAGCTTACGCCTTTACCAAAGAGTTTCCTCAACAGGGTTGGACGGTGACGAACTTCGCCCACTACCTGAGCTTAAATTCTCCGAGTTGGGAAGTGGAATTAAAGTCAGTCACAGCCTGGAGTTGCGCCCACGGTGTCGGCAGATGGGAAGATGATTGTGGTTGCGGTGGAGAAGGTGGTGTCTGGCATCAGAAATGGCGTCGTCCCTTGCGAGATTCCCTAAATTGGCTGCGGGATCAGCTAACTGAGGTGTATGCAGAACATGGTAGACAGTTATTTAGCGATCCCTGGCTAGCACGAGATGAATATATCCAAGTATTGCGCGATCGCTCTGCTACCAATGTCAACCGTTTTCTCGCCCGTCATCAAACCCACAAACTAACGGCAGCCGAACAAGTAGACGCTTTGCGCTTGTTAGAAATGCAGCGTCACGCTTTGTTGATGTTCACTAGTTGCGGTTGGTTTTTTGAAGAAATTTCCCGTCCAGAGGGGACACAAATTCTGCGCTACGCTGCCCGTGCTTTGGAATTGGCAGGGGATGTGGCAGGTGTGCAGTTAGAAAAAGGCTTCGTCAAACGTCTTGGTTTAGCCCCCAGTAATGTGGATCAGTTCAAACACGGTGGGGAAATTTATCGACAACTCGTGCTAACTGCCCAGCTTGGCTTTAAGCAAGTAGCAGCCCATTACGCCATTACTTCCCTATTTACCAATCAGAAACCAGCAGAGGCGCACAATTCCCTACCGAGAAAAGATGCTGCTGACAAACAGTCTCAGCGTTACCACAAAAAGGTTTATTGCTATGCAGCCAATGAGTTAGATTACCAAATGCAACGGATGGGATCGCTAACTCTGGCTATAGGAAATTTAAAGCTAGTATCAGAGATTACTTGGGAAAGTGAGCATTTGGTATTTGCGGTTCTCCATTTGGGAGGCTGGGATTTCCATTGCGGCATTCAGCAATTTACTGGGCGGCGTGACTACAGCCAATTAAAAGAAAAGCTGTTTGGGGCGCTAAAACAAGCTAGCGCGGCTCATACTATCTTGGCGATGACACAGCTATTTGGCGAAGAAGCTTTCAACTTACAGAATCTATTTGCTGAAGAACGCCACCGGATTATGCGGCTGCTGAGTGAGGAAACACTGACGCGTTTAGGACAGTTGTATACTCAAGCGTACCGGGATAATTATGGTGTGCTGATGGCGTTTCATCGAGATGAAATAGCAGTACCGCAAGAATTACAGGTTGCAGCAGATATTGCTTTAGGGCATCGCTGTTTAATGACATTACGATCGCTTGAGCAAGATATCGCTGATCCCCAAAAGAGTTGGAATCACATCTTAGAATTGGAGGTGATCGCTACTGAAGCAAAACATTTGCGTTGTCGGCTGAATATTCCCGACGGGAAGCAGATGTTAGAACAATTAATTGCGCGATCGCTCTGGCAATTGTTGCACGATGCCAATGGTAGTTTTAATGCAGATATCCAACTGTTGGAACGATTGATTGATGTCGGGGATCAACTAAATATTGATGTTTCCCTACAGCGATCGCAGGAACTATACTTTAGTTGTCTGCACAGTCAGATAGGGACGGTATGTATCACTAGCGTTGGGAATGAAGGAGATAATCAGTGTCTTCAGTTGCTCAAGTTGGGCAAGAAGTTAGCCGTTGATGTTAGTGCGATCTCAAATCAGTTGGGATAGATGTAGTAGGGTAGCACAGATGTGCTGCCCTACGGTATGGTCTTTTTATGAAAATTGCTGTAATTCAGTTAGGCAGAACTTAGGCAAAATAATGGAAAGACGAACCGCAAAGGCGCATAGACACGAAGTGGCTTCCCGCAGGGTAGGACACAAAGGAATGAGAGTTTCAGAGAGTTATTGCGTAAGCTTTATTAGGGTAAAATATCACACAGAGAAGGAGAAAATTTTTCTCTTTTCTTTTTAATTTCTTTTACTTAATCTGAGGGCGATCGCAATGGTAGGGATAAAGCCACTCACACCTGAAAAGTCCGTGGGTATGTTTCTCAAAAAAGGTTCCTGCGTGGCGGCTAGGTGATATATCGATCCCAGCTTTAGTTTTAATCTCATATAACCAGGGAAAGGCTACTACTAAAACAGCTATGACAGTGAAGAGGTAGAAAATCGTAGTTCTAATATTGAGGAATCTTAGGGAATTGCTATTGTGATTTTGTGGCATAAGTAAAACGGCATAAATAATTTGCATGTTTGTAGTAAGGACTTTAGTCCTAAAAGAAGGACTGAAGTCCTTACTACAAACTTGATTACAAGAATTTTGCATTACTTCATATAGTTCGATTTATTTGTACCGACTTACTTAGATAATCAGATTTGTCTGTTTTCTGCTGATTGCAGGTAAAAAAAAGAGTTTGGAGATTGCTGATATCGTTTTGACCGCCACGGGCGAGGGGAATGATATGGTCAATGCTGAGGTTAGTTTCTATAGTAGTTTTACCGCAGCTTTGACACTGGTATTTGTCACGTTGAAAAACTTATTTCTTTACTTCCGGCGGAATACGAATACGGGGAGTTTTGCTCATGTTCTCTCTAGTTGCTAAGAAATTCTTCCAAGCTTGGAACATCTACCCAACTTGCTTTTTGATGCGATTCATGGGATAAATCCATCAACAACTGAGAATAAATTCCTTCTCGCATTGATGGTATAATTTCCTGATTGTGGTCAATTCCTTGCACCCATTGGTCTACTACGCGGATAAATGCCGAAATGCGCCCATCAGTATAATTTTTCGGAAAAATTAACCGATTTGGTATTTCTATTTCGGTCAAAGGTTTACCTACCTGGGAACCCCAAACACGAAAACCATGTATATAATCTTTTTGATTTTCACTGCCCACAATTAATGTACCGCGATCGCCATACACTTCTACCCAATGAGTTCTTGGTGCATGAACCACCGCACTGATAGAAAGTTGGCAAGGTGTACCATCTGCTAATTCCAGTGTTAATATACAGTTGTCATCTGTATTCACTGGCTTGGATTCCCCGCTAACAGGCTCAACTCGTGTAGGAATAGCAGTAGTTAAATGGGCGTTTAATCTACGCACTGGCCCGAATAACCAGTGAATATAATCGAAAGCGTGGGAACCCAAAGATCCCAATGCACCGCCTCCTTTCTCTTTATCAGAATACCAATTCCAAGGGCGTGAAGTATCAGCACGAGAAGAACCCAACCAATCGATTTTAATTAGGCGCAACTTACCCACATAATCTTCTAACAATAATTCAGCAAACAACTGCCATCCTGGTACAAAGCGAAATTCAAAATCTACAGTCGCAATTACACCTTTTGCTTTAGCTAACTGATAAAGTTCTTTAGCCTCAACTGCATTTAAAGTTGTCGGTTTTTCTAATAATAAATGTTTCCCAGCTTGCAATACAGTTTTTGCCATTTCATAGTGCAAAAAAGGCGGTGTAGAGATGCTAACTGCTTGCACTTCTGGTAATGCCACAATATCTGCCAGTGAGTCGGAGGCGTGGGGGATATTATGGGATTCTGCTATGGCTTTAGCTTTATTTATATCTCGATGATAAACAGCAACTACCTCAGTTTGAGGATGTGCTTGGAATCCTGGGATATGGACTTTTTGACCAAATCCAGTGCCTGCGATCGCAATCCCAATCATATCATCATTTACTCCTATACTTATACAATTTGCTATTTACTTAGTAATATCATTTTATCTAATATATCCGAGTTTTATTCGTAAGTGGATTTAATAGATAATTCTCAATTTTAATTATCTATAAAAAAGTCAAATAAGACTTAAAAACTGAGTATTTGTCTTTCATAGTATTCGGGAAGAAGTTCTATTTCCCAGACTATACCTTTTTCTGGCAGCAGCGCAACTTCTAAACCTTTGAGGACTCGATCAACTTAAGCGATAGCGTAACCGCCCGCCGGAGGCGATCGCAGAAAACAGTCTGACAGTTTATACTGAGTACTGGCGCAAGGAACCGGATTTTGGGATACCCAGGGCTATTTCGTTCTAGACATCAACCGCCCAGAACTAAAGTTCTTTGGCTTTTAGCTAAAGTCCGTTAAAACGAACTATAACCTTTTCTCAGTCGTCTTTAGACGACTTTCGCTATTAGACTCAGAATTCATTCTGAGGCGGGCTTGTCGGAGAATGAAATAGCCTTGTTGGCATACCCAATAGCAAGTTTCATATAGAACTTACGCACAAGAGATCCGCTCTACGTGGTAAACTTAATAACACTAACGGATTTTCAATATGCGAGTTCAAATAACTGTAGTTGCGATCGCAGTAATATTAGTGAGTGGGAAAAATCCAGAGGCTATTGCAGACTCGCAATCTTTTACTCAGGATGGCTCTATTGGTATTATTACCCCGGAAGCTACGATCCATATAAGAGAGTATGCCAAATATGGTGATTATATAGGAGCGACTTCAGGAGATAACCAGACTATTGAATTTTCCCAAAAAGTTGTTAAAGACATCCAAATTCGTTTTGTTAATGACAAAGGTGAGTTACTTGATGACAAAGGTCAGCCAATCAAAGGGCGGACTCAGACAGATTTTATCATTAGTCTGCTTAGACTCAAACCTGGTCAGGTATTCCGTGAAAATTTACTTCAAGCAGACTTGCAACGATTGAGGAGATTAGAATCATTTAATCAAGTAAATGTTGAGCGAGAGGAAGATGCAAAGAGTGTTAACATCATCTATAAAATCAAAGAGCGTGACTTCCCTTCTCTAATCTTAGGAGGCGGTAATAACGATGATGTTGGGCTATATGGGCGGGTAGGTTACAAAGATGCAAATATTAGCGGTCTTAACGATAAATTAGATACAACTGTGCAGTTCAGCAGTGAAGATGTCCAGTTTAATGGTCAATTCACTAGTCGTTATCGTCCTGGAGAACCAAACCGCTTAGGCTATAGCATTAGAGGTTTTCGTAGTCGAAATATATCGGGAACCTTCAACGAAGATATCAGATTGTCTAACGGTAACAAAGTGCGCGAGGGAAGGTTTGGCGGTTCTGTAGGAGTTTTAGGAGCTTTTGATGAGTGGGATACATTTTTAGCTCTCAACTATACCCGGATTAGCCTACGCGATCAAGAATATAGCGTTGCACAGGTCGATAGATTAGGAAGTCCCCTATCTGTAAGTGGTACTGGCATTGATGATCTATTTACAGTATCATTTGCTGTATCCAGAGATCAACGCGATCGCAAAGACAATCCGACTCAAGGATCAATCCTCACCCTCAGTACACAACAAGCGATTCCCATTGGACTGGGTAATATTTCCAGCAACCGCCTACAGGGAGACTATATTCAGTATTTACCAGTCAGTTGGATAGGGAATGGTCGGCTAACCGACAATCCAGAAATGTTGGCGATTAATTTACAAATTGGTACGACTATTGGAGACTTTCCACCAGCAGATGCCTTTAATATTGGTGGGCTAGATTCTGTCAGAGGTTACGGTTATGGTAAAGTTGCCAGTGGTCGCAGTTATGGTTTAGCTTCTGTTGAATATCGTTTTCCAATTTTACAGTCAATCGGAGGAGTTCTCTTTACTGACCTCGCCTCAGATTTCGGGTCTAGCGAAACCGTATTAGGAGAACCAGGAGTGCTGCGAGACAAACCTGGAAGTGGCTTTGGTTACGGCTTAGGATTGCGATTCAAGTCATCCTTTGGACTGATTCGAGGCGACTTAGGAATTAGCAACCAGGGAGAAGTTAGATTTGAAGTTACCACAGGTCAGCGATTTTAACATGAGCAACTTATTGCAATTCATCAAAATCCCTATTAGGGATTGAAACATCGCCATCGCAAAACCCCGATTTGCCCTTATGGATTGCAATTCATCAAAATCCCTATTAGGGATTGAAACTGGCTAAAACAAAGATAGCAATTTGAGTGTAAATTCTCAGTCTTGGGAACGATTTTGAGGGAATAGGTAGGCGATCGCAGCATAACCCGAAGCACTGAGTAAACTAACCAAAAAAGCAGCCAAAATAAAAGTAGACATAATACTATACTCTATACACTTCCAAAATCTCGGCATTCATCAAAAAACAAAGACTTTGGATACTTTCAAATTAGCAATTGCGTATGGCACAGCAGTGACTACATTGTGTCAATCCTTTATCTCAAGTTAAAGGGAGAAAAAACCGAAACGTACTGCCAACTCCCAACTTGCTTTCTACCTGAATCTGACCGCCTTGTAGTTCAATCAAACGACGGGAAATAGTTAAGCCAATACCAGTACCTCCCGAATGGCGATCGCGCGACTCATCTGCTCGCCAGAAGCGCTCAAACACATGGGGCAAATTTTCTGGAGCGATACCAATACCTGTATCCATAACCGCAATCCAGAGTTGAGATCCTTCAGTTCCAGCACGAATGGTAATTGAACCTTCGTTAGTGTAACGCACTGCATTACCCAGCAAATTAACCAACACCTGTTCGGTGCGGTCAATATCTGCCAATACAGGAGGCAGCACAGATGAACATTCTAAGAGCAGAACTGGCCCATCTTCCAACAGCTGGTCGGTGAATTTCTCCACTAATGACTCTAACAACGGACGCAGATTTACCCGTTGTATATTAATTGGCAAATAACCAGCTTCTGCCTTAGACAGTTCTTGTAAATCATTTACCAACCGCTCTAAACGCCTAGTTTCTTTAGCTAAACGCCGATAAATTTCAGGAGACGCTTCAATTTCCCCATCAGCCAATTCTTCCAAGTAACCGCGCACCACTGTTAACGGTGTCCGTAATTCATGGGTCATGTCTCCAATCACTTCTCGCCGCCGCGCTTCTACCCCTTCTAAACTGGCTGCCATCCGGTTGAAACTAGCACCCAGTCTATTAAGTTCTGGAATGTCAGACAGAGGTAATCGTGCATCCATCTGACCAGCAGCAAATTTTTGGGTGATTTGTTCCATTTCCGTCAAGCGTTGCATAATCCGTCTAGACACCCAGTAACTCAATCCTCCAGCTGCGGTGCTACCAACTAAAACTGACCAAATAGTGCTTCGCTGCCAAGCAAATTCAAATCCTGTAACCAATTTAGTACGAACATTGATTAAGTTGAACCCCTGATTTTCTAATCGTTCCAAATGCAAGATAAAGAAGCGGGGGGAAGAGATTTTGCTGATGCTTACCAGACTAGCTACCCCCACAATCATTACTACTAAATGGGAGAAAAATAGGCGCTCTCTCAGCCCCATCTTCATAACATTCACGCTACCAGAGGATCTTCAAATTTATAGCCAACCCCAACAACAGTTTTAATAAAAGTAGGATTTGCCGAATCAGGCTCAATCTTTTTTCGCAACCGAGCTACATGAGTATCCACCACTCGTTCATCGCCAAAAAAGTTATCTCCCCAAAGTTTATCAATTAGTTGAGTGCGGTTCCAAACTCGACCAGGATTGCTGACAAAGGTAGTTAGCAAGTTAAATTCTAGGGTAGTTAAGTCCAAAATCTCAACCTCCTGAGAATCCATCTGACGACTGGCAGTGCGCTGGTCTATATCGACAACAAAATGTTGGGTACGATTGACTTGATGTTGTCCCCCTTGGCGGAAGCTACGCCGCAATAGTGCCCGTACTCTAGCTACTAACTCTCTGGGGCTAAAGGGTTTGACCATGTAATCGTCAGCACCAGTAGACAGACCAATGACGCGATCGATTTCCTCACCCTTAGCCGTGAGCATTAAAATGTAAGGATCTTTTGCACCTGGTTTCTGGCGAATTCTGGCACAAACTTCCAACCCATCCAAACCAGGAATCATTAAATCTAGAATGATTAAATCAGGTGGTTGCTCTTGAAACATCCGCAAAGCATTCATGCCATCGCGGCTAGTGCGACAAAAAAATCCTTCTTTTTCTAAAGAGAGTTCAATTAAATGAGCAATTTCTGGTTCATCTTCAACTATTAAAATATCCATTTCAATTAGGGCCAAGCAAAATACGCAAATAGAACTGGGGACTAGTGGTCTGTCCCATTAGTTATGAAGGGTTTGTAGTGAGCGATTTATCGCTCAAATGAAGGACTTTAGTCCTGGATTTTTAAGCACTGAAGTGCTTACTACAAACTCATCAAAATTTTTGGGACAGACCACTAGTATAGTGTGGGGGAAGTTTACCTACCTTTAACAAGGGTTTTAAAGATTTGAATTTGACGGCGTGCGATAACTATAGCCAACATTAGAATCTTTTTGAATGTGTGCCTTAATACTATCAAGGTCAATGAAGCAGTCAGCAACATCAATCAAGCTTTCACTAGTGGTATTTTGTAGACTCACCACTTCCACCCGAACCCCCATTCTGCTGACAGCATTCACAGCGTATGCCAGATCCCCATCACCACTGACTAAAACCGCAGTATCATAATAAGGAGCTAAAGTTATCATGTCTACAGCAATTTCTACGTTCAGATTTGATTTTTTGAAATTTTCTACTGCTAGAACTAGCTCTTTTGCCACTACACGATAACCATTACGACGCATCCACAATAGAAAACCCTGTTGCTTTTCATTGGTGATATCAACCCCAGTATAAAAGAAAGCACGCAACAGTCTTGAACCGTTGGTTAAATGACAAAGCAATTTAACGTAGTCAATTTCTATACCGAGTTGTAAAGCTGTATGAAATAGGCTTAAGCCATCAATAAAAATAGCAACTCGACCACGATTCAAGGTATTTAAAATCGAACTATCGGGTGTTGTATCTTCCGTCTTGCTATCTTTACTTTTGACAGGAGTATCGCTCAAATTTTGCCCTTGCCAATGTGGTTTAGCTTTGAGTACTTTCGGTTCTTTAAATTCATTTCTTTGTTTACTAAAATTAGTTATAATCATTGGTACCTCTGATTTTAAAGCTGGAAAGAGTTTTGGGTAAATTGTCTATACTGTATATAGTCTAGTCTGTGCTGATTTATAACCCTAGCAGGTAATGGTCTTAAGTCACTACATCTAGATAAACTTAACTGGTGTCTCTGCACAAGCAAGAAAGAGCTTCTAGCGCAAAGGTTCCGATCTACCCTAGAATCGGCGAGCCTCATTTATCTATATTTTATTTTACAGCTAGGAAGTTGAAATTTCCGGCAGGCTAAGGATGCTCAAATACTGCCAGAGTTAGAATCACTAGTAATGTAATTAGGACTAGCCCTTTCAAGGTGGCCAACGAAGATACGTTGTTTCAGTGCTACCATCTTGAATCCTCCGCTCAGATTGTGGGCTTTTTGAAGGTTGAAATAGCCAATTCTCGTTCTAAATTTCACCACTTTGAAAGGGCTGATCTTTAGGAGTTACGCACTGTACAAATGCCTCGTTATGTGCATTATCTAAAATAGGAAGTTTTCAGGCTTTTCTTAATTATCCTGGGATGGTCAATAGACCATGAAGTACACCTTAGCCCCATACTTTCAAACAGGGGCTTTCTCGGTGCGGATATCTTGGTAAGTAGACCTTAAACATTTTGGATTCTGAAGGCGCTGCGAAGAACCTATTTTTAACAGCAATTTTGTGAAATGATGTAGCATAACTGAGTGTCCGTAGTTTACTGCCATAGGCATCGCTCTCATTGTCAAAGACTCATGACTAAAGTAACATCTCAAGAAATTGCACAGTTTCGCTCTCAATTGGCAGATGATCCCAGCGATATGGAAGCGCTAGATTTGATTGAAGACTGTGATGGAGATTTAGAAGATGCAGCGATGACGCTAGCTATCCGGGCAGGACAAGAACCAGAAAGAGCAAATTCCGAGTGGTTAGATGCCTTGGCTAGAAAATGGCGTGTGGTCATTTGCGAACAAGAATATCGGGAAGATTTGCTTAATAGTTCACCTCAAAAGATGATGGAACGTCTAAAAGCAATGCCAACGTTTCCTAAGATTTTAGCAACGCCAGTTTTGATTTATGTCCTCAAGCAAGGCGTGAACAATTTTTGTAAGCCACTAGATTCCCTAAAGTGATGGGATGTACATTTAACTTGTGCGATGCCTGCGGCGGACTACGCCTACGCGGTTTGCAGTTGAGTTCAATACAGACCTAACCCCCAACCCTTCCCTGCTACCGGAGTCAGAATAAAAGCCCCTCCTAACTCCTAACTCCAAACTCCCAATTCCCAATTCCTAACTCCTAATTCTAAACTCCTACCCAATGCAAGATGATTCGACCAGGACTGATACGCTGTTAATTAAGGCAAAACTTCTATTAGACAAATTGTGAAATCAATGAATTACCTTGTTGCCGTATTACCAGACCGCATTCAAGCCGAAGCTGCTTACTTAGCTTTAGAAGAACAAGGCATAAACAGCACTATCCTGGGAAAAGGATATAAAACAGCTGACGAGTTTGGCTTAATTGACCCCAAAGAGCAATCTAAAAAGCAAGCACAACTGATGGCAACCTGGCTGATACCATTCGGCTTTTTTGCAGGTTTTACCTTTAGCCTCATCACTGGTTTAGATACTTTTGCCTGGGCGGGTAAAGTTGGCAATCACATCGTTGGCGGACTGTTGGGTGCTGCTAGTGGTGCTATGGGTGGTGTGTTTGTCGGTGGCGGAGTCGGTTTAGTCGTAGGTAGTGGTGATGCTTTACCTTATCGCAACCGCTTAGACGCGGGTAAATACTTAGTTGCCGTTCAAGGTTCTGAAACTCTAACTCGGCAAGCAAACCGAATATTACGTCAGTTTGATCCAGAAAATATCCAAGGTTATGCTGACACAAGTAGCGTGTAATAAATGAGTCATACTTTACACATCACAACACAGCGACTTGAGTTGCTTCCTTGTTCTTTGGAGGTGGCGCAAGCCGTTGTGATAAGAAACAAATCCCAAGTAGAGAGGCTTTTAGAGGTATGGGTTCCTGATGATTGGTATGGATTTGAGGTGTTAGATATTTTCCCAATGTATGCTCAGATGCTAATAAGTAAGTCGGTGAGAATAAATCAAACTAGATTAAGTAATGTAAAAAATATTGAGATTAGTTCGTAGTGTTCGCGTAGCGTCTCGTAGAGAGGGCTTCAGCCCTCATAAGAGGACTTTAGTCCTCACTACAAACCTTGAATTATTCACACCGCTCTACTTAGATGATCCTTCCCAGTTGGGTTGGGGTGTCTGGCTAATGATTCACATTGCTGATTCTACTTTAATTGGCGATTTGGGTTTTATTGGCAAACCCGATCAGACAGGAACTGTAAAAATGGGTTATGAAGTGCTATCAGCTTATCGCCAGCAGGGATTTGCTTTTGAAGCAGTACAAGCACTGGTCGATTTTACCTTTACTCAGCAAGAACTCAAGAGAATTATCGCTCATTCTCCAGACGATCATGTTGCCTCGATTCGCATTTTGGAAAAATTGGGAATGCAACAAATTGCTAGGGATGAAAACCTGCTGAAATGGGAATTAAAGTTAGAATAAAGATAGTTATAGCAGATTAATTCTCAATTCATAACTCATAATTTTTAAGAATGTTGCCACGAGAAGAACTTTTAAAAGGTCTTGAAAATCGAGATAGTGTAGCTCGTGTAATCGATCAAGCGGAGCAAGCCATCAAAACTTGGGAAGTGGTTTTGACTGATTTTCTGTCTCCCCCAGAATTGGCAGAAATTCAACGGGTGTTTAACCGATTAACAGAAGTGCAATTAGTTGCGTGGGGCGGATATCCGCAAGCTGAACGCCAAAGAATAGCGATCGCTCGTTCAGAACTTCCCTTAGATCAATCTCAAGTCAGCCTTGTAGCTGTGGAAATTGCTGGTAATTTCCTGTTTGATACCGCCTCTCACCGCGATTTTTTAGGCGCAATGTTAGGGACGGGAATTGTTCGTGAAAAGACGGGAGATGTTATTGTCTTGGGAGAACGAGGGGCGCAGGCGATTGTCACACCAGAGTTGGTGGAATTTTTGGAAATAAGTCTTAAACAGGTGCGATCGGTTCCTGTGAAAACTCAGCGAATGGAGGTAACTGAATTAAGGGTTCGGGAACCAAAGAAAAAAGAATTAACTACTGTAGAGGCTTCTTTGCGATTAGATGCGATCGCATCTGCTGGTTTTGGCATGTCCCGCAGCAAAATGGTTGATTTCATTGATGCTGGTGATGTCCGTGTCAATTGGAAAGAAATTACCCAAGCTAGTTCTCAAGTCAAATCAGGCGACTTAATCGCTATTCGCTCTAAAGGACGTTTAGAAGTTGGGGAAATAGCCGTTACAAAAAAAGACCGTTACCGAGTTCAATTAACAAGGTATATCTAATAAGTGAGGAGTTAGGAGTGAAAAGTTAGGATTTTTAAATTCCCCGTTTTCTTTAACTCCAAATCCCCAACTCCCAACTTTTGTACAGACGCGATTAATCGCGTCTCTCCCAACTCTTAAATATATACTTAGGCTTTAAAGTGTTTTGCTAACATATTCAACAGAAGTTTGCGCGGTACAAGTCGAGATAATTTGCTTCTAATTTGAGTGTTACTATCAGAACTAATAACAGTTGGATAGCCTTTTTCCAAAGCGTTTAAAGATTCCCAAACAACTTTTTCGCAAGAATACACTTTATCTGTAGTACTTGCCAGTGCTGGAGGAAAATTAGCTTCTGCAAAAAAGTTTGTTTCTATTGGCCCTGGACAAGTGACTAAAATACGCACGCCATATTGATTATTTTCTGCCCATAATGCTTCACTAAAGCTGAGAATAAAAGCTTTACTGGCAGCATAAACAGAAAGGTATGGTATAGGTTGAAACGCGGTAATAGAGGATACGTTAATAATACTTCCAGAACGACGTTGCCGCATCAAGGGGAGAAATTTGTGGGTTAAATCTACCAATGCCAAAATGTTTAATTGTACAATTTTGACTTGTCTTTCTCCATCCCCTTCGGCAAAGTCGCCATAGTAACCAAAACCAGCATTGTTGATTAATAAGTCAATGGTTAATTCCTTTTCTTTAGTGGCATCAAATACAGCAGCAGCTGCATTAGCTTCTGTGAGGTCTTTGACTATAACCTCTACTTGAATTTTGTGTTGTTCTTCTAGTTGTTTAGCTAATTGGCTTAGTTTCTCTTTGGAACGAGCAACGAGTACAAGATTTGTCTTGCGTGCAGCTAGTTCCTGGGCAAAAGCTTTTCCAATACCACTAGAAGCACCAGTAATTAAAGCAGTTGGCATTCTACATATTCAGATAGTTTTTAAGCACCATTAAAATTTTAGCGATGCTGGCTATAAGTTTTAACTACCCAAAGTGATATACCCAAAAGGGTAAAAGCAGAACTTAGTACTGAAGTGAGGATCGTGACCAAAATAATGATCTTTATCATGGCGATTCAAATTCAAAATGAATTGTTAATTACCATCTTTCAGACCAATAGATAATTTCTGAAGCAGAAGTATTAATAGCTACGCCGTAGCTATTTCCATGATTCCACTTGAAGCCAGGTCTACCTTTATCCACTGTATTTAATACCAATATTTCATAAGTGGGTGGAAAAGATTCTGTATGAGAGTCACTGGTGTAGAAAAAAGTTGTCGGCACACCATTGGGTTGATTTATGTGCTCGTTTGTGTTACCACCTCTATATTTGTGCTTTGCACTACTTCTGTATTGTGAAAGTAGTTTTTCTATTTTTTCTGGTTGCTGTTTCAGCCTAATTTGAAAAAAACTACTTCCTTGCAAAAATTCGGGAGAGTAAGCGATGCGAACATCTTTGGCATCAGTGGGAATCTCATTAGGAAAATGTTTTACTTGGTCATTATCAGACCATAGTTGATTACGGATTTCTTTGTAACGTGATGTATCAGTTATTATTTTAGGTTCATTAGTACTGCTAAAAGTTGTTCTTAGAAAAAAGCTTCCCCCGACAATACTAAAACTAGCAAGGGCTAATAGAAACTGCGATCGCTTCATTAAGTTGGGTGCGTCTAACTTTCATAGTCATATACCCAACTAATAAACTAAATTAGTACTATTGCGGATATAGCCTCAGAGATATTAACAGAAACTTTGTGTATCCAGGGTAAATTCCGGGTAATTGTAAAATTACTATGAAGTTGGTCAATGATTACCTAGTTAAATACCGCAGTTTATCCTCATTGATATCAGTACGACCTTTGTAGCTAATGAAATCAATTCCACAGCCATCCTTTTTTTTCAATTCTTCCTGATGCAGCAATAACTAAGACGGATATATAAATAGTAGATGCACCTTAATTAAATCACAGCCCTCAGCTTTTAGTTGGGGGCTTTTTTTGTTATTGACATTCTCTGATTTGAAATTAAAATATTTTTTTGCAAAGTTAAATCTTCCCGGATATTAGAACCAATAAAGTGGATTATTAAATGGTAGATGCACCTTAATTAAATCATAGCCCTCAGCTTTTAGTTGGGGGCTTTTTTTGTTGTTGACATTCTCTGATTTGAAATTAAAATATTTTTTTGCAAAGTTAAATCTTCCCGGATATTAGAACCAATAAAGTGGATTATTAAATGGTAGATGCACCTTAATTAAATCATAGCCCTCAGCTTTTAGTTGAAGGCTTTTTTATTGCTGATGTTTTTTAATTTAAGAATAAAATAAATTTGCTTATAGTTTAAATATTTCCGGATATGGCAATCAATAAAGCGGATTAATAAATAGTAGATGCACCCTAATAATTTACAGCCTTCAGCCTAAAGCTGGGGGTTTTTATTATTTAAATATAGATTGCAGCAAACTGGGAGCTAACCATACTGCATAAGCAATAAATCCAAAGAACAAGGTAATTAGGACAGTAATACCGTAGCTGATGCAAATTAATAAACCGTCAGATTCAATGGTGGCAACAGTCAAAAGTAAAATACCTACGGTGGGGATGGGATTTGTAAAGGGAATTGGTAATATTAATAATACTGTTAACAAAGAGATACAAAGCCCATTAATTCGCCAAATCAAAGGATGATGGGCTATTTTTGCCAATCGGGGACGGGCGATCTTCTGTAACACTTTAGTAAGACGTTCCAAATTTTGCAAAAGTAACTGGGTAAAGGAACGAGGAAATTTGTAGTTAGCAATTCTTTTTGGCAGCCAAGGCTCACGCCTCCCTAAAACCATTTGGGCTGACAATAGTAAACAAGCACCACCAAAAGGGCCAGTTAATCCCGGTGGCATAGGAAATAAAAAAGGCAAAATTAATAATGTAATTACCAGGCAGAAGCCTCGTTCTGAGGTTTCTGCGAGAATATCACCTAGAGTTAGCGGTTGTTCAGCTAGGCGTTGCAACAGGGACTTTATGTCTTGAGAAAATCTCAGATGCATTTGGTGCGAGTTCCCACATTTTTAGCAGAGGGAGATAAGAGAGAATAATACTCCTAACTCTTAATTTCTGGAGGTACTAAAACAGCTATAGCTTTAGGTATAACCCGAAAATGAGCAGGAGTGTAGGTAGTGATTTCACCATCTGTATTAATAGGGCGAGGTTTGCGAGTATGCACCTCTATTTCTTGACCTTGAACAGAGCGTACACTCTTCCAATGTATATGTCGCCCTTGTCGCATCGCAGGGAGTAATAGTATTATCTGCCACCAATGTTTAATCTCCAAGCTATAGAGGTCTAGCCTTTGGTCATCTATTGCCGCATCGTCAGCCACTGCCATACCACCGCCGTAATAGCGGCCGTTACCCACAGCAATTTGCACTGTTTTCACGCGAACTGATTCACCATTGATTAAAATCTCCGCAGTAAAAGGTCTAGCTTCCCAAATCACTTGCAATGCAGTGGCGGCATAAGCAAATATTCCCCAACGGCGTTTGGCTTCTTTGGTAAGTAGCTGGGTAATTTTTACACTCAATCCCAGACTGGCAACGTTAAAGAAGTACTTGCCGTTTACCCAACCTAAGTCGATGCGGTGTAAATTTCTATAGGCAATAATTTTGCAAGCTTCGCTGAGGGAATTCGGGATTCCCAAAGTCCTAGCCAGATCATTGGCAGTTCCTAAAGGCAAAATTCCCAAGGGTAACTGAGTATCAACTAAAACATCTACTGCGGCATTCAGAGTCCCATCTCCTCCACCAATGATTACCAAGTCAACTTGATGCTGATAGCGAAGTATAACTTCAGCAAGATGTTTAGGGTCTTCTGTAGACTCCTGAATTAAATCAAAGCCGAGTTTCTTCAGATATTCAATTGCTTCCGATAGACCCTTTTGCCCTTGGCGGGCATGACGATTTACTAACAGCAGTGCGCGAGAACTCATGGGTAGTACCTTTCGTAGTTGATATGTCCAATTATCCGCATCCATGTATTCTGCTTCAAGTTGACTATCAAAAAGTGTTTAATTTGTTATGACAATTATCAAAAATTAATTTCGTCAATGGTTATTATGTTGTGCTTACGAATTTTTAATTTCTATTTTATCTAGCTTATCTCTATTAGCCGTCGGTGTGTTGATACTCAGTAAATATATTTTCCTGAAAGTTGCTCAGTAAATAAAACAGTAGCAACATCTCAGTTAGGAATCAAATTATGGCTTGCATAGGTTGTATAAATGGTATTTATAGATATGAAAAATTACTAATACAACCTTTTTGCAACAATAAATTCAGGATATATAGCGCTTCTCGAATGGAAAATACACAATAGGGCACAGCAATGCTGTGCCCCTACAAATGATCTGTATTCTATGCAATTGAGAACCGCTATATATACCCTGGTTGTCGTCAATTACCCATGAAATTCTCCCAACTTCGAGCCATAGTTACAGTAGGCGATTGTGGTAACTTTAGTGAAGCAGCCTTAGAATTGCAGCTTTCCCAGCCTGCGATTAGTCATGCGATCGCTACGAATTAAGGAAATGGGCGTTGCTGAGTGCGGTATGAATTAATCAAACACCAGGATAAAACGATACTTCAAGTAATGAAGTAATAATCGAATAGAGTATTTCAGCATTTCTACGGACTTAGAATAACACAGTGTTTTTCGAT
>JAIVFU010000079.1 GCA_020829485.1 Nostoc sp. CHAB 5834 | reverse complement strand
GTGATTGGTGGTATTCAAGCTAGAGGGGAAAAAGGAAACTACAGTACACAACGTATTAAATTTAGCTCTAACAGTTCTGGTTAACTTTTCGTTACATAGTTATGATTTTTCCTGCCGACTTACTTACAAACCACACAAACCTCTCTCAACGCTCATTGGAAATATCAAAACAGTGAGTAGTAGATTAATTCGCAAAGAGTTTCCTTGTTTGGCTAAAAAATACTTCAATCAACTTGCCTTACTTTTGGACTAGTGCGTATTTTGTGGCTAGTTGTGGAGGTGTCACGGTTGAGCAATTAAAAAATTATGTTGAGAAACAAGAACAACCAAGACAATGATTCGCTGGGCTCAGTTTTATATTGGTCGCAATTCATCTCCCGTTACAGTCGCAGACTTAACGGGAGTCCTCTTGCTCCATCAAGATAGAACCTGTAATGCCTTATTTATCTTGGCTTGAGGGTGATTTATCTAGAACGTCTAGGTTAAATGCAGCTGCGATAGTCTGATCTACGAGTGCGATCGCATTATTGACAGTATCCAAAATTTGCTGGTTGTTTGTTTCCTTCGCTAAGTGAGATAACATCATCAGTTCGCTTTTGAGGTTTCCAGCAGTAGCGCGGATAGTTATCAAGTCGGCAGATGGTTTTGCCGTTAGTACCCGCCTTAACCCACAGGAACGTAAATATTCAGATGCAGTTAACCCTGTGGCGATCGCTTTTTCCTCAATGGTAGTTTTCTCTTGCTCAAAGAGGTATACCTTGATAGATTTGGTTCGCTTGATGGAGTTACTTACCATACCTTCTTTCACTGCGGGACTGAGTGGCATAGTTAGAGACTGCACTGAGGGACTTGGGGATAACCGGAAATCTGACAACAGTGTGTGGTTTCAATTGGGGACAATATCGCTGCTATTTTTGGTATAAACTATACTGCATTTAGATGCCGACAGTGAGAGTACTGTAACTATTGTGATACAAATAGCATGAGGTTAATATCTTGTGGTTCATTTTGTAACTGACACTGAAGCCCTAAACCTTATTGTTAATTCTGCAATTGCTGGGATGTAGTGATTGTATGGATTATATGGCTATGTCGCCAGCGTGCGAACCGACAGGTCGGCGCTTCTGGAGCAGACGCTCCGCGAACGCTATTGCGTAGTAGGTACTATCCATAATAGTGGATTCAATTATACGTAATTACAACTATTTGTAGGTATTATTTTTTAATCTATTTATTTATCAAACAGTAAATATAGGACAAAAGTAGTATTTTGCGCTACAAAATAAGACGATTGGTATTAAATGCATTGTCAATTAATCTAGTTTATTGATAAAAATCTAGTGATAAAATGACCCCATTAGACATACCTTGTTTTAGTTACAGAAGTGTACGGCGACAGCAATAGTCTGTTGTGGAGTGCAACTGTAGTAAATCAGATACAGAGCGGATTGTGGGGTTCTATCCTAAGTTGATTAACTTCGACGTAATGCTGAAAAATTGGGTTAATTTGCCCTCAGAATACCTCAATTATGGGGATTGTCAGAGTTTATTTTTCAGTTAATTATTTATTTTGATTGACAAAAATCAAACCAAATTTCACTTGATTGGGGTAATTAGTGTGTGAATTGAGGTAGTTCGGAGTAAATACGGGGGTGAGTTCTCCCGCCGTATGGTTAAAGTATGAGTATTGACAAATAGCTTACTGAGAAGCTTGATTTGCACGTTATATAGAAGAGAAGTTATGGCAAGAGCGAGTAAGCCAGCTGATTCGGTTGAGTTGGCGCGTATCATGCGGAATAAAGATATGGAGGACGGTATAGTAATTAGCTATCTCCAGTCGAAGAAGCGAGGGCAAACTGAGTTAGTATGTGAGGCGCTGCGGGCGTATTACCTACCGTTTGCGCTATCTGCTGCGGGGGTATCTGGTGTTGAATTGCAGTCAGCCCTCCATGATGCGATCGCGCAACTTGAAGTTCAGATCATTAAGATGAAACGGACGTTTGGGATGGAGGGGCTGCCCCAGATAGTTCTTGTTAATCCTCATAGTGGAGTTTTCTCGCAAGATGTAACTGGGTTACAACCAACAGTTGGAACTAATGGCATGGAAATAACTCCTATTTCAGCTAATTCGGGTCCCCCTTCAGTTTCTTTTTTTGATTCCACTGGGCCAAGTCCTGTGTCGTTACCTGTTGCGACAGAACCAGTCGGATCAAATGTTTTGGAAGAAGATTCCGAAGATGATGGGTTCTTTAATGATGACGAGGATGATCCAATTTCTAAGGCAGAAATAGAAGTTGATGCAGGATTTCGTCTGGAGTGAGGGGATTATTTGGAGGTAGGTTGTATCTTTGCTGTTGAGGAGTGCATTAATGTGAAATTAGATATTAAAAGAATGCTCTTATGTCCTGGTAAGGCAATAATTTGCTTACTTTGATATGGGATATCAAAAATGCTGCTCCCATTAGCCCCCATCAAAACTGCTCAACTCCCAACAGAGTGAATCACCTGATTGACCGACAAAAGTCTGAGTTAAAGAAATTGAAGCAGAGAAAAAAGAGGCGCAAACCATCAGTGAGAGGTTAAGATAATTGCACATTTGTCAAGAGGGTGCACGAAAAGGCGATAAATCTAGCTTGGAGAGTGGCTTTCGGAGATATTTAACCACACCTAAATCTTGATTCTCTGGGGCGGCAAAGTATTTAATCGGATCATCAGCTTTACCTTTATCATAGGCAACACTAAAATGATAGAATAAGGCTTCTAATGTAGATCCATCAGCTATCCAAAGTCGTTCAAAATTAAGTAGTGCGAACTTAATACTATCAGGCAGTGGTCGCTTAAGCCGTTGCTGCCAATTCAGTTGTAACTGAGGTAGTAAATCTTTAAATACCCGCTCAAATAATTCAGCAGGGAAAACTAAAAATCTTTCTGATAATGATTGTTGAGCAACTTTTGTGGGATGACACCATAATAAACCTTCTCTAGCTAGCAGACGATTTAACTCTTGAACTCCAGGAACTTGTCGCCACAATAGTGTAAGCACTACTGCTACCATAAATGATAAATTCAGAATTCTATCTCGTAATCTTAACTGCTTATAATATTTTTGTTGAGCAAAAACTGCTGGGGTTAATAAAGCTTCTAAATGATTAGCGATCGCTTTATTATCTATCGTGGGAGTATTATGCCGTTATGCGTGATCAGAGTTCTGTTTTGGTCGCTTGGGCATGACAGTAAACCAAACTTTTCATTACCTCATTTGATAATTGAATTTACCTAAAAATTAAGCCCATTTTTGACAAAGTTATTTTCTCGTTACGATACTTTTTCATCCCCTCATTTGATTATCATTTTCATTCAGACTATTTTGAGTATTTTAACTGATTGACAAAAGGGGCTTTATTTTAACCTCTCACCGATGGTTTTTGATAGATGATTAGCACGAACAATCCTAGTCAAAGCAGTCTTTTCAAGTAAAAGTTTATCAATCAGTTTTATAGTGAGCTAGCTATTAACTTTAATTAATTGGATTTTCTACAAACTGTCTTTTCTCGAGGGCGGTATCGGGAGCGATCGCTACATATTAAGAAACAATAACTCAAGAGCCAGACATTGCCATGCAGTTGTTATTCTCAATAATAGTACTTACGTGTCATACGTATCTACCATATAGATATTAGGATTTTCAGCTATGTTTAGCACTCATTTCAGTAAATATACGGGCAAAATGGTGTTAGTAAAGCATATAGATCACATTAGGGTCAATTTGTATAGTGTGTAACTTCTAATAAAATACATTTGAATTATGGCTAAGTCTCAAGTCGCGGTTAGGATTCCCCCATCCCTGCTTCAAGAACTCAATAGCTATGTTGAGCAAACTGGTACATCTAAAACTGATGTAATCGTCAGTGCGATCGCTCAGTATCTTGGTTGTACTTCGGCAGTGCCATTGAGCCAGAGAATGGCTGAGTTGGAAGCCAAGGTAGAAGAGCTACAGGCTTTGATAAAGAAATAGTTCAATAGTGTGAAAAGGAAAAGTTTTTGATGAGCGATCGCCAAAGGTTAGCAGATTTAGAGGAACTCTTGGATCTGCTGTATGAAAAATTAGGCTCTTTTGAAAGGGATTTGATGGTAACCGCTAGCACTCCTGCCAAGTTTGAGTTGAAACAGCGGATTAAACGAGAGATTCTTCCTGATATTCGGAGATACGAAGCAGAATATTGGGAGCTTTACCCAAAAGAAGCGATCGCCATCTCTGATGAGGAGGCTGAAACTCAGCTGATTCAAGTAGAGCAGGCTGTTGAGTGTATTCAGCACATCTCCTCTACCTCCTACCCCCTGCAACTGGTTTTTCTACTCCAAGACATCCGAGCTAAGTTGGAAGATTTAGACAAATCCGCCTCAGCCAAGTTGAAAATAGTTCTGCCACTGATTCCAGCGATCGCTTCTTATGAACTGGAGATGGATACAGAAGGATTAATGTACAAAACCTGGTCTGCAATCAAGCGACTGGTTAGGAGATAAAGAGTGTCATACAAAGACTTAGAAGACGCGCTGAGGAACTGGCAAAAAAAACTTGCCTACTATGAGTATGAACTCTCTATCATTGCCAGTGCAACTCAGAAATTTGAACTCAAAGAGAGAATAAAGGAATGTCAAGAAGAAATAAACAGACTCAAGCAGGAAATAAGCAGAATTTACGACCCAAAGATTCCCATCCCAATTATTGATCCAATCTTACCTCGAAGAATCCTATATCCAGATATTCCTGCTGCTATTCCTGAACCTGAATCTGTCTTCCAACAAAAAAGTCTATCAACTCCTGTATCTTCCCCTCAATATAAGAGCTATAAAGTTGCTCCATTTCCTCAAGGAGGAGTTTACTATGCGCGTCTAGATGACCTCCTAGCGGCAAGAAACTGGAAAAAGGCTGACCAAGAAACTATGAGGATTATGCTCGAAATCGCTGACAGAGAAGAAAGTGGGTGGTTGCAAAAAGAACATATTCAAAAGTTATCTGACGAAACTCTTGACACCATAAACAAACTCTGGATACATCACAGTGACAATCAATTTGGCTTTAGTGTACAAGCAGAAATTTGGCTTGAATGTAAGGGCGAACCAGGTAAGTTTAATTATACAATATATCAAGATAAATTTTGTGTTCGCACTGGCTGGCGTGTTAACAAGAACTGGCTAAAAAAATATGATGATTTTCAATTTTTTCTAGAGGCACAAAAAGGACATTTCCCTTCTTTAAGTTTTCCAGATATTAAGGATCAAGGAATCTCATGGAAGAATTGGAAAGAAACTTTTGAAAATATTTTACCTCGTTTTTTTACTTGTTTATCAACTATATAAATAAAATTAATAAACTATGAAAAATAAGCAAATCATCAAAATATCAGCAATCTTAGTACTCTTAACAACTATAATCCCTTTAATTATTGCCAATAAATCTCAAAGGGAAATCTTAGTAGCAGAAAAATCTCCAATCTTAGTAGTACTAAATGAATATCCCAAGACAATAACATCATTAAACGCAAGCTCTCATAATTTAGTTCCTCAATCAGTAAAAATACCTCTAGAAAAATATTCTGCACCCGTTATTGTTGCACAAATTTCAGTTGGTGCGATCGCAACAATAATCTTGATAGGTGGGGTTATTTTAATTGCAGTAATAATCGCAGTTATTATTCGAGGAAAACTTTATATCTGGATTGGTAACGATGAAATTGGGATTGTCAACAAGAAATTTACTATTAAACCTTCTCTTCGGCTTCCTCCTGGACGAATAATTGCTCTTAATGGAGAACCCGGTATTCAAGCTAAAACTCTCTACCCCGGAATACATTGGGGATATGGGTCTTGGATGTACACTATTACTAAAGTGCCAGTTATCAAGATTGGTATAGAAGAAATTGGTTTAGTAGAGGCAAAAGATGGTGAACCTCTAAAACCAGGACAAACTTTTGCAGAAGTAGTTGAGTGCGAAGACTTTCAAAATATCAAAGCATTTTTTGACAATAAAGGTCAGAAAGGTAAGCAGCGAGCAATTTTGACTACTGGTACTTATCGAATTAACACGGAAATGTTCAGCATTCGCAAAGCATCAGTAACTACAATTGAACCAGACGAAATAGGACTAGTAGAAGCGAAAGATGGTGTTCCTCTAAAATCAGGTAGAAATTTTGGTACGAAAGTTAATTGCAAATATTTTCAGGATGCACAAGCCTTTTTCGCTCAAGGTGGTAATGTAGGGAAACAAATTGATATTCTACCGCCAAATACTTACCAGATTAATACAGACTTATTTCACGTTAGGAAAGTCTCAATAACTAATATTGGTTCAGAAGAGATTGGATTAGTAGAAGCGAAAGATGGAGTTCCTCCCAAACCAGGAGAAAGCTTTGGTAAAGTTGTTGATTGTAATAATTTCCAAGATGGAAATGAGTTTCTGAGAAAAGGTGGTCAGAAGGGAAAGCAGCGTGCTATTTTAACGGCTAGTAATTATCGGATTAACACGGACTTATTTAGTGTTCGTAAAGTTCCTATTACTGAGATTGCTCCTGATGAAGTAGGACTAGTAGAAGCAACAGATGGAAAACCCCTAACACAAGGACAGAGTTTTGCCAAAATTGTTGAATGTAATGGCTTTCAAGATGCTCAAGCATTTTTTGATCGCGGAGGTCAAGCTGGTAAACAGCTTGCAATTCTAAGAACAGGAAAATATTACATTAATACAGATATATTTAAGATTCGGAAAATTTCTGCTACTGAAATTTTGCCCGGAGAATTTGGGTTAGTAGAGGCGAAATATGGAGAACCACTGTTATCAGGAAAAAACTTTGCTAAAACAGTTGATTGCAGTGATTTTCAGGATGCTAAAGCATTTTTAGAAAATGGTGGTCAAGCAGGAAAACAGCTTGCTGTTCTCAGAGAAGGTAAATACTATATTAATACCGAGCTATTTAACATTCGTAAAATCCCAAGGATTAGGATTCCTAAAGGAGAAATTGCATTAGTGGTAGCCAACGATGGTGCTGCGATGTCATCAGAACAAATATTAGGCAGAGTTGTGGAATGTAATAGCTTTCAGGATGCTCAAGCATTTTTGCAAAATGGCGGTCAAAAAGGTAAGCAACTTGCCATACTTACGGCTGGTGACTACGAGATTAATACTGATATATTTACCGTAATTACTACTGCCAATGCCCAAAAATATGGTGAAAATCCAGAAAATTTAAAGGTTTATAAAATCAATTCAGAACGGATTGGAATTGTCACCACGAAAGTTGGAAAAACACTTCCTCTTGAGGAAATAGCAGGACTAAAAATTGACGCACATCACAATTACCAAGATGGGCAAAAGTTCATTGATTTAGGAGGATATAAAGGCTTACAAGAAGAAGTTCTCTTAGAAGGAGAATGGAATCTGAATCCTTGGTTTGTTGAGGTTGAGCAAGTACCAATAACTAAAATTGAGCATGAAGAAGTAGGAGTGGTTATCTCTGCTGTTGGTAAAAAATATCATAAAGAGGATGATAACAAAAATACATCTTTAGATAACAGTGAGTCTCTATATCAGTTAGTCGATCCTGGATATAAAGGAGTTGAGAACATACCTTTGACTGCTGGTCAGTATGCCATTAACACCAGAGTGAAAACTGTTAAGCTAGTTCCAACTACCCAAATTATACTGAACTGGTCAGGCGAGACAAAAGATCCTTTAAATTACGATGCAAAATTGAGTATATTGAAGCTAACGTCATACGATGGTTATGAATTGAAAGTTCAGTTTACCCAAGTTATTCGTATTGCACCCGAAAATGCTCCTAAGATGATTTGTCTAATTGGATCTCAGTCATCAGAAGAGTCAACTTCAACAGCTAAAAATAATTTAAATAGCAATAGTTCTGGAACAATTAAGAGATATCCAGCAATTAGAAATCTTGTTACTCGTGTTTTAACCAAAGTAGTTTCTGGTCATTTTCAGCAGGCCGCTACTGGTAAAACAGCAATGCAGTTTCAAGATGACAAAAATGGTTGTGAAAAAGAGGCGAGGGACTATATAAATAACGTTCTTGAAGAGATTGGCGTTGAAGGACGTGGTACTTATATTGAAAAGATTGATTTACCCAAACACTTAGACCAATTCAGGCAAGATGGTGCAGAAGCGCAATTAGAGCATGATTTAGTTCAGAAACAACAAGTTACTGAAATAGCACGCCGAAAATTGCTTGAAGAACAAACAAGAACACAAATTCAAGCACAGTTCATTAATGCTGAAGCAAGGTTTGAAATCGCCCAAATGGATATTCAAATTAACCTTGAAAGAGAAACTGCAAAAGCAAAAGCAGATCAGCTACATTTAGAAACACGTCGTCAACAAATAGATATTGAAACCTCACAGCAAGAAAGAATTATTCAAATGCAGATGAAGGCTTTTCGTGACAGAGTTGAAGTTCTCAGTCCCGCCTTTTATGCTCACATAGAATCACAAGGAAAATGGGCTGAAGCATTCGGTCAAATGGAAATAACTTACCCACAAATTATGATGGGTGGTGGTAATAACTCTGGAGATCCATTATCAAATACTTTTCAGTTATTGCAGTTAGAGCATTTAGATGCAATTAGAAACCGACTAAATCCAGGAACTCCCATACAACAATTATCGAGTTTACAACCTACAGGTGTATTTACTGGAAGCAACCTACAAATAAATTTACCGACAGAATCTACTAAACCTCGTATTCCAGTGGTGCTGCTTCTGGATACATCTATTTCTATGTCTGGTGAAAGAATTAATTACTTAAATGCAGGCATTACTACCTTTAAACGAGAATTTGAACCTAATAGTAATGTATCCCAATGTGTAGAGCTAGCCATAATAAGCTGTAATAGTAATGGGCGACGAGTTCAAGAATTTGTAAATATGGATAAATTTGTACCCTCACCACTCAAAGCAGAAGGAATAACTACGGTAGGCAAGGGAATTGAATTAGCACTAAATGAAATACAAAGTCACCAGAAAAACTACGATCAAAAAAACATTCAACATCGCAAACCTTGGTTATTTTTGATTATTGGTAGTTCCCCTACAGATGATTTACAAAATGCAGCTCAACGTGTCAAAAAACTTGTTGAAGCAAACCAACTCAATTTTTTTGTAGTGGGAGTCCAAGGCGCAGATATGATTAGTCTCAGACAAGTGACTCCTTCTAATACAAAACCCCTAATGCTTGATGGCTTAAAATTTCGGGAACTATTCTACTGGCTTGCTGACTATCTCAAGAAAGTTTCTAGTAGCCAAGCAGGTACTCCTATTCAGCCTCTTCCTATTACAAATTGGGCGCAGACAGATGAAAGTTATTAGGAATACAATACCTTCGGAAGCTAGACGGTACGCGTAGCTTGCTTCAACCTAGTAGTACGCCAAATAAAAAAATGCCTCGATTCGTAGGTTGAGTTGAGGCACTTTTTGAGAAAGTAAAACATAAAGTCTTTATCTGATAAAAATGTCTAGCAATCTGCTTCAATCTAGCCGACAAATCTTTCTCTACTTTTACCTTGGGGGCATATTTTTTAGTAGTGTTTTAGGTGTCTTGATTGTTTTTTTTGCAAAGGAACTAAGTTGGGTTCTCTTGGTTTTAAGTACAGCCCATATGTTTATTTTAATATTTTTAGGATGGAAAGCTAAATCACCCACTTTCAAATTTTATGCAGGAGAACGTATACAAACTGCTGGTTACTTACACACTTTAATCGGGTTTGCTGTTGCAATTGGTTTGTTGGGCACTGGAAAAATTGCAATTAGCAGCTTAGAAGATTTAAGTGAAATGCTTTGGACAATTGCAAGTGCATTACTCTCAAGTATTATTGGCTGGTCATTTGGTGCTGAAATAGCTTACAAGGAAGATACTTCAGTAGATAAAGTGCAGCAAGCTGTAGAGAAAATAGCAGAAGCATTCCAAAATCTAGAAAATAGACGGGTAAATACACTACAAGATCATCTCCAAGAATTACTTGAAATCGATCGCCAGCGAAATCAAGTGTTAGACGAACAACTCAGAGGCTTTGCTATAAAAATACAGGATAACAATCAATCTGTAATTGAAATGTTTCGTCAACTACACTCAGTTATTCAGGGAGAATCTGAGTCTTTAATGCATACCTTTCAGCAATTCAACTCATCTGTTCAAACAAGTTCTGAATCTTTACTACAAACCTTCAATCAACTCAATTCATTGATTGAGAGTGAAGCCCAATCTATTCCACAAGCTTTCAATAAACTTGGTTCAATTATAGAAGATCAGTCTTCTTCTCTGATGTCTAGCTTTAATCGACTTAGCTTTGTGATTGAGGAAACATCTCACTCTTTATCTGCCAATTTGAATAGTTTAGAAACCGAGAGTCAAAATGCAGCAGGTGGTATGTCAAATACAGCACAATCGATTCAAGATGTTGCTGAAGATATGAGGAAAGTAATTATTCTAATTCAGCAACTAGAAGAATTAATCAAATATGTCCTTCAGGAGAGAAGTAAACAACTATGAATTCTAGCCAACTAAAGTACGGTGAAATTTTTTGTTTTTTGGCTTTATTTTTCTTAATTATATTATTATTTTTTTCTCATAAAAGTTCAAACAATGAGAATACAGAAGCCCAAAATGACTTTCCACCTAATATAAGTATTAATAATACTCAGTTCCCTTTTGATGTTGGTCAACCTACTTTAACTACAAAATTAAAAAACCATATTGCTAAGGATGTTGTACCCCGAATTTTAAAGAACTTTCTGGCATACAATGTTAACACAATAGAAGTTATTGGTCATACAGATGGAGTAGAAATTGACGATAAGAAAAAATCTAATTTGGATAAACGTTTAATTCAAGTAGCTCAGGAGGAAAATAAAGACATTGGAGAGTTAAAAGCAGGTTCCAATGCAGATTTAGGATTGATGCGAGCATTAGCAGTGATTAAAGAACTGCAAAATAAAAAAGAACTATCGCAAGTATTTAGAACAAAAGGAATAGATGAGAAAACAGTATTTCGAGCTTACTCTGCTGCACAGCTTTATCTTCCTAATAGAAAAATAGCACCAGTAGATTCTAATGCTAATCAAGAACGTCGGCGGATTCAAATTCGCTTTACTAAGTTAAATGATGAGCAAAATTAAGGAGAAAATTATGTCTATCGGATTACCGGAACCAGAATTTATTGACAATCCTGAAAACCGTTGTCCTGTTATTCTCTTGCTAGATACATCTGGTTCTATGGATGGAGACCCCATTACTGAATTAAATGAGGGAGTCAAAATATTTCAGGCAAGTATCATGGAAGATCAGCTAGCTGCTTTAAGGGTAGAAGTAGCGGTAATTACATTTGACAGTGAGGTTAAGGTAATTCAAGATTTTATTACCATTGACCAGTTTACTCCTGAAAAACTTACAGCATCGGGATTAACCTCTATGGGACAAGCTATTGAAAAAGCTTTAGATTTATTAGAAGAACGTAAAGCAACCTACAAGAAAAATGATATTCAATATTATCGACCTTGGATATTTTTAATCACCGATGGTTCACCTACGGATACTTGGCGAAATGCAGCTAAGAAAGTGAGAGAAGCAGAAGCAAATGGTAAATTATTGTTATTTGCTGTCGGCGTACAGCTAGCAGATATGGAAACCTTGAGGGAAATTGCTCCTGTTTCTTGTCCTCCTAGACTTCTCAATGGTTTAGACTTCCAATCTCTATTTAAATGGCTAAGTGCTTCTGTTAAAACAGTTTCAGTAGGTAAGATAGGAGATAAAAAAACAATTCCCTCTACTAGTAGTTGGGAACAAATTATTAGTTAGCGTGCCATAAAAGCTCATGATTTGGAAAGCAGTTTGTCATTATTCAACAGGAGTATCCCATCAAAAACAGGACTTATCTTGCCAAGATTATGGCGAATATCGTCTTTTTGGGGAAGTCGTCATTGGCGCAGTGGCTGATGGTGCAGGTAGTACTAAATATTCTCATCTAGGTTCACAGATAGCAGTGAAAGAGATACTGGGATATTTAGAAAAATTTGAGCAAGAATTTTCCTGTTGTTCTCTCCAGTCAATTACTGAGTCTGCTCGCAAAATATTTGCTGAAGGAACGCAACAAATTATTTCAGTTTTATCTAATGCAGCTATTAGTAATAACTGTTCTATTAATGAATTTGCTTGTACTATGATTGCTTTTGTAGCTACATCTGAATGGATAGCTGCGATGCAAATTGGAGATGGTTTTCTAGTTGTCCGTTTGGATGATGAACTCTCCTATCAATTAATTTTTCATCCTGATAAAGGAGAGTTCGTTAATGAAACCAGTTTTATCACTTCCAAAAATGTTTTAGCAGCAATGCAGGTAAAAGCGATCGCCGGAACTCAAAAATTCATATGTGCGTCTACCGATGGATTAGAAAATGTTTGTATTAACCTGCGTAATTGGTTACCTTTTAAACCCTTTTTTCAGCCACTAGAAACTTATTTGGAACAAACTCATAATCCTGAACAAGACAAGCAATACTTAATTCAATTTCTCGAATCCGAACGCCTAAAATCCCGCACAGATGATGATAAAACATTACTTTTGTGCCTATTTCAATCTTAGCTAAATATTATGAAAAATGTTTTTAGATTAATTGCTAGTTGGATTGTTCGTCTAGATTGGCTTCAGAGGTGGAAATCAAATCCTATTTATCCCCACAAGAAAGACAATCAGATAAAACTTATCTATCGAGGAGTCAGCTATAACTACAATTCATCTAGCAGTCAACTTATTGAAGGTGAATTAGGTGGTAAGTACCGAGGGTATTCTTGGCGATTTCATCAAGTAAAAAATCGATTAATACAGGTAAAGATAACTAAAAAATTCAACTATCGGGGTGTCAAATATTCCCAGAAATTAACCCAGATTCAAGCTTCTCCAGAGGGAACCTTAAGTAGTACGTCTATATTGCCAGATAATCAGCTACTTTCAACACAGCTAAAGGTTACAGAAGCAACAGTGAAGGAACCTCAAAAATTCAATACAGTTGAATTCACTGAATATCAAGAAAGTTCCAAAGAAATTATAAATGAAACTCCTGAGATTATTTATCCCCCAAACCTAAATTGCTATAAACTGGTATTAGGTAAAGATATCTTCAAAGATAAGCGAATTTCAACGAGTGGAGAAGCTGAAATTTGGAAAATTACTGGTGAAATATTAAACAACAATAGCAAGAACTATTTGGCAAAAATTTATCACCAAACCACTTTTGAGCAAATTCAAAAATTACCGGAACGAGTAAAAAAGTTAGAGGTGATGGTAGTTCATCAAAGCATTGCGGTGAAATTTTCTCGCAACCATTTATCTCTTGCTTGGCCGCAATATTTATTAGAGAATACCTCTGGTGAAGTTATAGGCTTTTTAATGCCATTTATTGAGGAAAATAAATTTACAACAGTTTATAATCCAAAGCTTCGCTACCGCCTAAATCTTGAGTGGGATTGGCAAGTTAACTGGCAATTTCTCTACCAAACAGCTATAAATCTGGCTCGGATTATCCAATTTATTCATGCTGAGGGTTGTGTTGTCGGAGATATGAAGCCAGAAAATATCTTAGTAAACCAGCAAGCTTTACCTTCAATAATTGATACAGATTCTTTTCAAATCCGCTCTCATCAAACTGGTGAATTGTATCGCTGTTTAGTAGGTTCAGAAGACTTTACTCCCCCTGAACTCTTAGGAGAAGATTTTGCTCAGATTGACCAAAATCCCACTCATGACAACTTTAGATTAGCAGTTATAATTTATCACCTCTTATTTGGAGAACATCCTTTTAAAGGACATTGGGAAGGTGATGGAGACTCTCCAGAAATTGATGATTTAATCCGTCAAGGTTTTTGGTGTTATGCTGGTCATGGTCTGATTCAGCCAGGGGACAGGACTATTCCTCTAGATATAGTTCATCCCCAAGTTCAAGAATGTTTTCTCAGGTGTCTTAATGAGGGACATCATTACCCAGAAGTGCGTCCTACAGCAACAGATTGGGCAAATGCTTTGCAAGCTGCACTAGATGATTTAGTACAGTGTGAATCATTTAATAGCCATTGGTACAGCAGAATTTATGGCAGATGCTACTGGTGTGAAAGAAAAGAATCTTTGGGAATAGATATCTTTTCTCATAATACCGAGCAATATAAAAAGCTCAATATGCTTTTGAAAGCAGAAAACTGGAAAGAAGCTGATTTAGAAACTAAATATCTGATGCTCAAAATTAGTAGCAGAATAAATAAAGGCTGGTTGGATGAGTCAGCGATGGTGAATTTTCCCCTTGAAGATATCAGGATTATTAATCAACTTTGGCTAGAACATTCATCACGGCGTTTTGGATTTAGCGTACAAAAACGTATCTACTTAGAGACAGGTAACCAGCCAGGAAGGTATGACCGGGAAACCTACAATCGTTTTGCTGAAGTGGTTGGTTGGCGAGAGGACAGAGTTTGGAAAAATTACTCTGACTTAGAATTTTCTCTCTCTGCTCCTGATGGACATCTTCCCTTGTGTTGTGCAGGATTTGATGTTTGTTTAGTTTCATACCTCAGTTGTAGATGCTAGCTGTTGGGGAATAGCCATAACATTCCTTCTACAGGTATAAGCATGATGGGCAATAGCAGTTGTATGCAATAATTGATGCTGTAGTTATCTCTTTGTTCTATTTGTCGTTGTGGGCAATATCTCCTGGAGTGCGATCGCGCAGGCGCTGTTGCCAGTAAGTGCTTTGCACCACTACACTGGGCGCATTTAGAAGGAGTTTTCGCTTAAGCACCTGCATTGCTCAAAGTTCCTATGAAACCATTTCAGCCATACATTTGGTCAAAACCTTTGGTCGAGGGCATCAACAGTATTTGACCGAACTGGAAAGGCGATCGCATTTTAGTTTTAGAGGTGCGATTGGCCCAGTTCCCACAAAAGTTCTTGTTGTTTTTCATAAGGCAAATGCCCGTAATTATTTATCCACCCTAAAAATGCTTGAAGTCTTATCCCCATATCTTGTCCTGGGACTATATCTGGTGACCAGTCTGCTGTTTTTTCGTTTCCACATTGCCGGCAAACACAAGTATGACGATGATATTCAACTATTTCTATTGGACGTTCTACTAACTGTGCAACTTGTTATATTTCAACTTTTATCGGTTCGAGTGAAAAACCAGCCATCCCACAACACTCACAAAACTGTGGACGTAAAATTTCAAACCGATCTATCCTTCCAAATCCTTTGCGAGTTTTACCTGGATGTCCTGGTTGTCCTCCTGGCTTCCGTTTTGGAGTTTCATCCTCTTGATTATTTTCCTCTTGTTTCTTTTCTGATTTTTTGAGGATATCGCCCGATGGTGGTTTCGATGATATTTTACTATCTAAATCTCTACTGACCTTGAGTTTCTCTAGTTCTTGTTCTAGTTTTAAAATTCTGGAGTTTAGTTTCTCTGTGGCGATCGCCTGCTCGACAATGATATCCACCAGTTGTTCCGGAGCCAACTGGAGAAGGGTCTCACGCTCTAGTTTCAGAGGCAGGTCTTTTTCCATAATTGTGATAGTCCGCCTCAGATGTCACACTTGTCAATACCCCTTAACCTGAATCCTTACTTTGATACTTAGTGGTACTCTTGTTATCCATTTTAATTCTTTCATCGCTGCTAAGTTATCTGCTGTATACAAGGCACTATCCGCTACACATATTCCCTCAAATGTCCATTGGTTTTTAAATTCTTTTAATCTTTCAACAAATACACTTTTATCATCTACATTTCCTGAATCTACTTTTAAATATAATGGGATATCTCCATCTCCTGTTACTATCATGTCTACGATAAATTGTTTCAGGTCTGGTCTTTTATCTCTTGAGTATCCATGAACTATTTCTATTGCTTTCATCTCCGGTTCTATTTCTAATTTATTCTCTTCTGTTTCTTGTTTTGTTTTCTCTATTTCTTTGATTTCTTTTTTGTACTCTCCTTCTACACTCATTGATGTTCCATCCAAATGAATCATATCCATTTCTACTTGGAATTTATACGCTGCTTTTATCGCTACTGCTGTAAATATTTTGGTTGTTCCTATTTGATAATATTTGTCTAGCTCTCTTCCTAGTTTGTCATCATTTAAATGTGATGCCAATACTCCTTTTCCTATTAGATGTTCTGTCGCTTTTCCTACAAAATATTCGTCAAATAGATATAATGGGGCGCTCAAAAACCCTAATCCATTCAATATCATCGCTTTCATTACTTGTCCTGGTGTGAGAATTTCTTTTGTTTTTATTCCCACCATTTTATTCACTTCTTCTACTAATTCCATCTCGTCTATTATTCCTGCTACTATTCCTAAATGGTCTATATTTAGGATTTGCATGACTTCTTTTGATTCTTTCATGGTTTTTTCCTTTCTTTTCTTGACTAGATTATTTTACTAAACAAAAGCCTGAAAACTTTGCTAGGCAATCTTTTCAGGCTTTTCTCTCTTGGAATTTTTAATTCCTAAATTTTCTTGAATATCTGCGGAATGTGGGATGTAAATTAACTTAGATGTCAGTAAATATACTTAAAAAAGTTAAACATATTTCGTTAGATTTATTAATATATTTTTTTATAAAAATCCGAAATAATACTTTAATACAGTGTGTTACTAAATAGCAGAGTCTAGTTATATCAGTATATTACCCAATCAAAAGCTAGAAATATTTACATGATTAAACGACTACAAATCTTTCAAGATGGTACTTTGTCAGAACTGGAAGACGAGACCCTCGTCAAAGTAACAGAAACTAAAGGACAAGTGGACTTGCTGATTGAAGCTTTGCAGTTCACTCAAGCAGAGACTTTTACAGTTACACCGGACGATGCAGTTCCACGAGGTCTACCAGAACCGCGATCGCCAGTAAAAACAATTAACGCAGAGGGATTGAGGTTACTGCAATCATTTGAAGGATTGTATTTAGAAGCATACCAAGACCCAGTTGATGTTTGGACTATAGGTTGGGGAGCTACAGAAGGTGTCTATGAAGGCATGAAGATTACCAAGGCACAAGCTGAGGAAATGCTGAAAAAAGAATTGAGTAAATTTGAAGCTGCGGTAGCCAATGCTGTCAAAGTGCAAATAAATGACAATCAACATTCAGCCTTGGTGTGTTTTAGCTACAACGTAGGTGCTCGTGCTTTGTTTGACTCAACACTTTTGAAGCTATTGAATCAAAGTAAGTACCAAGAAGCAGCAGACCAGTTTTTGGTATGGGACAAAGCTGGTGGTCAAGCATTGCTAGGTCTATCACGCCGCAGGAGATCTGAACGCTCCTTATTTTTGAGCGAGCCTTGGGAATGGGCTAAAGCTTGGGAGCCACAAAAAGTGCTGCGTTTGGCTGCACCCGGTCAATCTCTCATTCAAGGGGATGATGTTGTCAAACTTCAGAAAGCCTTAGTCAAAGCTGGTTTTAGTGTTGAAGTTGATGGTTATTTTGGAAATGACACAGATGTAGCAGTCAAGCAATTTCAAAAAAATAAAGGGTTGACAGTGGATGGTGACGCAGGTTCAAAAACTTTACAAGCTCTAGGTTTATGAACTAATGGACTTTGAAAAAATTCAACTACAAATAATATCTTCAAACTCTTTATATTGCACAAGGTTTTTTATAACAAGACAATTAACCAAGTGCAAGTAGAAACTGACTACGAAAGAATTTAGAAGAATATTAAGTTATTCGTAGATGATGCTGTCAAAGTTTCAATTGGAGATATTCGTCAGGTTCAAAAAGTCTTGAAACAGTTGGGATTGATATTAAACCCGATGGATTTTTAGGCAAAAATATGAACAAGGCAGTGAGGCAGTTTCAGCAATGGGCGGGTTTCAGGATGGAATTACCAGTATTGAAACTCGAAAAATTCTGGGCTTGTGGATTGTTTACTTTTCTATATAAATGAAGAGGTGAAAATGAGCGACTCAATTAGCGATACATCTTACCAACCGGATGACTTGGTTATTGAACCTTGTCTGGAAATTCACGAATTTGAGGAAAGTGCGCCGAGAGTAAGTTTTAATGGTTTGCTCAAAGTTGCTCCTAGAGGGAATACTTCCATCGTCAATGGGTTATCTCAGCAATTAATCTATCAAATCAATCTCATCGTCCCAGATGCTTTAGTCAGTTTTGACGATCTAGATGTCGAGTTGGGAGATGCAGCATATCCTTTTGTGCCGCCCGCAGCTAAACAGGCACTGCAAAGAGCTATTGAAAGACGTGGGGTTACACTTAAAGTTAATTCAGCCTATCGAACTCTTGCTCAGCAAATGTTGCTGTTTAACTGGAGAGCCAGTAATAGCAATCCTGTTGCTGCACCTGGTACAAGTAATCATCAGAGTGGCTTGGCACTTGATCCTGTCAATTCATAATACTTCTTCGCAAGACCTCAATGTTGCTGTTCTAGATCTTGCTTCTGATTGGTCAGTTCAGCAAATTTACCCAGGTGGAATAGAAGAATTTGTTACCATTTATGCAGGTAAAAAAGAGGTTGTAGCAATTCCAGCAGGTTCGGCAGGTGAAGATACTGTGAAAGCCTTTGCTACCGTTGACCAAGCAAACTTCCGTTGGCTAGAACTACCTTCACTTGATGAACAGCCTAAAGCTAAAGGATTAACCCGCTCCGCGAATCCGCTAGATCTAGATGTTCTCTTGGCGGCAATTGATCAGGAGCAACTGCCTACCAGAAAGTTATCTGTAGCCGCATCTCCCAGCCGCGAGTGGACAACAACACAGATAAGCTTGACCGTCACCAAATAATCAAACGGTATCTCAACGCTGTTACTGATTCCCGCAAGGATAATGGGCTAATCTTAGCTCCTCTGATTCTTGCTGGATACTTTTATATCAAACAGTTGTAAAAAATTTGATCAGAAAATGAATGAAAATGTTATCGAGAATAATACAAATTCATCTGAAGACTCTCAAAATCGGGGTTTAGGAGTAGCAATTCCCACTTCTTATGCAACTTATGTCGATCGCTGGGCGATCATAGTTGGCATCTCCAAGTACAAACATGAGAGCCTGAATCTTAAGTATGCCGATCGCGATGCAGAAGAACTCGCAAACCTACTGCAAACACCTTCTGGTGGTGGCTTTGAAGCAAGTCACATTGTCAAGTTAATTAATGAGGATGCAACCACTGCTAACATCACACGAGCGTTACGCAGTTTCTTGAAGAAGCCTGCGCGTGAAGATATCGTCTTGATCTATTTTGCTTCTCATGGCGCACCAGATATCGATCGCCCCAATATTGTTTACTTGCTAACCCACGATACTGATCCTAGAGACATTTCTGGAACGGCACTCCCGATGCGAGAGGTTGACCTATCTTTAAAAGAGAACTTGTTAGCAGAGCGAGTGATCATCATTGCGGATACTTGTCACAGTGCGGCAATCGGTGGAGGAATTGGCCGCAGAAGTGCAGAGAACAACTCAGGAGTAGTAAACCGCTACCTGCAAGAGGTAGGAACATCAAGGGGCGGTGTAGCTTTACTGACTTCAGCAGAAGCGAATGAAGTTTCTTTCGAGGATAAAAAGTGGGGAGGAGGTCATGGTGTATTCACCCACTATCTGTTAGAGGGAATGCGGGGAGCAGCAGATTATAAGCCCCGAAATGGAATTGTGACAGTGGGTGAACTGTTTGAGTATGTGCGTGATAAGTAGAGCGGCGTGAATAATTCAAGGTTTGTAGTGAGGACTTTAGTCCTCATAATAAGACTAAAGTTCTCACTACGAAATAGTTTCAAGATTTTTTACATTACTTAATCTAGTTTGATTTATTCTCACCGACTTACTTAACGTGCAAAAAGCTACAGAAAACCAGCAACATCCTTGCATTGGTAGCAACTCCTTCGACCGTAATCTACCTATTGCGATCACAGCTGGAATTTCTGCTCATGAGCATTATGAAATCGGCTGTCAACTCTACCAATTGGGAATGAAGCTCGACGATCCAAGTTGCTTTGAGTCTGCCAGTAAACATCTGCAAGAAGCACTTCAATTATCTCGTATTACTGGAAACAGATTTCCAGAAATTTATCTGCAACTGGGTTTGACCTGGATGGCATCTGGGAATTTGGTAAAGGCAATTCAGGAGTTTGAGAAAGCCACAAAGGCTAATGTCCCTGATGCAGCTTATTATATGGGCATAGCCTATATGAAGCAAAGTGAACCGAATAAAGCAATACCTGCACTTGAGTTATTTTTAACTCAGCAACCTGATGATGATAAAGCTGCTTGGGTTAGTAAGTTAGTTTCATGGTTGCAACCAGGAATTGGTAAACGTTACGCTCTATTGATTGGAATTAATGATTATAATCCTGGTAGTAAAATACCCTCTTTGCGGGGTTGTGTGAACGACATTCAAATTTTAAATGATGTTTTGTCGAATCAATATAACTTCAATACCACAATGCTTGCTGATGCTGAGGCAACTTATGAAAACATCTTAAAAAAGTTTAACGAGCTTCAGAACCAAGTTAAATTCATTGACAATGTAGTAATTCACTTCAGTTGTCATGAACATTTAGGAAATTTATCTTATGCTGTCAGTCAACTCCGTCTTGCTACTCAACAAGATCCAAATAATGTAACAGCACATTATTACCTGGGTCAGGCGCTTAGGGCAATGGTTGAAAAAGAAATCTTAACTGAAGCTGAACGAGCCTTTGAGACTTATCTTGAAGGAGGCTCTCCACTGGGACAAGAAGAAGAAGTGCAAGAGTTTTTGCGATCGCGCAAATCAATTTCCCCTCAATAATATAGGAGAATAATATGGCTAATAAAGCCCCCATGAAAGATATGATCGTCATTCTTCCCGGCATTCTGGGAAGCGTCTTACAAAAAGATGGCAAAGACCTTTGGGCAGTTTCAGGTCAGGCGATCTGGCAAGTACTAACTAACTTAAGTAATACAATCCACAATCTAAAGTTAGGTCAGGATGATCCGATCGCTGAAAGCTTAGGTGATGGCATTCGAGCAACTTCACTGATTCAAGACACCCATCTCATTCCAGGATTTTGGAAAATTGACGGTTACACTCAAACTTCACGTTTGATTACCGACAACTTTAACGTTACTCCAGGCGATATCTATAACGATCCTGATGATAAAGCAGCCAACTTCTACCAGTTTCCCTACGACTGGCGGCGGGATAATCGGGCTAATGCACACATATTGAAAAAACTGATCGATAAGCGGCTAAAACGTTGGCGTGAAGCTAGTGGAGCTTCTGACGCTAAAGTAATTTTGATGGCCCATAGTATGGGAGGTTTAGTCTCTCGCTATTACCTGGAAGTTTTAGAAGGTTGGCGTGATTCTCGTGCCTTATTCACCTTCGGTACGCCCTATCGCGGTTCTCTCAAAGCCGTAAACTTTTTGGCAAATGGCTACAAGCAGCAATTTCTCGATCTTACAGAGATAATGCGATCGCTCACTTCCATTTACCAACTGCTGCCTATTTACGAAGTAGTCAAAATTGGGGAAATTTATAAGCGTATTGCTGAAGCTGACGGACTGCCTAACATTGACAAACGTAAAGCGCAAGATGCCTTAGCGTTTCATCGAGAAATTGAGACTGCCGTAGAACAACACCTTAAGCTTGAGGAGTACCACCAGTCGTTTACTGTTGTGCCGATCGCTGGTGTGCAGCAGCCAACCTTGCAATCTGCCATTCTGGAAAACGGCAAGCTGACGGCAAGTGAAGATTTACCAGGTATACTTCACAATCGATTTGACTTAAGTGATGGTGACGGTACGGTTCCCCAAGTTTCGGCTATCCCGATCGAGCGATCAAAGAACTTTGATAACTTTTTCATTGCTGAACAACATGGCGCATTGCAAAATCAAAAGCAAGTGCTACAAAACCTACTCAACTGTCTAGAGTTGAGTCAGTTTGATTTGGCAAATGTAAGAGCTCCCCAATCAGCTATCAGTCTCAGTTTAGATGATTTGTATTTACCCGATGAACCTGTAAGCATTCGGGCAAGAGTCACGGGTTCTATCTCCTTTGGGAAACTGCAAGCAGAAATCACATCTGTTGCGAATGATCGATTGCCGATTAAGGTTGATTTTGCAGAAAAAGAGAATGAATGGGTATTAGAAATAGATAGCTTGAAACAAGGTCTTTATCGAGTTACAGTACAGACCGAAAATTTAAACGATCTAGCTCCTAATCCTGTTCACGATCTGTTTGAAGTAGTACGGGGAGGTTAATACTAAATACCCCCTCACTAATGGCGATCGCTAATGTTAATAATGCTTAAATGCGATAGAGGCGATCGCTATCAGTAAAAAGAGGTATTATGAAGAATTCCAACAAAATTTTATCAAAAATTCTTAATTTGTCCATTATGATTTTAATGAACGATCGCAACTAAGGCATTATGCTAATCCAAGCCGTAAAGAAAAAAACGATTCTAGTCTTAGTCGCTAATCCCAACGATACGACTCAATTAGCTCTACCCGAAGAAATTGACCAGTTAAAGCAATCATTAACATCGTTGGGACAGGATCGTTTTCAGCTTGAATGGGAGATTAATGTCAAGGAAGAAGACTGGCTAAAGCATATTTCTCGCGTTAAGCCCCAGATCGTTCATTTCTGCGGACATGGTACAAAGACAGGATTAATCGTACATGGTGATAAAAAGGGTGAAAAATATAAAGAATTATCTAATCAATATTTAGCCAATTTATTAAAAGAATTTTCTAATCGGGTTGAATGTGTTGTTCTGAATGCCTGTGATACGGAGCCTTTAGCGATTGCTCTGACTCAACATATTAATTATGCGATCGGGATGAATCGGCCTGTTAAGGATAAATATGCAATCCCTTTCGCTAAGTATTTTTACAATCAGCTTGGTATCGGAGAATCGGTTGAAACAGCTTTTAATTTAGCCATTAATGAAGTCTTTCGGATTAGCTCTCCAGATAATATCAATTCTTCTTCCGAGGATGATGATCGTAAGTTGGCTGTAGTAGGTGTAGATGGTTCCCCTGTTAAGCATCAAAACCCAGATTATTCAATTCCCGTTCTTAAAATTAATCCTAATCCCATTGAAATCAAATCCCTGTGGTTAAGTCCCGAACACGAAAAAAAAGCGATTGGGCAACTGCTAGCGGCGATCGCAGACAGTTTCAAGACTATCTCTTTGTTTCACGCGAAAGAGCCGATCGTGCTTCAGGATCAGTATGTGCCGATTCAAGTGACGTTAGAACGGCGATATCAACATACGGTGGAAACGATTGGTGGTTATGCGGAATCTGAGGCGGAACTGAAGCGAATTTATGCGCTGAAAGGCAGCAGTGAAGAGGAGATTAAGCGGCAACAAGTTGATTGGCAGGTAGCGAAGGGGCAAGAGAAGCGGATTGTGGTGCTTGCCGATCCAGGCATGGGGAAGTCAACGCTGTTGCGAATGGAAGTTTGCACCACGGTTGAGCAGTCTCATCAGGCTTTGGTAGCAGGACATCATGAGGCGATCGCAATTCCGCTGTTGATTCGGCTGTCTACATTGGCGGATCGGGTGACGGAACTCTCCACGGAGGAGGCGATTCTCAAGATTATTCAAGAGCGGCACTCTCAGCTTTTAATAAATCATGACAATGCTGAAATGGGGGCGTTTTTGAATGAGTTTTTGCGGAAACAGTTGCTGAGTGGAAAATGTTTGCTGTTGCTGGATGCACTGGATGAAGTGCCATCTGGAAAACGTCCTCAACTCTTGGAAAGGCTGAATGATTTTGTCCACTCTTATCCCACTTGTGCGATCGTGGCTACGTCGCGGATTGTCGGCTATGGCGGCAGGCTGGTGGATGGGGCAAAGGACATGGAGATTGTCCCGTTTACGCAACTGCAAACGGAGCAGTATATTGAAACTTGGTTTAAGAATGCTCAGAAATTTCTAAAAGATGAGTCGGTATCGGCGCGAGGGTTGATTCAGGCGTTACGAGAGCGACCCCAAATTGCGGGACTGGCTCAGAATCCTTTGCTGTTGTCGTTAATTTGCAGCCTATACCAACGAGATAAACTCACGTTGCCAGCCCGACGCAGCCAAATCTATGAGCAGGCTGTGACCTGTATGTTGGGTGAATGGAGTCAAACGCGAGCAGGGCATGAGGATGACCGGACACAAGCCAAAATGCGGCTGCTGGAAGCGCTGGCGTATCACTTTACCTGTGAAAGTCAGGAAGTATTTGATTATGAGGATTTGTATGACTGGGTGGAAGCGTATCTGGAAGATGGCGATGCCCCCAGAGATCTGCGCGATGACAAACCCGGAAAGCTGATTGCTGACCTGTCTGAGCAAGATGGCATATTGCAGAAGCTATATCAGGATGACAACCAGTATCTGTTTCTGCATCGCACGTTTCAGGAGTATTTCACGGCATCGTATTTGAATCGGGTACTGCGGAAAAAACCGTCTGATGGTGTGGCACTGGTGAAACAATATCTCTGGAACTATGACTGGCACGAAACGCTGACGTTGCTGGCAGGTTTAATGAAAAAGCCAATGGTGTTGATTGAAGCCATTGCCGGTGAAAAGGATGATATTTTTCAAACGCAGTTGCTGCTGGCGGGTCGGTGTATTGCTGAATGCAGTCAGATATCAGATCCGCTGATCGACCAACTGATCGATCGCATCTATCAGTTTTGGCAGAAGTATCCAGGTGCTGAGTTTATTCAATCGGTTGTGGTGGCAGTTGGGCGTAACTGTTTCAGGATGATTAATAATCTCAAAACTGCGTTCAAGGACGATGAATGGGACATTAAGGGTATCACAAAAATATTAGGGCAAATTGGCAGTCAAGAGGCTATGGATGTTCTTATCGAAATAATCGAAGATAAAAGCAATAAGGTTAGATACAAGGCAGTAGAAGCATTAGGGCAAATTGGCATTAAAAAGTCTGAGCTAGCCCTTAAAGAAGCTCTCAAAGATAAAGACACCAAACCTTATGCAGTAAATGCATTGTTACAAATTGGTAGTGAATATGCTGTTGCTGTGAAAGCCCTCATCGAAATTCTCGAAGATCTCGAAGATAATGATAGATTGAATAGAATGTTCGCAGCCGGGTTGGCAGGGAAATTTGGGTGTACAGAGGCTATACCAGCCCTAATTGAGGCTCACAGTGCGATGGACCTTCCCGATCCTGCATCCAACCACCCATTAACTCAACTTTGCACTGAAGAAACTTTGCCTATCTTGCTCGAAGCTCTCAAACATGAGTCCGTTCTCGTTAGAATAATTATACCAAGTGTAATAGGTAAAATCGGCAGTGCAAAAGCAGTGCCAGACCTCATAGAAGCCTTTAAAAATGAGGTTGAAAGAAATGACTATGGAACTGCTCGGCGGATGTCTGAGGCATTAGTAGAACTTGGTAGTAAAGAGTTCGTTCCAGTCCTTATCGAAGCTCTCGAAAATAAGAATTATTATATTAGAGAAAATGCAGCAGAAGCATTAGGAAAAATAGCCAGTAAAGATTCTGTGCCAGCCCTTATCAAAGCTTTCAAGAATAAGAATCTTAATAATGAACATAAAGCAGAAGAAGCATTAATTAAAATTGGCAGTAGAGAGACTGTCTCAGCCCTTATCGGAGATATTGAAAGTGAAGATGAAATTGTTAGAAATGTTGCAGTCAGAGCATTAGAAGAAATTGGCACGAAAGAGGCTATAGAAGCTCTCAAAACTGAAAATGAAAACCTTAGGAAAATTGTAAAATATAGATTATCAAAAATTGGCACACCAGATGTCCTTCAAGCCCTCATCGAAGCTCTTAAAGATGAAGATACAAATCTTGGAAAGATTGCAAAATACGGAACGAGAAAAAGTGATTACACAACAAATGTTATTCAATCCCTCACCGAAACGCTTAAAGATGAAGACTATGTGGTTAGAAAAATTGCAGTTAAAGTATTAGGAGAAATCCGCTCTATAGATACCGTACCAGCCTTCATTGAAGCCTTTAATGATGAAGCCTATGACATTAGCGAATTTGCAGCTAAGACATTAAGAGAAATCGGCACACCAGATGCCCTTCAAGCTCTTATTGAAGCTACTAAAGATCATGGACATTCAAGATTTACATATTCAACTTTGGCACTTGAAACATTGGCAAAACCCTCTTCTCCAGAAGCAGTGCTAGCACTCATAGAAGCTTTCAAATATGTAAGGTTTGGGGGCGATGTAATGATGATAATCAGCGTTTTAGGAGAAATTCGCACTCCAGAGGCTTATTTAGCCCTCATCGAAGTTCTTAAAGGCGAAGGCTCTTTCAAAAACACATTCAAAGAATATGCAATCAAAGCATTAGGGAATTTTGGTAATCAGCAAGCAATCGAAGCATTAATTGAAGCTCTTGGTGACTCCAACAGTTCGATTCTACGCTCCACCGTAAAAGCATTAGAGAAGATTGGTAATGCAGAAACGATAACAAAACTAATTCAAAATTCCGATCTAAATATTTATTGCACCGATATTTTTATCTTGGCAAGAAAATTGGCGATTCGCTTCAGCAAGGCAGGCTCGCCCTATATTCCAGTCTATCCAGAGCTGCTTCCGATACCTGTAACAACTGATGGAGCGGAGGCGTAGGCCAAATAATGAAAACTATCCTGATTCTGGCATCCAATCCCAAAGGCACCTCCGTTCTCGAACTCGATCGAGAGATCCGAGATATTCGAGAAGGACTGAGGCGATCGCCAAACCGCGATGAATTTGACATCGAAGTACGGGGAGCAGTCCGCCCCATTGACTTGAGACGCGCCATGCTGGAGATAAAACCACAAATTGTTCATTTTTGTGGACATGGCAGTGGAGAAGATGGATTAGTGTTAGAGGATGATCATGGTAATGAGCATTTTGTCAATAGTGATGCACTTTCAAAACTATTTAAACAATTCTCGGACAACGTAGAGTGTATCCTGCTAAACGCCTGTTACTCTGAAGTCCAAGCAGATGCACTTATCCAGCATATTAATTATGTGATTGGCATGAGCCGCGAAATCGGGGATGAAGCAGCGATCGCCTTTTCCATAGGATTTTATGATAGCGTTGGGGCTGGAAGAACTGTTGAAGATGCCTATGAGCTAGGGTGCAACTCAATTCAGATGGAGCTTTCTTCTCCCTCCCCTCAAAGCCGTAAACTGATCCCAATTCAGTCTCCTGAAGATAGGCAAACTCTAGTCTCTCCCGACCACTTGATTCCCGTACTGAAGAAAAAACAGAACCTCAATACTATTGTTGCATCTGCAAATCCTCCGGTGTCTAACAATACTCAACTTGAACCCCTGATTGGTCATTCAGACTGGATTCGTTCTCTGGCTTTCAGTCCCGATAGCAAAACAATATTAAGTAGCAGTAACGATAAAACAGTCAGATTATGGGATGTAGAAACGGGGCAACTTTTACATTTACTCACAGGTCATCGAGATAGAGTTAAGGGCGTTGGCATCAGCCCTGATGGACAACTATTGCTTAGTTGTAGTGCAGATGGTAACGTCAAAGCTTGGGATAAAAATCAACTAACAACCAAAAAAACCGGAGACTGCCGTTATACCATCCGCGCATCTTCCAAGCCCATTACCCTTGTTCATTCTCTGCCTATTAGCCCAGATTCCCAAAGTCCAATTTTTGCAACTGGAGCAGAGCATGGCAAAGTATCATTATGGCATTTGGAAACTGGCGAATGGATACGCACGTTTCAAGCACATAGCAGTCCAGTTATTTCCCTGAGTTTCAGTCCAGATGGACAATTTTTGGTAAGTGGTAGTGTCAATAGCACGATTAAAGTTTGGCAATTAAATGAGAATTTTAATCAGCCACTCCATATCATCGCCCATGCTCATCTCAGTGAAGTCTCATCGCTGGCAATTAGCCCTGATGGCCAAACGTTGGTAAGTGGCGGAGCAGATAGAGCAATCAAACTTTGGAATTTAACCACTGGGACAGAGAAGATACCCCACATCCTCGAAGGTCATGCAGGTCGTGTTTGGTGTGTTGCTATTAGTCCAGATGGTACAAAAATTGCTAGTGCTAGTGCGGATTATACTGTGAAGATTTGGGATTTAAAAATAGGAACAATTCTTCAAACCTTCGCTGGCCATTTGGGTGAAGTTCGTGCTGTCGCTTTTAGCCCAAATGGAAATTTTCTGGCTAGTGGCGGCGATGATCTTGAGATCAGGCTTTGGCAAATTCAACCAACAAATGCCGCTTGATGAAGACTTTTGACGTTGACCTCAAGTAATAACCTAAACTGATAATTGAATAAATCAACGAAATAAGTGATACTAACATCACTTATTCAACCCATTTACAGAACTTGACCTGTGCAGCAAGGGCGATGTCTGACAATAAGCCTCTGCACCTCTACACTTACAGCTTGCATTGGTATTAACGAGAAGGTTAGATAGATGAAACAATGGCTCCCTGCAATGCTTTTACCTCTTATTCTACTGCAAGCACCAGTCCTTGCACAAACAGAGTCTGCGCCTGAAGTGAATAAACAAAAGCCGAAAAATTAAACAAGCTCGGCTACGTATTGCTGAGGGAAAAGATGCCGATGCGAAAAAAGTATTAGAGGAAATTAGTTCGGACTTAGACAAAATTGGTGCCAGAGGAGCAGGAAATTCCAGTATTGAAGACTATAAGCGATCGGTAGAAGAGATTACAGTTGCAAGCGATCGCATAAACCAACCGACTGGGGAACCAAAGACTACACCCAGTCGATTAGGTAAACTCCAACAGCTTTTGGTTAATCTTTCTGGTGTGTCCGATCAGGTTCGTGCTGAAGCAACTTTCTGGGTGGTGCGTCCGCTACTATCTCTAACTTTGCTTGTTGGCTTATCGGCTGCGGGGATCAGTTCTCTTTATATAGAGAATGGCACGACTTTCGGTGCTAGACCTTTTGCTGATTATTTAGGACTGATTCTGTGGGGGCTCAGTGCTGATGTTGCGAGTCGTAGCTTGAGTAATCTTCCAGGATCAAAGCCATAAAAGCAACAGTTATTTGATGCTGGTAAAGTAGAGAGCGATCGCTTTCATCTTGTTTTAAAGAATCCCAAAGCAACCTTCTAATTCAAATCAACCACAGCACTATGACTAAGCCAACAAACGAAAACTCTGACCTCGAACGCAAACTTATACCTATGGTTACTGAAATTGAACCTGTCGAGCAAGGGCGATCGCTTGTTGTGGTAATTGGCATTAATGAGTATGTCCACTGGCAAAAACTCAAGAATGCAGTGCAAGATGCGATCGGGCTACAACAAACCCTTATTGATAAACTGGGATTTTCGGCACCGATATCTCCATTGATCAATGAAGCAGCAACCAAGTTAGCAATCACATCTCTGATTGAAGATCAGCTTCGTGACGAGTTACAGGAAGATGATAACTTAGTGCTGTTCTTTGCAGGGCATGGGCATACCCGTGTTGACAAAATAGGCGGCAGAGTTATTGGAGAAACTGGGTTTATCGTTCCAGTAGAAGCACGAGGGCCAAAGGAAGTTTGGGGTGATTACATTCAAATTGATCCATTACTTCAGTCCATCAGCAGACTTCCTGCAAGACACATCCTTGTCATTCTCGATTCTTGCCACAGTGGTTTCGCTTTGGGTGAAGCGATGAAAAGCTTCCGGGATGCAGTTCGTTACGAAAAAGACCTTAGCAGTCGGATCAGTCGCAAAGTGATTACCTCTGCTCGACGGGAACAACTTGCACTGGATGGGGGCCCTATTCCTGGTCACTCACTATTTACTGGCACATTAAGTAAGTCGGCAGGAAAAATCATAACTATGTAACGAAAAGTTAACCAGAACTGTTAGAGCTAAATTTAATACGTTGTGTACTGTAGTTTCCTTTTTCCCCTCTAGCTTGAATACCACCAAT
>JAIVFU010000078.1 GCA_020829485.1 Nostoc sp. CHAB 5834 | reverse complement strand
TCGAAAAACATTATGCTATTCCAAATCAGTAGATATGCTTAAACATTCAATTCGATTATTACTTCATTATTTGAAGTATAGAGAAATACCTGTATTTAGCTAATTCATCCCGCATTTATGCAACGCCTAAAATATTATTTTAGGATAGGTAAATAATATGAGTATACGAGCCAGTGAAGTATTTTTTTACTCTCATTGTCGAGAAAATATTCAGTAAAAACCCCTTTGTGACAGTTAGGGTGCGGAATGTAGGATTTAACTGTATGTAAGACGAGGAGCTTTTAAAATAGTTTATTGTGTCTAGACCAAGAAACCAGGTATCCGCTCAATAAATCGGGGCGAACTACCAGTTCAGGAACGAGTTTACGCCATTTGAGCCTTGTCACTGAGCGATTTACCCCGGATTATTGAGCGGTTACGAAACCAGTCTGAGTAGATGCTACATTGTATTATGAACTACCTATCTAGGGTTTCTCCCCGCTGGCAGGGCTACTCATAGATGACACATTTGCCAGCGAATATCTCTGAATCAAACTTATAACCGAGGGGATTAATATGGCAGACATTATTGGAGACAACAGGAATAACACTCTAATTGGCACCTTTGAGAATGACGCTATCCTTGGTCAGGGCGGTGATGATAACCTCTTTGGTCGGGGCGGCAATGATGACCTCTTGGGTGGGGCTGGCAATGACTCGCTTAATGGCGAGGACGGCAATGACCTTCTCAATGGTGAGGAGGGCGAGAACACCCTGCTTGGTGGGTTCGGCGATGATGTTCTCCTTGGTGGATCTGGCAATGACTTTCTCGATGGCGAGGAGGATGACGATCAACTCCTTGGCAGAGGCGGTGACGACACCCTGCTTGGTGGGTTTGGTAATGATGCTTTCCTTGCTGGATCTGGCAATGACCTTCTCGAAGGCGGGAACGGAAATGACCGACTCGCTGGAGAAGACGGTGAAGACCAACTCTTTGGCGGGGAAGGGGTTGACACGCTCAATGGCGGGGCTGACGATGACCAGATTGATGGCGAGGATGGCAATGACAGCTTGATTGGTCAGGCTGGCGATGACCGACTCCTTGGCGGGGCTGGCAATGACCGACTCGAAGGAGGGGACGGGGATGACCAAATCTTGGGTGGGACTGGCAATGATACTGCTGACTATTCAAATACCACTGCTGGTGTCACCGTTAACCTAGCGACTGGAACTGCCAGTGGAGGGGCTGGGAATGATGTCCTGTTTAATATGGAACAAGTCTTTGGTTCTGGTTTCAACGATTCCCTAACTGGCGGGCGCGGTAATGACACCCTCTTTGGTAGAGGTAGCAATGACCTGCTTGATGGTGGAGTTGGCAATGACGTGCTTGATGGCGAGGAAGGCAACGATATTGTTCGTGGTGGGGCTGGCGATGACACCTTGCGTGGTGGGACTGGCAATAACCAACTCTTGGGTGGAGATGGTGTTGATACTGTTGATTATTTAAGTGCCACTGCCGGAGTCACGATTAACCTTGCCACTGGAACCGCTACAGGGCAGGGCAGGAATGATGTCCTGTTGGAGATTGAAAGAATCGTTGGTTCTAGGTTCAATGACACCATCTTTGGCGGAGCTGGCAATGACTTCTTCCTCAGTGGTGGGAACGGGAATGACTCTGTAAATGGTGGGGCTGGTAATGACCGCCTCTTTGGCGATAACGGCAATGACACCCTCCTTGGCGGGACTAACGACGACTTTATCAATGGCGGGAACGGCAATGACTCCCTGCTAGGCGGTAGCGGCATTGACATCCTGCTTGGTGGGGCTGGCAATGACCAACTCCAAGGTGAGGATGGGAGTGACACTCTCATTAGTAGAGAAGGCAATGATACCCTGCTAGGCGGCAGTGGCAATGACATTCTGCTTGGTGGAGACGGGGATGACCAACTCTTTGGTGGAGGGGGGGATGACCAACTCTTTGGTGGGACTGGTGTTGATACTACTGATTATTTAAATGCCACTGCGGGAGTCACCGTTGACCTTGGCACTGGAACTGCCAGTGGGGGAGATGGGAATGATGACCTGTTCAATATCGAGCAAGTCTTTGGTTCTAGTTTTAACGACTCCCTGATTGGAGGAGGCAGCAGTGATACCCTCTTTGGCAGAGGCGGCAATGACACCTTGCTTGGTGGGGATAGCGATGACTTTCTTGATGGTCAGGAAGGTAATGACCTTGTATTGGGCGAGGAGGGGAATGACAGCCTGTTTGGCGGGGCTGGCAATGACCAAGTAGAAGGAGGAGAAGGCGATGACCGACTCCTTGGCGGGGTCGGCAATGACACTCTCCTTGGAGGGCCTGGAAATGATGTCCTCATAGGCGTTGATACTAACGGTTCTGATTCTCCTGGATTAGGAGAGATTGATACCCTAACTGGAGGGCCTGGAGAAGATCAGTTCTTACTTGGAGATGCTACTAATGTCTTCTATGACGATAACAACAGTGGAAGTAGTGGTTTGGCAGACTACGCTACCATCAGTGGCTTCAACTCCAACGAAGATACAATCCAGCTCAAAGGAACACTGGCAGACTATCGCTTGGAGACTGTGGGAGCCAATACAAGGGTATTTCTGGACAACTCAGGGGGAGAGGTAGATGAACTCGTTGGTGTTGTGCAAGCATCGCCTCTGAAGCTTGATAGTGACGACTTCCTGTTCTACGAGAAAGAAGATGCTCGACAAGGGACAAACAACACACTAGCCACTGCTGAGAAGCTAGGTACTTTAACATCAGGTTCAGAAGTTAATACCTCTGCTGAACTGGCAAGACTTCCAGGGAACAATCCTGATTTCGACTTTTTCACATTTTCTTTAGGTAACCCAGGAACTGTGACTATCAGCACGTCGAATTATAACGGTCTCTTTCCAGTTCTCGGCCTATTTAATAGTGCCGGGAACTTACAGAGTTCCAGTACTTCTACATCAATCACCGCTTCACTAGGGGCAGGTACTTACTCTATTTCAGTAAGTGATTTTGATTACTTCCCTCAAAATGGCGGAACTTTCAGTTCTGGCTCTTTTAATCCTGGTTCTTATACGCTAGAAGTCACTGTAGGCTAAAGACAAATGGTACTAAGAAAAGCGGAAACAATTGCCAATTAAGAAGTTTGCAGTTGTTTACGTAATTCTTGTCGTGAACTGCTTTTAAATTCTGACTTCTGACCAAAAGCCAGTTTTCATTTTGGGCAATCGGCTGAATCTTTACGTAGCACGAGTTGAATTCTTGTAGTATCTCTATGGGTGACATTGGTTTATCCGATTAGTTGTGGTGTTCTATTTGGATAAAATTTAAGTTTGCTCCTCGCCATACGGGTGGGTCTTCCTACCCAGGCATTTCCTTTTTGATTTCAATTAAAGAAATACCTGTGACTAAGTAAACAAAAGTTCTACCTAAAGCGTAAAAGTCTGACTGTGGTACAGCTTGTCCATGAATTTGCTCTAAGGGAAATTAACAAGCTGTCCTAACAGCAGTTATTTCGTAACCATTACCGAATCCTGTAGTAGTTCCTCCACTTGTACTAACTTTCGCAAAGTAGGTTCTACTAAGCTGTCTTGCTCCACTAAAGTCAACAAGTGCTAAATTCCCATCGGGTTGGTGAACAATGTTTTCTGGTTTGATATCTCTGTGGAAGAAACCAGACCGATGAACTAAATCAAGAATCTCCATCAACTGCAATAACCATTCATAAGCCATTTCTTGGCTAATTAGACACGACTTGGCAAAGCCAACTTCAACAAAGCATGTTTGCCTCTCGCAAACATGAGTGAAGCGATTCTCTGGGGAATAGACCTAAGTGAAGCAGACTTGTATTGCGCCATTCTTCGTAAGGCTGATTTGAGTGGTGCAAAGCTGGTTCAGACATGCCTAGACAAAGCCAACTTAATCAAAACTAGTTTATGTGGTGCTAATTTAAATGGTGCAAAACTCTCTGGTTCTCTACTAATTCAAGCAGACTTACGTCCCAGTTCCAATCAACGCACAGACTTGGGATACGCGGTTTTAACTGGGGCAGACTTGAGCTACTCTGAAGGCAGCAATATCTAACTGTATTGACACTGCTAATACTGATAAACAGGAAAAGCTAGATAGCTTGTTGTCTCTGAATTTTCAGACTTTTCAAAAAGTCCAAGTTTAACCGTTTAAAGTATACATAAAAATCATGTATATTCAGTTACATTGGCAGAGTAATAATAAATTTTGTCCCCTCACCAGGTATTGACAAGCAGTTGACTTGTCCGTTGTGTTTTTCAACAATAATTTGGTAGCTAATCGCTAATCCCAGCCCGGTTCCCTTGCCCACAGCCTTGGTTGTGAAAGATTGCTCAAAAATTCGAGATTGCACCTCAGTAAGCATACCGGGGCCATTATCTTGGATACAAATTGTGACAGTTTGTTGTTGAGGATCGAGCGATGTGGTAATGGTGATTATGCTCGGGCCAGCAGCAATATTTTGATTGGAATTGTTTTGATGGAGTTCATCAAATGCATCAATGGCATTGGCGATGATATTCATGAACACCTGGTTCAGTTGTCCGGGATAGCAATTGATTGGAGGTAACTCACCGTATTGTGTGATAACCTGGATTTTAGTGCGATCGCCATTGCCTTTGAGTCGATGTTTCAACAGCATTATGGTGCTATCGATTCCTTCGTGAATCTGAAACTTTACCTGAGATGAAATATCTGCGCGAGTAAAAGTTCTCAGAGAGAGACTGATATCTTTCAGACGGGTAATGCCTTGGTGCATTGATGCCAGTAGTTTCGGCAGATCCTCTGCCAGATACTCCAAGTCAATTTCTTCAAGAAGCTCTTGAATTTCCGAGTCTGGCTGCGTTAGCTTCTCCTGTTGCAGGCTCACCAGGCGAAGCAGATTATTCACATGTTCTTCAATATAAGATAAATTTCCGCCAACAAAACCAACCGGATTATTAATCTCATGACCAATACCTGCAACCATCTGTCCTAAAGTGGACATTTTTTCACTCTGGATCATTTGTAGTTGGGTTTGCTGTAACTCTTGTAAAGATTGAGTTAACTCCGCGGTACGTTCTTGCACACGTTCTTCTAATGCGCGGGTGAGATGGGAAATTTTGAGGTGTAACTTTAAACGGGCAATGACTTCTTCATGTTGAAAAGGTTTGGTAATATAGTCAACCGCACCTATTTCCAGCCCAGCCACCTTGTCTGTAGAATCGGATAGGGCAGTCATGAAAATCACCGGAATATTCTCAGTGATGGGATTGGTTTTCAGTCTCCGACAAGTTTCAAATCCATCAATACCTGCCATCATTACATCCAAGAGTATGAGATCGGGATGAGCATATTCTGTTTGTTCGATCGCTGACTCCCCATCTGTTGCCATCAGGGCTTTCCAGCCACACCTGTGAATCGCTTCAGATAGCACCTTGAGATTGTTTGGATTGTCATCCACTAATAGAATATGTATGGGTTTCGAGATAGGAACAGCGATCATGGATGTAACTCCGTTGTAACAAATGATTTGAGTAACTTACGGATTTTTCCGGTTTGGAAATTGGCAGTGAGTTTGCTTAATTCTGCCGCGAAGGGAGCTAGCTGACTATTTTGCTCAATTAGTTCTCTTAACATTCCCTCAATCGCCGAGATATCTCCCATCATTGCTAAATGATAAAGTTGTTGCAAAACTTCTTGGGATGGTAGAACCCATTCACTACCAGCGATCTGCTCGCCTTTGGGAGGCGAAGATTCGGCATATATCCATTCCACCCCCAACAGCGATCGCAGTCTATTGAGTAGTTCCTCAATCTGGAGAGGTTTGGCTAGAAAGGCTGTTGCCCCTGCCTCTAAACTCCGCTGGCGATTTTCCTCAAAAACGCTGGCACTAGAGACGATAATGGGAATAGAACAGGTTTGGGGATTCCCTTGCAGGTGAACCATTAGCTCAAAACCATCCATATTCGGCATGGCTAAATCAAGCAGAATCACATCTGGATTGTGTTCAATTGCCATCTGTAGCCCATGTTTGCCATCGGTCGCTTCTAGGGTTTGACAGCCAATTTCTTGCAGCAGACTGGTTAACATAGAACAGTGGTTGCCATCGTCATCAACAATCAGAATCTGAGGCGCACTACCCTGAATCCCGGTAATTTTCTGGGGAGTTGGGGTGTAATCAGTCTTAGGCATCGCTCCTCCACGCCAGTCATGAGCGAGTGGTACTGATACTGTCAAATCCAGCCAAAACAGACTTCCTTCACCCAGGTGGCTCTGCACCTGAATTTGGCTGCCCATCAATGTCGCAATTCTTTGGCTAATCGCCAATCCCAAGCCAGTACCTTCAGATCGTTGCCCTGCTTCACCCACTTGCTCAAAGGGCAAAAAGATTTTCTCAAGTTGGTCTGGTGACATCCCAATACCCGTATCTTCAATTTGAAAACGAATCTTTTGATGTATCATTTGTCCATTGTCATTGGTGAGCCACTGCGGTCTTGGGGTCTCCCCAAGTGAAGCACGTAGCGTCGTTTGTTTAGATTCTTGACTAATGACTTCCACTTTAAAGGTTACGCTACCACTATCTGTAAATTTGATCGCGTTGCCCAGTAAGTTAATTAACACTTGCCGCAGCCGTTTTTCATCAACTTCAACGGCAAGTGGTAGGCGATCGCTAATTATGATATTAAATCTAATCCCTTTCTGTTCAGCCCGGATACCACAAATCTCAGTTACACCATGTAAGAAGCTGGGTAGATGCACACTAGTGACAACCAAATCCAATTTCCTCGCTTCTATCTTCGAGAGATCGAGAATGTCATTTATCAGCATCAAAAGGTGCGAGCCGCATTGATAGATAATGCTGACTCCTTCTAGGTTTTTAGCTGTCATGTTTGGCGACCTTTCTAGTACCTGGGCAAAACCAAGGATGCCATTGAGAGGTGTACGTAGTTCGTGGCTCATGTTGGCAAGAAACTCACTCTTGGCCTGATTAGCAGCATCGGCAGCTTGCTTTGCCTCCACTAATTCATGAGTGCGTTCTTCGACTTTTGTCTCTAGGGTTTTGGAATAATCCAATAGTTGACTGTTGGCAATTTCCAGTTGACGATTTGTTTCTTCTAACTTCCTCTGTTTATAGGCATTAGTTGTTGCAATCACACTACCGATAAACGCGGCTAAAGTGGGTGTTACCGGAATTAAAACACCATACAAAAACATCCCATAGCCACCCCATATACAGGCTCCACTGATGCCTACAGTTGCCCAAAGAATTTTGCCGCCGGGAATCCGCAGCTTGCTACTGGATAACAACCAACTGCCCGTAGAACCAATGACAGACGACAAAACAATCCACAACGACAGAAAAATGCCAGAAACACCGTGCAGACTGGCATTTCCTGTTTTTGCTCCTCGTACTAGTTGAAGAGCAATATTGGCATGAACAACCACACCTGGAGTCGGTTTTTGAGCAGAGATCCAGGAAGAGAAGGGTGTGCTGAAGAAATCATTGGTACTGGAGGCGATTGATCCAATAAATACCATGCGATCGCGCATCAAATCTAAGGGAATTTTCCCTGCTAACACATCGCGCATCGCAACTGTCTGAAATGCGGTTTCTGAACCATGCCAATTGAGCAGAATTTGATAGCCTCCTAAATCGGCATCGGTATAACCTGCTTCTTGATTTTGCAGTGGTAAGTAAATTTCTTTACCCAACTGAAACTTTTGTTTTTGGGGGTCAATGCTTTCTAAGCTAATTTTTTCAGCTTCGAGGTACTTTAGGGCTACAAGGGTTGCCAGTCCGGCTTTAATGGTGTTTTTCTCTTTGGCATCTTCAGCTGTCAAGAGGGCACGACGTACAAAGCGATCGCCATCCAAGACTAAATCTGCTAATCCTACCCGATCCTGTTTTTTCAATTCCGGTGGGGGATTGACGCGTTCTCCGGTAATTTTCTCAACTCCGATTAAATTGGGAGTGTTGCGAAATACTTGAACAAGTTGCTCGTGTCCACTTCCTTCCGGTAAATCTCGATAGAGATCCAAGCCAATGGCTCTCGGCTGCTGCGCTCGGATTTTTTCTAGTAATCGTGCCAGCGCCCAGTCTGGAACTGGCCATTTACGCACCGATTGGATATCGCGCTCATCAATTGTAACAATCACAATCTCATCTGCGTAGGCGTAGCCCGCCATAGGCATCGCCTCTGAAGATCGCTGACGAACCCATTCGTCGCGAATTTTCCATTCCGGTAAATTGAAAAGTCCCAACGATTGCCCAACTATAACCGTCAAGGCAACGCTGGGAGTGATAATCAAAACGCTGCGAGTGCGTTGGATAAAAGCCTGGAATCTGCGCCACATATTTGTGTCATACAATGGGGATTGGGGAAGGTAGGGTTCCCTCTGGGGATAAGAGGTAATGGGGACTGGGTGGAAGTAAGCAGAGGGGAACAAAGGGAACAAGGGGGAATTATGGAACAAGTTTCTTCTTTGTCTACCTTGTCTCTTCTCATGCCCAATGCCCAAACTGGTATTAGTTAGTAGATGCTAATAAGTTCGCTGTTACAATCTCCTTTAAACTCACTGAGGATAGAAGTTCTTCCCATTGTTTGCGGAGAGTTGCATTGTTAGGTTGAGCGGTGTATACCGATGCAAGTGTTGCCACACAGTCATACCAAACACCATTTTTACCCAAAATAGTAGCCCGCTTCAAAGCATCTTGCTCTTGGATTGCTGTTGCCAACTCAGCGCTAGGCTGGATACGCTGAATCCAACCATCGACGTAAGGCGTACTTGGACTGAGTTGCCCATCTACTTTCAGTGCTAGGAACCATTGATAGTTTTTACCAACGGCTAAAGCGGGTGCATTGGCTGGTAATTCGATCGCGATTACTCCAGTTTTCCCTGCAACCGAAATGTTCATCTGATGTTGCATATTGCCAGCTTCATCTTTGAGGCTGAACACCGCTTCTTCGGCATTGGAAGTTGGGAGATACACCAAGATTGTGGGACGTTCAGATACTGTTGTGCCATAGAAATTTTGGGGCAAGAGGGCGATTAGCGCTGCTGGTTGCGTTGTACTTGTAATCGATGAATTCAAGTAGTAAGTACCAACACGAGAAGCACCCGCACTTGCTTGTTGGGGAGCGCCTTTGCCAGGGGCAGGTGTAAACAGCTTGCCGCGAGAAGCTCCTCCAGTTGCCTGTCTGGGCGTACCTTTGCCGACAGCAGGGGTAAACATACTACCGCGAGAAGCTCCTCCAGTTGCCTGTCTGGGCGCACCTTTGCCGACAGCAGGGGTAAACATACTACCGCGAGAAGCTCCTCCAGTTGATTGTCTAGGAGAGCTACTGTTGGGGGGTGGGGTAAATGTAACAGCATGGGCAGTAGTCCATGTAGTGCTAGCGATCAGAGCGATGACGCTCAATGTACTAGCTAAATATCGACGTTTCATGATGTTTTTCCTTATGTCATTGCAATGTGATACAAACAAAATATGTTTCTTTCGACTATGTTCAGAAGCTCAGAGAATAAGTCTAAGTAACAGTAAAGTCAGAGAACTTCTATTAGCAGTATAGGCGAGCTTGAGCTAAAAGACTGTAAAAAATAGCCTAAATTATTTGCGATGGACTCCGTTGTATTACTTAGTTAAATCCAGTTGCCGATCAAAACAAAGCCAGACCAAAAGAACGGTTCGTGGAAATCAGTTTGGCGAATTAGGCTAATTTGTGCTTGTCTTAGTGCTTCGGCTTTAGTGATTTTGGGTTGTCGCAGTTGGTCATAGAAGCGAGTCATGAGCATCGCGGCTGCCCGATCTTTGACGGGCCATAGGGTGGCGATAGTTGAGCGTGCGCCGGATTTGACAGCCAAGCCCGCCAGTCCCAGGACAGCGCGATCGTCGCCTGTGGCAGTATCGCAGGCACTTAGTACCAGCAACTCGATGGCTTTTGATGGATCGCTACCGCGATTTTTCAGGAGTTCAGATAATTCTTTAACATTGACTTGTCCATCCCAAGTGAGCAAGAAAGTGTCTTCGAGGCGGGAACTAAACTGTCCGTGGGTTGCTAAGTGGACAATACCTGCACTACTAGATTTCACACGTTCAGCAAGGGCTTGACTGGTGAATTCCTGATTCAGTAACACCCTAGAAGATACCGCCTTGGAGATTTGTTTCACCTCTGATTCCACAGCAGGCAAAGCACTAAAGCCAGCGCGAGATTGGCTAATACCACCAACGATCGCACTGATGTGGTTTTGCGATCGCGTCGCCATCAGTTGCAATCCTGGTGAGAGCGCTACAGCATACTTCTCAATCAGATATTGCTTACCGTCAAAAAGAGCTGCTATGGGAATATTTCGCAATCGACCATCCAAAACAAACACCAATGTCTTGGTATCAATAAATGCTTTATCTGCTTCCTCTGGACGAATCAACCAACCATAAATCTGTTGCGACAATCGATCCCGATCTTTGGAATCGGAAACAGGGTTAAGAGCAACCAAAAAATTGTCTAGAGTCTGCTCAATTTCCGCTTGAGGTTTGTGAGTGACATAGGAACGGAGTGGTTGTCCTGCTTTGGAGAGAATTACTGTTAAGCGATCTGGCAGGATAATCGGATAAATGACGGTTGCAGTGGGATCAACCCGATCAATTTGTTGAGTTCTATCTAAACAGGCTTCCCGAAAAAAGTTATCGAGTTCTGCAATTTGGAGTGCCTCAATCAATTCACGAGCTTGGATTAGTTCTGCTTGGCTAGGTTGATTCTCTAGAAGTAAATCAACCAGTTCCCGGTAGACAGGCTCCACACTGGTGCGAAAAGAGAACTGGACATCAGGGTTGATAGCCACCAAATCTCCCCGCAGTGCCTTTAAAGCGTTGACTGCTTCTGTATATGCGGTAATCGCTTTTGAGCGATCGCCTTGTTGTTTATACAACTGTCCCACCTGCCAAGCAGATTGAGCAATGATATCGTTAGCTTGGAGTTGGCGGGCAATGTTGAGGGATTTCTGGGTTAACTCTTGTGCTTCAGAGAACTGCTGTGTACGCTGATAGAGTTTTCCCCACTGATTTAGTGCATGAGCTTCGGCTTGAGTATCCTGAATTTGCTGTGCAGATTTGACTGTGACTGCCATCAGTTGCGCCAAATCCTTCAGCGGTAGGATTTGGTCAGAATTTGACTGATGGTTGAGAGTGGCAACAAAATTGATCGCTGCGTAGAGTGAGGTGTGACTGGGGGGCAGTTCCCGGAGTTGTTGGAGTAGTTGAGGTGCGAGTGGGTTAACAAACTCCAGTTTGTCGTAATTGAGGAAAAGTTTGAACTGAGCTAAACGCGCTTGTAATTGATCGCTTGGGTTAGTTGTTAAGAGTTGAGCCTGTTCAAAGTAATCTAATGCGGCTTCTGGATCTTGCAAGTCAACGGCAGTTTGACCCAAGCTTATAAGGATAGAACTCAAATGGGGTTTCGTTGCAATTTTCTGTGCGATCGCTAAACTTTGCTCTAAAATCTCTTGACTTTTACCAGAGTCGCCAATTATTTGCAAGGCTAAACCAAGCGATCGCAGTCCACTAACTTTGATTTCATTATCCGGCATCCCTTGGAGTTTTTGAGTCAGTGCCTCTAACTGTTGTTTAGAACGGCGATAAAATCCTAAAGTTTGTAAAGCTTGTGCCTGGTTGATTTGACTACCCAGGCTTCCCATTGTGTCGCCTGCTTGCTCATAAAATTTTTGAGCTTTTTGCCAACTTTCGAGGGCGGTTTCGGCTTTGCCAGTGTGCAATTGCAAATTTGCTTGGGTATTGAGTGCTTGTGCCCAGAGAATTGCATCAGCAGAGGGAATAGAGGTTTGCAACAGTTTCAGACTTTGCTCAATAGACTGTTGGGCTGCTTGCCATTGATTAAGCTCCTGTTGTGTCAGTGACAGGTAACTTAAACTTAGAGCTTCGTTAAGGCGATCGCCTTGGGTATGATACTGTTGTGCTGCCTTTTGCCAAATCGTCACTGCTTCTGCAAAGCGTCCTGAATGGTAGAGTTTTCGTCCCTGTTCTAGCCAATTACTAGGCTGGGAAGTGGATACTGACACATTCAGGGTAGAAGTTGTTGGTATTTGCAGAGATGCTCTAGCAGGTGTAATGGTTATTGCCAAACACAAACTCAAGATACTCAAACTAATATATAGCCAACGACGTTGTTTAATTGGGAAAATCATCAGTAATTATCCGTATAAAATTCTTTAATTAATTGTATGTTATATTACTTTAATATTGATAAACTTGGTTACAAAATTATTGGGCATAAAGCTTTTTTCATAAAACCATGTCTAATTCATCATTCAATCTTCTTGACCTTAATGGTAGTAATGGCTTTATCGTCAACGGCATTGCTGCATTATTTAGGGCTTTTATGGTCACGAACTCTCTGGTAACAGCTATAAGGTCAAGCTCTTGCTATCACTATTGGGCATTGAACATGAATGGATTAAGGTCGATTTGCTGAAGGGGGAACACAAAGCCTCTGAATTTCAGTCGCTTAATCCCTTCGGTCAAGTTCCCGTATTAGTGGATGGCGACACAATTATAAAAGACGCACAGGCAATTTTGGTTTATTTGGCTCGTTGTTATGGTGGTGAACAATGGTTGCCACTGGATGCTGTCTCACTTAGTCAGGTTGTACGTTGGCTATCTACAACTGCGGGTGAAGTGCGTCAGGGGCCAGAATCGGCTCGTTTGTACTATCTGTTTAATGCCACCAGTATTGATATTGACAGAGCTAACCAAAAAGCAGAGTTTATTCTTACACAACTTAACCAACATTTGAGCGATCGCCACTACATTCTCTGCGGTAAAATCACCCAGCAAGGATTTCAACTCTACTGCTGTACTTACGGAGGTCGAGACAAACAAGGCAATACCTGCTGGCGACTGACACCTAAACGCTATGCTGATGGTTGGGCATTGGCATTTAAAATGTCCTTGGTGCTACAGTCAGCTTTTACCCCAACCAACCAGACAAGGGAATCAGCAATCAGCACGTTAGTCAATGCCAATGTTTGTTCTACGAAATTGATGATTTGGCATTGAATGAGCAGCGACAAGCTGTAGATCGCTTAAAGGATGAAATCAACTTGGAACCCGCCGCCGTAGTTTATACAGGTGGAAAATTTTTACACGCAGATGCAAGCTATCAGCGATCGCATTCATAGGCTATGGGAAAGCGAGAACTTGGAAGATGCCCCAAGTGCTGTGCTGAAGCATTTGGGGGAGTTGAAGCGACCGTATTTGACGGAGGTGGAGGAGAAGCTGTTGGGTTTGATTGAGCGAGAATACGGGCTTGGAGATTAAATCTCCGCAAACTCATAGACAATAATAAATACACATCTTATGATTATGTAATCAGTTTGATGTTTGGCAAGTCGAAGCGGGGTCAAAAACCCTGAGGTTCTGCCAAAATCGCCATAACCTTGACAAGTAAATAGTTTCACAGTTTCAGTGCTAAGGAAAGTTGAAAATTAGTCGCAATAAGAGCGGCTGAAATCGACCTATTTTTGAGGTTCGCCAAAATGCTTCCCAGGAAGCCTGCTCTGTAACAGTTTCAGCACCGAGCGGTTTCCACTAACCAAATCCCCTCACGGGGACTGAAACGTGAGTTTGAGAAGTGCGATCGCCATCTCTGTCACGTTTCCAAAGCCCATTACCCCGCAAGGGGATTAAAAATCTAAAGATTAAGCAGGATTTTTCTGGCACAATTGATTAACAACTCTTTCGATTTCTTGTGTCATCCAATCAGAGCCGGTCTGTTGGTAAACCTGAACTAATGATTGGTAAAACCATAAAGTTTTTTCTCGACCGGCACTAAAATTAGTCCAGATGACATCTCCATATTGTTGCCAATCAGCTAAAAGCGATCTGGAATTATGCAGTTTGTCAGCCAGAGAAACCAAGCGTACAGAAGGTGAAGCAGAACGGAGATTATTGAGGTAACGCAGCTTACGTTCTTGCCAGGGAGGTTTAGGAGGTGTGTCCCACTCAGTACAGCCATCGATAATAGCTAAAACTGTTTCACCAAAGAGTTGACGAATGTCGTCACAAATGGGTTTGCCGCCTTGATCTTCGATTGCATCATGCAAAAGAGCAGCGATCGCTTCTTCTTCCGTACCTCCAGCTTCTAAAACTAAAGCCGTTACACTTAACAAATGTGAAATGTAAGGAATGCCGCTAATTTTGCGTGTTTGATTAGCATGAAGACGAGTTGCGTAGACTAAAGCCGATTCAAATCGTTCAGTCAGTTTTAATGAATTCATAATTGCGTCAATTGTGATAAAGCATAAATTGAGTAGCGGCATCAGCAGCAAAGCTTTGCCGTAAATCCCAAGGTGTTAAAACTTCAACTTTTGGAAGCCATGCTCGTAAACGCATGACTAAATTGTTATCTCTGTGTTCGTTATGTTGATATCGGATACGTGCTTGATAGTAAGCGCCCGGAAACGGACGCTTGCCAAGGACTTTTAATAAATCTTGCTGTTGAGGTTGTTTAATTTCACGTTGAATCAAACGTTGTACTTGCTGATAAGTAATTTCTTTAAAAGTGTCGTGGCGTTCTTATCTTAATGGTTTACTTGCTGTCTGATTGGGTGTTTCTTCCAAAAGTGGATGCTCCCCTTACCCACTCCCTAATGGCTTGCCGAAAAACCCGTCTTCCTACCATACGGTATCTTTCAATTAGTGAGGGAATTTCTTGAATATTCAGATTAGGAAACACTAAACTTGTTTCTCTTTCAAGATATTCCTCACCTTGCAACTGGTAAATTTTGATTTCTCCAGAGTCATAAGACCAAATTTCAGGTACACCTAACCGTGCATAGATGGAAAAGCGATCTAAAGATTTACTGGTAACATCAATTTCTAAAGCTAAATCTGGAGGTGGGTCTTGATTTAAATCAAACTTGAGTTTACCTCGAATTAAGGCTTCATTTTGAAAATAAAAACAATTATCAGATTCAATTCCAGCCCTTTTTAGTTCTCGTTTCCAGGTAGTTGAGCCATAACACTCATAATCTAGCTCCAAAACATCAGCCGTATCTTTGATGATGTCACCAATTATTTCTTTGTAATATTCGTGTTCTGGTAACGGTGTCATAATCTCTAATGTGCCATCATCATAAGCTACCCTAGCTGAACGGCTTTCACCTAAGTCTACTAATAAATTCTCAAACTTTTGCCAACTGATATTGTAAAGAACCACTCGGTCAGCGCGATGTTCAGTTAGCAGCATAATTCCTCGCAGAATCAGTAAGGAGTTAATGATAATCAGTATTCAGCAAAAACTTAGTATAAGTCTCCAAATTTACAACTGATTACTAACTAATATCAAAATCATCCTAATTCATTTTATCAGTTATGATTAATGAATATTTTCAAACCCTCACTACCTTCGCCCCGCGCAACTTTCAACGAGAAGCGATCGCTAAACTCCTCAACCGCCAAGACATCCTCCTCCGCGCACCAACAGGGTCTGGAAAAACAGAAACAGCGATCGCACCCTTCCTCTTCGCCAAAGCCCTCAATAGACCTCTTGCAAAAAAGTTTTGTGGTATATTAAAGGGTTAAAATTATTAAAAACTTAACTAGCATTTTGTAGGTCATGATTATAAATGCCCGCAATTAAGTGACAACGTAATGCAAAACGTTTTCTGCGATTGCGGTATCGCTCGCTGAAAATACGAAAGACTTTTAACTTGCGGCTTGCCAATCACTAGCAGTATGGAAATAAGTTCGATAAATTAAAAACGAGGTTGGGACAAATGCAACGGTGAAGCACAGTGTTGCAGCTGTCCACAAAGCACCACTACCACCAATGACTAAACACCACTTAGCGATCGCTACTCCTGTGGCGTGAAAAGTCCAACTCACAAAAAAGTAAAAATCTTTTTTCTGACGAGTAAAGTTTCTTCTCTGCATTGTAATTCTTGTTGCAAAACCTCTGCTAAATCCTTGGGAAGTGCTGTATCTGACGCATATAGAGCACCTTCATCACTTTCACTCAGTTCTTCTAATTCCTCTGACAGCATAGTGACACTATATTTTTACCCTTTGGGTGACGCTCCTACGTCGCTACCGCTACGCTAACGGCAGTTCGGACTCGACGGAAGCCGCCTTCGCGGAGCGTCTCGCAGAGAAGACTCCGACTGCCTCACTAGAATCCCAGAATTACCCGTTTAATTTTGGCTAGTGATTCTACAAACCCTTCCCCTAGATAGTTTTTCTGAGGTATCAATTCGGGTTGCGATATGTCGCCGTATTTCAATACAGCATTTACGGCTGTTATGAGGTACAGTAGCAGCAACTAGCAAACCAGTTTCTTAAATGTTGAGGATTTATTAAGTCAAGTGCAACTGAGATTAGTTTATCAACCATTTCTATTGTAGTTGGAGCAAAACTGAGGGGGGAAGCTTCGCACCTCAGCTATAGTTGCTATTTCTCAGGCTTGAGTAGAGGATTAGTGATTGGGAGGATCACAATAATCAATGACTGAAAACATCTCATATCCCCTGACTTGGACAAGCATCTACCCCAGAACGCCACAATCTAAGCGAGAAGCTGCGCGATTTGAGGTTAATTTCTCAACTGCACGAAATGACCTACTTAACGAGCTTCGGCTATTGGGGGCAAAGAATATCATCATCTCTAGCAATGTACCAACGCGTCAAGATGGTTTACCATATGCAAGGCCCAAAGAACCAGACGATCCAGGCGTTGCTGTATTGCTGACTCCTGTTAGCGGATAGCTAAGGTTTAGCCCATTCAGAATAGCTGAATTCTTCTTCAATATTTTCAGGATTGAACATAACGGAAATGCTAAGAAATGCTGACAACCAATAAGTCAGTAATCGTAAGACTTGAGATGCTTCGACCCAACCGTCAGTTCTCTACCCTAAGTTCTCACGGTGCAACTGAAGTCATTAACTGCGGTGACAATCGCCCAGCTACCGCCCTTGCCTTGGAGTTCAGGATTGTCAAGAGTTAAAATACTGTTCGACGCGCTGATTCGTCTGCAATCCCTTTTGGCTCTATGGTTTGCAGTATTTCTTCTCCCGATTTTTTCCTCGAATCTAGCTTTTGCGTCATGTATCATATTTTATTATATTGCTTGTCCCTCGCTGACTTTATTTTTTCTCCTCCCCCTACTTATTGAGCCGATACGTAATAGTTTTCAGTCTATCTTGCCCCTGATGACAGCTTCGCTATATTTACCCCCGTAAGCATCGCTAGGGAGCAAAACCTTTATCTTGTATACAGAGAGATAGTTTGAGCCGTTTAGCTTTCCTTTATGTTATTTTTTGGACGTTTTTGTCAGGTAAACTTGGACAACCTGTCCAAAATCTTCTTCAAGTCACAAGAGTCCTTCGGACATGCATCGCGATCGCTGCGTTTGGCTGTGACAAAACGTAAGGTGAGTGGTGGTTCCCCTTCGATGGAGCGGTTTCAACACACTGCCAATTTGTTGACGGTGGTGCAGACTTGCCGCCGTCAAGGTAGTCTGTAATTGATTTTTTTGCACAAGCTCTAATTGCTGACTCTAATAATTGTCTGTCTCGCCCTTCTTTGCTTCCCCAATATTAGACCTGAATCCTTACTTTTTTGGAATAGTTGACTTGACTGATTCACGCTCGTGTAATCTATTAAACCAGCTTCTCAAATAAGGATACTGAAGAAGCCAGTCTTCATTTAAGCGAAAGCTGTAGTAACCGAGGGAACATAACGCTGCCACATCTGCTGCTGTCCATGTTTCACCCTCTAACAAATATTTAGCCGAACGCAGTTGTTCATCAAAGATTGGTAAAAGGCGATTAATTAATGTTTCATATTTTTTTCGATAATAAGCAGGAGCTAGATCACCCATAAAATCTAGTACCCATAAACTTATAATATTGTCGCCTAAAGTATCTGCTAGTTGTTCCCATTTACGGCACTCAAGCCGTATGTGAGGAGCGCTTGGGTAAAAGCTAGGCTGTGGATAAGTTTCGTCTAGATACTCTGCAATCAATGTAGAGTCCCAAATTGCCGTGCCATCTTCATCTACAAACACAGGGACTTGACCAATAGGAGAAATTTTAAGGAATTCAGGGGGTTTCTTGGCTAAATTAATTTCTTTGAGTTCACAATCTAAATTTTTCTCTACTAACAATATTCGGATTTTCCGAGAAAAGTTTGATTGCTGATGATAGTATAACGTTCTATTCATAGATTTATTTTCATACAAAAAGTGGGTCTAATACTAAACTGCATTCAAAAATAGTACCCCATAATTGCGACGAAGGAAGCAATCTCATGGACTCTCACCAAAACCGTTTTATTTTAATGTCTTACGCATGGTAAACTATTGAATTGCAACACCTAAAGTCTTGCAATTATCTACTTGCCGAATGTCAGCAGATGTAGTCTCTGAGCGATGTCCAAAGACCAGCCGCTACGCGTTTACGCATTACACGAGTGTGTTCTAGTGGGCTGGAGGAGTCGGTGCAGAAATTTTTGGAGATGCTGGGGAAGCTTAACCGTGCTTATTTGACAGCTAAGTACCCTCAAGCAATGTGTTTCATATTGGCAGGTGAGAGTTGGTGGTTCTTCTCTCATCTACAGGCGTTGGGGGTCTGTGTTAAGCGCAGATTCTCCTTCCAAAAATTTTATACTAACGACACGTACACTCCTTTGTTAAGGATCGCCTGCTTTTAGTCTAAACTCCAGTCAGAAAACAGCGAGTAATAGTGAAAGCGTTATCAACTCAGGCTCGTAAATTGGCCAAGGTATTGAATCTAGCAGTTAATTAAGGAGAGGGGGTTCTAAAAACCCATTACTAATAAAGTACGAGAAGTAAGTTTTCAATAATTTGTTGTTAACAGGTGGACAACTAATATTAGTACCTGCCAATCCGTTCAATGTATTTTGACAATCTAATGCTAAAGCTTGGGATTGAAAGTAAGTTTCAGGAACAGTTTTTTGCTGTTCTGTAACTTTTTCAGATAAGAAGCTAAGGAAAGGATAAAGAGCATTTTCTGGCAGATTTGGAACTAAAAACATTACTTTCGATAACCAGTCTTCCAAGGGAATTAGTTGGATTGAATAACCAAAGTGCTGTATCCAATTAACAAGTTCTTGCCAAGAAATCGATTGCGGATTAGAGATGTGAAATATTCTATTGTTCAGAAATTTTTGTCTGGATAAATGAGTGATAGCACTGCTGATATAATCAACGGGAACAATATCGACTGGCATATTCCAATCGGGTGCTAAACCTAGTTGAATGCAGCCTTTAATTAGGCAGCGTAAAAAGCCAGGCTGGTTACAAATCCCAGTTTCGCTATGTCCTTCTATCCAAGTAGGGCGGTATATAGCTGTGGGAATACCTCTTTCATGAGCAATATTTACTAATTTTTCGGCAACCCATTTGCTTTGAGTGTAACCATATAGCCCGTGTGTATGCTCTGCTTCCTGTTCTAGAATAACTGCATCAGGGTAAGCAGATGGTGAAAACACACCAATAGTCGAGACAAAATGCACTGGTTTGAGCTTTATTTGACTAGCCAATCTTAAAACTTCTTGGGTACCAAGTACGTTAGCAGTTTTAAGTGCAGAATATGGATAAATAAAGTTTACTAATCCTCCATTATGATAAATAGAATCAATTTTTGCTGCCAAAATTTGAAATTGAGCTTGGGAAAGACCTAAAAATGGTTGAGCTAAATCACCAATAAGAGGGATAATCCTATGACTTTGCTTTTCCTCCCATAGTGAATATTTTTCTAAGCTATTTTGAATCCGCAAACGCCCTTCTTGATGATTTTTAGCCCTCACTAAGCAATAGATATTTGCTTGAGTTTGTATTAGTAATTGATTTAGCAAAAATGCCCCTAAAAAGCCTGTTACTCCCGTTAAAAGCACATTTTTTGGCTCATAAGTTGATGTAAGTAGTAAATTTTTGGAGTGAATAGTTGGATCTAAAATGGCTTCGGTTTCGAGATTAAGGACAGAATGAAAGTTAGAGCCAATATCTTCTTGTCGAACTACAATAATTTTTGCCAGTCCTGATATGGTAGGAGCTATGAAAATATTTTGTAGCGATAAATTGACCTGGAAAGTTTTTTGTATTTGGACAAGCATTTGAGCCAGTAGTAAAGAATGCCCTCCTAATTCAAAGAAGTTATCATGGATTCCTACTTGATCTAGTCCCAAAAGTTGTGTCCAAATTTCAGCTAATTCTTCTTCAACTGGAGTACTAGGTGCAATAAATTCTGACTGTAAATCTGGTCTAAGTTGATTTGGTGCAGGTAGTGCTTGGCGATTTACTTTGCCATTTGGTGTCAGTGGTAAAGAATCCATTAAGACAAAGGCACTAGGAATCATATACTCAGGTAGCTTCTCTTTAAGAAAAGTCCGAAGTTGCGGTATTAAATTAGTTATCTCTTCTTGAGAAAGAGGATTATTAGCATAGGATCTCCAAGGTTTGACCTGATAAGTTTTTGCAAAGTAAGGAACTATACTTTTGCCATTTGCTGTTTTAACAGTTGAACTTCTTTGAAAAATCACGTCGTAGCAGCCATCTTCACCCGAATCTGACCAGTTAATGTAGATGTCGTAAGGTAAAAACTTGCTCAAGTTCCACAAATGTTCGGGATGAATTCCAAGTAGCTGCGTATTTTGCTGTATTGCTGCGCGTAAATCACCCACCGTTGCCAAATTATCATTGTCCTCCAATAATTTTACAGCTTCAATATCTGCTGCAATCCGTGCATTCTTGATACGAGTTAAACCCAAGCACTCTGGCTGATTGTCTTTTAAAAGTTGATGAATGACAGGTAATGTCAGTTGTGGATGCCATTCTAGCAATTCGGGTTCTACAGGTGAATGAACATCAGTTCCAATGTAGAGGGTGACATCATAACGAAATCGATTCATTTCATGATCACAAAGACCAGGCTTTAATTGAATTTGGACATGGCTAATTTGGGGTAAGTGCTGCTGAAGGGCGTAGAATAAGATGGGATCAATGACTAGTTCACTATCTTGAGCTATATGTTTTTGGATATGCTGCCGTAATTGCTCCACACTTAAAGAGTCGGGAGCTTGGTATAGTTGCACAGAGGTATGGAAAGCTTCAAGTAATGGTAAACTACGAACATCTCCAATAAAGATATATCCCCCGGACTTAACTACCTTCACCGCCTTTTCAATCACGTCTACTAAATAATCAACATTAGGGAAATACTGAATGACGGAATTCAGTATCACTGTGTCATAGACTTCGGCTTCTAATTGGTCGAGGGAATCGGCTGTTGAGAGTGCAAGCTTCACCTGTGAGCAAATTTGCTGTTGATTTTGTTTTAACTGTTGCTGAATGTAAGCGATCGCTTTTTCAGAAATATCCATACCAAAGTAATAAGAGCAATGGGGAGCAATACGGAATAGTAAAAGTCCCATACCACAACCAATTTCTAGTACACGTTGTGGTTGCAGAGATAATATCCGCTCAACTGTTTTATCTACCCACTCTCGCATTTGGTCGCTTGCGATCGCAAATCCGGTATAAGTACTATTCCAACCAGTAATATTAAAGGTTGGATCATGATTTACTGGAGACTTGTTATAGGATTCGTTCCATATCGTCTGCCATTGCTGCACTTGTTCAGTCTTAGATTTAGCAGATCCATCTTCTGCAAATTCCGAAGCGTTTAACTTAGGAACAACATAGGCAACTAAACGTTTTTCACCCCCGTTATCTTCACGAGCAATCACGACTGTATCTCTAACCGCAGAATGTTGGCTAAGTGCAGCTTCAATGTCTCCTAATTCAATCCGGAAACCACGAATTTTCACCTGTTGATCAATGCGTCCCAAACATTCAATATTCCCGTCAGCTAAATAACGAGCTAAATCACCAGTTTTGTAAAGACGGTCTTCTGGCAGATTGCTAAAGGGGTTAGGAATAAATCTTTCTTGATTCAAATCCGGTCGATTTAGGTATCCCTGAGTTAAACCTGTGCCACCGATATACAATTCCCCTGGTACACCAATCGGAACAACTTGAAAAGATTCTCCCTCTTGCCATTGATAGTGTTTGAGCAGATAAATTTGAGTATTATGAACAGCACGGCCAATAGGCACTAGGCCGTTATCAGACTCGACTTTATGAATAGTTGACCAAATAGTAGTTTCCGTCGGGCCGTACACATTCCAAACACAGGTACATCTTTTTAGTAGCTGTTCTGCTAGTTTTCTAGTTAGGACTTCGCCACCACAAAGTATTTTGAGATTTGGATTACCTTGCCAGTCTGCTGCTAAAAGCATTTGCCAAGTAGCAGGAGTAGCTTGCATGAAAGTTACATCTGATTGCTCAAGTAGCTTGGCAAGTTGCGATGGATCAGAGGTAATTTCACGGCTAAGGATAACAACACGAGCGCCAACCATTAGCGGTAAATAAAGTTCGACAGCAGCAATATCAAAAGATATTGTAGTTACGGCAAAAAAGATATCTTGCTGATTTAGTCCTGTTTCTTGGCGTAAATAATACAGTATATTTACTAGAGAACTATGTAAAATTGGCACGCCTTTAGGTTTGCCTGTAGAACCAGAAGTATAGAGGGTGTAAACCAAGTTTTCAGCTTTGACATTGCTGTTTGGGTTCTTCTGGCTTTGTTTAGTAATGATTTCTTGATTCGTATCAAGATAAACTACTTGGGCGCTATGTTCTGGCAGTCTTTCGATTAAACTTTGCTGTGTTAACAGGACTGGCAGTTGCGAATCGTTGAGCATAAATGCTAAACGTTCTTTAGGATAAGCTGGATCTAGAGGTATGTAAACTCCACCAGCTTTAAGAATTGCTAAAAGACCAATTACCATCAAAGGCGATCGCTCAATGCAAATACCGACGAGAACATCCGGTTTCACACCCAAGCTTTGTAAGTAATGTGCTAGTTGGTTTGCTCGCTGATTTAATTCTTGGTAAGTCAGGTATTGCCCTTCAAATTCAATAGCGATCGCATCAGGTGTTAATTCTACCTGGGCTTCAAACAATTGATGAATACATTCTTTAGGAATATCTGCTTGGGTTTGGTTCCATTGATGTAGCATTTGTAACTCTGCTGTTGTCAGAAGACAAATGTCAGAAATTTTCTGGTCGGGATTAGCAACTACCTCTGTTAGTAACTTTTGTAAATGACCAGCCATACGAGCGATCGTACTGGCAACAAACAAGTCAGTACTATACTCAAAATAGCCTGTCAGACCAGTTGGTGTTTCAGTAAATTCTAAGAACAAATCAAATTTGACGGTTTGGTTATCAAGCGGTAAATGAGTTAATGTCAAGTCTGGTACTTCCCAAGGGGGTGTAGGAGTATTTTGCAAGTTAAATACTACTTGCACCAGCGAATTTTGGTTGAGATCCCGATCCGGTTGCAGCGCGCGTACTAGTTCCTCAAAGGGTAAGTCTTGATGGGTGTAGGCACCTAAAGTCACCTCTCGGACTCGTTGTAATAAGTGCCGAAAACTAGGCAAACCTGACAAATCGGTGCGGAGGACAATGGTGTTGGTAAAAAAGCCCAACATATTCTCTAAGTTTGGATGATGACGATTTGCAAACAGTGATCCAATCGCAATATCATCTTGCCCAGTGTAATGGAAAAGTAGCGTTTGCAAAGCAGCTAACAATGTCATGAACAGGGTTGTTCCCTCACGCCGACTTAATTCCTTAAGCTGCTGAGTTAAGGATTTGGATAAGCTGAGGAAATGACGCGCCCCTTGATAAGTTGACATTGCCGGTCGTGGGTAGTCCGTTGGTAATGACAAAATGGGCGGAAGTCCTTTTAATTTCTGCTGCCAATAAGCAAGTTGCCGTTCTCGGATTTCACCTTGTAGCCACTGTCGATGCCAGACTGCAAAATCAGCATATTGAATTGTTAAAGCAGGTAAGGGAGAAACCTGTCCCGATGCAAAAGCAGTATATAGCGTTCCTAATTCCTGTAACAATATGCTCAATGACCAACCATCACAGGCAATGTGATGTAGATTAATCAATAAAATGTGGTCTGTTTTACTAAGCTTGAAAAGGGTGGCACGTATCAGTAAATCCTGGGTTAAATCAAAAGGTCGTCGAGCCTCTTGTATAATCAACTCCCAAACTGAATTTTTCTCCTCATACTGATCTTGAGAAGCTAAATCTTGATCTATTACAGATAATTGAAAATCTGGAAACCCATGAATCACTTGAATCGGTTTCCCATCCACAGTAATAAAAGTAGTACGTAAAACTTCGTGACGTTTAATAATTTCTTGGAAACTGCGTTCTAAAGCTGTGACATTGATAGATCCATGCAGACGAAAAGCTTCAGGAACGTTATAAAAAGGATTATTTGATACTAACTGATCTAGGAACCATAACGGTTCTTGTACCAAAGCCAAGGGTAGATTAAGATTACGGTCTACTAAATGAATAGGAGGAATTTGCTGAACTCCTGATTTTTTTTGAGCTTGTTCTACCAGTTTTGCCAACTCAGCTATTGTAGGCGTATCAAATAAAGCAGATAACGGTAAACTAATTTCAAAAGCCTGACGTATACGGGAAACAACTTGAGTGGCGACTAGAGAATGTCCTCCCAATTCTAAAAAGTTTTCATTAATGCCAATTTGTTCTAAACCAAGTACTTCAGTCCAGATTTTAGCCAGCGTTACTTCTGTAGGTGTTCGAGGTGCGATCGCCTGTTCTCGGTCACTTTGACTATAAGGTGCAGGTAGTGATTGTCGGTCTACCTTACCACTGGGAGTTAGTGGTAGTTTTTCCAAGACAATAATTGCACTTGGAACCATGTACTCAGGCAATTGAGTTTGTAAAAATTTGCGTAAACTTGCTTGCGCTTCTACAGAATTAAGAACAATGTATGCAACTAAAAGCTTATTACCTGGTAAATCCTCCCTTGCCATTACTACCGCTTGCCGAACTTGGGGATGCTTTTCTAGTGTTGCTTCTATTTCCCCTGGTTCAATCCGGTAGCCGCGAATTTTGACTTGCTGATCTATCCTACCTAAGTACTCAATATTGCCGTCAGGTAAATACTTAGCCAAATCGCCTGTTTTATATAAGTGTTCATTGGAATACGGTGTAAAGATAAATCTTTCTGCCGTCAGATCAGAACGATGGAGATAACCTCTTGCCAAACTCACACCACCTACGTACAATTCACCAGGTATACCGACGGGAACCGATTGTAGTTGGGAATCTAGTAAGTAAATGTTGCTATTGGTAATTGCTTTGCCAATCGGTGGTAGTATTGGCCAATCTTGAGGTAAGCCTGACAGCTTAAACGCAGTTACCACATGGGTTTCCGAAGGGCCATAATGATTGTGCAGAGTGCAGTTAGGTAACTGGCTAAATAAATGAGCGATCGCAGGCGTGATTCGTAGCTGTTCTCCCGCCGTAATTACTTCACGTAGACAAGTAGGTACGATACTTTCCATTTGTGCCACTTCAGCTAGCTGTCTTAGCGCTACAAAGGGAAGAAATAATCGCTCAATTTGAGCTTGATTAAGGTATTGTAGTAATTTAACTGGATCGCGTCTAGTTTCATCTGCAATCAAAACTAGAGTGCCACCTGCGGCTAGAGTAGCGAAAATTTCTTGAAAGGAAACATCAAAACTGATGGGAGTATATTGGAGTGTTTTCGCCTCAGCACCTACAGTTGAATTTTGCAGTTGCCAAGCAATTAGATTTCCAAGCGGACGATGAGGCATAGCCACGCCTTTGGGTTTACCAGTGGAACCAGAGGTGTAGATAGCGTATGCCAGATGATCAGGAGTAACTTGGCTATCAGGATTTGTAATTGGGTATTGATTAAGAATTTGCCAATCCCTATCTACACAAAAGCTATGTGTAGTCTGCAATGGTAAGCTCTCGCAGAGATGGCTTTGAGTTAACAAGATAGAGGCTTGGGCATTTTCCAGCATGAAATTGAGGCGTTGTGCTGGATAGCTTGGATCGAGAGGCAGATAAGCACCGCCTGCTTTGAGGATAGCGAGTATAGCAATAATCAGTTCAACAGAACGTTCTAAACACAAACCAACCAAAACATCAGGCTGCACACCTAATGCTTGCAAATGATAGGCAAGTTGATTAGCACATTGATTAAGTTTTTGATAAGAAAGGCGTTTACCTGCCAATTCTATTGCAATACAATCAGGCGAACGCAGTACTTGAGCTTCAAATAGTTGATGGATTAGTAATGTCTGACTAAGTTTGCAAGCATGATTTTCAAAGGCAGAAACTACCTCGGATTGTGTATTACTGACAATATTCATTTTTGTTATCTCTAGTTTTTTCAATCTTTCTTTGATTTGTTCTTAGGAATATGCTAAACTAACCAACCAACTCTAAAAATCCGATAAAGTTAACGGTGAATATTAACAACCATTACTTTACGCTAATTTATTTAAGTTTGTATTTAAAAACTCGGTTAATTTCACAAGTATCATGCTAATAACACTAGATAATATAGCATTTACTTATAGATAGATATAGAGGATAAATACTAGACCTATCTTTAAAATAAATTTTGTGAGAAAATAAACGGAACAAATATAATTATGTGTATCAATAATGACAATTTCTTTAGAGAGAATAAAATTATATCCCGATGAATCAAAGCGATTAATTGGAATAAAATATGAAGATTTTATTGTATTAGTAACATTAGCAGAAAAAAAGCAGAAATTGAAAAAAGAAAAATTCAGGGTTAGCGCGTCTCAAACCCTATTGACAGGAGGATTATGGCAGAGGTACTGAGTTTGAGAGAGCCGCAGCCAACACAGAAAGCATATAGCTAGTCCTAATTTTATATATTAACTATTCATTAGCAATTGATACTCATCTCTTAATCATATTATATTTTATTTTTAATACAGTTACCTACGTATTTATGCTTAAAAATAACCTTACAGGGTTAGGCTTTGGTTTATATACAGTGGTAAAGCTGTCATTACCAAACTACTTGTTAGCCAACCGTCAGCCCAAACAAAATTGGAGTATTTGCATGATATTTGCACGGCTTGGATAAGCATAACTATGCCTTGGCCTTATCGCGCTACCTCAATATAAGCTACTAATAGTTGCAGTGAGCTATTGCTTTTGTCAACTAAAAGTTACATAATATGATTAGCCAAGAAGAACAATTAGAGGTCGTAATGTTGCCGCTTAGTGAAGTGGGGTCTATTAGGTGGACAAATGCGCGTGGGCATAAGATGCGTGCATTACGTGGTGATATGCCATTAGTAACTTTGTCCAAAAAGCTTGCTGAACTTGAAGTAGAGATTTCTCGCCAGTATCTGAACAGGATGGAGACAAATACAGAAGTCAAAAACGCTTCTCCAGAGCTTGTCAGTGGCTTATGTCAAGTATTTGGCTGTACCTTAGCTGAATTACTGTGTCTGAAATCAACCAAAATTGTGCAATTAGGGGTTGACAATTGCAACTAAAAGTTGCACAATTATTGTAAGGAAAAGCGAACTGCCTGCATCCGAACGCAAAAAGGGATCGCAAACTAATTCAACGAACATTGACGAACCAAAACTGAAGTGCCGCCGGGAAAAGTAGCCGGAGCTAAAACCGGAATAGCCGGAAGTAACCTTGTAACGCTCAAATCGCCGGAGATAAGTCCGATGACCTAACTAAGTCTGAAAACTGGTTATAAAAAATCAACATTCCAGAATCAAGGCGATCGCATATAGGCATTGTCCCGATCATCAATCGTGTACAAGCGTATGCGATTGATGAAGGCACTGCTCTGCCCTAAAAGCGCGATCGCCATTTCACAGCGAACGGTTGTAATTAGGGTGCAGTAATTAGCATCTTCCAGTGATATAAAAATTGATTTTGTAACTGTCGAGTTCTGTTGTCTTTGCGAATCTGGCAAACCACAAAATTGAAGCGATCACGTTTCTTAATATAATCGCTTTTGCTTTATCCATAACAATAGTAGTTGCTATAAAATTTTATGTCAACTACTATGGTTAGTGGAAATCATCAAAATATTGAAGTAAATCTTGTGTTAGTTCCAATAGAGGAAGTGCAAACAGTCCGTTGGGATGCCAAAAAAGCTGCTCTATTAAAAGATAAAAAAGAGAATTCTGGGTTGTCTTTCAAAAAAATTGAGAATTTGACAGAACAGCTAGGAAATAGATGTAGTGATGCTTTCATCATTCGGTTAATAAATGATGACTTTGATGGTGTATCCGTAAAACAGTTAGAAACATTGTGTAAAGCAATTGGCGCACAGATGAAGGATTTTATTCCGCAAATAGAGCTTAAAATACCCCAATCATCTCTTAGCATTACTAACAATAGTTAGTATTATATTAATTATAAGAGAGGAACTAAGCGTCAGCCTCCCAGTTAAATATAGAGGCGCTCACCATTGAACCTTGAAAATAGTAAATTTATTAATCCACCTGGGAGAGTAGCTGAGGCACTGGCGCAACCAGAGAAAGCGAGGGGAACAGGAAGGGAAATCGATTTGCGCTGAATAAAAAGTTGCGATTCAGTACGAAAGTCGCTTTGAAGCTCATTGCCGACTACCGCCCGATCAAGAGATATGCTGCTGTAGCAAGCTCCAGTCACTGGCTAGGAGAAAGAAAATATTAGGCTACGCCAATTCTAGAGTGAGAGTGTTGTGCCTTCAGCACAACAAACTGACCAATAAAAATAGGGCGATCGCTGTGTCTGCAAAACTGTGCGATCGCCCTTTTACCCATTTAAGAGGTATTTCTAATGATTACACAACTTTCAGCCCCTACGCCAACAAAAGATCCGTTAATCACACAGGATCGCCAAATTATTGCAACCATCGTCAATCAGTCGGACTACTCCAAAAACTGCAACCCCGAAGATGTAGTGACTATCTGGATCAACAGTGATGATATTGTTTGGGTGAAAATAACCCACGGCTATGCTCGATACCACAAAGAGCCTTTCAAACGCGCTGTTGCAGACGTTAAAGCGAGTCTTTCTGCTCCAGTAGAGTGCAATCACAAGGAAGATGAGGAATTGAAACGAGCTTCTGACAAAATTGGCTTGTTAGGTGATTGTGACTGGTTATCGTTGAGCATCCAATACTATCCTGATAAGGTAATCGGTCATGCTGGTTGCTACACTTCGCAGAAGCCTCAAATATTAACCCCACTTGCTGAATGGGACTTCACCATACCGAAGTGGAATATGCCTGCTGCTATCTGCCCAGATTGTGGTGGGCATGGGTGCGGTAACTGCTCCTATCGTGGTACTCGCGCAGAAGACTTGTGTACGCCAGTGGACGGCTATCGACTGACCTATGTAGGACGCACTAGCCTTCAGACAGCTCACAACGTATATCTAGATGGTGAGTTCTTAGGGATTATCTTCAAGGTCAGAAACGCTGATGAGTTATGGGAGAACGACCCCAAGACTTACTATTGGCGCTGTGGTGATGGCATCAAGTATTGGAGCGTCAGGGAGGCTATTGAATCCTTTGCCCTAGCTCCGGTAACTAGTGAAGTGCCATACGTTAGCTTAGAGTTAGCGGTAGCATAAAATTAAATAAATCTGAACAGTGGACAGGAGAAATTAGAAAAACTGTCCACTTACCAATTTGAAAACGAGATCCTTTATTTAAATGTAAAGATAGAAGCAAATCTAAAATTTTTGCGTGATCAAACATTCCGTCGGCATCAGTTCAAACTTGAAGAGATAATACGATGTTTCAAGCTTTACCAGAACCAGTTACTTTTGAAGAATTTCTAGAGTGGAAACCAGAAAATGGCAGATATGAATTATATAAAGGAGCAATAGTAGAAATGCAACCAACAGGAGAACATGAGCTAGTTAGAGCATTTTTGATTAGAGAACTAAATTTTGAGATTCGCAGGTTTAATCTAGCTTATACTATTCCTGGTCAAGTATTAGTCAAATCAGTTGATAAGAAATCTGGTTATATTCCAGATGTATTAGTATTGAATCTTCCTAACTTGGTCAATGAACCACTCTGGAAAAAAGCATCAACAGTTACTCAAGCAGAATCAATTCCATTAGCCGTGGAAGTTGTAAGTACAAATTGGCGTGATGATTATTTTCTAAAATTTGGTGAGTACGAGGAAATTGGGATTCCAGAATATTGGATTGTTGACTATGCTGCTCTTGGTGGAAAGCGGTTTATTGGGAATCCTAAACAACCGACAATATCAGTTTATGCTTTAGTCGAAGGTGAATATCAAGTTATTCAATTTCGAGGAAATGATCGGATTCAATCACCTACTTTAAGAGAGCTAAATTTAACTGCTGAACAAGTTTTTCAAGCTGCTTTAGGACAGTATTGATTAAGACTAATACTTTCCAAGTCAACAAAAGCGATTTTTGTATTTGTATAACGTATCACACTACAGTTTTGGGTTTAATCGTTAATATATTTAGCCTTAAATTGCTTCATCCCCACACTCATAACGATTTAGGGTATGAACAGTTACAACAGTTAATTCAAAATGCGGAACGATTACATCACGAAAAACAAGCGGACTTAGAATCAAAGAAAATTAGAATTATCTCCGGTGGAGGTGGGCGTAAACCCAAGTTATCTA
>JAIVFU010000077.1 GCA_020829485.1 Nostoc sp. CHAB 5834 | reverse complement strand
TTTCTTAAAACTTGTCTATCTCCAACGTTGGATGATAATTATTTGTCAAAAAATGATGCTTCGACACAAGTTCTCTATTTAAATAACAGAATTTTCTCTGATTTTTTTTCAAAATGAGAATTGCTGGATTTTAGTTGCACTGTCAAAAGCTGGGATGGAGAGTACACTGTTGGTTTACAGCACCTCAAATCTTACAATTACCTGCCTGCCAAGTGTGAGCAGATGCAGGTGATTTGCGATCGCATCAATCGGGTGTATTCGAGTGAGTTGGAGGAATCTGTGCAGAAGTTTTTGCAGTCGTTGGGTAAGCTGAACCGTTCTTATTTGACAGACTTGGAGGAGAAAGTATTGAGCTTGCTGGAGTTAGAAATTAAAGCTTAATTAAAATTATTACCATTTTTTATACTATAATCTCCACTTTGTCGTCTTGCTTGATAGACCTTTTAGCCCTAATATGCTTTCAATATTTAAGTTACATTCTTATAATCCATAACTGTACTATTTATGTCCCTTTTTTAGCAATTATAATCTTGAAAAAAGTGACTAAACTGTATACTATATTAATCATTAGTTGAAATACTTAAAAGTTTAATTAGAACAATAGGATTGCAATAAAGCAAATTTACTATAGCGGCTAAAATCCCATTTATCGATAGCGAAGCCTTAGCGAGTCTTCGATCGTCGGTAAAAAGGTCACTGTTATCGGTGCAATCAGTATGGATAAAGTATTGGCTGTAATGACATTAAATGATTCAATGGATAGTAATGCAATTCATGTATTTATCGAAAAGTTATTAATACCTCAATTATGGACAGGTGCAGTTGTCATAATGGACAACCTCTTTGCCCATAATATCGATGAAATTACACCCATAATTGAATCTGTTGGTGCCAGTGTCATCAATCTATCTCCTTATTCCCCAGATTTTAATCCCATTGAACATTGGTGGTCACAGCTTAAAGCTTTTATCAAAACATTTTCTCGAAAAACTACTCAAATGGTAGATGTATTGATTGCAATTGCTTTAAACCTAATCAATTCCATGCACCTGCGAAATTGGTTTGCTAACTACTGCTACTCTACTTCATGATTCAGGAAAGTACTGTATTATTGAAAACTTAGTTGACTGAGCTTAGTGGCATCAAAGCTTTATCGTTGTCATAATCATTTGTTATCAAAAAACAATGATTTTCGGCTGATATACAAGTAGTAAATAGTTGAGAGATTCAGAGCTTATGACATTTTTATTAAATTCTCATAATGTTTTCGATTATTTAATTGAACAAGGGCTGTGCAATCAGTCTGAGCAACCTCCCAATAAGGTAGAACCACTTACAGCCAAAAACTTTAATTTATTACTGAGTCTACCAGACGACCGCAAGCTTCTTGTTAAACAAGAACGACACAACCAGGAAAGGAAAGCGGCTGGTGAATTTTTAAGTGAGTGGCGAATTCAAGAGTTTTTACAACGATTTCCAAACTTTGACAACTACCGCTCATTTTTGCCAAAGGTGCTGCATTTTGATGCCGAGAATTCCATTATTGTCTTCAGCTATTTAGATGATTATCGAGATTTAATGGATTTCTACACTAAGGAAAATAGCTTTCCTACAGAAATCGCTACCGCAATTGGTAATATTTTAGGGACTATCCATCGTGATACTTTCAACTGCCAAGAATATCAGGAATTCTTTACTAAAGATTCAGAGAATTTAATGGCTGCTCAAGTATCACATTTAGTTCGGAGGTTAGAAAGGCTTGAGCCGGAAATTTATGGTCTAGTTCCTGGTGATGGGTTAAAGTTTTTTGCTCTATATCAACGTTATGATAGCTTAGGGCAGGCGATCGCAGAATTGGGTAACACTGTAACGCCCTTTTGTCTCACGCACAATGATTTGAAACTAAATAATATTCTCCTGTACAAAGATTGGCAGAATTCCAGTAGCAATATTGTCCGACTAATTGATTGGGAACGCTCTGCTTGGGGAGATCCAGCTTTTGATTTGGGGACACTTCTTGGCAGCTATGTACAAATCTGGCTGGGTAGCTTGGTTATCAGTAATTCTTTGAGTATTGAAGAGTCTCTACGCTTGGCAATAACACCTTTAGAACTACTTCAGCCTTCAATTGGTACATTAACCCAAGCTTATTTAAACACTTTTCCAGAAATTTTAGAACACCGCCCTGATTTCTTGCCACGGGTGGTGCAATTTACAGGTTTTGCTTTAATTCAACAGATTCAGGCGATGATTCAATATCAAAAATCTTTTGGCAATATGGGGATTGCTATGCTTCAGGTTGCTAAGACGTTATTAAGCCGTCCTGTACAATCGATGCCAACAATTTTTGGTGCTGCTGCTGTTGAATTAACTCATCTGAGTAGTTCTGCTGTTTAAATCATTTTGTTATTACTAAAGTAGTTATGCAATTATTAAATTCTCCTCATCAGCTAGAGACTGGTTTAACTGGGCAATTACTGGATGTTCTACAAGATATTGTTCGGAAAATTGAGATAAAATCGGATTTCTCCATCCACCATCCAGATTACAAACCTTTGGAATTACCATCTGAGGCAGTTGAACGTTTTCAGAAGATGCCAACCCAGATGCAACAGAAATATCTGAGTCTACAATTGCGGAGTTTTCTTTACGGTATCTATTACAACGGTTCTATGCAAAGTACGTTGGCACTAGATGGGGAGGGAAATGGTTTGCCTCTAGATTTGGAGAATAATACTGTTTTAGGCGTAGATGTGGGGTTTTATAAGCGATTGCATGAAAGTAATTTTGGAGAGGGCTACTTTGACCCTGGTTGGTCTGTTTTGAGAGAAGAAAGTGATGGTAGTTTAGCTGTGACTAAAGGCGGTTTGAGGCTGCATATTCAACGGAATAAGCATCTTCAAGCTGTTGAACAAGCGGCTGTAGTTGGTCATTCTGTGGCTATTCAGATGCCTAAGAATCGAGTACAAAATGGCTTTTACATGGCCGTTGGCAATGCAGGCTTCAGTCGTATTGAAGATGTGAAAATTCAGCCTGTAACTGTACGAATTTATATCAATGTAACTCCTGAAGGTGCTGTGGCAGTGATGGGTAGTTTAACACAAGGACTGAATGAGTTAGCAATTCCTTTCAGTTTCAAGCTTTTGTATAACCCCAAAGAATACCAACGCTACGATTCAGGGGTGCTTTACTTTGACAAGAGAGACTATGAAGTTGTTAAGCAAGTTTTAAAAACTGTTTATCAAGAACACCAATTGCATTTTAAGTCAGAAATTCCTTTATTTACCAAACAACTAGCACTAGGGTTGGGGTTGGCAGAAGAACCAGACCAAAAATTTGCTGCTCAAGAAAGTTTTGGCATGAATCGCTGTCAGCTTGTAGCAAATGGGTTGTTAACAGCTTGGTATCAAGAAGATAACTCAACTGAAGGGCGAATGCAGGCTATCTGTGAACAATTTTCTTCTTTGGGAATCGAATTACATCGTTCATATCTTAATGCCAACTCTGAAGATATTTATTAGTAGTTCCATTGATTGAGGGGAATAAACTGATTGGCTAGGCTATAGTCCGATGCTTCGATGTTGGCGATGGACTTAACGATACTCAGGTAGCTCATGCTCTTTGATAGGTCAGGGTGCTGGTAGACTCCTAAAATACCAGGATGATTTGGGTTTACTTTATGGAGAGTCTGGAAGTCATAGCAGTTGCGAGTCAGTAACACACGCTCTTGCTGTCTTGCATAGTCAAGTACAAATGAGTCAGGCTTGCTCATCAAACCCGCTTCGTTGACTGTTATAACATCGTGACCAGCATTCTGTAACAAATTGACTAAACGTTTTGCCTGGGAGTCTTCATCAATGAGTAGTTTTAGGCTCAAGGGAGACTCCTTGTTGTTCGAGGCGGTAACGCTCCTCTTCTGCTTCCAGTTTCAGAAGTTCTTGGTGACTTTCGCAATAGCGAATAGCTTCCTCGATCGCAGCAAGGGGGAGGTTCCAATTATCTGCTGCCTCTTCTATTAACATCTGGTTAACAATCATATCCTCCCAAACAGTCGAGGCAAGTAATTTTCGCCCTTTGATGTAAAGTTGCCGCCGCCAGGGGTGAGGGCGTTCCACCAGATACAGCCAGTCGCCTATTTGTGGAGATTCAAGTTCTGGGATAAGTAGGCGAACTTGCCCTTCTCTTGTGTGGAGAAACAGTTGAGTGCCGGGACGCATCTGGCGCTTGAGCATGACCATTAGGTCGATGGAACGCAGGATTGTTTCTTTGGTATTAGGAGCTGCGATCGCATCACGTAGCCAGTTGAGTTTTGCTTCTTGTTCTGGAGTAATGTTGAAGTTCTGTCGCTTGGTTTCTACCGTTTCTGGATTAGATGATATCGGTGTGGTCATGTTACCTCATAACTAAGAATCAGATTAGTAAGTACAATATGAGTATATCATACTCATATTGTTGGCATAATTGATGCGATGTCTACGACGGGCTTTGCCTACGCATTTTTGGCAATGCAACCATTTAATATCTGTTGATCAGTCTAGAGTTTGGATGCCAACTTTGTAGAGGCTGTGGAAAGCGATCGCACAGTTTGTTTGCAGCACATCTCACCTGAGTGAGACAGATTGTAGCGAATAGCATGATGTTTGCTGCTACTGCCAGAATGAAATAGCCCTAAATTTTTATCGTTCAGTCCAAGAGGATTCTTGGGCTAATTTTTTATTGATTTTTCTAATTTGTAGAAATTAAGTAAGCAATAAAGAAGGAAAAAGGTCATAAATAGTTTATATATATCATCATAAATCAGGTCTTTTTTCCAAATTAATATCATATTCTTATTTTCAGAATAATAGTGCAGTGAAATTGATAAATAACCAAGCTATAAATGCATTATTTATAGCACATTTTTGAGTAAGCTAAACCTTGAAATTCTAGATTAAATAACAGATTATAGTAATAGGAAAAGGCAATACAAAGTCTAATCCCAACTAAAAAAACTTAAATTAGGAGTACAATTCCCAATGGCTACAATTGCAATTTCTAATCTCCGTGCCCCTGGTGCTGAACTATTTATGGATTCTGAAAGCTATCTTTCTGAACTAACAGATACCGAAATTGATGGAACTAAAGGTGGAATTACTCCTGCGGTCTTTCTTATTGGTGTTGGTGTTGGTTATGCGATTTCTAAGGGATGGCTGTAGATTGACTCTTTTAAGAGTTTAAATTAAAAAATACCTGCATCTTCAGCAAACTCAGATGCAGGTATTTTTTGGCAAAACAAAACTATCTGGATAGTAAAATCGAAATGTAAATTGACTAGTAGGGTTTATTTGCGCCGACCTACTTAGTTAAACCTAAAAAAGTTTAAAAATTTTGTAGTAGCGCTACTCTGCGAAAACCCAGTCTGGGTCTATAGCACTTTAGGGCTACTACCAACATCAAAGTATTTGCTCTGTAATTAGATTAACTTACTTGTTTTAGACTGTTCAATTTGTTGGTTAAGCCACTGAGAGAATAAGTTTGAAATGATATTTTTGCGGAATTTTTCATTTAGGTCTGGTTGAATTAGTTCCTCTACTAAAATCAAGTGTACTCCCTTAGAAGTTACTATCGGTTTAATAACCTGTGGTGGTTTAGCAGAAAAAACAGCAGTAGAAATCTCTGGTTTTAAATCTTGGCGACGCACTATCCCCAAATATCCACCTTTTCGGCGTAATTCTGTATCTTGAATGTATTTGTGAGCAACATCATAGAAACTCATCTCACCTTCCTTAATCGCATAGAAGAGTTCTATGGCTAAATCTTCATCATCCACAACAACTTCATACATCACCACGCCAACATAATCTAGCTGGTTTTCAAAGAAAGAGGGTTCAACTTTATCAGCGAAAAGATGATTAGCTAACTTCCCAGAGATGAGACTGATGTCAGCAATTTCTTCAAAATCATCTATAGACAAACCATGTTTCTCTAACCAATTCCAGGTATCATCAGCACTATCGAGTTTATTCGCTAATCGTATTTGGTCTGCTGCTTTCTGAAGTTCCTCAACCTCCACTTTTATACCAGCTTCTTCAGCAGCCGCTATAATCACCTTGCGGGTAACAATCTGCTCAACTATCTCAGGAATTTTACAAGATACCTTAACTTGGTGAAGAATGTCTTCGTTGGTAATGGTGATAGGTTGTGACATGATATTTCTCCTAAATTTGGTTTGACTTATTAGCTGAATGTAGAGACGTTACATGTAACGTCTCTACATTCCTAATTCCCATGTCCTTTGGACGTAGGGAAGGGGGTTGGGTTCTCTACAATTTCACCCCACCCTGCTGCAACTGCTTGAATGGATCAAGCAGAAAATCAATAATCCGACGCTGGCGCACAATTACCTCAGCTGTCGCCGTATCCCCAGGATGCAAGGCAATACATTTATTAGCTGAGGGAATACAATTTTGTTTTAGGGCAATTTCTAAGTCATAAGCTGCTACCTTTCCATTAGGTGTATCCACTTCTATAGTAGTAGGAGAAATCTCTAACAATTCTCCTTCTAAGACACCATAATCCTGAAACGGATAAGCATCAAACTTTAACTTTACTGGCAATCCTCTTCGCAAAAAACCACTCTCAGTTGTTGCCATTTGCGCCCGAATTATTAAAGGCGAACCTTGGGGTGCAATCTCCGCAATCATTGCTCCCGGTTGCACTACAGACCCAGCCCGTTGTATGGGTAACTGAAACACTCTACCATTCACGGTGGCTCTTAACTCTCGTTGTCCTAACTGAAATTTTAACGAGATGATCTGACTCTTAGTTTGAGCAATTTCTGCCTGAAGCGTAGTAATTTCTGTCTCCAAATTCTTCTGTTGCTCGTCGATTTTTAGCAAAGCCAGCTTGCTGGAACGAGTTAAGGTCTGATAACTCCTTTCCTGTTCTTTCAGTCGCAACTGTGCCTGCTCAATATCTGCATTTGCTTGCCGAATAGTCCGCTCATAACTACTCTGTTGTTCTAGCAAACGTAGTTTAGCCTGCTGAATATCTGACTGATTTTGTTCGTATAACTGTTGCTTGTCTTTAGCTATATCTTGCTTCTGGACAACATTAATTTCTGGAACTACCCCTGACTGCCAAAGACTGCGATAGCGTTCAACTTCCCGCTCGGTACTCGCTAAACTACTGTTAACTAACTTATTAGCTGTTTGACTATGCTCAAGAGTTTGCCGTGCCTGATTTACTTGAGCTAATTTTTCGTCTTTTTGTAAATCATAAGAATTCCTAAGAGCATTCATATTTTGTCGCGCTTGGTCAATTTGAGCCTGCTTTTCTAACTGTTGAGATTGATTTTGTTGCTCTTGCGTTGTCAAAGATACAACTAACTGACTTTTAGATGAATTTAACTGAGAAAGTCGATTTAGTTGTCCCTCGAATTTATCCTGTGACTGCCGCATTTCCGCCTTAACTAATTCTGATTCCAATACCAATAAAGTTTGCCCAGCTTTGACTGAATCACCCTCTTTTACCCGAATTTCGGCAACAGTACCTGCCACAGCCGCATCCAGCCTAACCGTCTTTCCCTTTGGCTCAAGTCGCCCTCTTGCCGTACCCGTTTCATCCACCTTAGATAACATTGCCCAAGGTAAAATGATCGACACAAACACCACCAAAAAATACAGCAATCCCCTTGTCCAAACCTGGGGCAAGCTATCAAGTAAATCTTTGGTTGCGTAAGACCAATCATCAGTTGATCTAGCTGGTGTTTGCTCCCTTAAAACTTCCTCGTGCTGTTCTACCTCATAAATTTGGGTTTGAACCTTTCCATTTAATGTGTTTGGCATGATTTTTCCTGATATCAATTTTGGATTTTGGGAGACAACTAAAGCTTCCTGCTTATCCTCTTGTTTCACCCCGCAACATCCATCTGCTGATGATTGAGATAAAAATAATGTCCCCGCTTGGCCATCAACTCTTTGTGAGTCCCACTCTCAATCAACACACCGCGATCTAGCACTAAAATCAAATCTGCATTCCGCACAGTTGAAAGACGATGGGCGATTACTAAGGTGGTTCTATCCTTAAGAATTGTGTTTAAATTCGTCTGAATAATCCTTTCTGACTCTGCATCCAGATGGGAAGTCGCCTCATCCAAAATCAACAGCTTGGGATTACCTAACAACGCTTTAGCGATCGCAATTCTTTGTCGCTGTCCTCCAGACAACATCCCCCCTCCTTCACCTATCTGGGTTTCATAACCCATAGGCAATTTTTTAATAAACTCATCAGCACCCGCCAATCGCGCCGCCTCAATAATCTCTGCTAAAGTTGCCCCAGGATGTGCCAAGCTAATATTTTCCCGAATCGTTCCGCCAAACAAAAAGGTATCTTGATCAACTACCCCAACTTGCTCGCGTAGAGAACGCAACGAAAGACTGGTAATATCGTGACCATCAATCAATACTTTGCCATCTGTGGCGGGATATAACCCCAAAACCAGCTTAGAAATCGTGGTTTTACCCGAACCACTCCGTCCCACCAAAGCAACCATTTGCCCGCTTTGTATTTCAAAACTGAGATTTTCTAAAATATTGAGATCGCCTTCAGGGTGATAGCGAAATGTCACGTTGTCAAAGCGAATGTTACCTTGAATGGGTGGTAAAGATTGCCGCGCCTGATGCTGCAAATCCTCTTCTGGTTCCGCATCTAACACATCATTAATGCGTTCCACGGCAATCACCACTTCTTGTAATTGATTCCACAAAACTGTTAATCGTTGGAAGGGTCTAATAATATTTCCCAGCAACATATTAAATGCCACCAGCTGCCCAATGGTTAACTCGTTGTGAATAACTTGGTACGCCCCAAACCACAGCAACATAGTAGTTACCACTGCTTCAATTGTGTTGCTGAATATTTGCAGGCGATTGCTGATAATTTGCCCGGAAAAATTAGTTTTGACTTCCTTACTTAATAACTCTTCCCAATGCCAACGCACTGTCTGTTCTACTGCTGTAGATTTAACTGTTCGCACACCAGAAAGGGCTTCAATCAGATAGCTGCTTTCATTAGCAACAGCATTAAATATTTCTCTAGAAATCTTTTGTAAAAAAGGTGTGGCAATCAATGCCAGCAGGAAAAAAGGCGGTACAATTACCAATACTAGCAACGCCATTTGCCAACTGTACCAAAACATTAATCCTAAATAGATAAAGACTGTGACTAAATCCAGCAGGATGGACAACGCCTCACCGGAGAGAAAGCGTTGAATTTTGCGGTTTTCCTGTACACGAGATATAATATCCCCCACATAACGAGACTCAAAGTAACTCAAAGGTAGCCGCAGGGTATGGCGAATAAATCCCACAATCAGTGCTAAATCGAGCTTATTCGCTGTGTGGTCTAAAAGATATTGCCGCAACCCTGTCATTGCCACACGGAATAAACTAAAAATTAGTAACCCTAACCCCACTGCCGTTAAGGTTAGTTCAGAACGCTGCACTACTACGCGGTCTAAAATTAACTGCGTGAATAAGGGAGTAACCAGTCCAAATATCTGGATAAATAAGGAAGCAACAAACACTTCCAGCATTACTAAAGAGTGAGGCTTCATCAATTCAAAGAATTGCCAAAAAGGAGTAGAAGTCTCTTTGGTATCCTTTAGCATGGCTGTGGGTTGCAGCAATAATGTGTAACCAGTCCAGTTGGCTTTAAATTCGGCGTGGCTGAGGCTGCGTTGCCCAATGGCGGGGTCGGCGACAATTACATGTTTAGGGGTAATTTCGTAGACAACGATGTAATGTTTGCCTTCCCAATGAGCGATCGCAGGCAATTTCTGCTTCGCTAATTGGTCAAGACTCGCTTTCACAGGTCGCGTGGAAAAACCAATACTTTCCGCCGCCGCCGATAACCCCCGCAGTGATGAGCCATTGCGGTCAACATTGGCGATATCCCGCAGGCGATTGACACTAAAGTTTTTCCCCCAATAGCGAGACACCATCACTAAACAAGCTGCACCACAATCCGATCCACTCTGTTGGGCAAAAAACGGGTAGCGCCGAATCACACGCTGTAATAAGTGCCCCACTCGCTGCGTGGAATTGGGAAAATAGGCTTTGCTAATCTTTTTCTCGCGTGGCTTTACTGCTGGCGTTGACAAAATCTTTGTTTCGTGCAGCCGTTTTGAGTCAGATGGCAGTACTGCGGGGTTATCTGAGTCCACCTGTTGGGGATTACGAGATAGCGCCTTAGCCCACAAATGCTCCCGAATTTGGGGATATTTAGCCATCAATGGCCACAACACTTCACCCGGAACAAAGCACAGTTGTAAATTTACCGAGGCTCTGGCGGTGTAAGCCTGAAATTGTGCATCTGGAAATAAGGTAAATTCTCCAAATGAGTCTCCCGCCTCTAAAGTAGCGATTAACTCATCTTCGGTAGAGAGCAACCTGACCTTGCCAGCGATCGCAATATAGATTCCTGGTTGGACATCAGTTCCTTGCCAGAACTTGCCGACTTTCGGGTTGATAAATTTAACTTGTTGAAGACAGTGTTGAAATTCCTCTGTCGAAAGAGAATAACCCAGAGTATTGTTGAACTGTTGCAGAGTTATTAACTGAGCGGATATATCTTGCGCCATGAATGTCTAAAGCTTTTTCTAATTTCGCAAAGTTAATAGGTAAAAATTCGGAATCATCTAGAATAACTGCTGATTTAAGATCACCAATCAAAATTTTGGAACCCTTAGCCTGCTCATTGCTGTTTGCTTCAGAATTGCTGGGTTTTGGTATTGTGGATAATCCCATCTGTTTGAGCAGTCGTTTGATATGGCGATCGCTTACCTCAATCTCAAATTCTTTTGCTAAATGTTTCCCAAGCCAGTTAGCTGTCCATCGTCGAAAAGCATAGCCATGCTCGCGGGGACTACTATTAATTAATTCCTTCAAACGCTCTAAATACTGGTCATTAACAGCTTTAGGGCGACCAATGGGGCAATCTTGCCACTGGTGCGCCATTCCAGTACGTGCTATATGTGTCCAATGCCTTACTGTTGCTGGACAACACCCCAAAGTTTGACAAACCTCAGTTTGAGATTTTCCTTCATCAGCTAGCAACATAATTTGGATACGTTGATAATACGATGCAGGTAAATCCTTTTGTAGGCTAGTTTGTAGTAGTTTGCGTTGAAAGGAGGTTAAATATTTACTACTAAATGTACCCGGATTATTACTATCCCTTTTCTCTTGAGATAATGACATTTTAAACTCCTAACAATATATTTCATATCACTCTTGGAAAACAAGAATTGAAGCTAAATTCTAAGACTTTGATTTCATCAGGATTTGAGGCTTTATTTTCTAACTAGAAACTAAAATTTATGGACAAAAAGTGGAAACTAAAGCCCCATAACCGTTTGAGCTATTGGATTTTTCCAAAGTGACAAAAGAGCATTAGTTATGCCCCTATTGTGTTATCAATTTAAAAATCAAGTTTTTCGCAGAAAACTTACACTGTTTACAAAACTTTATATTACTAATGAATGATTTAGGAGACGAGGCTGGGATGGCTTGGTGATATGCGCCCTCAGTTCTTCTGGCAGGGTATCAACTACTTTTTTCGCAAAGAGCAAATCTCTGACCCTGCGATCCATATTTCTATTCTGCAACGCCCGGAAAATTTTTTCTGAATTCCGCGAAAAACTTGAAGTTGAGTCTGATAACTAGATAATAAGCTCTACTAATCCAGGTATTAAACATCAAGTTATGGATTCGTTTATCAAAAATTTAAACAGTCAGAGGCATCTTTAGACTACTTCTGCAAGTATTTACCAGGAGATCCTCTATGAAAAACGTTCACACAGTAAGTAATCTAAACCAACAACTCAAGCATCTGGTTGCCGAAGCCTGTTCCCATCCAGCAAAGAGTTTGATGCGGCGGCAAAAACTTAGTGAGATAGTTAGAGTTGTGATGAAATCGGGCAAACTATGGAAGGAGAATACACCTTACTATAATGATGCTGTGCAACAAACTTGGTTATATTTCTGCCGAAACCCAGAGCAGTATAACCCAGAGAGTTGTAGTGTGATTACTTGGCTCGACAATTGTCTCAAGTGGCGACTGCAAGATTTTCGCTCTAGAGAAGCCGAAATTCAAGCTAAGACTGTTCCCCTATCTAGCTTAGAAATTGAAAATACAACTAACACGGTAGAAAGCTTGCCAGCAGCAACCGATATTCCACCGATTTTAGAAGAGACTTACCAATGGGCTTTTACAGATCCAGATAATGACTTAGCCAGTACTCATGTTAAAGGACGACCTGATGTAACTTGCCAAATATTGATTCTGCGACGCCTGCCTCCAGAAACTCCCTGGAAAAACATCGCTAAGGAATTCGACTTACCCCCATCAACTGCACCCAATTTTTATAAACGTGAATGCTTACCACGCTTACGAAATTTTGCTCTCAGGCAAGGTTATCACGAAATTGGGCATTAAGGCAGAGATATCTAAAATAGAAGGTTATCTAGAAAGCGGAAGGAGACTTATGATTCATAGCACTAAAAACTTAGAAGAAAAATCCATTCCCGTTGCTATTACCCAAGCAGCGCTAAAAATAGCACGCTTTTTTGCTGATGAACAGGTAACACCAGAAAAGAAAAAGCAGGTATATCTTAATACTTTGGCTGTCTGTGCGGTAAATGATTACATGGAAATGATGAACATTCCCACAGATCCAAGGACTAGCGATAGTTGGAATTGTGCCATGCGTTATTATGCAGATGTAGCAGACCTGAAGTTGAGTGGATTGGGTCACTTAGAATGTCGCCCCTTAGCTTCTGGTAATCTCTGCTATATTCCACCAGAAGTCCCGGATGACAGAATCGGCGTAGTTGTAGTTGAGCTAGACATAGAGCATCAAATTGCAACTCTAATCGGGTTTGCTAAAACAGTAAAAGCTGGTGAACTTTTGTTTAGCGAGTTACAGACTATTGAGGACTTACTTGCATATCTTGATTCACTTGAAAGTAATCCGACGGAAGTCAATTTGAGCTATTGGTTGCAAAATATAATTGATGCAGGTTGGCAGCCGATATCAGAAATTCTAGCCCCAAAAACACCACAATTAGCTTTTCGTTATCGAAACGGAGTGACGCGGGGTAAGCTGATTGACATGGGGATAGAACTCCCTGGACAGTCGCTGGCACTAGTTGTCACACTTACTCCCAAAAATTCGGTAGAAATCCAACTGAAATTGCAAATGTATCCATCTGGTGAGCAAATTCACTTACCAAACAATCTCATTGTCAAAGTGCTAGATGAGAAAGGGATTACTGTTATGGAAACGCGTGCTGGTCGTGGTAGTACTCATGTAACATTAGAGTTTAATGTTCAAATAGGAGAGCGTTTTAGCGTTAACTTAGAATTAGGGGATATTAATATCACTGAGAAGTTTGTTATTTAAGCACATAGGGTTGTCTATTGCTAGCCATGCAGAAGTTGGTTGTCTTGAAGCTAGATGGTGATTTGAGCCAGGGAATAAAAGTCACACTGGAGATTGGGGTAGAAGGCGATCGCGCCACTATAGAAGTTCAAGGCTATCTGCCCTCAAAGCCAGAGATAATTGCAGATTATCAGCTTTGGCGAACAACCTATCGCAGTTTATCAAATTTCCGCATTACACCGGTGAACATTCATGTTGGAACTTCTCTTAATGAGCATCTTAACAACTGCCGCAAGTTAAACGAGAAGTTAAGTGAGCAAATGAATAGTTGGCTCAACTGTAACTCCTTTCGCCCACTCAAGGAGAAATTACTTAAACAGCTAACGTTGGATGATACAGTGCGGATACTAATCAAAACCAGTGACACTTGGCTGCGTCGTCTTCCGTGGCATTTATGGGATTTTTTTGAGGATTACCAAAAAGCAGAAGTTGCTTTGAGCGCCCCAGAGTATGAATATCTGCCAAAACCAAAGACAAGTACTATTGGAGGTCAAGTAAAAATCTTAGCAATTCTAGGTAATAGTGAAGGAATCTTGATTGACAAAGATCGAGAGCTATTGGAGATGTTACCAGATGCAAAAACAACTTTTCTGGTAGAACCACAGCGTAGCCAGTTAAATGAACAACTTTGGAAACAAGACTGGAACATCTTATTTTTTGCAGGTCATAGTGAGAGCTTTGAGGATGGTAAGAGCGGTAATATTTATATTAACCAAACAGATTGCTTAACAGTTGACCAGCTCAAATATGGTCTTAAAAAAGCTGTAAGCCAAGGATTGCAATTAGCTATTTTTAATTCCTGTGATGGTTTAGGACTAGCATCTCAACTGGAAGATTTGCATATTCCACAAATCATCGTCATGCGTGAGCCAGTGCAAGACTTAGTGGCACAGGAATTTTTAAAGAATTTCCTCAGAAAATTTTCTAGTGGCGAGTCTATGTACTTAGCAGTACGAGAAGCAAGGGAAAAGCTACATGGCATTGAAGATAAATATCCTTGTGCAGTTTGCTTACCTATAATTTGTCAAAATCCAGCGGCAGTGCCACCAGCTTGGAAAGATTTTCTGATAAATTCCCAAACAGAAAATAGCAAGCCTCAAATTAATAAATATGGAACTCAAGCGCAGTTGCGGTGGCGTAGGGTTCAAGTAGTGCTGTTATCAAGTTTGGTCATTACTGGTTTAGTAATGGGGGTGCGAGCGCTTGGGTTATTACAGCCATCAGAACTAAAAGCTTTCGACCACATGATGGGGCTACGCCCAGAGGAAAAACCAGATTCGCGTTTTGTAATCGTCACTATTGATGAAGCAGATATTCAGTATCAAAACCGGATGAAAATGAATATGCGATGGTCATTATCAGACCAAGCACTTGCACAATTGCTAAAAAAGCTAGATCAGTATCAGCCAAGAACTATTGGCTTAGACATCTATCGTGATTTTCCTGTAGATTCCAATAGTGCAGATTTAGCAACTAGGCTACAAAATGATAAACGTCTTTTTGCCGTATGCAAAGTTTCTGCGCCTCTCGATGGTGCGCCAGAAGGCACTCTTCCACCGCCTGAAGTTCCCGAATCACGCCAAAGCTTTAGTGATTTTGTAGCAGATGATAATGACATAGCTCGCCGTCAGCTTTTGCATTTAACACCTCCTTTAACATCTCCCTGCGCCGCAGAATATGCTTTTAGTCTCCAACTCGCGCTTCATTATTTGGAGGCTCAAGGTATCAAGTCACATATCAACGCACAAGGTAACTTGCAGATAGGCGATGTCGTATTTAAGCAATTAAAATCTCATACTAGCGGCTACCAACGAATAGATGCATTGGGCTATCAAGTGCTAACAAATTACCGTTCGCTTTCTTCTCCTCAAAACATTGCTCAACAAGTATCTCTTAGAGATGTTCTTAACAATAAAATTAACGCGGAATTAAGAGAGTTGTTGAAGGGGCGGATTATTTTGATTGGTGTTACTGCTCCAACAACTACTGATTATTGGAAAACTCCTTATAGTGCCAAAGCCGGGCCAAATCAAAAACTGATACCAGGGGTCTTTGTCCAAGCTCAGATGAGCAGCCAGATCCTCAGTGCTGTTCTGGATCATCGACCTCTGCTTTGGTGGTGGCCGACTTGGGTTGAAGCACTTTGGGTATGGGGATGGTCGTTATTAGGAGGAATTTTAGCATCGTATATTCGCCATCCTATGCGTCTTGGGATAGCTGGGATAATAATGCTACTTTCATTGGTTAGTATATGTTTTGGGATTTTTACTCAAGCGGGCTGGATACCGCTTATCCCCGCAGCATTGGCTTTAGTAGCTACACAAGTAGCGGTTGTATCTAGATATGTTCGTAGCCTGTAACTTTCGTAAGTAACTTTTTATCTATAGGACTCATATTTGATTTCTGAAAAACCAAAATGGCTAGAAGCTTGCCATACAAAGGTTTGTTTCTCAGTATACTTAGCAAGATTCAAGTATGATTCCTATATTTAGATTGATAATGTTATTATATCTGTATTAACACGCTAAAAAGCTTATAAGAACACCATGCAGCATCTTGAACAAGTATATAATTTGTCCTTTCCAACTCAGTAAAGACTGTCTACAATTCTTTAGCTTGGCTCAAAATTCTGTATTTGAGTATCGATTACATTAAGCATATTATAGTTTATATCTACCGTAACCTTATATGGTAAACACATCTGCTCAAAAACAACACTTGAGTGTGAATAAAGCTGAAAATATTCTCAATAATACTTACTTGTAGATAATATTTTATGCGTAATTATTTTTTGTGCAGTGTAAATCTAAATGTAACAGGTAACATCTTTTTATAGGGTAATTGATTAGGTATCGGTTTAATCTTTGGGAGAGGAATTAAATAAAAAGTTTTGATTATTCGTTTATCTACAAACTAAAGTTTTTGTCAGGACTAATTTAGATGCTTTTAAACTCCGTAATCTTATATCTTTCTACTGTAGTTAAGAATAGTAAATTCTTGCACTATCTTTCATACCACGGCAAACGCATCTAAAGGGTAAAAAAGTTTTAATAGCAAAACTTTGGGCATTCCATTGTTTCGGTTGTTTTAAACGAATATCCTTAAGCATTAAGGGTTGAAAGAATTGCGTGCTTTTGCCCTGCTTTCATAGTTACTTGTAAAACTTTAGTGTGTTCCACATTTATCATTCTTAACTATAAGGCTAAAGTTAGTTTCTTTTCTGTCACTGACGTTTATATCCCTTTTGTCAACAACCGGGCTATATTTTGATGAAACTTACTTACATTATGACTTTAGTATTTCTTGGATTGGTAAGCTGCCCCACAAGAGTTTTAGCAAAGCTGCCTCAATCAATTAACCAACCCCAAGTTAATATACGTAGCCAATCTCAACGTCCAAAATTCCCAGATAACGGCGCACCTACTGGACGCCGTAAAGGAGGTACAAGCCGTGATGGTTGTACTCCATTGAATACACCAATTACTGCCTTAGTTCCTGGTGAAGAAATTGCAAATGAATCAAAATCTTTTTTGACATTTACAGTTTCTGAATACCCAACTTTTTGGGTTTTTATACCGGAATTACCGAAGAATACTGTTTCTGGAGAGTTTATACTTCAAGATGAAAATGACAAAAATATCTACAGGACATCTCTATCACTACCACGAAAGGCTAGTGTTCTCGGTATTCAGTTACCGCGCAACTTACAGTCTGCTCTAAAAATAAACAAAAATTATCAGTGGTATTTTAAAGTTTTCTGCGGCGATCCCCAGCAAATGCCAGAGTATTTTTATGTGAAAGCATGGATACAACGTGTGCCGTTAAATTCTAATCTTGAAAGTCAATTGAAAAAAACACAATCAAGAGAATATACTACCTATGCTCTTAACCAAATTTGGCAAGATGCTTTAACTAATTTAGCTACTCTGCGTCGTTCTAATCCCAACTCACGCATTTTTACAGAGGATTGGACACTTTTATTAAAAGATATCGGTTTGGCAGAACTTGCAACAGCACCGATTGTAGAAGTGGAGAGTGACGAAGAAGCTGTCACTCAATCAAATTAGCACAATAATTATGAGGGAATTTGCAGTATTATTGCGTATACCACAATCTGGTTTCAGATTTTTGAACTTTTTTTTGCTGCTACTAATCACAGCCATACTGTGCATATTTAGTTCACCTGCTTTCGCAATTTTTTCTGATATCAGCCTAAATATTCCCCAAGCTCAGATTCAAAACTCATCTGCCTCGTATGAAAGCTTAGTAGAACAAGGTAAAGCTTTCTATGAAGCAGGTTTATTTACTGAAGCACTTCAGGTTTTATCACAAGCTTCTGTCGGCTTCTACAACACAGGAGACAAACTTAATCAAGCTATAGCATTAAGCAATCTTGCTTTGATTCATCAACAGCTTGGTGAACATAGACAAGCAGAACTTGCAATTACCCAAAGCCTTAATCTGTTAAACAACTTAAATAGCTCAAAAGACCGTGATGCGATTATAGCGCAAGCTTTAGATATACAAGGAAAATTGCAATTAGCAATCGGACAAACTGAAATCGCGTTGTCGACTTGGCAAAAAGCTGCTGATATATATGAGCAAATAGGTGATCGAGCGACATTAACTCGTAACCGGATTAATTCTGCTCAAGCTATGCAGGCTTTAGGGCTTTATCGCCAAGCACAAAAAACTTTAACTGATGTTCAACAAACCCTTACTACTCTTCCAGATTCATCGCTCAAAGTTGCTGGACTACATAGCCTTGGCAATGTCCTACGAGTTATTGGTGATTTCAATGGATCTCGAACAGTTTTAGAACAAAGTTTAACTCTAGCAATAGCTATACAATCTCCCACAGCTATAGGTGATACCTTCCTCAATTTAGGTAATACAGCCTTTGCTCAAGGAAAAACTCAACATCAGGTAGGGAATACAGACCTTGCTCAAAAAGAATTTCAAGCTGCTTTAAAGTTTTATCAGCAAGCACCTATAAACTCAGCAGCTACCACGCATATTCAAGCACAGCTAAATCAACTTAGCCTACTTTTAGAATTTTTCTCTCAAAAACAAGCAGAAAATACGTTCCAACAAGCTTTACCTTTATCTGACCAAATTCTCACTGAAATCAATAAATTGGTTCCTAGCCGAAACTCAGTATATGCTCGAATTCAACTCGCCTCCATTTTAATGGGCTTAACACAAAAAACTAGTACACCTATTTTCTCAAATTTAAATATTGCCCAACTCTTGTCTGCTGCGATACAGCAAGCTCAAAACTTAAAAGACCAACAAGCTCAATCTTATGCTCTTGGAACTTTAGGCCGCCTGTATGAAAAGAATAACCAGTTGGCTGATGCTCTAGAGCTAACCCAAAAAGCCTTATTCATTGCTCAGAGTATTGATGCATCAGACATTCTTTATCAGTGGCAATGGCAACAAGGACGTTTACTCAAACAACAAGGAAATATCAATGCTGCCCTCAAAGCATACAATACAGCTTACAAAACTTTAGAATCTCTACGTGGCGATTTAGTTGCTACTAATTTAGATGTTCAGTTTTCTTTCCGAGAAAGTGTAGAACCTATCTATCGAGAGTTAGTTGAGTTACAGTTGCGAACAGAGAATATACAAGGGGATCTACAGACTAGTCAATACAATCTTAAACAGGCGCGTAAAGTCGTTGAATCACTTCAGCTTGCAGAACTAAACAACTTTTTTCGTTCACCTTGTTTGGAACCAATTGTAGAGATTGACAAAGTGGTGGAGCAGGATAAAAAGGCAGCTGTTATCTACTCAGTTATTTTGCCAGACCGTTTCGATGTCATTGTTACCTTGCCTAACCAGCAGTTACAACACTATACCACTAATATTCCTCAAGAAAAAATAGAGAGTACTGTTACTTCACTACGAAAAGCTTTAACTGATGTCACTGCCACTTATGAAGTCAAAGAACAGTCTCAAAAAGTATATGATTGGTTAATTCGACCAGCCGAAGCTGAACTATTCAAAAGTGGTATCACTACTTTAGTTTTTGTACTAGATGGGGAATTAAGAAATATTCCGATGGGAGTTCTCTATGACCCACAGCAAAATAAATATCTTATAGAGAAATATGCGATCGCTTTAACTCCTGGTTTACAATTGTTCAATCCTCAACCTTTGCAAAGACTACAATTAAATATTTTAACTGCCGGAGTAGGAGAAGAGCGTTCCATAGAAGGTCAAAAATTCTCAGCCCTGAAAAATGTAGCACAGGAACTCAAAGAAATTCAAACGGAAATTCCGAGAAGTGAAGAACTTTTAAACCAGCAGTTTCTCGATAGTAATCTACAAAAAGAATTGCTTGCAACTCCCTTTTCTATAATTCATTTAGCAACCCACGGCGAGTTTAGTTCAGATCCCGAAAGAACTTTCCTTCTCACCTGGGATAAGCTACTGAAAGTTAAGCAATTCGATAGTTTATTACGAATTGGCGATAGAAGTAAATCTGGTAACATCGAGTTACTTGTCTTGAGCGCTTGCAAAACTGCTGTTGGCGATCAGCGAGCTGCTTTGGGATTAGCTGGCATAGCTGTACGAGCAGGCGCACGCAGTACCCTAGCAAGTTTATGGTCAGTAGACGACCAATGGGCTGCTAAACTCATGAGTGAATTTTATCGAAACTTAAATACTGGGAGCAGTAAAGCCCAAGCACTCCAACGCGCTCAATTAACTGTATTTGCTAAAGAAAAAAGCCCTTATTTCTGGGCACCTTATGTCCTAGTAGGCAATTGGCTTTGATATGCACAATTATTACAAGACATATTCCCCCATTCTTCAGCATTTAAGCAATATTAACGCGCATTTACTGATGAGCCTGAGAAACGCTGCAAGGTACATCTTTCTGCCAGGAATCACGACCTTCAGCAGGTACATTCGCCGTAAGTACTACCTCTCCTTTTTCGTTTAGTGCCCATCCACTTGCTTCTACAATACGTTCTGGTGTTGTTGTTAATGCCCTATGAGTAACAGGTGGATTACTGCGTAGGCGTAGCCCACCGTTCGCGTAGCGTCTCCCAGAGTTGGCATCACTGCTAGGCTTGGGCGATATCCAACCTACTTCTACTGTATTGGCTGGTAAAATATCCTTAGTAGGATTGGGAGGTAAACCGCCACGTCCGGTGATAATAAAGCTGCTTTGAGCATAACCTGGACTATCGCAGACTTGAGCTACTTCAGTTTCGACACCGATTGTAGGTAACTCAACTAAGCCACTGTTGGGGTTAACGTCAGGTATATTGAGTTCTACAGAACCACTAAACTCAGGACTTGCTCCTGTAGCAGTGATGTCACTTTCTGGAGTTGGTGTATTCCGACGCTGAATTCCAAAGATTCCTTGAGCGCTAATTTCGACTTTTCCGCCACGAAAGTCAGCAGAATTGGCACTGATATCACTATTCTCGCTAGGAACAGCAATGATAAAACCATCTGTGGCATCGATTTTGATGTTGCCTCCAGGGATACCGCTACCTCTAGCATTAGTGGTGATAGAACTTTGATTACGTAGTAACAATAAGGGAGATCGCAGAAAGATATCACCTCCACCTCTTCTTCCTGTAGTATCAGCAGCGATTTTTGCTCTATTGTTGAGATAAATAGAATTAGCATCAACTATTAATGAACCTGCGGTTCCCCTTCCTGCCGCTATACTGCTTACTGTTACTTGTGCCTGATCTCGTATAATCAATTGCCTTGTAGTAATTGATATAGAACCTGCATCTCCAGAACCTCGACTTCGAGCAAACAAACCACTGGTATCTTCACTATTAGACGATTTTCCACTTAGTTCTACAAAGTCAGAGGCAAATACGGTTAGACCCCCTCCGTTACCCTGGCTATTATCACCAGTACCACTTACTACTTGCGCTCCATCTTGGGCAATCAATTGCTTTGTGTCAATTGTAACAGAGCCAGCATCTCCATCGCCTAGAGTCTGAGCAAATAAACCACTAGGCTTTCCTGTAGTCACTGAAGTTCCGCTAAGTTTTACAAAATCCGAGGCAGTCACTTTCAAAATACCCCCGCGGCCCTGGCTATACTCATCAGTACTAGCTGTAACATTTCCTCCATTCTCAACAATTAACTTTCGTGTTTCAATGGTCAAGTTACCTGCTGTGCCTTCACCGGAAGTGGTAGTAAACAAACCGCTGGGCTGATCTTCAAAAGTTCCAATCACTTGTACAGAGTCAGTTGCCGTTACCGTTATACTTCCCCCGTTACCTGAACTAGAAGTTGAAGCACTTATTTGCGCTCCATCTCGAAGAGTTAACTGTTCAGCCTGAATAGAGATTCCTCTGCCGTTTTGATTCCATCGGTTGCCCGCGAAAACTCCTGACCCATTGGCTAACATTAAATCCCTGCCTTGGATCTGTATATAACCACCACCCTTGTCATTGACTGTATCTTCATCTACATCTTCACTAACAGTTACTGTAGTTCCATTGCTTAGTAATATATCTGCTAGGGTAACGTCATTAGGAAAGTTTAACGTTCGGTCATTGCTATCAATGTTCAGTTCTATTACTCCTTCACCAAGTATCCCTCCTAAAGCAATCTGACCGCTTTCCGCTTGTATAATCGCGTTGTCTAAAGTAATGTTACCGCCTACTAACGCCAGGGTTTTGCCAGCTTGTACTACTACTTGCCCCTGTCCCTTAATTTCTCCTACAGTCTTACCAATTTGTAGCCCTACAGGTACACTCACTGTAAGTAGAGGTGTTGTTCCCAAAGTAGTTGCATTGAAAAAGGTGCCATCCTTAAATTTGATTGCGCTAGCTGTACTACCAATAAACGAACCACCGATATATAAACGGGAATTCGGCCCAAAGATAATTCCGTTAGGATTAATCAAAAACAAATTGGCGTTAGAAGAAGATATTCGGTCGTTGATCATTTGGTAAGTACCGAGGGTGCCGTAAATCTCTGAGCGGCTACTACCTGTAACTCTAACCAGAATGTTTTGAATATTACTGCTAGGACTCCTAAATAAAGCTGTTCTGTCTTCACTAACATTAAGTTCTTTAAAACTGTGGAACAGATTATTCCCTTGAGTTGCCCCACCCGTCAGCACATCAACATTATCACCGAAAGGTTTGTTTTCATCTATATAAGAACGTTCTGCTCCTAGTGTATCATCAGGTATAATTTGACTTTGAGCAAAGACAGAATTTGCAAAATAGTTTCCCTCAATAATCAATGCCCCAAGGAGAGCCAAAGAATTTGCTAGCCCCATCTGCCAAGAGCAGTATTTCCAATTTTGAGTCATCTTACGAAGAGTAGCCCTATATAAAACCATCTACTAATCTTTTGCTCAGGAACAATAAAAGGTACTACATAGTGTTTAAAGCAGTTACCGTTACTGATTTTGAATTATAGGTATTTCAGGGTTTTGTTTTGGGATGGGAGCAATTTTTTCTGGTTGGTTGTACTGAGCTTGGAGTTAGCTCTTGCAGTTTCTCTAGTGTTGTTGAATCGCCCTGCTGCAACTTCTGTATTGCTTGTGGATCTTTTTGCTGTAGCTTCTGTATATGCTCAAGCCCTTTTTCTAGCGAAGGATCACAGGGATGGGGTAGTTTCATCACTTCTCCTGGTGGATTGCCATTATGCATTACGTCACCATCCACTAATTTAATAGGGCATGTAACATTAGGTATACAGGATGCAAAACTATAGTCTCCTAAAAAGGCAAGAGTCAAGCAAGTTATAGAGAAAGGCAGCGCTACCAATAATTTCCAGTTTTGGATTTTATACATAAAATGGATAGTGTGTTAAGTAAAGTTCATTAAAGTCGAAGTATTACTACGGTATCGATTTAGTCTTATTAGATACTCTAGAAGGTATGTAGTTATCAAAAAAATAAAATAGCCTGATCAAGTATAAATAAAGTTACTAGCTATCTCTTCCTGAGTAATACTCCTACTAAGTTTTCACTCTCAAACTCCAGTTTTTCGCAAAAGATTGAAAACTTCACAAAACTTCACTTTACAAACTTCTCAAGCCATCGCTCCCCTGGTAATGCCGAGCAAGTGAGCGAACCAATAGCTCAGGCATTGCCGCCGTGTAAAATTCCATTTAGTTAAATATCTGCACTAGCCGATTGCTGTTGACGAAATCATATTGCGTGCGATCGCTACTTCCAAACGCCATTTTGATTCGAGCTTTGCACTCGTCTATGGAACTGGTGTGGCATGGCGCGATGAGTACTTTGAACTGCCACTGTTGCAATCCGCAGGGCAAAGATGGTGGGATGCCGCAGCCTCAAAGTGGGGGTATGATGTGCGTAATTAGCTAATTACTGATGTATTTTATTGCCTTTGAACAAAAATTCAGGGTATGAGTATTTTGACGGGCATCACATATTACACCTTGACAGGGAAACAGGAAATTGTCCATAAGATGAGCAGGAAAATTAAGTGAATTGCCCCAATTAGCCCAAACTCAATTAGAGGAATATAAGTTACTTCATAAATTCTGCCCAAGCCGCGTTCACTTAGTCCATAAACGGCCAGTACACTCATTAAAAAAGCTCCGTAGATAGTACGTTTAGTCCAGATACCCAGAGGTAGACCGTGAAGCTGAGTAAGCACCAGAATGCCAAGAAAACCAAAGAGAAATGTTGGCCACTTGGTTTGTCCTAGCATCCACGACACAACGACACTATGTAAAAGCGCTGTAATTTCCAAAGTGAATGTCCACCAACGGCTTACATGGGTGCGGTTAAAGATCAATGACGATTGGAGCAGAAGCAAGAACATATAGAGAAAACCAATTAAGTGCCCCCAAGTCGCTTCCATTGGATGGTACCAAAAGGTATAGATAGCGGCGAAGGAGAAAAAATAGCTGTGGTACAGCTTGATAATTTGCAAAAACTGTTGATGAAATGGAACAGAATTGCCAAAAAACAAACCGCGTCGAGGCGTTTCCAAAATCAGTACGAAGACGAGTAGGAGTACAACTGCACCTTGAGAAGCCCAAATTGAAGTATCTTGAGCTAGAGCATCGTACCAAATATAGGTCTGGAGAAAGTGTAAAGCGATGAATGCACCATTAATTGCAAGCATGAGGTAATTAATTGGGTGCAAAGCTGATTTGTATTTCAACTGTGATCGCTGTGCCCACAAGATACACCCCCAAATGCTAAACTGATGCACAAAGTACATCCCCCAAGCCGTCGCTCGACTCCAAAAGGTCGGGTTAGGAAGCTTCCAGTAGTACCAATTTAATCCTTGGTCAGGAAATTTGGTGATGCTTGCAGGAATGCTACCACCTACCCAAATTGCATAGGTGAGGAAGATGCTTACAAAGATGCCCAAAAACAATACTCGGCGACCTGTCATAGTAATTTTAGATTTTATATTTGGGATTAAAAATATTCAATACAAGGCTACAAGGCTGTTCCCAAAATTATTAAGCTTGTTTATCAAAGCCTTCTGAATTATGAATTCTTACCTTTTTACTTTGAAAGATAAGATTGTCAGGCTACACGTTCCATGTTTAGTTCAGATCAACTTTTACCCAGTCGTCAGCTAAGAGTCAAAGCTATCAGCATTACTCAAGATCCGCTCAAAAGAGGAGCAGAAATACTAAGTTTCATAAAACTAGCTCCATTAGAAAACACTTGATAATAAAAGCCCATTGAATGCAACAGTAATTAGTTCAAGCAAAATGAATGAATTTGAGTGTGGTTGAGCAATATAGCGTGGAACAAACCTCCTATAAAAATTAAGCCAATAATACTACTAATGAAAGCAACTACGGTCTCGTGCTTTCGGATAGCTTTTTGTATCTTAGTATCTATGATGTGTTCTAATTCTTTGTATAACATTGACTTGAATTTAGTTAAAGATAAAAATGATGTGAAATTTACAGTTGACGGAAGTTGGAGTATGTTCAAAAAATCGAGATGATTCAATGATGAATTATTCCGACGTTAGTGGAGAGTGTGTTGTAGACAAAGCAATCAGAGATTTTGGTGTGCGCTGCTGTACACTATTCAATTACGAATTACGAACCAACCAACCAACCAACCAACAGGTATTGGCTTATTAAAACATTTAGCTAGCGGTAAGCAAAGCCATGCCATAGGCTTATTGCCAGATAATACTTAATAGAAAAAATTTATGAATTCTGGCTATTTTACTTGCCAACCAGTGAAATTTAATAACCCTTAATTGAGTCATAAAAGACTTTTACAAGAGTTCTATTTTTTTACTAGTCATGTATTCTATATCTGAATAATCCAGCTTTTTAATCGTTAAATGCTCTGCATTCATATTATTTATCCCATTTTCAAACCTTTCTAACTATATTTTTTTCTTCATGTTTATAGATATAATCTACTTTCTCGGTTGCGGTTGTATCACCTGATTTTCTGATGCTTAGGCGGTGTGATAGAGCAATTATAAAAGGGAGAGGCAAGTTTAACTTACCTTTCCCCGCGGCTATTGAATTATCATTAATTAAAGAATAATGTCGCTTGTAGGATTTCCTGCTGCCACAAATAGTGTTGGCGCTCCGGTAAGCTGAATCTCAAAGTCAGCACCCAAATTGGCCTAACAAGTGCTTTGGGGTACAGTACTTTTATCTCTGCGAAGAAAATTCTCTCCGACAGTGGCCTATTCATTTTCAAACCCGACAAGTCGATTCAGGATGGCCGGGAGACAGTGAAGTGGATGGTTCAGAATTTACACGGTAGCCGGATGAAGGAATTTTGGGAGAAAACTAATTCTCTTAATCAGCAACCAGATTCTGAAAAACGAGAATCAAATTCTGAAAAACGAGAACCAAATGCTGAGATTTCAGAGGTAGACGCTGGCTGTGAAGAAATGCGTGCTTTAAATCAAGCATCTATTTCAGGTGAAAGCCAGTCAGAGCAAGGGTTTCAAAAAACCTCACGAACTGTTCAGGAACACCTCACAAACTCTACAAAAGAGTTTGTGAGGTGTAACTCTGACACGCTTACCGAAATTTCGCACTGTGAGGAGGCGGCGATCGCTCCCTTGGGGGTCGCGTCGCCTCAGTTTGTTCAAGGCGTGGAAGAGTTGGAGAAAGACTTGCCTACGGCAATAGACTGCACGACGCTAACGCTTGTAGATGTTGCACAGGGTCAATCTGCTTCTCTACGAGACGCTGCGCGAACGTTCATAGGAGAAAATCAGGACAGTGGTGAAGAAGTGAAAGACTGTCATGGAGGTACTTGTTCCGCCGCGCCCGTCGCTCAAAATGAGAAATCTTTAAATTCTGCGATCGCTAATCAAACACCAGAGCTTGTAAAACAGGGTTATTCTGCAACGTTTACGGCTGAAAACTCGGTTTCGGGTGTAGAAATCAAAGCAGTTCATGAAGGCACTTGTTCCGCCGCGCCTGCCCCCAATCCTGGAAAATGGTCGGATGAGGCGATTGTAACGAGGTCAAATATGCGACCGGGGCGTATGCAGAAACTCAAAGTTGCGGCGAATTCGGGGCAGAATCCGGGGTTTGACTTTTTGCAAGAGTATTGGAATGATGACCCTGCTTTGCAGATTGTGATCAAGAAGTTGCTAGCGAAGTTTCCGCAGTGGGGGATTGCTTGTGTTGATGGGGTATTGGTGGATTGGCAAAGGTAAAGATCATACTGTCTCAGAATAGCGTGCAGCTAAAGTGATTGCTGCTTGATGGTGCTTATCTACTAATGTAGAAGGTGTAGATCAAGATTCCCTTGCATTGATACCGCGAAGTGACTAATTACTTTCTAAAAACGGGGACGCATAATCTGCGACTCGATCCCATCCCCACTTATAAGCAGTGTCAACTAGAATTTCTTTACCATTTCGGAACTTAATAAATTCCTGCCCGTGGTCGTCAAATATATCTGCAACCAGTTGATTACGCTCGTCGTAACCCCACTTATCCACTGCTGCCTTCCACCAGCGCTTTCCGGGGGAGAGCAGCTGTTCAAGTTCTAAATACTCCGGCTTCCAGTACTTGGTGCGCCACTGATTTGCCAGTGCGTCGATTAATATCGCAGTCGGGTAGATTGGCTTCAGGTTTTCTTCGAGCCAGAGTATATAAACGATTGCGCTCCTGAAAGCATCTTCTAAACCATAGCTTGTTGCTTCTAGAGTGTCTTGGAGTTGCTCGTCATTAAAATTTACGCCGAGCGATCGCAGGGCTGGAGCGTACAAATCAAATAATTCTTGTTCTACTGAATCGGCAGACCAGAACCACATAAGAAAAAGAAAACTCCTGCTGGGTGGCTAAATAAAATTTAGCATTTACCGTGGGAAGTGTTGATATAGGGACAAGTAGCGATCGCAGAATATATGGCCACCAGAGTTTGAGTACATCGCTAACGCTTGTGGACGCTGAACAAAGTAATTCCGCTTCTCTACGAGACGCTGCGCGAACGTTGTTAGCTGGAAATCAGCATTGTGGTGTTGAAGTGGCATTTCCTCATGAAGGCACTTGTTCCGCCGCGCCCGTCGCTCAAAATGAAAAATCTTTAAATTCTGCGATCGCTAATCAAACTCAGGGGCAGGGGCAAAAGCAGTTAGAACAAGGTAATCCTACTTCGTTGTTAGTTGAAAATTCAGTTTCAGGTGTAGAAGTCAAAGCAGTTGATGAAGACGAAAGTGCCGCGCCGCCCGTGCCCAGTCCTGAAAAGTGGTCGCATGAGGCGATTGTAGCCAGGTCAAATGTACGACCAGAACGTATGCAGAAACTCAAATTTGTGGCGAATTCTCTTCAGAATCCGGGGTTTGAGTTTTTGCAGGAGTGCTGGAATGACGATCCGGCTTTGCAGATGCTACAATCTGCTGAACTAACTGTAAAACTGTAGTGCCTTCAGCAATCACTGTGTTATTAATATCTTCTAGAGTCAAAGTTTTTAACTTTGCCAATGCTTCGGCTATCGCTCTTGTTCGGGCTACTTCTGTCAAAGACTGCGCTATCGCCTGGTGACTGATGCTATAAGGGAGTCCAACAGATAACGCCTCTTGCAACTGTTCTGACAAAATTGTTTCTAAGCTTTCGATTGTTATTGGCATTTTTCTAGGGGTTGAGTAAAAAATTCCCGGATCGGGAATGGATTCTTGTCTGCGATAATATTGTTGGGATTAAAGGATTAACTAAGTCCAATGGGCAATCAATATCTAACTGGTCACATATTTCCCTTATTTTTCTCAAATGAAGAAGTTATTTCTTGTTGGGTATGAGTAAAATCTCCATACCCCTCTGATTCCCAAGAACTAACAATTATTCTCGCCATATTGACTCATTCTTTTAATTTTCAACAATAAAAAACTACCACAAAACTACTATAAAAAAAGCTTTGTGGTAATTCGTTTACAAATGTCGCCAGAAGTTTTTACTGATAGTCTTGAGACTGATTACCTTGGGTTCTGCTGCTGCTTCAGGGGCATGACCAACAGCCACCGCAGCAACTTGTGGTGCAGGCGTGGTTAGCAACGAGTTAAGTAACTCGCGCTGATAATCAACATCTGCTACTGTGCGGTAGATTCTATACGGATCTATCTGCATCCCTAAAGGTGTAGGAACTATTTTCAGATATTGATTGAGAGCATTAACGTAAATATCATTGAACTTACGTTCGGCAACACAAGGACGTAGTATATCTAACAGTTGAATCGCTTTCTCGATTTCGTAAATATCACAATTACTATCAATTTGAGACTGACTTCTCCTATAGCCTTTCATCATCTTTTCGGCTACTAGATTACGATATTTGAGAACAGCTTCTTGATTGCTTCTTAAAGAATGAGTTTTAGTTTGAGACTTATAGCCAACCCGCCCCCATTCAACAATTAAATTGTTGTCTTCGACAATGGCCGCCCAGAACTTATTGCTGTTCTGGATAGCATTAACAAAAACTAAATAGGTTTCCATGTTTCTTACCCTGTCAACTCACCACTTGGCGGGCGTTGCCCCATCGAATTTGATGATGTAAAGCTTCAAGTATTGTTTCCGTTTCGTCTATTGTTAGTCCATTTAAAACAGAGCAGACATCGTATAAATCTTGGGGAATAGAATCAGGAATTACTAGCTCACACAAACCATCTTCAAGAGCTGTAGATACTGGATATTCAGTTGGGGTGTACTCTTGTTGCATAACAATGTATGTAGACAGAGTTACTCGCAATAACAGTTTTGTTTCTCTGTCTAACTTCTCTAAATACACACCATATTTATCAACCAGTTGATCAATGGTTGGAGTCTGCCCGTAATAAGTAACTAAGTCTGTTCTCATCTTTCTTCGCCTTATTAACTATTAAAAGGTTGTTATCAATTATTAAAGGAAAGAGCGATCGCCCCCATAGAATCAGGAGACAATCGCTTTCTCATCAGTTCATGTTGCGAAACTTAGCAGCACGTAAAGATTGAGTTTTCGCTGCAACCACAGGACTACTAGCCCGTCGTGCGGTGGATGCCCAAGCTTGCATTCGCTCCACTGCCGCCGCATCAGTCACGGCAAGCGGGGTAATGGAATGGCTGCAATTCTCTAAATCAAGAAGCGTCACCTGCTGCGGTCGCCCTTCGTCAAACGCCAGTAGTGCCGCTTCTGCTGCTAGGGTTTCCAGTTCGGCTCCTGAAAACTTCACGGTGTTTGCGGCGATCGCCTCCAAATACTCGGACTCTACTACAATGCCAAAACGCTCCAGGTGAATCTTGAGGATTTGGCAGCGTTCTGGCTCGGTTGGTAGATCAACGAAAAAATTTTCATCAAAGCGTCCCTTCCTCTTGAGTTCACTTGGTAGTGCTGACGGGTCGTTGCAGGTAGCCACAACAAACACTCCCGCCGTACACTCCGACATGAACGTGAGCAGATTCCCCAGAATGCGCTGGGAAACTCCTGAAGTATCACCAATCCCCGAAAGTGCTTTTTCTATCTCATCAACCCATAATACGCATGGGGCAATAGCTTCAGCCGTTTTAAGTGCGCGGCGGACATTGCCCTCGGACTCGCCAACGAGTGAGCCTAAAAGGGAGGCAATGTCTAGTTGTAGGAGTGGTAAATTGAGTATGGTTGCAATGTTTTTGGCGCAAATGGACTTACCTGTTCCGGGAGGCCCCGCCAACAATACGCCTTTGGGTTGCGGCAGATGCAGCGATCGCGCTTCTTGAGTGAACAGTCGCCGCCGACGAGTCAGCCATTCGCGCAGTAAATCTAATCCGCCAAATGGGATAGTCGCTGGTTTACCCAATTCGATACCCATTTGAGCTAGCAACCGAGTTTTGTACTCGACTATTAGAGGCGTAATGCTGGCATCAATCAAAATACCAGTGCTGCTCAAACGCTCTTTCACAGTTAGCCTCAGAAAATCGCTGACTTCTTCTAGGGTTAATCCCAGCGCTGCCCGTGCAAAGGTTTCCTTTTCTTCATAACTCAGGGACACCCCCCTAGCTATCTAATTGGTATTTTAGGGCTTGAGACTCAAGCACAGAGAGAATTTCTGTATGTTGATTGACCAAACCTTGTATTGCGGTAATTGGATCATGGTGAAGGCGATGTTTGCGTTGGCGA
>JAIVFU010000076.1 GCA_020829485.1 Nostoc sp. CHAB 5834 | reverse complement strand
GAATCGTATTTGATTTTTGAAATTATCTATGTGGGCGGGGAGTGGGGAGTAGGGAGTAGGGAGTAGGGAATTAGGCTTTTCGATCTGTACGGAGCTTTTTCAGAAATCAAATATTAGTCCTATATATGAAGGGATAAGGAAGAAATAACCAATGCCCAATGACAAATGACCAATGACTAATAATCAATTTCTTTCCACCCATGCATGGATGCTATACCTTTTGTAACCCATTCGATCACTATTGGGGGAGCTTCTGATATCAAGATGCTAGGATAAACTGCTGCACCCCAATCGGGATGCACTAGCACACGGCATTGATTTTTAATCACTGGATAGTTTAGTAAAGCTTTGACAACTGCTGTGTCATCGTGAGGGATTGCTCCGGGATGAGACAGTAAAGGATAGCCTGTACGAGGGTCGATCAGGTCTGTTAAATAGCCGCGATCGCGCAGATTAAATGCCAAATCGCAGCCAAATCTCATAAACTTTTCTCGCAAGCGTTCTTTCTCTGACTCTACTTCTGCTGTCTTTTCGACTAGTTGATAACCCGATTGCTGTAAGACAATCACTACTCGTAAAAATGGCTGCCGTTTCCAATCTGGTAATATCCGTTCGCAGTTGGCACAGATATATTGACTGGGAGGATGAATTGAAATTTGAACCGCTTGTCCCGTTTCACCAACTAAATTAATGGGACAGGCTTGCTCCGAAGTGTAAACCTTGGGATAGTTCACTAAATTGATTCGGTTTTGGCAAGTTTTTTAATTTAATCTCCGGTATAGATGATACATCTTAAAAGTTAAGAAAAATCATCAAGTTATTATAAAATTTTACTTTTTTTGGCAGCAATTGCTAATAATTGGAGAATTTTAATCCGAATTTTATCCTTTATTAACCTGTTCTCATGGGATTTGTTGCGATCGCACTCGGCATTGGCATAGGTGCAGCGTGTGGTAGACAAGCGATGCTTAGGTTGGGCTACGCCTACGCTCCTGAAATCTGTTTGCTCAAAATCCCAAAAAATGACCTCCATCTCAGACGATTTGCAGCCAAAACCAAAATGCTCTAGCTGTCAGCAAACCTGGATTAAACAGCCGTCTGGTGAAGCAAAGCACGTTGGAGTTTCGCCAAAGGCAAGCAGAAAAAACAAAGGTAATCATGTCTCTTTGGAGATGCTGAAGCCATACAGCATACTTTCTATAGCACCTAATTAATTGAGTTTTAAAGAATTCACCGGCACTTCATCCCAAGAATTGACTGTCCGCAATCGTGCTACCCAACCTGCTGCCTTTTGCATCTCGGTTAAATTATTTTCAAATGAATCATGACAATCTTTGGCTTGAGATTCATTACAAGTGGCAATACAGGCATGAATCATTCCAGACGGATCAATTTGCTCATTTACCCAAATAGTCATAGAATATTTCCTCGAAAACTGTAGCGAAAAAAGCTATTCGTCATTTTAGAATACTATTAGAGCCAATCAATTTTGGATAATGGAATTGCCGATTTTGGACTTTGGCATGAGCGCGGCTCGACTGAGCGATCGCCGAATGTCTCAGTCGAACTATTTTGGATTCATTTTGAATTTTAAATTGTTATCTCCTCTTTCGTAGCGACGGCGGTAGAGTAATTCTAACTGTCCACCATATTCTTGAATCCAGGCTATCTGACGCTGGTAGAGTCCCCGGAAGGTATTGGCAAATAAAAGTGTAAATATTGCCACTACCAACCCTGATGCTGTGGATACTAAAGCTTCACTAATTCCAGATGTTACACCTGTTGTTTTAGTACCTCCCACATCTCCTATATTTAGAGAGGCAAAGGAATTAATTAATCCTAAAACAGTGCCGAGAAGTCCCAACAGGGGCGCAAGACCAATAATTGTCTCAAAAATATTTTGCGATCGCTTGAGTAAGGGGATTTCGGCTTGTGCTTCACTTTCTAATGCCAAACGAAAGTCTTCTGGTGTCGCCTCCTCTAATTCTAAAGCTGCTAAAAAAATTCGGGCAATGGGTAAATCAGCATTTTTCTGCAACTTATCTAAAGCACTAACTACATTATCAAGGCGATAAAGCTGTAGCACCTCTCGCACTACCTTGTTTTGCCGATTATTTATTCTTACCCAAAAGATGATCCGTTCGATAATCAGCGCCACCCCTAACAAAGAGAACGCTAGCAGAGGCCACATGACTATGCCACCTGCTGTAAACAGATTACTAATTTCCATCTATTATTTTTTAACTCACCAACAACGCTAAATTAACAGATCGTTGAAATGGAGCAGTTTAAAAAATTATTCTAACTTCATTAAGCGTATTCGCAGCAGTTCTGAGCCACGAGATGGAGCATAACGCTACATTGCAGTTACAGCAACTTTTCAGCTATCCTCAGTTTGGCCGATCGCGATCGCGGATTCTGACTAATTTCCTCTTCCTGTGCAATAATTGGCTTTTTTGTCAAGACTTTTAATAAAGGTGAATTTCTTAAACCATGTTTCACCGGACGGTCTTCTAAACTGTGAAAACTGATAATCGCAATTCTGCCACCAGGAACCAGAGCATTTGGGGCTTTATCTAAAAAGGTTTCTAGAGATTTTAACTCATCGTTGACGACAATTCGCAAAGCTTGAAAAACACGAGTAGCTGGGTGAATTCTACCATAACGGTATTTGGGAGGAACAGAAGAAGCGATCGCATCAGCCAATTCTGTAGTCGTGTGCAACGGACGGCGTTCTACAATACGACGAGCAATGCGCCGCGATAATCTCTCCTCACCGTATTTAAAGAAAATATCTGCTAATTCTGCTTCATCCCAATTATTAATCACATCAGCAGCAGTTAGCGATCGCCCTCGATCCATTCGCATATCTAAATTTGCAGCTTGGCGAAAGCTGAAACCTCGTTCTGCTTGGTCTAAATGGTAAGAACTTACCCCCAAATCGGCTAAAATACCATCGAAAGTGTTAGGGGGGAACTCGTAGTCAGCAAAATTGCTGTAAATAAATTGTATGCGATCGCTAAACTCTGCTAATTCTTTTCTCGCTGCTGCTAAAGCATCCTCATCTTGGTCAATTGCCGTTACTCGTACATCCGCAGCAGCTTCTAAGATTAGGCGACTGTGACCACCACCGCCTACAGTCGTATCTAAATAATGTCCGCCTGGATGCACCGCTAAACCCTCAATTACCTCCCGACCCAAAACGGAAATATGGGAAAAAGCTAGTTCTTCTAAATCTAACGGCGTTTGTGAATCTGATTTCATCTTTAATTTTATTATTGATAAATAAATGGGATGGACTAATTTCTTAGTATTGCTGCTATAAATTTAAACCGCGTGTATCTTAAAACCTGTAATTCTTCGGTGATGAAAAGGATTTGCCCTCATCCCCCAGATTTGGGATTCGGGGAGCCAGAATTTCAAAGTCCCTCTCCCAAATATGGGAGAGGGATTTAGGGTGAGGGCAAAAACTAGGGTTCTCAACTTAGATGAGGTTTAATTATCTGATTTGTAAGAATTGGCTTTTTTAACGAACCATAGAGGCGCAGAGAACGCAGAGAAAATAAAGTAGAGAAGATTCATGATTTAGGGCTGTCACACTGTAACAGGGCTGGCAGTATGACAAGCACCCCATTTCTGCGCTGACACTACCCAATATTTTGCTTAATCCTCCCAAAGTCTTGGGTCAGGAATACTATCTAAGTCCAAGTTTAACAGTGGCTCACTAAACACAACAGGTTTCCCTTCAGCGTTGAGAAAGTCGTCTTCATCCTTTAACAGTTGCTTCTTCAATTCATTACAAAATTCAATTTCATTTTTGATTTCAATGTACTTTATTAAATTTTTTCGGATTATCTCCTTCCTCGCTACATTATCATCAGCATCTACTAAATTTTCACTGGTTTCTTCCAAAATACTTTCCTGTAAACGCTCTTTAAGAGCATTTATTCTTTCATTTAGCCAATTTATTGTTGAGTATACTTCTTCATGTATACTTTTCTGATTTTTCTCGTGCATCTAAACAAACCCTAAATAATTAAAGCTTTTTTAACCTATAAATTTTACTACTGATGATACTTTAATCACATCTTCAGTACTGTGAGTGGGTCTGTTTATAAATATAAATAGCTGTTGGCTGTATACGTACCATTCTGCTTAGACACTAACTTATACAAGATTGAACAGGATTTAACAACATCAGGATTTTAAATGCAAAAAGAGATTAGATGAAAAAAAACCTGTGCCTCAATCCCTTGCATATCAAGCTTCCCTATAATAATTGAAGAGGTGCAACGAAATGAAACATCAATTACAACACCTTCGCTGCTATCCTCTCTCCAACATAACCCTGTAGAGTCAAATTTATATAGATTGCCCCAACAAACCTCATTTTGGCAGACTAGATAAATCGGCTGTGGTTGGCATCTAGGCGGTTCAATTCAAAATTTTCACGAACGGAGAACACGAAATCTATGACCAGACTAGAAACCCGCACTGAACCAATGGTGCTAAACATGGGGCCACACCACCCCTCAATGCACGGGGTTCTGCGGCTAATCATGACTCTGGATGGCGAGGATGTCGTTGACTGTGAACCAGTTATCGGCTACCTGCACCGGGGAATGGAAAAAATCGCCGAGAACCGCACTAATGTAATGTACGTTCCTTACGTCAGTCGCTGGGATTACGCGGCGGGAATGTTCAACGAAGCCGTCACTGTCAACGCCCCAGAAAAGCTTGCAGGTGTTGCTGTCCCCAAACGTGCTAGCTACATCCGCGTCATCATGCTGGAGTTGAACCGTATCGCTAACCACTTGCTGTGGTTTGGCCCCTTCCTAGCTGACGTAGGCGCACAAACTCCCTTCTTCTACCAGTTTCGGGAACGGGAGATGATTTATGATTTGTGGGAAGCCGCTACAGGTTATCGGATGGTGAATAACAACTACTTCCGCATTGGTGGAGTAGCAGCCGATTTACCTTACGGTTGGGTAGATAAGTGTCTGGAATTCTGCGACTACTTATTACCCAAAATTGATGAGTACGAACGCTTAGTAACTGATAACCCCATCTTTCGGCGACGCGTTGAGGGTCTTGGTACTATCACCCGTGAAGAAGCAATTAACTGGGGACTTTCTGGCCCAATGTTACGCGCATCTGGGGTGCAATGGGATTTGCGGAAAGTTGACCATTACGAATGTTACGACGATTTCGACTGGGATGTGCAGTGGGAAACCGCCGGTGATTGCTTTGCCCGTTATGTGGTGCGGATGCGGGAAATGCGCGAATCTGTGAAGATTATTCGCCAAGCAATTAAAGGACTTCCTGGCGGCCCCTACGAAAATCTGGAAGCCAAGCGTTTAGCCGCAGGTAAAAAATCTGAGTGGGACGCATTCGATTACCAATTCATCGGCAAAAAAGTTTCCCCCACTTTCAAGATGCCCAAGGGTGAAATCTACGCCCGTGTAGAAAGTGGCAAAGGTGAATTGGGAATTTACTTGGTTGGCGATGATAACGTTTTCCCTGCACGTTGGAAGATTCGCGCAGCAGATTTTAACAACCTTCAGATTGTCCCACATTTACTGCGGGGCATGAAGGTTGCAGATATTGTGGTGATTCTCGGCAGTGTTGACGTAATCATGGGGTCTGTGGATAGGTAGAAAATATCTATCTTAGTAGTTTTTAGCTATTTCGCCGTAAGCCTCCCACTGAAACGGTACTCCGTTCAGTGGTGAGATATAAGGCGGTTAAAAATAACGCGACCTCCGACCAATTCAATCCGCTATTCCTTGACAGGAAGGGGGTCAGCGTTATTTTTAACACTCTCTAGATTTGGCAGTCTATCAACCCAGTCTTCTACTATCTGCGTGACTGTTTTATCTTTCATTACAGCATACGAGCGAAGTTTGTTCAATCTGCGCTCAGACATCCTGACATTTAATCTAGTAGTTTTCATGTTTGTCTACCCGTTGTTGTCACTTTTATGGTATTATGATTTTGATGGTTGAGGATGGGCAAGGTGAGGAGAGCGTACCAATACAAGTTACGACCAACAGCAAAACAAGCCATAGAGATAGACAGATGGCTCTCTATGTTATGCGCTCAATATAATTACTTGTTGGCTGATAGATTTGATTGGTATGAGCGTAATCGTTCACCGATTAATGCCTGTCCTCTTGTGTGTCACATACCAGATTTACGGGATAACCCAGACTATTACTCGCAAAAGAAAACGTTACCACAGCTTAAAAAAACTCATCCTTGGTACGGTGAAATTTACTCGCAGGTGCTACAGGACATAGTTAAACGAGTGAAGGTGACGTTTGACCGTTTTTTAAAAGGTGATGGCAATGGCAAACGAAGTGGACGACCTCGGTTTAAATCACGCGTGAGTTACCGCACGTTTACATATCCACAAATGAAGGATGGGTGTTTGCAAGGTAATCTAATAACTTTACCAATGTTTGGCATAGTTAAAGTGATTTTGCACCGCCCAATACCTGACGGATTTAAAATTAAAACCGCATCTGTTACCAAAAAAGCTGATGGCTATTATTTGACTTTGAGCCTTGAAGATACCACAGTACCGGATATTAAACTCGATTTTAACGCGGATTCAATTACAGGTATTGACCTCGGTTTAAAAGAGTTTTTGACGACTTCCGAGGGTGATGTTGTTTCAATTCCTCAACACTATCGCAAGGATCAGTTGCGATTACGCATCATTCAAAAGCGCGTTTCGCGTCGCAAAAAGGGAAGTAATCGCCGTAAAAAAGCTATTAAGCAAGTCGCCAAACAGCACAAAAAAGTAGCTGATAAACGAAAAGACTTTCACTTCAAAACTGCTAATAGTCTACTGAAAAAATATGATATTGTAGTTCACGAAGATTTAAACGTCAAAGGTCTTTCTCGTTCGATGCTAGCAAAATCTGTGCATGATGCCGGATGGTCAAGTTTCTTGTCAATTCTAACCACCAAAGCCGAAAATGCTGGGTTATTGGTAATTGCCGTGAATCCATCAGGTACGTCACAAGATTGTTCTAGTTGTGGGGTGAAAGTTTTTAAAAAACTGCATGAAAGATGGCATGACTGCCCTAATTGTCAATGCAGTCTTGACCGTGATCATAATGCAGCCGTGAATATAAAGAATAGAGCCGACGGTCACGCGGTTCTTAAAGCTCAACGCCTCCTAAGCAATAGCCGGATTGGTTGAGAAGCCCACACTGTACCTGTACTCAGGTCAGTGTGTGGAGTGTGTCACAGCAGTTGTATTACAGTGCAACTGCTCTATTTTTTATAGTATTGGGTAAAACTGCCGACCATTGCACAGTACAGTTCAGTTCAGTTAGAATTTCTTCCTTCTCTTCAATCTGGGGAAATTTCCCGATAAGCTTGCTGACACTGCTCATAATTGTCTGGCAAAATCTCGGCATTACCAAAACATAATTGCTCGTGAGTGGTAATTAAAGTCTCATAAGGCTGTATGGGAGTCACAGACGATCGCAGCAATTGCAGATATTCTCCATCAGTGCGACTGAGTTTGTGGGGTACAATCGCGTTTTGATGCAACTGCTGCAACATCGCTAAATAGAGACACCGGCAAGCTTCGCGGTAGTTTCCCTGACGATAAAATTGGTGCGATCGCTCCAACAAAAGGGCTATGGATGACTCACTAGAGCGAGCTTTTACGCGAAAATCAGTGATATTGCCACTTCTATTCAGCCAAGAATATATATAAGGGCTGAATTCTCGCCATAATCGCCAAGCCACCCAAGCGATAAATAAACCTAGTACCAGCCAAAACAGGAATTTCAGCAATTCACCAAGCCTTGGGCTAATCGACCATCCACTAGGCAATTCGGGCATTGCGTGTTCAAAGCGGTAAAACTGGTATTCCCACCATTCTCCCGCTTGTTGTTGAAATTTAGAAAGCTGCCAACTCCAGCTAGTTTTTTCAAAAGTATCTGTCATAGGGGGGAGGGGGGAGTGGGGAGTGGGGAGTGGGGAGTGGGGGGATGAGGGAGCAGGGGAAGAAGAACTATGATTATCGACCAATGCCCCATGACAAATGACAAATGATTAATGACTAATGACAAATGACTCTTGACTTTTTTATCATTATCCAGCCGATGACAATAAGTAGCGCACCTAATGCAAGAAATCCTAGATCCCAAACTAACTCATTTGGGCCTGGTTTCACATGATGGATACCGAGAATTTGATGGTCAATTAAACCTTCAACGAAGTCGAACAACCCAGTACCAATCAATATTGAGCCAATAAAGGTCTGTGATGACCAAGGAACATCATCACGCCCTCCAGCACGCCATAGCAAGACAACTCCTACCACGGTGAATACCCAATTAAAGGTATGAAATAACCCATCCCACACCATGTTCAAATCTATATTCGCCATGTTTGTCAGAGGTAGAATATTACTGAGCATGTGATGCCACTGGAGGATCTGATGCAGTAAAATTCCGTCAATAAACCCTCCAATACCTACACCAAGAAAAATTCCAGCAGTAATTAGGGGTGCGCGTCGGTTGATGGTTTCACTTTTCGCCTCCATTGTCAACCTCATAGATAGGCTTTTCCACAAAAATACAACTATTTTGGGAGAAATATCTTCTATCTTGAGGCAAATACAATCAGTAAACTTAATTTAATCGGCGTTGCTGATTGCGGTATGAAAACGATTGTGCGTTACGGGGAAAATCCTTGTAGAGACGTAAAATTTTACGTCTCTACACCCAAATTCATACCTCCATTCAGCAACGCCATTTAATCAATTTTCAGATTTAATCTGCATACCCGCTTTTACTGGGTCGAAATCTTGGGGAAAATGGGTGCTGCGATCGTAGTCTGCTTTTTCCAGCTTCGTTCCTTTGAGATCGGCTTGCCGAAGATTTGCTGACATCAACAATGCTCCCCTCAGATCGCTATCCTTCAGATTAGCTTGACTCAGATCGGCAAAACTCAAATCAGTTCCCCTCAAATTTGCGCCACTCAGGTTAGCTTCACTCAAGTCAGCATAACTAAGGTCAGAACCTTTCAAGTTAATGCCTTGCAAATCAGCATTACTCAGTTCTGCTTTACTAAAGTCCCGTTTTCCTGCTGCATAACTCTCTACAAGAGTAGCGGCACTATTTATAGGCTGTTGAGAATTTACTTCAGGCATATAACAGCCTCACAGGTTATTAGTTTCATACTAAGGATGAAAATTTTCCTACTTCATCCTTTCTAAATGTAATACATGAGTTCCTTCTGCTTTCGCATTGATCTTCGTTCGCAAAGGTCTTGGAGTGTATATTTTTCTAAAACTGAGTTAGCAGCCTGACGTGCTTCCTGCCAGACTTCCTGAATTAGCTCACCTTCTACCGTGTTGGGAGTCGGCTCAGGATTAGAGACAACAATATCCGATCCTTCCATGCAGCTAAAAGCATCTAACACTGTAATCTTTCCAGGATCTCGTGCCAGAACATAGCCACCTTTGGCTCCGCGTATACTCTTAATTAAACCTCCACGCCTTAATGTGGCTAGGAGTTGTTCCAAATAGCGGTTCGGTATGTCTTGTAATGCCGCTATCTCTCGAATTTGCAGGGCTTCACCGTTAGGGTAGCAGCTTGCCAACTCTAACAGGGCTAGAAGTGCGTATTCTGATTTGTTAGAGATAACCACAGGCGTAATATTTTAAGCTCACACTTAAATATATAAACTATTTGAGTTGCTTTCCCTAACCTACTGTTAAGAAAAACTTTACAATCAACTTATTGTTGACCGGCTAACCCCACTTTAAAGACATTTCAGCATAGAAGCAATTACATTTTATTTTTAATTTAATAAATAAAAGTGATTAATTATTTATAAAGTCTTTTAAAGTGTAAATTCGCTTAAAAGCTGTACAAGCCGCTATATATTCAAATTTCTCGAAAATGGCAGAGTTACGGTAAAGGTAGTTCCTGTAACGATCGCACTTTCGACAAAAATTTCGCCGCCATGTAAATCTACAGCCTGCTTGACGATATTTATCGGACTTGCACACTGTACAAATGCATTGTTATATGCATTATCTAAAATAGGAAGTTTTCAGGCTTTTCTTAATTATCCTGCGATTGTAAATAGACCATGCTGTAGGGACTAAGCAATGCTCATAGGTGTCAACTTAAGTTCAAACGCTTATTCCATAGGCGTTTTACCCCCCTTAATCCCCCCGATGCATTGGGGGAAAAAAGAAATCTAGTTCCCTCCCCAATGCATCGGGGAGGGTTAGGGTGGGGTGACGCGGTGAGTGATGGGGAGCCAGAGGCTGGGAACGAGGCAATCTCTCAAAACAGTTGTGTCAGTTAATACCTTATGGGTGAGCCACAGCCTGGTATTTAATGATGATTGATTGCTGGAATCAAGAAAAAATTATATTAAACAAATTTCAGTCACTTAGGATTAGGCAGACAATTCTTGTACCCCTATCCATTCTGTGATAGATTGCCATTGGCTTACGTAAACAGTAGTATTTCTACGTTTTTCTTGTTGAGGTTTTCTAGGTAGTTTTCCTTTGACAGCCTCGGTAAATGAACTGGATTGGTTCAGACTATAAACAGGCATTTCTTGCCAGCAGTGGCGACAAAACCAGTAACTCTCGGAACCGCGTACATGTTCTAAAAGTACACTTGAACAGCAAGGACAGTAATTCATATTTTTCTCAAATCCTGTTAATAAAAGTGTTGTCATAAATCGGGGTAGCCAGTTGAGAACCCCATAGGTATTTAAAACGATGTGTTTATATAGGAATCGTATTTGATTTTTGAAATTATCTACGTGGGTGGGGAGTAGGGAGTAGGGAGTAGGGAGTAGGGAATTAGGCTTTTCGATCTGTACCGAGCTTTTTCATCAATCAAATATTAGTCCTATATTTTGACTATAGTATTTAAATATGAGGAACTTGTGAGGAAATTTAAAACACTTAATATTATCGTATGGTTTATACATAATTCTTAAGTATAGCGGTTCCTGTTCTGGTGAAGTACACAAGGGCGCTTCGAGATGCCCACCACACAAGAACTTTACTGCTTTAATCTGTACCTCACTCGATAGGGAATCGCTATAATGGCTTTAAGACTATTTAGATATAGCTCACATTAACAAAACTACCAAGATAATCACTTAACTTAATCTCTTCATATAGATGATCTGCTATCTAGAATTTGACAATAGAATGAGTTTGGCAACTCTAAAATTGACAAAGATGTACTTAGGCTTATAGCTTTTGGAATAGACTTATCCACGGTGACGATCGCACAAGTGATGAGGCAGCCAGTAGCGCCGCACGTAATTCGGAGTAATCCCTTTCTGTTCTGAGAAGGATGCTAGAGAAGCGGCTCTTTGATTACCTTGGAAACCTCCGTAATGGCAGGTTATATCCTGTGGTCGTTCCATGCCTACTTCATGCGATCGCGGCAAATAGACATCTGGTGAAAATGAATGTAGAGACGTTGCATTGCAACGTCAAGACAAGGGTTTCAGATAACGCATAATTAATTTCTGGAGATGTCTAATGGATTTGGAGAACTGGACAGCTGCCTTGAACGAGAGTGCAGCAGATGCTTTAGAGGCAAAGAACCTTCAACGGGTAGAAGTACTGGTGCAGTGATATGGAGCACCACAAACAGTAACACTTCGCATCATACATAGATTTGAAGCCCTCGCACCGTTTCATCCCAGAGTTAGACGCGGGTGGTTTTCATGGTTATATACCATTAAACGGGGAATGTACCTCATAAAACCGGAGACTGGAGATAAAAATGAGGTCGTGACCAAGCTAAAATTCTGGGATTCGTCATCATGTATGAACTAATTCAAGCTCTTTTCAATGCTGATGAAAAAACTGCTCTGCATCAGTTGATTTATGCATTGAGTGCTTCAGGTAAGCGTTACTTCCTGAGAAATGAAATTTTACAAGCTTTTGCCCATTACTGTCATCAATCCCAAAAGCCAGCCTATTTTTACTACTCTTCTTCTGTTGGCAAACTGATACAGTCCACTCATGAAATCATTTTTGAAGAAGAATGTACCTGGTTCGTGGTTCGTCCCAGGATTGCTAGTCAGGAAGTTTGGAAACTGACATCTGATAGTAGGTTCGAGCAGATGCCGCCTCAAGCGCTGTTAGATGTGAGAGATCGCCTAGTCAACCGCTACCAACCTCACATTCTGGAAATCGACCTCCACCCGTTTTACGAAAGTTCTCCAAGAATCGACGATCCCAGAAATATTGGTCAAGGTTTAGCCTTCCTCAACCGTTACCTATGTAATCAATTGTTGACTGACCCTCAATATTGGGTGGAAATGTTATTTCAAGCATTACAGGGGTTGCAACATGATGGCATTCGACTGCTGTTGAGCGATCGCATTCCTTCAGGGATTCACCTAGCTAAACAAATTAAGCTAGCGCTCAAATTGCTAAATGAGCTTGAGCCTGATGAACCTTATGAAAAATTCCGCTTCGATCTCCAAGAACTCGGTTTTGAGCCGGGTTGGGGTAACACTGCGGCGCGAGTCTGTGAAACCCTAGAACTCCTTGACCGACTCATTTACTCTCCAGAACCTGGCATCTTAGAAACATTTGTAGCCCGCGTCCCCGCCATTTTTCGCGTTGTCCTCATTTCCATCCACGGCTGGGTTGGACAGGAAGATGTCTTAGGAAGAGATGAAACACTCGGTCAAGTTATCTACGTCCTTGAACAAGCCCGCAGCTTAGAAAACGAACTGCGCGAACAAATCAAACTTGCTGGTCTGGATGTGCTGGGGATGAAGCCACATGTGATTATTCTCACCCGGCTAATCCCTAACTGCGAAGGGACATTTTGCAACCTGCGCTTAGAAAAAGTCCAAGATACTGAAAATGCTTGGATATTGCGCGTTCCTTTTAGTGAATTCAATCCTGAAATTACTAATAATTGGATTTCTAAATTTGAGATTTGGCCTTATTTAGAAACCTTTGCTCTAGATGCAGAAAAAGAATTGCTAGCTCAATTCCAAGGTAAACCTAATCTTTTGATTGGCAACTACAGTGACGGGAACTTAGTGGCTTTTCTTTTATCGCGCCGGATGAAAGTTACCCAGTGCAATATTGCCCATTCCTTAGAAAAGCCTAAACATCTATTTAGTAATTTATATTGGCAAGATTTAGAAGATAAATATCACTTCTCGGTACAATTTACCGCCGATTTGATTAGCATGAATGCCGCCGAGTTTATCATCACATCATCCTATCAAGAAATTGTCGGCACACCTGACACCATAGGTCAATACGAATCGTACAAATGCTTTACGATGCCGCAACTTTATCATGTGGTTGATGGCATTGATTTGTTTAGTCCTAAATTCAACTTAGTGCCGCCGGGAATAAATGAAAAGATTTTCTTTCCCTATAGCCAAAAAGAAGACCGAGATATTAAGCTTGGCACACAAATTCACGACCTCCTCTTTACCTGCGAAGACTCCCGAATCTTTGGTCATTTAGATAACCTTAACAAGCGACCAATCTTTGCCGTTGCTCCCATCACTTCAATCAAAAATCTCACTGGTTTAGCTGAATGCTTTGGTCAAAGTCAGGCGTTGCAAGAGCGCTGTAACCTAATCCTTTTAAGTAGTAAACTGCATCCAGATGAAGCGACAAACTCAGAAGAAGCAGAAGAAATCCAAAAACTCCACGAGATTATTGAGCAATATCATCTCAATGGCAAAATTCGCTGGGTGGGGATGCGTATCCCTAGCAGCAACATCGGTGAAGCCTACCGATTAGTTGCAGATTCTCAGGGAATTTATGTCCACTTTGCCCTCTATGAATCCTTCGGTCGGTCTATTTTGGAAGCGATGATTTCCGGCTTGCCAACTTTCGCTACTCAATTTGGCGGCTCTTTAGAAATTATCGAAAACCAAGAGAATGAATTTAATGTTAATCCTACAGACTTAGAAGGTACAGCAAATAAAATTTTAGGCTTTATTGAACAATGCAATACTCAGGATGAGTATGGCAGGAAGTCTCAGAATGGATGAGTCAGCGAATTCATAATAGATACAATTGGCATTTACATAGTAATCAATTACTACAGCTTGCTAAAATGTTTAGTTTTTGGAACTTTGTTGTTCCAGAAAATAACGAAGCCAGAGATCGCTATATGGAAGCTTTATTTCATCTGATTTATAAACCTAGAGCAGAAAAGATTTTAGAGAAACATAAGGGGGGATGAGGGAGCAGGGGGAGTTATAAATTAAAGCATTGGCTTAAAGACTTGTTCATCCACCTCAGAACTCCGTTCATCCACCTCAGAACTCCATTCATCCACATCAGAACTCCGTTCATCCACCTCAGAACTCCGTTCATCCACCTCAGAACTCCATTCATCCACCTCAGAACTCCATTTATCCACCTCAGAACTCCGTTCATCCACCTCAAAACTCCATTCCCCACTCCCCACTCCCCACTCCCCACTCCCCACTTATGCAAACAAAAGATCATTCTCGCCACTTTATCTACACAGACTGGATCTTAATCGAAACCCAGTTTGACCCCCAGCAATTGCACTCTAAAGAAACCGTCTTTACAATCGGCAATGGATACCTAGGAACAAAAGGCAGTTTTGAAGAAGGTTATCCTCATGCATTACCAGCTACTTTTATCCACGGTGTCTACGACGATGTGCCGGTGGTGTACACTGAATTGGCAAATTGCCCTGACTGGCTACCCTTGGTAGTGATTGTAAATGGCGAATCTCCTACGGAGACGCTACGCGAACGCTTCCGTCTCGATCAAGGTGAGATATTGCGCTACGATCGCCAGCTTGATTTACGCTACGGGCTTCTCACCCGTTACATGCGTTGGCGCTCTCCTAGTGGAAAGACTATAGATATTACCTTTGAACGTTTTGCTAGTTTTGCAGATCGGCATGTGTTGGTGCAACGCTGCCATTTAACGCCAGTAGATTTTGATGGGGTAATTGAAGTTCAGGGAAGTATCAACGGCTATCCAGAAAATCAGGGTTTTAATCACTGGGAAGGACTAGATCAAGGCAAGACTGACCAAGGAATCTGGTTGCAACGCCGCACCCGCCAATCCCGAATTGAACTCGGTATGGGCGCAACTATGAGAATATCAGGTGCTGAAGCATCTTTGCAAGTCAGTACCGCACCCGGTTATCCAACCTTGAGCATGAACTACCTGGCTAAATCACAACAGACCGTAACGGTAGAAAAAATCGTAACAGTTTTTACCTCACGGGAGACTGAGACACCAGTTTCAGCAGCTACAGAAAAACTCGCGCACCTGCCAGACTACGCAACACTACTAAAAGCCAATCAGCAGGCATGGGATGAGGTGTGGCAGCAAAGCGACATCCTCATTGAAGGGGATAGTACAGCTGCTTTTGCTGTTCGCTACAACTTATTCCAACTGCTGATTGCTGGGTCACGCCATGATGATAAGGTGAGCATTCCGGCTAAAACCCTTTCTGGGTTTGGCTATCGCGGTCATATCTTTTGGGATACAGAAATTTTTATGCTGCCCTTTTTTCTGTTTACCCAACCAGCGATCGCCCGAAATTTACTCAGTTACCGTTGGCACACCCTACCAGGAGCTAGACGCAAGGCTTCCCATTACGGCTATAAAGGGGCAATGTTTGCCTGGGAAAGTGCTGATACTGGAGATGAAGTAACACCACGTTGGGCGCTCGAAAATGATTTTTATGGTGAAGACGTGCGGATTTGGTGCCGCGATCGGGAAATTCATATTAATGCAGATATTCCCTACGCTGCTTGGAACTACTGGCAAGTCACTGGTGATGATCAGTGGATGCAACAGCGCGGCGCAGAGATTATTTTGGATGCCGCCATCTTCTGGGGTAGCCGAGTCGAATTCAATTCTGAGCTACAACGATATGAAATTCGGGGAGTAATCGGAGTGGATGAATACCATGAATTCGTCCACAATAACGCCTTTACAAATCGCATGGCGCAATGGCATCTAGAGAAAGCGATCGCAGTTTATGATTGGTTGGCTCACAAGTTCCCCGAACGAGCCACTGAACTAGAACAGAAACTCAAACTCACTCCACAAGAGCGATCGCACTGGCAAGATATCATCGCCAAAATCTTGTTTCTCCATGACTCATCAACAGAACTAATCGAGCAGTTCGAGGGATTTTTCCAATTAGAAGATATCAACTTAGCAGATTACCAAGGGCGCGATCGCTCCATGCAAGCCATTTTGAGTATTGAGAAAACCAATAAATATCAAGTAATCAAGCAGCCAGATATCTTAATGCTCCTTTATTTAATGCGGGAATCAGCAGATTTTCCCTACAACGAAAAAGCATTGCAAACCAACTGGGACTACTACGTACCCCGCACAGACATTACTTATGGTTCGTCCCTTGGCCCGGCAGTTCACGCAATTTTAGCTTCCGATTTGGGCAAATCAACCGAAGCTTACCAAGTGTTTATGCAGGCGTTAATGGTGGATCTTGAAGATAACCGAGGTAACACCAGCGATGGAATTCACGGTGCTACTGCTGGTGGAGTTTGGCAAGCCGTAATTTTTGGATTCGGCGGCATTCAACTAACCGAAAATGGCCCCGTAGCCAACTCCCATCTCCCTGATGGCTGGACGCGCCTAAAGTTTAAACTGCACTGGCGCGGAAAATGGCACGACTTCGATCTACGCAAAGAACAAGTCACTCAAGATATAACTCGTCAACTAGAATATCTCCAACTTTCCCTCTCCCAAAATCCCCCAAATTTCCCCTCAGAAGCCTCTGAACACCAAACTTCCCCCCCTGCCCCTTCATCCCCCCCACTCCCCACTCCCCACTCCCCACTCCCCTAACATCCAACATCCAAGGATTCATCTTCGACCTAGATGGAGTGCTAACAGATACAGCAGAACTTCACTATCAAGCTTGGCAAAAGCTAGCAGATGAAGAGGGTATACCCTTTAATCACCAAGCGAACGAAGCGCTGCGGGGTGTATCCCGTCGTGCTTCCCTGATGGTGATTATTGGGGATAGACCGTATTCGGAGGCACAAATTGAGGAGATGATGGAGCGTAAAAATCGCTACTATGGGGAATCGATCCAAAACATGACATCCAAGGATTTGCTACCAGGTGCGATCGCTCTCTTGGATGAACTGCGGCAAGCTGGGATTAAAATCGGTATTGGTTCAGCTAGCAAAAATGCCCGCACAGTGATCGAGCGATTGGGCATTGCCGATAAAGTAGATGCGATCGCTGACGGTTATAGTGTACAACAACCCAAGCCAGCACCCGACCTATTTCTGTACGCAGCCAAGCAGCTAGGACTCGAACCAGGGCAATCTGTAGTTGTAGAAGATGCCGCAGCAGGCGTTGAGGCGGCCCTAGCCGGTGGTATGTGGGCAGTAGGACTCGGCCCAACTGAACGAGTTGGAGCCGCTCATATTGTTTTGCCCAGCTTAGAAGGGGTCAAATGGGCGGATTTAAGAGCCAAATTAAGCAAATTTGCAGCAGTAAAGTAGTGGTCTGTCTCATTAATTCTGAAGAGTTATAAAAGTTCGTAGTAAGGACTTTAGTCCTTGATTTGAGCGATAAATCGCTCATTACAAACCCTTCATAACTAATAGGACAGACCACTAGGTACGGGCTTATCTCCGCAAACTACGAGGGTCAAGAGCATCTCTCAGCCCATCACCGAGTAAGTTGAATGCTAGCACTGTGAGAATAATCAGCACAGCAGGCGGCCAGATTAGCCAAGGTTGCAGTACCAAAATTGAAGCATTGCTAGCCAGAGAAAGCATATTTCCCCAAGAGGGGTCTGGTTGTTGAATTCCGAGTCCGATGAGACTCAGTATTGCTTCTGCACCAATAAAGCTGGGAATTGCAAGAGTAGCAGAGATAATTACATAACTAGCCGTTTGCGGCAAAACGTGGCGGAGGATAACATAGAGTGGATTCGCGCCCATAGCGCGTGCTGCTTGGATAAATTCTCGCTCTTTGATTGATAGTACCTGTCCTCGAATGACCCGTGCTAAACCAGCCCAGCTAATAACCGAAGTAATCACCACAATCAGCAAAAAGCGTTGGGTACTGCTTAAACCAGGTGGTAAGACTGCTCCCAAAGTCACCAAAAGATAAATACTAGGGAAAGTCATTAGCACTTCTGCCAAGCGCATAATGACGCTATCAGTCACACCGCCGAAATAGCCGGAAATTCCCCCGATGATTAAACCGAGGGGGTAGGTAATGATAATGCCAAAAATCCCGATAAACATACTGATACGACCGCCATGCAAGAGGCGACTGAATTGGTCGCGGCTTTGGTCATCAGTGCCCAAGATGTTGAATTTTGCGCCAGTTGTTGTGCCAAATAAATGCCAATTTAAGGGAATACCAGGAAAGATTGTGACTTCATCCCACTTTGGGGGTAATGGCAAACTCATCTGCAACAATCGGTATTCTGATCCAGAGACAAATAGACGCAGGGGTGAGGGCTTTGTCAAGTCTACAATGAGTTGGCGATCGCCTGTTTCTAAATTCGTGTCTCCCTGAGTCGTTGGATAAATATGGGGGCCGATAAACTGTCCTGACTGAGAAACCCAATGTATCTTAGTTGGTGGCAGCAGTGAACCATTGGGCTGTGAGGCGTAGGGGTCATAAGGAGCCACGAAATCTGCTGCAATTACTGCTACGTAGAAAATTAACAGCAAAATTGCCCCAAATCGTGCCAAAGGATTTTTTTTCAGTCGTCGCCACCAATCCATAATAGTTAGGAGTCAGGATTTATGAGTTATTAAACTTTTATCTTAATTCATAACTCATAATTAATAATTATTAACAGACGCGATTAATCGCGTCTGTCCTAATTCCCAACTCCTAATTTCTCTAAATAGCGCTGCTGTTCTTCCTGTTGTTTTTCATGTTCTACAACAAACACGTTTGAGTAGAGATTAGCCAGAATTTGTTTTCCCTGTTGTGTCAGTGATAGATAGTGCAGTCCTTCTTGGATATAGGGATACACGCCATTCCAGTAAAACTTAGCGTAGTTATTACGTAAATCAGCAGGGGTTTTATAGCCCAAAACTTTATTTACACCAGTTTCTTCAAACTCGTAAAATAATGAAGTAATTTTCTTCAGGTAACGCGGGTCGCTTAATTGACCAATCAAATCAGCAGCACGGACTAATCCTGCAAAACACCTTGTATCTTGATGATCTTCTGCCGCAGGCACGGGAAATCGAGTCAATTCAATATTGCTTTTAATTGCCTCAGCATCGATTAACTTGTGACCTCCAAAACGCTCATCAATAAAAAGCTTGGCTCTATCAACATGATACGGCGTGAGACTTGCATCAGAAGCGCCAAGAGCTACAGAAATCATTTTGCCATTTTTACCTGTGGCATATAAGTTTGCTGTCTCTCGGTCTTGTCGGCAAACTCCTTTAACGTAGCCAATATCATGAGACACTAAGGAAATGATACAATGCAGCCAGTCTTCACTGGAAACACCGCCTTCCCTAATGTGTTTGCCACGTAATATTTCTTGCCCTACCAGGGTGACAAGCACTGTGTGTTCAACATTGTGATAAAGAGCGTCGCTATTGGCAATGTTTTCCAAAGCCATGTTACCAGCCCAGGCGATAATGTCCTGATAATCATTTTTGAAGCAGCCGTAGGTGCGACGGTAGCCTTCTCGAATTTCATTTACAAAGGCATCAATTAAAATTTCAGTGGCATTGAACATATCTGGTTACTCTGGTAAATACTAATTATTTATTGGTTTGATTTCAAAATTCCATAATCAGGGCTACCCTTGCTGGAATTTAATCTCTCTCTTTCTAGGACAGAGGCTTAAAAACCCGATTATTTCATTGCTCCTCCCGGAGGGGAGGCTGGGTGGGAAAAGTTCGTCGAACTCATGTGAATTTAGGACAAGACATTTTGCTCCTTTGTAACTCACCTATAGCTGTGGACGCTAGCTTGTCCTATGCCTAAATTGCATGGTAGAAAATAGTTTCCTGGTGACACAAAGGCTTTAGAGGAATTATCGATGCCGGACAAAAACATTTTATTGATATAATTTTATACATTAAAAGTCGGATTTGAATTTAGATAAATCTAGATTAGCTTCACTAGTTTTTCATATCTAACCATTGGTTGACGGTGATCTAAATATATTTAGTGTGTTACCTTGAGTGGCTAGTATAGCGGTTCTCGTTTACGTGAGGTACACCCGTAGGGGCTTGTCTTTGCCCATTGGTGTCAACTTAAGAAGATAAAGCCCAAATTTGTTGAGTGTAAGCGTCAATCTCAAGGGTGATGCTTACGCCTGGTTTTGACTAATCCAAAGAGCTTTTGATGTTCGACAAGATAAGGAACAGCATCACTGGCATCACCACGGAGAACAGCTTGGGAAAAATGGTATAAACTGCGGAAAACCATCTCTGTATAAATTCGGTCTAAAGGTCAATACCGTTCAGTTAAGCCCAAAAACCTTGGTAGAGACGCGAAATTGTACTGGGCAACTCTTGGAGACACTAAAAGCGAACGCCCCGCTACGTTAACGCGTCTCTACAGGTCTAAAATCAGTACCAAAAATCTTTAACTGAACTGTATTAGTCTAAAGGTTGGTTGAGAGCGATCGCAATTTTTTCTTGTCTTTGCCTTCACACAACTTGAGTTGCTTGAAGCTACCTGGTAAGAGCAATGAATATAGTTTTGTTGATTTCTTCTATCGGCGGTGCTGGTACATGCTTTTGCTGCCGCAGATCCGGGTTTCCTGTTCGCGCTGAACGTTTTGTACTCATGATGTAAGTAAGTCGGTGAGAATAAATCAAACTAGATTAAGTAATGTAAAAAATATTGAGATTAGTTCGTAGTGAGGGCTTCAGCCCTCATAAGAGGACTAAAGTCCTCACTACAAACCTTGAATTATTCACACCGCTCTACTTAATCTAAGAACATCTTATGGTTACTTCTTGCTTAAGTTGACACCAATGAGCATTGCTGTACCCCTACGATAGATGTGGTTGAAATAAAGTTTTGATTACTCCTGGGTGGGCTAGATGCCCACCCTTAATTGCTATTGCAATGCCTCAGCAGTCTTCTTCTTATCCAACTTGAGAACCAACACACCCAAAGGTGGCAAACACAAATCTAGCGAATAAGGACGACTGTGCAAAGACCAATCATCCGTCCACTTACCGCCTAAGTTGCCCATATTGCTGCCGCCATACTGACGCGCATCGCTATTGAACAACTCAGTATAAAATCCCTTTTGCGGTACACCGATGCGGTAGTGAGAATGGGGTTGCGGTGTAAAATTGCAAACGACGATCGCAAAATCATCAGAATCCTTGTCACGACGAATGAAGGAAACTACACTATGGCGGTTGTCGCTACAGTCAATCCACTCAAACCCAGGTTCAGCAAAATCCTGAGTGTACAAAACTGGCTCAGAACGGTAGAGATGGTTCAATTCCCGGAAAAACGTTTTTAACTGTTGGTGGGCTTCATGCTGCAATAAATGCCACTCCAAATCAGCCCAGGCATTCCACTCACTCCACTGCCCAAACTCCATGCTCATAAACATGGTTTTCTTACCTGGGTGAGCAAACATATAGCTAAATAAACAACGGATATTAGCTAACTTCTGCCATGTATCTCCCGGCATTTTACCGATGATATTGCTCTTGCCATGCACCACTTCATCGTGGGACAGAGCCAGCATGAAGTTTTCACTGTGGTTGTACCACATACTAAAGGTGATGTTGTTTTGGTGGAACTGGCGGAACCAAGGATCCATGCTGAAGTAGTCCAGCATATCGTGCATCCACCCCATATTCCACTTCAAGTTAAAACCCAATCCGCCTGTGTAGGTTGGCCAAGATACCATTGGCCAAGAAGTGGATTCTTCAGCAATTGAGAGAATACCGGGGAAATAGCTAAAGATAATGTGATTTACCTGACGCAGAAAATCTGCTGCTTCTAGGTTTTCTCTGCCGCCGTACTGGTTGGGCAGCCATTCTCCTGGTTTGCGGCAATAGTCGTTATAGAGCATTGAGGCAACAGCATCAACACGAATCCCGTCAATGTGGTATTTGTCAAACCAGAAGAGGGCATTTGCTGCTAAAAAATTACTAACTTCATGGCGACCGTAGTTGAACACCAGAGTACCCCATTCTTTGTGTTCGCCTTTGCGGGGGTCAGCGTGTTCGTACAGGTGGCTACCATCAAAAAAAGCTAAACCATGTCCATCTTTGGGAAAGTGACCAGGAACCCAATCTACAATTACCCCTATATCATTTTGGTGACATTTGTCAACAAAATACATGAAATCTTCGGGGGTACCAAAACGGGAGGTGGGGGCATAGTAGCCAGTTACTTGATAACCCCAAGAGCCATCAAAGGGATGCTCCGCAATGGGCAGCAATTCTAAATGGGTGTATCCCAATTCTTTGATGTATGGAATGAGTCGATCGGCTAGTTCCCGGTAGGTAAGGAAGCGTGCGCCGGGTTTCAGTTCGGAAACGATAACTACGGGTTCAGTTTCACCATTTGGCAGTTTAGCTGGTTCGGCACTCGAAGCGTGTAACCAAGAGCCTAAATGCACTTCATAGACAGAGACGGGCTGGGTGAGGGGGTCAATGTGACGGCGCTTTTCCATCCAGCTTTCGTCATCCCAACTGTAAGAATCTAAATCAGTGACAATGGATGCGGTTTTCGGGCGGGGTTCTTGCTGGAAACCGTAGGGATCGGATTTTTCGTAAATGTGTCCTTCAAAATTTTTGATTTCATATTTGTAATGCTCTCCCACACCGATTTCAGGTATAAACAATTCCCAAACCCCGGTGGGGCCTTTACGCATCTGGTGTTTGCGCCCATCCCAGAGATTAAAATCTCCCAACAATGAAACGTTGCGAGCGTTGGGTGCCCAAACTGCAAAATAAACGCCTTTAACGCCGCCTATTACCGTAGGGTGCGCTCCCAGTTTTTCGTATATCCGGTGATGGTTGCCTTCACTAAACAAATGCAAGTCAAAGTCTGTCAAGTTGGGAGAACGGAAGGCGTAAGGGTCGTAAGTGACTCGCTCATGTTCCCCTTCTTTAATCCGTAACTGGTAGTTTGCCAGTTCTGGAGTGTCAATCGTGCATTCAAAAAAGTTGGGATGATGCACCGTTTGCATTGGGTATTCCTTGCGTTGTTCAGGAAGAACCACCCATGCTGCACTTGCATTTGGTAAGTAGGCCCGCACAGCCCAGATAGTTTTGCCGTCTTGTTCTATGGGATGAGAACCTAATATTTCAAAGGGATCGTTATGCTGATTCCAAACGATGCTGTTAACCTGTTCAGGGGCGATCGTGGTCATGGACATGAAGCTACCTAAGTGAAATAACGTGATTGACTAAATCTACTTTTTTAATATCTATATATATTCTTTACATTTATTTGCAATTTTGTCGCCACCGTTATCCTACATCAGAATGGGGAATGGGGAATGGAGACTAGGGACTGGGGCATTGCACAGAGGATGAATGACTAATGACTAATGACGAATGTATCAAAAATTTAAAAATGGGAAAAACTGAAGTAAGGTTTTACGTATACGCAGCAAGAAAATCTGTTCCCGAATTTTGGGGTCTAGTTTTGGGGGCGGGGCAAGTTGGAGTTGCGCTTGTAATTGAATATATTCGGCAGCTGTTAGGGATTTTCCATCAATAGGCGATCGCGCTTCTATGATAATCTTAGTGCGTAACATTTCTTCTGGTGTATCCTCTGGTGGTGGTAATGCTATTACTGGCGATCGCCAAGAGCTACTCAACACAAAAAAGGTTCCACTAATCACAATTAAGCTCAATAATTTTATTGCCTTTATCGCTTTAACTCTCCCCATCTCCTGAACTGCGTTCACAACGCAGGATGAAAATCTGTTTTTTCTATTGTCCGTTCCCAAAGTTAAAAATTTTCCCAATAAAAATCTGGCAATATCAAGGGACATCACCAGGTCTCTTCTGATACGGAATAGACTACAGGGAATGGCCAAGAGGAATTGCCAGCGATCGCGATGAATTGTTTTGCCCTCTGAAAACTCAGGAGTCTAAGTCATTCCCAACACCAAACCAGGAAAGTACTTTGCCCACAAAATAAACCTACCATTTCATCACAGCCAGAAAGCCCAAAATTAAAGCAGGCGCACTTTTGATTTTTGACTTTTGAGAGCCAGTTGCTTCTCTTTACAGCCCTTCGGGCATCCTACGGCAGGCGCTAGCCTCTCCCTTTGGGATTCGGGGAAACGCTGCGCGTAGCTTGCTTACCCGGAGGGGTACAACGCTCTTAACCCGCGCAACGCACTGGCTCCTTTTGACTTCCGCCTTGCGGTACTAGGCCCTGATACACTTACAGAAAAATAGAGCTTTTTACATTAACCTAATGTAATTCAAGCTATCTGGTGACGAGCTTTGTTGCTAAGTTGTTTTGGGCATAATTTAAACCAAAGCTGATTGATGCCTTATCAAGGACTAGCAGTGGGAGTAGCTGCGGGAGTAATAGCAGGAGTAATAGCAGGAGTAGCAGCAGGTGCATCAGTTGGTTCACCTGTAGCAGCTGGGGTACTAGTAGTACCGCCACCACCAGCATCACCACCGCCTTCACAGGCTCCGAGAATTGTAGCCAAACTTAAGATTACAGCCAAACCAAAGATTTTTGTTTTCATAACTCCTCTTTCACCAATTGTGGCTAGAACAATTTTTCGCCTGTTGAATACGATACCGTATTTATTGCTTTTTTTTAAATGCTACAAGATTACATACTAAAAAAAACAATCCTTTGGGGTATTGTTTTTCGGATTAGGTATCATACAGCCATCTGATTAGTTTCTCTTAACTCAGGAGCAAAACGGAAATTAGCAAATTTTCTAGCAAACCGAGCTATCATAGCAAAAAATTTATTTTTCCCGGAGTATTGCACCTTCCTGCCCAGCATTGCCATACTTTAGGTGCGATATCTAAAGGGCAAGCTGTCCAGTTGCTAATCGCTGATTGCAAAATTGCAATATCTAGAAGATGCAATTGGTAAGCTATAGGACTCATATTTGATTTTTGAACAAAACTCAGTACACCTTTATTCCTTCTTCCCAGTCCCCAATCCCCAGTCCCTTACCTCTACTAGTGATTCCGAAATCAAATCGGATTGCTATATCTATCAGAACAGTTAAAAGGGTGTAGTCTGTTATGTGTGCTTGTTGCACAGAAGGCGATTTTAACTAGGCAAAAACAGACAATTAAGACAATCAATCTAAAGTACAGTATTTCCCATCTAAAAAAATTTATGGTAGTTGCTCGTAAATCTGCTGTTTCTACAAGGGGTACTTGGTTCGGGCGAGATTCTATGCTTTCTTTAGGGAGGCGACGTTCTGCACGTATAGAATCAGCAGCACAAAGCGCTTCTAAACCCGCTGCCCAAGCTGCACCAGTATCCTCTCAAAGACGACAGCGTTCCTCGAAAAATCTAGCGGTTCCTTCCACAAATAAGGCAGTTATGCCCAAATCGGTGAAAGAGGTGGCTAGACAACAAGTGCTAAATCTCAATGAGCAGTCGAGTGCAAATCAGAAAACTCCGGGGGTAGGTTTTCTTCGCTTTCCCATAATGCCTAATTCTGGAGCGACACCTTTGTGGTTGCTGCGCTTGTACACCTTTCACCGTTATTCGACAGTTTTGGCGTTCTTGTTAGTAGCATCGACACTTGCTGTTTATGGCTGGACGGTATATTCCCAAGAGCTTTGGAGTAACTCATATCGCAGACTGCAAAACCTCCAACGTCATGAACGGCTATTAACGACAACCAACGCGACGCTAACAAATAAAATTGCTAAGGAAGCAGAACAAGCAACAACAGGGCTGGTATCACCGACTCCTCAATGGATGATTTTCTTGTCTCCAGCATCTCGTAGTCCTAAGCCAGCATCGTCTAACACAACGCCAAATCCCCAAACGCAACAGCAAACACTCTCGCCACTGGGGTATTAAGGTTAAGAGTCATTGGTCGTTGGTCATTAGTCATTAGTGCAAAACCCTTAGACTCAAGACAAAGGACAAAAGACGAAGGACGAAGGACGAAGGACAAAGGACAAACCCAATGCAAAAATCACCAAGCAGAACAAAATTCACAAAGTTTCGGAATCCAGCATTTAATAAAAGGCGACAGAAGGGTGCTAAAGCGGGACTATTGGGGACATTTGCCTCTAATATTCAAGACCAAGCATCCAGTACCAAGTCTCGAATGTTCATAGTATGGGGCATATTAATGACAGCAGGATTGGGGTTGGGCATCAAATTGTATAACCTACAAATTGTCAAGGGGCCAAAGTTAACAGAGCAGGCGCGAAACCAGCAAATGGTGAATTTGCGACCTTTTATGCCCCGTCGCCCGGTGGTAGATCGCAATAGTAATCTGTTGGCGATTGACCGTCCTGTATATACTTTGTACGCTCATCCCAAGCTGTTTGATAAGTCTAATGAAGAGATGGCAGGGCGACTTGCCTCAATATTGGCAAAAGATACTGCTGAATTGGTAAAAACTTTTCAAGGCAAAAGAAGCGGAATTATCCTTGCCCCAGCCCTCCCGGAAGAAGCTATCGATCGCATCAGTTCTTTACGCTTAAATGGCTTGGAGTGGGCTGAAAAATACTCCCGATATTATCCGCCAGACGATTTGGTTTCTGACGTGGTGGGCTACGTGAATCTTGATCGTCGTGGTCAAGCAGGTGTGGAATACTCTCAAGAGAAGTTGCTAGAACGTCCTGTGCAAACGGTGCGCCTCAGCCGGACGGGTAATGGGGCCTTGATGCCGGATCATGCCCCTGAAGGTTTTTTGCATTTTGATGATTTGCAACTGCAACTCACTATTGATAGCCGTCTGCAACGAATTGCCCGCGTCGCGCTCAAACAACAGATGGAGAAGTTTGATGCCAAACGTGGGGCGGTAATTGTGATGGATGCGTTGGATGGTTCCTTACTCGCCCTCGTTTCTCAGCCTACCTATAACCCGAATGAATATTCTAAAGCTAATATTTCCCTATTTAAAAACTGGACGGTAGCGGATCTTTATGAACCGGGATCTACTTTTAAGCCTTTGAATGTAGCGATCGCTCTGGAAAATGGCGTGATCAAACCAGATGATATATTTAATGACTCTGGTAATATTCGAGTAGCTAATTACACCATCAAAAATGCGATGAATAATGGGAATGGGCGAATCAGCATCGCTCAGATTTTGCAATATTCCAGCAACATTGGCATGGTGCAAATTATCCAACGCTTAAAGCCTTCAATCTACTACAACTGGCTAGAACGCTTGGGGCTAGGACAAAAAGTTGATACAGATTTACCTTTTGAAGCTGGTGGCCGGCTCAAAAGTCAAGAAGAATTTATCGCTTCGCCAATTGAACCAGCTACTACTTCCTTTGGACAAGGCTTTTCCATGACACCCATACAGCTAGTGCAAATGCACGGTGCTTTAGCCAATGGCGGTAAGTTGGTAACACCCCATGTAGTTCGGGGGCTAATTGATAGCAAAGGGCAAATGCATGATTCACCTACTCACACCGTCCCCCGCCAAATTTTTTCAGCCGCAACAACCCAAAAGGTTGTGGAAATGATGGAAACTGTTGTTAATGAAGGTAGCGGGAAGGCGGCACAAATTCCGGGATATCGCATTGCTGGTAAAACTGGTACAGCCCAAAAAGCTAGTCCTAATGGTGGTTACATCAAGGGTGCTAGAATGACCAGCTTCGTGGCTATTTTGCCAGTGGAATCTCCTCGGTATGTAGTGTTTGCACTGGTGGATGAGCCAAAAGGAGAAAGTGCTTATGGTTCTACTGTCGCCGCCCCAATTGTGAAGTCGGTAATCGAAGCACTGATTCCTCTTGAGGAGATTCCGCCAAGTAAGGCGATTGAGGAACAGAAGGAAGCGCCGTAGGCAGGGAAGGCAGTGGGAGAGAACTATTGCCCAATGTCTCTGTCCTTTGTTCCTTTAGACTTAATTTTTCTTTATAACCAGGGAAAGAGGTACAGAAAGCTACTCGTGTGGGAACTTAAGTATTAGAGGTGAAAGTAATTTCTCACTTTTCCAATGCTACCAAAGATTCCATGCAAAGCAATTTAGTTATATTTCCTAACGCTGGGGCTACAAAAAAGAGTACGCAAACAGAAGAAGGAACAATTACCAAGTACAACCGGGCTGAGGAGCAATTTATAGAACTGCTAGCAACGGAGGATTTAGATCATCAACTAGATGTAAAACCTGCAATAGCTAGTGAGTTTGAACAGGCACTCTCAAGGGCAATTTGCGCTGCCTATAAAAACGATCGCTCTGATGAACAGGCTCACCGTTTTCTGCAACGCATACTTTATCGAATTAATCGGCTAAAGCTGTTTTGGTATGACGATTTGCAACACTATACTAATGAGCGATCGCTTTACTTATCCTTATGCCGTGAGCAAATTGAAGCTGCTTGGCAAAAGTGGGAACTGGCACAAATCGATGTGGCTGCACTGCAACGATTAGATGTGAAACAAGCGCTAATTGAGCGCACATCTGCCGATTTAGACCCGGTTTTGTCGGAGACTAGCAGCTACATTCGTGAGGAAATGACTGAATCTGGCTATCGTCACCTGTTAGCGATCGGCTCTTTTGATGGCTTGGTTGAAGCTAGTCATCTTTCCCGCATTTTGGGTGGTGTTGCTAATGAAGTGCAGTGTACGCTGATGCGAGTCCTAATAGAAGAATACGGCAATGGTCGTTTATCTCGCAAGCACTCTACATTTTTTGCCCAAATGCTTGCTGAGTTTGGAATGAACACTGAACCAGAGGCATATTTAGATTTAGTCCCTTGGGAAGTTTTGGCTTCTACCAATCATAACTTTCTGGTGACTGAGCGCAAACGCTATTTTCTGCGTTATAGCGGCGGATTGACGTATTTTGAAGTGGCTGGCCCTGCGGTTTACAAAAATTATATGGTGGCGGCACAACGACTCGGACTCTCAGAAGTAGCGGTGGGTTATTGGGAACTACACATCAGAGAAGATGAACGCCACGGCCGTTGGATGTTAGATGATGTGGCTTTGCCATTAGCAGAACGATATCCCAATGATGCCTGGGAATTAGTACTTGGGTACGACCAGCAGAAACTCATGAGCGATCGCGCCGGTGCTGCTGTTGTGCAATCAATACGTGAAGCAAAACAATCCGCCTGACTCATCTAAAAAATCTAACAATTTAGAAAATGGCAGATTCTTTCTGAAGTTTATAATTTCACATTTCTAAATCATTGTATTGCTAATCTACCTACAATCAAATTTCTTTAGTAAGGACTTTTTTACTAAAGAAACGGTTATTTATTTCCTTTAAATTAGGGTATTAAATAACCTTCCATTACATTGATTATACCTTACCCATTGAAGTGCAGTCAAATGAAAGATATCTTTTTTTGTCCTGAAGAATCTAATTTTTACTCAAACTGTTTAGAAAATTTTGTTTTCAGAAATTGTAAAAATTACGAATCTATTGTGGAGTTTGGCTCAGGAGATGGCAGCCCTGTAATTAATTCCTTATTAAGAAATAACTTTGATGGCGTAATCCAAGGATTTGAATTAAATACCTCTGCATGGAAAGTGGCAAATTCAACTATCGATGAATATAATCTCACTAATAAATACATAATCCATAATTCATCTTTTTTTAATTCTTCTCAACCCGATGCCGAGTATCTTGTAGCCAATCCCCCTTATCTCCCTGCACCAGATAACGATATTTATATGCCACTCTTATTTGGGGGCGTAGATGGAGCCACCGTTACCAACGATCTTTTGTCATTAGGTTATGAAAATGTGTTGGTTCTAATATCTAGTTTTTCTAATCCAACAAGTACGCTGAACCTAGCAAAAGAAAATGGATATTGTGTTCAAAATTTCATGGTTTTACCTTTACAGTTCGGATACTATAGCTCTGATCCCAAGGTAAAAAACCATATAGAAGAACTCCGAAAAAACAACATGGCATTTTATTCTGGCGATTATTATTTTCTAGCTGGTGTTTTATTTAACAAATGCCAGGATTCTGTAGTTGATTTATCTAATCAATTGGCTCAGGTTATGACTAGTTTGTGAAAAGGGAAAACAAGTTAGGAATTAGGAAATGCTACATGGGTGAAATGCGCCGCCGCTTTTCACCCAAAAATCCCTCAACTATCTGGAAGAGGGATTATTCTTTTGCATCTCCCTGTATTTCAGCGATAAAGCTGTCCAACACTTTGACTGCACTCTTGTATTGAGGCGCTGAGGTGGCGATTCTCCCACGCCCTGTAGTCAGGGATTTTAAAATGCGATCGCCAGGAATAAAACTGTACCAATTGAAGTCTCTGAAATTTAGGAGCTTCAAAGCCTTGCTGTATCGTATTAAATTGCTGCACCAAATAGCCTATGCCCTAACTGGTACGTTTTAATTTCAACTCTCCAAGTTTTTGAGGGGCAAAAAGAGTGATTTCTATAATGCTTGTCCAGTAAAACTTTCAGCCTTAGCGTAAGTTTATGTACTACTGCTCATTTACCCCCGTTTACTTGAAGTTATTGCATTAGCTTCTTTGTTGTATGCCTGCACTGCTAGAGTGAGGTTTACGCTTGAGTGCTGCAAATAGAATTACAACAGCACCGAACGACAAAATAGGAAAGCCTGAAGTTGGTTCAGGTACAGAGACAGATGAGATTGGCGTTAAGAGAAAGGCGCGTAATTCACCATTAACTCCACCACGACCGACAATTTGTCCCTTATTATTAATGGCAGATGCTGCTGTCAAGGTAAAACCTGCGTCTGAACCAGGAGCAATCAGGTCATTTAAATCGTACAGAGTGTTATCACTATAAAGAAAAGCCCGTAAACCATTGCCATCTGCTGCAAAAAAGTTACTATTAGTGCCAGAAAACCCGACTACTTGACCTAAATTATTGATCCCCACACCAAAACTGAACAAATCTGTAGGACGTAACCTACCAAGGTCTTGGATTCCCGTGCTGGAACTGTACAGAAAAGCACGACCATCATCTACTGCACTGAATCCCGAACTACCAACCACTTGTCCTAAGTCATTAATATCATTTGCTACGCTGTACTGGTAAACTGGCAAAGTTCCCAAATTAGTAGTTAGGCCGTTTTGGTACAGAAAAGCTGTGTTTGAATTGAGAATGCCTACTGTTTGTCCCAAGTTATTTAAACTGTAAGCAACACTACCAGGAGTTCCTATGCTGGTTGCTATACCATCACTATATAAAAAAGGCCCAAGTCCGCTTGCTCCCCCTACTATTTGGGTGCGATCATTAATGGCATAAGTAGGTCGGCAGGAAAAAACGAAACTATGTAACAATAAATAAATACGGAGAATATATCTACCGAGGTAACAAAAAATATGGGCGCTCGTTTGAGGGTATTTCTGACTAAAGAGGAAAACAA
>JAIVFU010000075.1 GCA_020829485.1 Nostoc sp. CHAB 5834 | reverse complement strand
TTGCAGTATTTCTTCTCCCGATTTTTTCCTCGAATCTAGCTTTTGCGTCATGTATCATATTTTATTATATTGCTTGTCCCTCGCTGACTTTATTTTTTCTCCTCCCCCTACTTATTGAGCCGATACAAAATTTTTAAAGTTGGCAGAAATTGTGATGGAGTTTCTAGTAATATCAAAGATTGTTCATCTTTATTTTTCCCAGATTCTTTTGATTTGGGATACACTAATTCTTTTAAATTATCTACAAATTCGTCTAATTTATCTGAGTTAGATATATCTAAACGATGAATGTTTGCAGCTTTTTCATAAAACCTGATCAAGTGTGGATTAGAATTATCCGCGTCTAACCCGACAAATTTTACTGCGTTATCTATGTAAATTTGTGCTAATCCTCTGGCAAACATTGACTTACCAACACCTCCTTTCTCTAATTGCTCTGGTGTAGAGGCGACTGAGAGCTTAAATGTGCGATCGCCTTTCGTGAGAAGGTGCGTAACTGGTAAATCCTGGGGACGAGTTTGGACGTAACCGAGCGCCACAGTGCCAATGATAATTAATACTCCAGCAACAGGGCCTAGTATGTTCAGTAACTTGAAAGCAGCAAGGTATAAATCTTTCTCGTTAGGAATTTTAAGAATTTGCATAATTATCCAAAAATATCAACATTGCCGAGACTATATATAGATGAATCAATCGGGCTAGATGGAAGGCCATGCAAAGCCGCAATGTTACGCATACTTTCAACTCGGTCAGCTTCGCGGATGGCGAGAGGATTCATACTCTGCCTTGCAGCCAGCAATGCCGACAATGTAATCTCAAGTGATGGCAGTTCTTGAAGGGGAGAAACATCATCACCAAACATTTGACAGAAACTAAAGACGGCGGCGCGTTCAACAATGGCTTGAATCTCCGCACCGACACATCGCTGCGTGGCTTTGAGTAACCTTTTCCATTCTTCTTCGCTGTACCCATCGCCCCCATTACGGAAACGAGGATCGAAACGGGCTAAGTGAATCTTGAATATTTCGTGCCGTTCTCCATAATTGGGTAAATCCACCTTAAAAATCTCGTCGAAGCGCCCACTTCTGGTTAGCTCTGGTGGTAGCCATTGAATATTGTTAGCCGAAGCGATAATTAAAACCTCACTAGTACGTTCTTGCATCCAGGTCAAAAGCATACCAGCAAGGCGTTTGGATAAATCATCATCCCCGGCGAATCCCTTATCAAAATCATCGAGGTATAATATTACACGGTTGATTCGGTCTACCAGTGCGAGTAAGTTCTTTAGCTTGTACTCAGCCAAATTACCGTAACTGCGGAAACTACCCCACTCCAAGATAATCAGAGGTAGCCCCAATTGTGCAGAACTTGCTTTAGCGGAGTAAGATTTTCCTGTTCCCGGTGGGCCGATTAGTAAAATCCCCTTGGGTAAACGAAGATTATACGCTTTCGCCAGTGTTGTTAATAACCGCTTGTAAGTTTTAAATGCCGACTGCATCAGTTCCAGCCCCCCGATAGGAGTGCTAGGTGGTTGGAGAAATTGAATATTATAAATTCGCTTAAACAGTTCGATTTTGTAAGCAGACAGTTTTTCTACTAACTCATCTGGTGTAATTTCATGATTTGCGATTGCCTGTCTGATTCCATAGTCAATGTCTGCCAAGTACATCCCTAAGCCGGCGATCGCCGTCGCATGAATATCGCCATGACTATAATTATTAGGTAATATTTGGGCTAAGTAACTGCTTATTTCCTCGATAGCTGGCAGTTGTTGAATGACTGTGGGAACTTCGGGGGCAATGTCAGATGACACAGTGGCGTTTGACCCTAAGAGAATCGCTGTCTTGTTGCAAGAGTGATTGTACAGCTTCAGGTTAATCAGGGCTGACTTAATCCACTCGGAAGTCAGAAAGAAATCGGGGTCAGTAGTAGCTTCGCCCAGCCAAGGGAATATGCCCTCCAGTATGAGAATGCCCTGTAAATCAGTGGTTTTCCAAAACCGCAGAATTTCAAAGTAATGTTCGCGTCTATTCTTGGCGATCGCCTGATACTGCTCAACTCTTTGTAAACTTAATCCCCCCTCATTACTGGATAACTGGTGTAGCGCATCATCCTCCAGCGTCCACAGGTAACAGTTAATATTGTATTGCTGGCATTCACTGGCGAGATTTGTCAAAAGTTTGAGTCTTTCTTGTAATGGAGACTCGACAGCAATCAGCTTATTTTTAAGCTTGATTAGAGAGAATATTTGCTTTGTTAACTCATTACTCATCAGGATTTTAACTAAATTTCACCCCAATATTATTGATAGCTAAAACTCTTTACTAGCTACTTTGGTACTGAAAAAATCGGTACTAAAGTAGCTTGACTTTTTTGCAACTATAGCTCTAATTCCTCGTGTTTTTGTTGTGAATAACGTTGTTGCAATTGATGGGAGAAATTGATTAACTGCGTATTCCAATCCCTACTTTCGCACTTGAGTTGAGTCGAGTGTGGCAGCAGTTCTTTAACAGCCCGTGCCACTGTTGATTGAGTAAAAGCTACCTGTACATAAGGAACATTACGTAATCTTTCAACAGGTAAATTTGAAGTGTCATCTGCTGCCATGTAAACTGTTCTGTTTTCTGGTATTCCTTTAACCTGATATTCCAGCATGGCTACTGAAATGGCATCAATGGGAGAGCAAGACAGTACTACAGTACTAGTTTGTTCGCTAGGCTTTTTCCCCAAAGTAAAGTAAAACCAGCTATCACGGCGAACTGTACCTAACTCATAACCAGAGAATTTATTGGTTGTACCTTCTAAAAATGCTCCTTTGGTCTTTCCGTTGAGATCCCGCATCACAAAAACTACATTTGCTTTTGAGTCGGCATAAACTAGTCCCTGCTTATGTAACATTTGTACGCAATCAGAAGGTATGCCTCGTTTCTGGGTTAGGTAATGTTCTACTTGCTGCCACTGTTTTTTATCCTCAATCGGTGGAGTGAATTGCGGTACTGGTTGAGTTTGGATAATGTCAGCCGTAACTTTTTGAGCATGAGCGATCGCTGCACGTTTTGCGCCGACTTCACCAAATCGTTCCCCGATCCATGCGATCGCTTGGACTTGGTTGCATTGATTAACGTGTTTGACTAAATCAATTGCATGATTACCTTCAAAATGAGAAGCAGGAGCAAGGTCGCTAAATTTAGAGCCATCTATATTAATGATGTGGTTTCCTCCTACCCATTCATTCCCTTTACGCCACAGTCCCAACTCAATAGCAACATCATCTAAAGCTAAATCAGTTGACCATTCGGTAAGTTTTCGTAATTGTTGATTATCTTGCTCCAATTGCTCTATCCGCCGCCGTAATTGGTCATTCTCAAGTGAGAGAGCTTTGGCTGTAGCTTCCATCTCTTGCTTACGCTGATTCGCCCTGTCTCGGTCGGCAGCTTTGGCTTTAAGATGTTCTGCACTTAGCTCATTAACTTCTAAATCGCGCCCCTCCTCCACAATGCGGTAAAAATCCTTGATGTCCTGGTGCTGGGCTTTGCTTCCTCTAATCCCACGCTCCAACCCAATTAACCGCATTGTCTGGTAGTACGAATCCTGAAACTCATGAATTTTCTGCCGTCCGTCAAAGAAATGATTGCACCGTAGCTGTCCCTCATCATCCAAAGGCACAAAGTAAGCGTGAATATGGGGCGTGGCTTCATCTAAATGCAATTCGGCGCGGACAATGCGAGATCCATATTCATCTGCTAACCACTGATGAGTCGCTTCTAGCCAGTCATCCAGCTTTTGAGGCTCATAGTAACCGGCTTGGGTGGGGCAGTCGGGACGGAAATAACTGGGCGATGCACTCAACAGTAACTCCACGCAGTACACCCCATCAGTGCGAATCTTCCGCTTCTGCTCCGAGTCCCCTATCTTGGCTAAGACTAAATCCTCTAGTCGTTCCTCTGGGTCGAGGCTACCGATGAACCGAATATTTTTTTGAGTGGGATCTGCATTAGGGGTTTCTCTTTCTCGTGCGGTGTGAGATGCACTTCCTGATATGTTACCCCGCTTTAATTTTTTTAATCGCGCGATCGCGTATGCCATTTTTTATCTACGCTAAAATTTGGAAATACAAGTTTTTGGGCTGACTGACTGAGAAACAAATATTACTCAAATTATTGCTGTTTTTTCTCGGTTTCACGCCTATTTTAAAGCCAAATCGCTCAGATGCGAAAATGGAAAAATAACCGTAGTAAGTACGACTATCTTAAGCCACCCTACAGCAGTTCTGAGGCATTTCTGGGGCATTTCTCCCGCTATCCCCAAGATTACCTTAGTAGTATAGTCACTCTTAACACAATTTCAACCTAAGTAGAGAACACCCGACTTTCTGTGATTTAGACTAAAAAACCACGCAATAGCAAGGCTTTGGGGCTATTTAGTTGTCAATAAATCTTAATTAATGAGAATTAATGGACTACTTACAGAATTTTTCGAGAATGGAGGAAGGAGTAAAATGGTTGACAACGGAATTTTTTAGCAGTCGCTTGAAGTTAATCAGTGCTAATTTGTAATTTTTAGTAGTGTTTCGTAGCACAAACAGAAAAAACTGGCTTTTTGAAGCACAAAAGCAATACTTTTGTAGTATATATTCTCAATAAAATTGGTCTTATTGAGAATGTGAGAAACTGGACAAATCGCCTCAAAGCTTTTTGGAGTAATTATTAGAGGGCAATTTTTCAAAAAAGTGATGTGCAGAATAGCAGACATTTTGTACCTGATTGTCAACATTTGATGACAGCTAGAACAGTTACAAGCGTGTATAAGCTGTGCAAAATAGCAGACATTTTGTATATAAATAGGGGTTTTAGGTGCAAAATGTCTGCTATTTGTAACTGTGACTAATAATACATTTTTACCACGTAAAAGCAAATAAAACCCCGGTAAATTAGTAGGGATTAAAAAAATGAGGGTCTAAGTGAAGGATTAGAAGAAAAAATGCGGTGTTGTATGTGCATTCATTGTTAAGTAAATGCTTTATTTAGGCAGACAACATAAATTTCAAAAGCAAAAATATTAAATTTAGTTAAGTTAGGCAGTATCAAAATAAAAATAAAAAAACTGGGCGATAAAAATTAGTGTAATAATTTTAAGAAAGCGCGTTACGCTAATCAGAATTTTAGTCAAAAAAAATGAATGATTCTAGATATAGAGTAGTGTCATTTAGAAGACTGAGTGACAGTGCAGATGCAGAAGTAATTGATTACTTGAGGTCAAAGCCTTTAAATTTGAAGGAAGATTATTCGGAAACAATTACATCGACACTAAAAAAACACTGGCTACCTTTAGCCTTGTTTTCTTCGGGACTGAGGGGAGAAGAATTAAGACAGATTGGCATTTGGGCAATTAGTCAACTAGAAGCACAAATTAGTATAATTCGGAGAACTTGCGGGATAGCACCAGACCCGCTAGTGGTGACATCAAATATATCAATGCAAGCATCAAACATAGTGGCATCAGATAGTCTATCTGTCTTAGGGATTACTTCGAGAGATGGACAAATAAGTTCTACTGATGAGGAAGATGAAGACGATGAAGATGACGATGACGATGAATTTCTTTCCTCGCAAAACTATCAAGAGATGACCGACATTAAGCGGATGTTTGGCTGGAACAACCAGAACGGGGGCTGAAGATGAATAAAAAAAATAATTCTAAAGACTACACAAAAGTTGCGATAACTATTGATTTAGGGACAAGTTCTCAGAAGGGGATAGCACAGATTTATCCAGATGGGGTTCCAATAGTTTTAGCAATGGAACCAGAAATAGCGGATTTAGGGGTAGAGTCAATAGAATATTTGTCAAATCAACTTGTACAAGATACGACGGTATGGATAGGAATTGGCGAAGAATATTATGTCCTGGGAGCATTAGCCAAAAGTATGTTCGCGGGGACATCAGCTATTAGAGATTTGAAGTATCAATATGCCTTACCCAAAGTAGGAGGTATGTTATGGTTGGCAATTCGGCGGCTGGGAGTGAAAAACCCAGATATAGAGCTATATGTACATTTGTTGTTGCCAGTGGGAGAAGCGTCGGATGGGCAAACGCTCAGAGCAAAACTAGCACAGAACTTAAAAACAGGAATAATCACGCCAACAGGGAGGTTAAAAGCAAAATATTTAGACACAATGGGATTAGGTGATAGGATAGCTGATGCTTGGGCATCCCATATTAGCCATATCAAGTTTTTGGATCATGAATTGAGCTATGACCGCCAAGATAAACCCCTAGTTCCTGATTATTATATTCAACCATTCAAGAGTTCTAAAGCAGACATGGAGATTTGGCAAAGGAACGGTTATATCACTACAAGCCTTGGGATTTAGATTAGTTTGCATTTGTACGAAAACTGCTGTCTGATGTTAGACAGATATTCTGTCTAACATCGCTAAAGCTAACAAATGCAAGGGTTTGGCTTTGAATGGTGTTTCCCTCCGCTTAATCAACAATTGCTCAAGATGGTTGGCTCAAACAATAAACGCGAACAATTAACATTAGCAAATTGATATGGCTGAAACGACACATTTGCAGGTACAAGAATTATCACGATTTGCCCAAGAGCAAGACTTCAATCAGCAATATAGACAGTATTTCGGGGATGTCTGGGACGAAGTTGGAGTTAGAGATATCTCCAAAATGACCATCCAAGATGCCGAGCAAACTTTGAAGGTACTAGCTGATAGTGCAGCATCTCCCCAATTCATTAAATCCCTACTAGCACAAGCAGCAATTGATGGTGCTACACCGCAAGTTTTAGAGTATTTTCTCACAAGCGACATTGACGGCGATGGACGGACTTTGGCTGAGGAAATATTTCAGGATGGGACGAACCCACTAGAGCCGGATACACCCCAACCATCACCCAAGGCACAGGTTTTATCTCCATCTCCAACTGAAGATTTGGACTGGGAAATATAGCATACATTCTCAAACTTTACTAGCAACCTGAGCTTTGATTTTTTCAGTACTCAAGTTGCTAGTTCTTTTTTGCAAGCATATTTAAACTTCTTAAGTTAGATACGAGTTCCATTTTTCAAAAAGCACACTAGGGTGTACTTGAATTATCGATTACACCTGTTCCCTCAGCTAACTCAACAACTAAAGAAGGCCATAGTATGACTATATTAGGTATTAATAGACCTTTAGATACAACCCAGGCAAAACTGTGGGATGAGCGCGATTTGTCTACAAGCGATCGCCGCCGGGAGCATCTAGAAATTCTCTTGTGCCAGAAAGTACAGATAGGTGAAGATCCTACTTTGTGTGAGAAAGTATTAGATTATCTATATTTGTCGGCATTTCAGCAAAATATCAATCGCATTACTGTCCAAAAGGAAAAAGAAAGGTCAGTATTTACCTCCCTACAGCAAGTGATTATTACGTCTTTTGCTATTTTAGGGATGTTTGCGTTCCTTGCCGCCGCCTCCAACAAGTCAGTTGTGCGCTCGTCTGGGGTAATCCCTCCAGCTATAGAACGGCAAGCCAATTAACCAAACAGTTCGCTTTTTCGCCCAGCAGACAACGGAAGACCAACTGCAAGTAATGTGGGCTGAAGTAGCTAGAGAACGCTCGGCATTCAATTCACTGCACATATTAATCATTACAGCCTTCGCCATCTTAGGAATGATTGCCTTTTTTAACGGGGCGTTCGCCAGAGTCAAACCATCGGCTGCTGCTAACCCACCCGCTGTTCAAGCTCATTAAAAGGATATTACTAAAAAGCTGAGAGCGTTGTTTGATAATGCTTTCAGCTTATATTATCACTCGTTCTGCTTCGGCTCACCTAAAATGCTGTGTCCTTGTCGAAGGGCAAACTGTCAACATCCTCGAAGTTACGCAGGTCTTGCTCCATCTGCTGCCGACGTTGGATGTATGTTCTGCTGGCATACATTCTGCTATTCATTTCTTGTTGACCGAAGTTCATACCTTGTTCTGCCTTTTTTGCAGAAACTTTGTTGTAATTATCAACTTCAATTTTCTTGCGCCACTCAAGCTGTTCCAGCGCACTTTCACTGATGCCAATTTTCTGAGCGTATTCTATATATTCAGGTCTGAGAGAACCATCTGGGTTAAACTGCCGCTTTTCTTCTGCTGTAAAGAAATCGTAGGCAGTGTAAACAGGCCACGGCTCTGGGTCGGTTTCATCTAAATGCTTCCACTCATCATATTTGATTTTTAACCTACGGGCATAGTCATCAATGGCTTCTGGAATCATTCCGCTAGACAACATCTCAATTCTTGCTTCATTTTTTAAAGTCCCATCTGGGTTGAACTCGTTCTTATGCATATTTATCCAACGTTTAATTCTCGACATATAAAACCTCCTAAAAATTACGAATGATTAAAAATTTATGACACTAGAATTCAAGCACTTCGATACTAGACTAAATCAATGGATTTATCCAGATACCAATAATAGAAATCCTAAATCAATTTTAGCTGAGAAGTTAGACAATACACTACTTGAATATTACTTTCCTGAAAAAAAATTCTCATTTGGACATATTGATGAGTACAGTAAATCAGAGGACTTAAAAAATCATCCAGATGGTCATGTTCTTCTGTTATCTTCAAAGACACGTTTATTATATGGGCCACCAGAATGTTTAGAAGTAATTGAAAAACTTTGTCCAGACCGTAAAGACCGTGGTGCTTATGGCTCTATCTTTCTAGGTTCGTGTAGGGATGCCATTAGTGAGAAATCAAATATTCTAGTAGTAGATGATTCGACTGATGCAAAGGGAGAAAATGGAGGAATCCTTGACAACGAGGTTGCTTGGAAACTGGTAGGAGATTGTTATGGGCAAATTTCAACTGAATTATATGATAAATTAACCAAAAGAAGAGCAGAGTACAAACCCTTCATGCAATCTGTTGTAGCTCTAGCAGAGAATCCTAACAGAAGAAGAGAGATTATTCAGCAGGCGATGGATATTAACCGCCTAATGTACCGAGAAATGATTGGTGAGGGATGTTATCAAAACCAAATAGCGGTTGATTTATTCAAAAGCGCTAAAAAACCTGAAATGGATTTAATCAGGGAGAACAGCCGCTACTTGTATCGTGATGTTAATTATATTAAAGATAAAAAATCTTCGTCAGCTTATTTAAGCACAGGTATAACACCAAAGGGCTACTCGCCAGTAGAATTATTAATTAGCCAAACCAATAAATATTTCCAAGAATCACAGTTAGAATCGCGCCCCATTGTCCAGTTTAAAGACTTATTCAAAGGAGTAGAATTTACACCACAGCAAAAATTTGCAGCGATCGCCGCCAAATATGAGTTTGATCTGAAGTTCAACGCTGCGGTACGTATGTCCCAACGGCGTGAAACTGAGAAAGGGCCGTCCGCAATAGTGCAAACTCCACAAGGGGCGAAACTGGAAATTACCAATCTCACCCGTTACGGACACCCCTTAATCTGGAAAGCCCAGATGTTGAACATTCGCCTAGATGAAATTCCAGAAAAATTCAGAAGTTTTGAACGCCCTCACCGATTATTAGTAGTTGCACAGATAGATGGTGAGATAGGTTTGGATGGAAAACCCGCATACCGTCATCTTGGAACAGTTAGCCAACAATCTGTGACTGACCACAACCTCAAGGCGGGGATGACCATGCAGGGAGCTAAACTCCTAGAACTAAAACCAGAACTTACTAGAAGCCAAACTAAACTACTCTTTGCCTTGGCGCAGGAGACGGCAGAAGCATTTTATGCCTCTATCCCAGAGTCAGAAAAACTTGCATCTGCTGCCGCCGCTTGGAACATCTGTGCATCCCGCCAAGATGAACTCGAAGTTGCAAGAAAAGAAAAAACCGAGCCATCAAACATCGCTAAAAAAGTCTCTAATTTTGCCTTCACTGCTTTCCCAACTGAGATTATTTCTCGCTTAGATAAGTTGCAATTTACCGAATCGAAGTTAGTCACACTTTTGAATGAAGCAAATCAATTTTTGGGTCGAGACTGGAATCCCACCGAAAAGCACCCGATAGAAATCAGAGCCTCTCACCACCCACCGGGACATGAGCGCCACGTTTCCAGGCTGTTATTTGTACAGGATACTGACGGCGAATATAAGGAATTCGCCATGCTCGAAACCAGAACCGCACAGCTTCCCATTGGTACGAAAGCGCAAGCAAGTATGGTTGGGGTAGAGCCTGCTACTGCCAAAGCAACTATTGGACTGCCAGGAAACGAGCCGATTGAAATTACTATCCGTGAACTCAAGAACTTCTCTTATGCAGGACTTGTTTTTAACGCCGAATCGGTCAACTTAGAAATTGGCACTGTGCCCGTTCCTGACAAAACAGTGAAAATCAAAATTGATGCTTTGACTTTGGGTGAGTTAGACAGTGATTCTGCCCAACAGTTAAAACAAATTGATTACCTGAAAAGTGGTAATCCTCTAAAATTAAAGCTCACGTCAATTTCTGAAATTGGAGATCAAGCTTTTGTGCTGGGTGAGTCTCCCAATGGTCATCTCCTGAAAATTAACAAAATTAACTTTTATGATTTTTCTGGTCAGTCATTCAATGATCAAGATTATCGAAAACTGACTATCGAAACGCCACCTTTAAAAACTAGAGATGCAGTATTTCTCAATGGTGAACCCTTGGGAGTATTGCATTTTAAAAAAGACAAAGACGCGCTCAGACAGCTTGGGCTACTCAAAACCGGACAACTTACACACGCCGACGCTATTATTCAAAGTAATTTTTCTGTTATTTGCAGGCAAACCGATTCCGATGAACTACCCTTTAATCATGCATGGTGACACTAATCCTTTACCCGTGGATACTTGCATTGATGCGATGAGAGGATATGGTCGAACTCACACCACCAGAGCTTATCAGCCATACAAACAGTATAGGTTTAAGGAAGGTGATATTGCTCTGGCGACAGGTATTGATAAGCAAGTCGCCTTTCGAGTAGGTAAGCAGTATCAAATCACACCTAATATGATTGCTGACCCCGTTTATCAACAGCAATGGGCTGACATGGAAAAGCACTCACCCAAAGCATTACCAGAATTGTTCACGGGCAAAGGGCAGGTCTGGGGACTACATCTTGAACCCTTGGGGGATTATGTGGACGGGAAAATAGTCCCGTTTCCTGAACCACAAAATAGAGCCTCACCTAATCAAACAGTCCAAACTCAATCAGTTACTATTGATGATTTGAGAAATTGGTATAATGCCGCCGATAAGTTAGGGAAGTCGGAGAATTACAAAAAACGCATTGTAGAAGTGGCTAATGGGTTTAAAGCTGGTGAGCAATTATCAGCCGAAGCGTTGACAGTAATGAAGAAAGATACATTTGAGCTTGAAGCTATCAGTCGGTTGACTCAAATTGCTCAAAGGATTGGCATGGTCTGGGGTAAGTCTAATGAAAATGGTACTCAATTTCAAGGGAAAATTTATGATTTGGCTTTCAATACCCAGCAGAGAGATTTAACTATTTCGCAGAAAAATGGGGAGGTAATTTTAAATTTACAATCTGGTCAGGTACAGACTAATAAAGTAACTCCACAGATATTGCAAACTTTTGAGGATGCGAATAGTCAAATTGATAAAATATTGGCTAAATCTCAAACACAACAAATAGACTTACAAAGATAGATTTATCCTAAAATAGCCTTTTTAAGGCGATGAAAAAGGAGAACAACGCTATGGAGACGGTTAATTTAGAGTAAGCACAGGTTTCTTATAATCAAGGTCTGGCACATCTAAAATCAGGTAATTTAGATGCAGTTATCGAGTGCTTTGGAGAGGCATTACTACTTAATCCTAATTTTGCTGAAATTCATAATACTATAGGACTAATTCAGTTCCAAATCGAAAAATATGAGAATGCGATTCAGCTTTTCGATAACGCATTTTCAATCACCGCCGCTAGAATAGATGCAGCGCGATCGCTTTTTGGCACAAATACCCGCTTGCGCCATTGAATGATTTCAGTAAAACATCCCACAGCCACAAGTCGGTCAGCTAACGATAAAGCATTAACTAAGTCAATGCGGCGTTCACTTGCAATAGTAGGACAACGCAAGGTTACGCCTCCGGGCAACTGTTCCGAATACCGCTCATTCAGCACCAAAGATATTAATTCCTCTGGAGAAAGCAGCTTGTTCTTCATACCCAATTGCTTGGCAACTTGGCGAATATTCTCTGCATTGACTACTCGCCCTAACACTTTCTCTCCATTGCTCAATTGCAATCGAAAAACTCGGCTATTCAGACCATTCCAAGCTGACCCTCAATAGCTATCGCGTTGCCCATTGTGTCGCACTCATCATAGGTGATCGCACCATCAAACTCCTTGCCAGCCCACTCAATGATTTGCTTAAGCCGACTTTTACCACCCTTCTGGGATCTTAAGGTTGAGTATGTAACAAAGAGAACAGCTTGCGAAAAGGGGATTGGATCGCCTAGTTTGATATTGCCGAGGTCGATGATGTCTTTTTCACTACCTACCACCCAGCGCACACCAATCACGTCTTGCATCCTCAATCAGTGCAGAACTTTTTGATACCCAGATCGCTGGTGAATAAAACAGAAGCAGAATTAACTCAAATCAAAAAGCTTAGTTATCATCACTGCTTTCAACTAATAAGGCTTCCAGTTCTAATAATATTTTTTGCAATTGCTTATGCTTATTGGGATTATCCCAAACTTTTGATTTTTTTACTTTACTATATGCTTCATCTATCTCCTTTTTTAAAGAAGAAGTTTTTTTCTCTGTATTTCCAGACAACTTTACTTGGATTTGAGAAAGACGCTCTTTGATTTGGCCTAAAGTCAAATTATTTTCAATTGCATCGGACAAGAATGATCTACGTAGGGTTTCATCTTTTACCCGTGCAATCACTTTAGCTTTAGTATACTCAATTCGTCCTGACCGTAAAGCTTCCATAACATCTATAGGAAGTTTTAGTAATGGTAGACGATTAGTTCTAAAACTTTCAGGGGAAAATCTTCCGATTGTATTAAACACCTCCAGTAGAGATTGCCATTCTTCGCTGTGGATAACGTTATCCACAGCCTCTCGTTCTGGATGAGCCGCAGATTGAAGTAAAGCAATTACTGATTCTGTAGTTTGATTGAGTTTTAATCCTAAGAGAGCAACAATCCCCTCTGTTTCTTCAACTGGGTTTAAGTCCTCTCTCTGTAAATTTTCCGAAAGTGCTAGTTCAATCGCTTCAACATCTGTCATTTCCCGAATCACAGCAGGTACAAACTCTAGTTGAGCAATTTTAGCAGCTTGGAAACGTCGTTCTCCTGCAACTAATTCATATCTTCCATCTTTTTGAGGGCGAACGAGAAGGGGTTGAATAATTCCATACTGTTTGATTGACTCTACTAACTCATGCATAGCTTGAGGAGCAAAGTAGCGACGAGGCTGCTGCTGTGGTAAAACAATTTGTTCAATTGAGAGAAGCCCAGCAGCGCTGTCATCTATTGCTTCATCAACTCCAAATAGAGCATCAACTCCTTTCATTTGATAAGGCTGACTAGGACGCTTTTTTATACTCATGGCAAAGTTTCCAAACTTTGGGCAATCTGTTTAAGAATATTAACAGATGGATGCTTAGGATTATAAAGAGCTAACGGTATATGCTCTTGAGCAGCATCAGCGAAAACTACTGAGCGAGGAATAGCTGAATAAATCGTGCCAATTTTTGACAAAGAATTAGTAATTGATTGTAAACTTTGAGAGCCTTGTCCAGTTCGATTATCATACATGGTCGGAACCACTCCGGCAATTTTCAATTTTTTATTGGCACGAGAACGAACACGAGCAATAGTTGTTAACAATAGTTCTGTTCCTTTTAAAGCTTTATATTCAGTTTGAATAGGAATGAGTACGTGAGTGGCAGCCACCAAGCTAATATAGCTAAGAATACCGAGGCTTGGCGGACAATCAATTAAAATGAAGTTGTATTGTGTGAGAACTGGTTCAAGTGCCTCTTTCAGGCGAATATCTCGCATATCTGCTATTACAAGTTCTAATTCTGCACCACTTAAGTTTATATTTGCGGGAACCAAATCCATCCCATGTATATTCTGATGAATTGGTAATGGTTCTTCTCCGATAATAGCTTCATAAACTGTCTTGTCTAGATCAGATGGTTCTAATCCCATAAAAGCAGTTAGTGAACCTTGGGGGTCCATGTCCACTAATAAAACTTTCTGCTTACTTTGAGCCAAATGATAGCCTAAATTCATTGTCAGAGTGGTTTTGCTTACACCACCCGACTGATTAAAAACTGCAATGATCTTGCTCATTGACTGAACAAAAATAATAAAGACATCAACTTAACAATAACGGTATAGGTGCATTTTAAAAAAAAAACTTACATCAATAGAGACTAAACTCTGGGCGAGTTCCCGTGGTGCGGTTGACCCAGGTATTCCGCCAAGCTAAAACTTGTGCTATTATCGCTGCTGCTCACCAAATTAATCGAGGAATTTATCCCACAATTGAGCCTATATCTGATAATCCCGTGTCCGACTGTATTTGGCATGGCGGCGGACATCAGCCTGAACATGGAGTGGAGTGCAAGCAATCTGTGAGTGGGAGCAATGCTCCAAAGTGAGGCGCTAAAACCAAGAACGGAAATAGGGTATTTCGGGATGCGTAGGCGCAGCCCGCCGTAGGCGGGAGCAAAAAAAAACTAAAACGGCAAAACTAACTGGAGAGGTGAGACTAAAGGCTTAATTACGTATGCGTCTTAAGAAAATATCAAACGAGTTTACTATGCTTCCAACCTACCTCTAGCAAGTTTTACCGCTCTAGAAAAAAAGCGATATCTCTAACGGTGCGCCCTACCGATGACCAAAAGCGCTACACATGGTTAAAGCAGAGGTTACTTCAGGCAGGGCTACATTGATGATATGTTTTGGTTCTTCAAAATAGAAAACTTTATTGAGCTATTTGATTTATACTTTTAAATTCCTTGGTTTAAAAAAGCGTTGAGTTTGTATGTCCAGCCTGAGTTCCGACATGGTTCGCGTTTATTTGCAAGAAATTGGTCAGTATCCTTTGTTAAAGCCAGAGGAAGAAATCGCTTATGGTAGACAGGTACAAGAAATGATTGTCATTGAGCAATCTAAAAATGAACTCACTCAACAGCTAGACCGCGAACCAACAATGACAGAATTAGCCAACGCTGTTGAAAAAACCGAAGCACAAATCCGAGCAGCACTACACCTTGGTCAAAAAGCTAAACAAAAAATGGTGACAGCTAACCTGCGACTAGTGGTTTCTGTTGCCAAGAAATACCAGAACCGGAATTTGGAATTTTTAGATTTGATTCAGGAAGGAGCAATCGGTTTACAAAGGGGTATAGAAAAGTTTGATCCAAACCGGGGCTATAAGCTATCGACTTACGCTTATTGGTGGATTCGTCAAGAGATTACACGCGCTATAGCAGAACAATCGCGTACTATTAGATTGCCTGTTCATCTCACTGAAATACTTACCAAAATTAAAAAAGTGCAGCGAGAAAGCTTTCAAAAACTCGGTCGTCATGCCACTGCTGAAGAAGTTGCAACACTCTTAAACATAAGCACAGATAAACTTCGAGAATATCTCACCGCTTCTCGCACAGCCATCTCTTTAAATAAACAAGTCGGAGATGAGAAAGAGACAGAATTGGGCGAAATTTTAGCAGACGTTGGCGCTTCACCAGAAAAACTGCTCACCCAAGAACTTCTATCGCAAGACGTAGCTAAATTCTTAGAACCATTGACACCTATACAGCGTCAAGTGTTGACTTTAAGCTTTGGGCTTGATAACGATCAGCATTTCAATCTCGCTCAGATTGGCCAACAGCTAAACCTTAGCCGAGAACGGATTCGTCAAATCCAGGTCAAAGCTATAAGTATTCTCCGCCATCATCAAAATGATATCCAAGAGTATTTATTTGATTAAGCCATGTTTTATAACACCCATTTTTCTTACTTGACCTTTTGTTAAGTTCTTTCACCTGTCTTAGACCCAGGTTTTACCCTGCATACCAAAAAGATTTCCAAATGGGTCCCACATTTGACAAATTGCTTGCTGCCCCTCGATTACCAAAGGGCCTCGATAAAGCCTTGCACCATGCTTTTGGACATAATCTAATGCTTGCTCAAAGTTGTCTACACGCCAATACGCTACTTGACCTGCGTTCCCCGGACGCATTTTTTCATCTGCCAGATGGAAAAACATTTCAACGCCGCCAACATCAATCAATGCTCCCCGTATTTCATTTTCTACATAAAAGTAATGCATTGGTATATTTAAAAGCTTGCCATACCATTGAGCAGCTGCAACAACATCATCTACGAAAAAAAATATAGCTTGAACGCCCTTAAACATATACTGCTCAGTTTCTCCTTATCTAGTGAAGCACCCCAAAATCTATCCTACTTGAAGCTGATGTATTTATTAGATACATCAGCTTTTGACTTAACCCAAGATTTCAATCACAGCCGCTAGAATAGCTGGGGCTTTGTCTGAAACCGGAATGAATACCCGCTTTTGCCAGTTGATGATCTCGGTGAAGCAACCCACAGCTAAGAGTCGCTCTGCCAGTGAGATAGCATTAACCAGTTCTATGCGAGGTTCATTAGCAACGAAAGAACGTCGCAAAGTTACACCACCCGGCAACTGCTGTGTATATTTCTCGTTCAGCACCAGGGAAACAAGTTCTTCTGGAGAAAGCAGCTGGTTCCTGAGTCCAAGTTGTTCGCGCACGGTTTGAATGTCGTGAGCATTTACCACCCGACCAAGAATCTTTTGTCCATCGCTGGTTTGCAACCGGAATACTCGACTATTCTGCTGTGGCAGGATTTTCCAGATGGGCAATAGAATACCAGTTACCAAATGCAGATAATCGGTTGTGAACTTGGGCAGTGCGTCTACTTCAGTAGACCACCCTATGACGAACGCATCGACACAAACGGCTTTCCAAGTGGAAGATTCTAAATCCTTGACTGGTATACGGGTTTCTTTTTGGGGACGGACAAGTAACACTCTTGGTACAACACCACCATCAGCGTCGTAGATACTATGTGTTGGAATTGACACAGCAGCATGACCAGACTTGGTGTTAACCATCAATTTCCCCTGGTACATACTGGCAAACTCAAGCATTTCGTCAGCCGTTCTGATGTTATTTTTCTGGGTGCGCTCAATTTTCAAGTAGCTGGTTGTACTATTTGTTGCAGGGTGTGTATAAACTACTTCTTCCCTTTCGATGGTAAAACGTTCAGCCCGAAGTGTTTCCACACCCATTTCATAGACACCAGCTGCGATCGCCGCTTCAATCTGCTGGCTCAAGAGTAATTCAAACCTCTCGAAAATGACGTTTTGCATATTGATGCGTAAAGCCAGTAGTCGATTAAGGAATTGCCGTAGTGGTGGGAGATCGATCTTCATCCCGCCTTCGTGGGAAGTCAGCGATAAACCTGTCATTTGCTCAAAAGTGCCGAGTGACACTTCATAAAATCGACCTTGGAAGATTTGCTTAAATAATTCATACAGGGCGTGTTCTGCATAGTTCGACTCCAGATTATCCTTAGCTTCAAATATCCCATTACCACCCGTCTGCCGTTGACCACGAGTAAGAGCGCCCAAGCTATCCAGCCTTCGGGCAATGGTTGAGATAAAGCGGCGTTCACCGATGACGTTAGTGGTAACAGGTCTGAACACGGGTGCTGATGCTTGGTTTGTACGATGCGATCGCCCAAGCCCTTGAATTGCATTGTCTGCTCTCCAGCCGGCTTCTAACAAATAATGCGATCGCCTTTTACGATTCGCAGCGTTTAAATCGGCATGATAACTTCTGCCTGTCCCACCAGCGTCACTGAAGATGAGGATTTGTTTATCTCCTTGCATAAAGGCAGCAGTTTCAGCAATATTGTCACCAGAGATATTACAAGCTTCCAGGGCTTTATCTAAATTATGGTGAATAACACCAAAAGCATCAGAATAGCTATTATAACTCCGTTCCTGCGTCGGCGTTAACTCAATTTCGAGAGTCTGATACTCCACCCCCTCAAACGAGAGACTCCGCGCCAGATACAGTCCCAAAGCCTTGAGATCCCTGGCTACGACTTCCATCGCGGCGATACCACCGCCCTCAATGGATTCCACAAAATCCTCACGAGAGGTAAACGGGAAATCTCCAGTCTGCCAAAGCCCCAGACGATTTGCATAAGACAGGTTGGAAACCTTCGTCGCTCCAGTCGCGGAGACATAGACAACCCGTGCCTGCGGTAATGCGTTTTGCAACCGCAGCCCAACAATGCCTTGCTGGGATGCTGCAACCATACCGAGTTTGCCCTCTTGAGCCATTGCGTTACCCATACTGTGGCATTCGTCGAAAGCGATCGCTCCCTCAAAGTCTGCTCTTGCCCAGTCAACAATTTGCTTGAGCCGACTTTTACCATTCTTTTGGGATCGTAGGGTTGAGTAGGTGCAGAATAGGATGCCTTGGGTGAAGGGAATTGGATCGCCAAGCTTAATGTTGCTCAGGTCGATGATGTCGCGCTCAGTACCACCCAGCGCACACCAATCTCTACGGGCATCTTCAATTAAGGCAGAACTTTTGGATACCCAGATTGCTTTTCTTCGTTCCTGACACCAGTTGTCGAGGATGATTCCTGCACATTGTCTACCCTTACCAGCACCTGTCCCATCGCCTAAGAACCAGCCACGACGAAATTTCACAGCATTTTCTGAGCTATTTGCTGCTAAAGTCACATTATCCCATGAATCATCTACAATATAAGACCCAGACAGAAATTCACAGTGTGCTTGACCTGCGTAGATGACGCTTTCAAGTTGTGCCTCTGACAACAAGCCTTGTGTGAGAATATTTTGTGGTAGATGCGGTTTATAAGTTGGTGCTGGTGGCGAGACAAGTGCTAGGGCTGCACTTTCACAAAGAAGCGAGGGGTGAGGTAAAGCGTCCTTGATTCGGATTCGTTGTGGACGATAGGTTTCATATAAAGTATCTTTAAGTCCTTCTGTAGCAGACCATTCGACAACTTCATATTCCAACACTACTACGTCGTCTGGAAGAAAGGAAACTGTTTCTGGTTGTGCAACTGTAGTACGTTTTGGCAATTGAACAACTTTTGCCTTCGCCGCAGCAGCTTTGACTTTTTCTGAGCGTTCCCACGAAGATCGCTGTGGCAACTGCTCAATCAACGCCAGCAGTTCGGGCAAGTCCAAGGTTTCGGGAATACAGGGGATTTGCCTGTGATTATCAGCCGGAACTTTGTCGATCACTGTAATCCGAGTGTCGATAGTTGTCCCATGTTTTGAGTAAACCTTGCCGTTAACCCCGACTGACATTAAAACTCGTGCCTTCTCCTGCCACTTAACAAAAGTCTCTCGCCAAGTAGGATTATTGGGAGAGAACCAATTGGCTGTGATTGTTACCAGCCGTCCACCGTCAGCCAGTCTTTGCAATGCCGAGTTGATGTGGCGAGGAGTTGCGTCGGGATTGCGACTGTTGATTTTGGGAGATGCGGAGAAAGGTGGATTCATCAGCACAACTGAGGGCTGAGTCTTGCCAACCAGATAATCGTTGATTTGTTCCGCGTTTACAGAGAATAGTGGTGTACCTGGAAACAACCGCCGCAGAATCTTCGATCTATCGGGTGCAAGCTCGTTGAGCATCAGACTTGCACTGTGCAGTTTAGCCATTTGTGCCAATAGGCCAGTTCCGGCACTTGGCTCCAAAATCAAATCATCAGCTTGTATAAATCCTGATTTTGCTACCAGATAAGCAAGCGGCAGAGGGGTGGAGAATTGCTGAAGGTTTACTGACTCTTCACTACGGCGAGTATGCGTCGGGCAGAGGGCTACTAACTTCTCCAATTCCAATAATACTGTTTGTGGCGACTCTAATAAAAGCTTGTAACCTTTTTGACGCAGATATAATATTTGCGCCACTTCCACAGCTTCGTAAGCATCTTTCCATTGCCATGCACCAGACGCGGCAGTGCCTAGAAAGTAGCGATTCATCTGGGCTTGGATTGTCCTGGTGGAGATAGTCCGTTGCTCAATCAGTGATTTGGTGAGTTCTTGAGCAACGTTGAGGATTGATTGCCCATAATCCAGAACTGTTTCTAGGTCAAACAGAGTTCCTTGCGTGGCTATAAGGCTGACCATATCTATATATATGAATACATCACTTTCGCTTTGGCGTAGCCGTTTGACCCGGATTTCTCACGCCTTGCTCAAAACCTGTGCAAGTGCCGGTTCACTAGTGGGAGCAGAGGAGAGTTCAATGTGCCTTGTTCTTTACACTTTGCCCCTCTGTCCCTTCCCTCAAGCTTGTGAGAAATGCGGGTTTGAGCTAAGGACGGGTTAACTATAATTTTCTTGGTACTTTCCAGTTATCTTGCGTGGCTTAGTGGACTGGCGCTTAGTACAGCTTTGCATTAATTCGTAGCGAATTTCTCCATCATCTGCGCCACTGTATATGACCATTTTATGGGTTGTGCAGAGTCATTGTGGCGAATAATAAAATCGGTGATACGTTGCTGTAATGTATTAAGGTCAGGAAAATCATTCGGAGTCAGTAGTTTTCGCTGTAAAATGCTGAACCAAATTTCGATTTGGTCTAACCAAGAAGCGTATTTTGGCAGCCAGACAACTTCGACCGTAAAATTCCAACCTTCCTCTTTTTGTTTCTGATTCAACCAAGCCTGTAATTGTTTTGGTGCATGAGTAGAGCCATTGTCAAGGATTAAATAGATATGGCGTACACCACGACGAATGGCTTCTGGGATTAATACGGATAGTAGAAAAGTCTGAAAATCGATAAATGTTTTCGTGGGACTACAATAACCATAAATCAAACCCTCAGCAACACTTAAAGCTGCAAAAAGATGTGTTGCTCCTTCCCTGATATATCGGGCTGCAAAATGAACTGGTTGTTCTGCACCTGCTGGTTTATTCGGATGCAAGCCAAATCGTGCTTGGATTGAAGTCTTCTCGTCTACACACACTACCCAAAATCCAGCAGAAAGTAAAAATTGAGCTTGGGCATATAATCTGAGTACGGGTGTTGCTTTTTCAACGAAATTATCATCAATCCGGTGCATCCAAGCATGAAAGCGCCAAGGCTTTATCCTTTCGGATTTTAGCCATCGCCAAACTGTTGAAGTGGCGATGGAAACTACAATACCCAGTGTGACTAGATGTGCCGCAATATCGCTACAACTCCACCTCGCCAACGGTATATCAAAATCTGTTGGTTTGCTGCAAGCAATCGCTGTGACTTGTGCTTTGACGATCGCTTGAAAAAGACTTGGACGACCAGAACGTGATGCTTCTTCCAGACTACGGGTTTGACACCAACGTTTACGCCACTTACGTACAAGACCTGATGAACACCCTATTTCTCCGGCTATTTGAGCATCCGTCCAATCTGGGTTTTCGTCAACTTTTATCAAAATTTTTGCTCGTCTGGCTTTGCTTTGCCCTGTTTTACGTGCAAGTGCCTGTTGCTGTAACAGCTTTTTTTCCTCTTCTGTTAGCTGCACAGAGTAAGTTTTTTGCCGACCAATCATAGTACTGAATGGTTGAGGGATGTTTGTATACGCTTACCCTACACTTAAAAATTTTCCCTTGTCAATTCGCTACAAACTTATGCAAAGCTGTACTTAGTACTAGTTGAGGCGGATTTCTTAGACGTGGACGATTTTGCTTTAGCCTGCTTAGGTTTGGTCGGTTGTACTTTGGCAGGTGGGAGTAGTCGGAGTCTAGGGAAAGGGATTATAACTGCTGGCGTGGGAACAGAATGGTGAGGGGATTGTGGTTCTAGAGTCCAGGGGTCGGAAATCTTCTCAAATGCGATCGCCTTTGGAGTGACTTGTTGGATTTCCTGTTGTGGAGTAGGTTGTGGGGAAGTTGCGGAAACTGTGGGCTGTTCAATAACCGATGGCTCCCATCCGACTGGCGGCAAAGGTACAACCCACAAACTATCTATGAAGTCAAAAACCATCAGCGCAACAAAGCTCATAACGACTGCTTGGATCGTGAGGGTGAGAATAGCTTGGATATCCATAATTAATTCCAAATGTTTGTGATTTTTCAATGTGGTGAGGCGTTGCAGTTGGGTTTGAAGCGTGTGTTTGGTGGTTGCAACTCTCACTTTTGTCTTGGCGTAGCCATGAAAATTCCCATTCAGAAAACGGGTGATTATGTTTACCCAGACCATTGAAATCTTGTTAGCAAAGGCTAAGATCCAAAAATTCACTAATTGCAATATGTATAGTTTGCTCTTGTTGTTATGCTTGAGGTTGATCTTTACTGTTAAACTATTTTGCTCATTAATGCCTGGAGGCATTTGTGATGTTTATTAATCAAGATACATCAATAAAAAAGCAAAATCAGATGCTTGCCAAATTATCTCCAGATGAGATGGAAGTTTTAGATCCTCATTTGGAAATAATCTCGCTTTCACACGGGCAGATGCTCAACTAAAATATTTTACTCAAACGAAAAATAAAAGTATTCGTCACAATTAATTGAAAGTATGCCTAGCCCAACTACCGACTTAGTGCGCTCCTACCTCAAAGAAATCGGACGCTACCCTCTGCTAACTCCTGAGCAAGAAATTACAAATGCTAGGCTTGTGCAGCAGATGATGGCGATTGAAGAACAGCGCTCAAGCCTCGCACTTCAATTAAACCGACAACCAACTGCAAGAGAATTAGCCGCCTCGCTTGGGCAAAGCGAAGCTGAAGTACAGTCAATCGTTCAACAAGGTCAAAAAGCTAAACATAAAATGGTGACAGCTAACCTACGATTGGTGGTAGCGATCGCTAAAAAGTACCAGAATCACAATTTAGATTTTCTCGATTTGCTCCAAGAAGGGGCACTAGGTTTACAAAAGGGAATCGAAAAGTTTGATCCCAACCGAGGCTATAAACTATCAACCTACGTTTACTGGTGGATTAAGCAGTCAATTACACGCGCGATTGGAGAAAAATCTCGCACTATCCGTCTGCCAATCCATATCAACGAGAAATTAAATAAAATCAGGAGAGTACAGCAGCAACTGTCTCAATCTCTGGGTCGTCCTCCGGTTGTAGCAGAAATTGCCGAATCCTTAAATGTATTGCCCAATCAAATACGGGAATACCTTCACGTTTCCCGCACTCCAGTCTCGCTAGAAATGCGAGTCGGAGATGAGCGCGAAACTGAACTAGCTGACATTTTACCGATGGATGGTATTTCCCTAGATGAGCAAATAAGTCTTGAGCTTCTACACCAGGACTTGAGCAAGTTGCTGGCATTGCTCAATCCAAGGCAACGAGAAGTATTGACTCTACGTTTTGGATTGGAAGATAATCAGGAACTGACTTTGAGTCAAGTTGCAAAACGCCTAAATCTTAGTCGAGAGACAATTCGTAAAACTGAACATCTTGCTCTCTCTATTTTGCGCTCTCATCAAAACAAGATTAAAGACTATCTTCTTAATTAAGTGTTTCATTTATATGAGCAAAATCTGCTACTCCAAAGACTGCAAACAAGTCGCCACTGCCTTTTTAGATGCCTCCAATTGCTGCTGTCAGGAGTGCGATCGCGTACCCGCCATGAACCGATGGCAATGGCGTACCCGCACTTTCCTGTGATGATTGCACTTTTGAGTGCTGATGCTGTAATTTCGGTATAAAAGACACTAGTTTATATAAATGCTTTGTCACAGCAGACAATTGCATATTATATTTTAGTGTGTATGTACTATATTAATGGCTGATTAATACTAATATTGAATATTTTGCCGTAACGACAGCAGGAAACATTTTCGCCCAAAGCAATGTCCACTTCCCAAACTCCCATCCAGCAACAAGTTAACGTTACTCCCCAGCATGAAATAATTACTGGGGTAATAGAACGCTTGACCTTCCATTCAGAGGAGTCGGGGTATACAGTGGCGCGTTTGGTACGCCCCAGATTTAGAGATTTAACCACAATCGTCGGTAGTTTTGCCAATATTCAGCCAGGGCAGACACTTCAACTAACAGGCTTTTGGCGAGAGCATCCCCAGTTTGGGCCACAATTCCAAGTCACCAATTATAAAGAAACCAAACCAGCAACACTCACCGGAATTGAGAAATACTTGGGTAGTGGACTAATCAAAGGAGTTGGCCCAGTCACAGCCAAGCGTATCGTTGCTCACTTCGGTTTGGAAACACTCGACATCATCGAAAACCAAATTGAGCGACTGATTGAAGTCAGCAATTCTCATTTTGAAAAAAAATCAGAGAAAATTCTGTTATTTAAATAGAGAATTTGTGTCGAAGCATCATTTTGCGACAGATAATTATCATCCGACGCTGAAGATAGACAGGTTTTAAGAAATTTGTCCATGAAAAATCGATTTCAACTGATATATCCAGATGAAATTCAACCAATTTTTTAGTTTTTTTAATAAAATAATTTTCTCCTCCTTTTTCAATAGATTGACATTTTTCAACTAGAATTTACTTTTTTTAATGGAATATGTTCTGTGAGAATAAATGAGAATAAATGCGACCAATCTTTAAACCATGAATATTTTAATAAGGTACGAATATCCTTAAAGAAAGTAGTTCGAGTTACTAATAATTCACGAACTTTTTGATAGGTATAATTAACTAAATCTAAGACGGTATGAAATAAAAAAGCTAATAAATTCAAAGACAATAATAACTCACACAAATGATTTTCACCATGACCAAAATTATGCTCTAAATTATAACCATGATTTTTCAGAACGTTATTGCCTTCATTCTCAACTTTCCATCTGCTGCGTGCAGCCTTGACAATTCTTTCAACATTATTTTCAGTGATTTTATGATTAGTTATCCAATTATTTTGGTAGATAATTTCCTCTGTTTTTTCATTAATAACAGTCACTTCGCACCAATTAACTTGGAGACTTGAGTCTTCATCTTTTAAGGGAACTCTAGAAGCATAACGATAGCGATAAATTAGATTTTTTCGCCCATCCCATTGTTTCTTTTCAACGGTTGTAATTTGTCCACTTCTTTCTAAAAATTCTAGCCATTCATATAGAGTTTTATGTGAGTTTTTCAGACAAACAAAAATAAAATTATAACCTTGTTTTAGGGCTAACTCACAAATAGGTTGGTGAGAATACAAGTCATCTCCTAAAAGGGTTATAGGATAACCTTGGGTTGATGGTTGTTGAAAAATCTGCGAACGGCTGACAAGTGCCTTATTGACCTCAAAAAAAGGATTTTCCGTGGTAGCACCAACGAGAATGATTGTACCATTCTCTACCCAAGGCAATAAGGCATCCTGCTGAGACTTGTTAAAACGATGAACTTCATCGATAAAAAGAATAGTTCGTTGATTATGAAACTTGCGCTTTTGTTGGGCTATTTCAATTGCGGCTCGAATTTCTTTAACTCCTGAGAGTACAGCATTGATAGCAATGAAGTGAGCGCGGGTGGTATTGGCAATAACACGGGCTAAAGTAGTTTTGCCAGTCCCTGGTGGCCCAGAAAAGATTAAGGAAGACAGTTGATCTAAACTAATAGCACGCCGCAGTAGCCTTCCTTGCCCGATAATATGCTCAAAACCCAATAAATTCATCAAGTGTCCGTGGACGCATCCGAGCCGCCAGAGGTGCTGATTCTTCAGTTATTTTTGCAAGATGCTGATCAAATAAATCCATTATTTAAGCTGCTAATTTACCTGGAGGAAAATGCCCTTCAAAAGGAGAAATCATAAGTACCAAAGTTTTCGTCAATCTGCCAGTTAAAAACCTCAATTAGTTGAGACATGATAGTATTTATGTACTACTAAAATCTTGATTTTTGATCATTTTACGCGGTTGCTAGCCCTTTGGGGCGGCTTCGCCTACAGAGTTGGGCTTCGCGCTAATTACATTCCTCAATAATTGATTAAAAGGAGCTAAAGCAATGGAGACAACTAAAACACAACAGGAGCCAACAATGAATACTGAGCCACAAAAGGAACATCAGTGGCTACAGAGACTCGTCGGTGAGTGGACTTATGAAACAGAGGCGATGATGAGTCCAGATAAACCGCCTGAAAGAGCAACAGGAACGGAAAGTGTGCGATCAATCGGTGGACTCTGGGTTGTAGCTGAAGGACAGGGCGAAATGCCCTGTGGTGGTGCGGCAACAATGATAATAACGCTCGGATATGACCCGCAGAAGCAACGCTATGTAGGCACCTGGGTTGGGTCAATGATGACTTATCTGTGGTTGTACGACGGTGAATTGGACGCGGCTAAAAACATACTTTCGCTCAATTCTGACGGGCCTGCGATGATGGGCGATGAGAAGATGGCAAAGTACAGAGATGTAATCGAGTTCAAGAGTGATAATCATCGGGTGATGACATCTCATGTACTGGGCGATGATGGGCAGTGGCATCAGTTTATGACCGTAAACTCTCGGCGGAAGCAGTAGCAGAATGCTAGACCAGAAAGGCAGGCAGGATGCAAGCAACAGCCAATGATTAATAAAGTTGCTCAATTTATTATTGACTCTAAGCTAATCGTCATTTATTTTTCCACAATGATTCGCTCGTAGTAAGAGCATCAGCCCTGCTTTTATGCAACTTAAATGCTGATTAGCTTATTTTGTTCTTCGGTAAGATGGTGATACGGCTCCAATGCCAGTAAGCGATCGCTTTTTTGTAGATTTGGAAAATAAATTTAGTAACTTCAAGATAAAGCGGCTGGTTTCACACTTGATGTTTGCTCGAAACTGGGATAGCTGAGAAATGCACCTTGCTGGATAAGAGTTAGTTCTTTTTCCTTGGGAGGTACTGACCTTTTAGCGATCGCTTTCTGTGCCCAACTTTCTCACGCCATGCACTCAGTCCACTGCGGCGCATCGACAAGCAATTGAGCAAATTAGTCAATGTTTCACTTTAATATTTCAAAATTAAACAAACTTATATCCACAGACATAGAAATAGGTATGATTGGGGCTGAGATTAGCGAAATGGATGAACAGTGTCTTGTTCTGGCTTAACGAGTGCAGGAGTTATAAATGTCTAGTTCAGCAAACTAAGAGAACTCCACAAAAAAGATGATCCAATTCACCAAATCAAAAACTTATAGACACTCTCCCGTTTCTCCCTTGATCCCAATCGCCCAACATACGGCTTAAATTTGAGGCGTGATTAAAACAATTCGCAATTCGCAATTACGTTTTGTGACGGGGATTTAGATTTAGGCATCAAAACGCGCTGCTTGATAGAAGCTCTTTACTTAAACCCCTACCACTTGTTAAATCAATCTTCGCCAGTAACTTCTGAGCGATGTCTACGACGGGCTACGCCTACGCTACTGGGGTCAGTTTTTCCGAGATAGAAACATTCAAGTAATTCTTGATAACGTGCCGATGCTTTAGTGCCAGTGCCTTAAACTCGACCATCTTCTCGTCGCTGCCACGTAACTGAACGTCTGGTGTAAGAAACTGCAATAGATTCAGATTTTCCAGTAATAGTACAGCAGGCAATAGCTGCCCCTTGTTAAAATCTGGTTTCCAAATCGAATTCTCCCCTAATTCCAATTGCGCTGCTGCCCGTTTAGCATCACGGTTCGTCAGAAACTCTCGCCCCAGCGTCAAATAGTAGTGCATCCGCAGTTGAGGATACCACCCGTCATCATCTTTCTCAACCAAATCAGGCGTAACTTCAACTTCATAGCGACGGGATAATTCAGCCAAGCGCTGCTGGTGTCGTTCAGTTTTGGTTTTGGCACGTTTGTCTTGCAGCTTCTTGAGTTCAGCCCCAGAAAGTTCAACAGAGTTAGCGATGCCAAAGGCGGGCTATGCCTACGCTTCACACTCAGTAGCATACAATTCAACAGACGCGGTTTTAACAGACTCGATTACTGCCCCACTCTCATCATCCGATGCATCGTCGGTTTCCTTTTTAGTAATTTTAAAGATAAGTATCATGTTTTACACAAACATAAATAGACACCGTATGATTTTGATTGGTGAAAAGTAGGTTTTTCAGCAGGATAATGTAATGGGCTTACCGACTCGACAGCAACGACACCAACAATTGATAGAGCAATATGTCCTATCGCGCCGTACCATGCTAGCTCTATTAGGTTTAGCTTGTACCCCTGGCTTGGAAAACTTAGTTAAAGGCGATACTCCCTCTTCAAAGCCAAGTCCTCCTGCCAATCCACAGATCCCAACTTTACCGCAACATGAAGCACTGACAAGCCAGCAAGAGCGTCAACAGCAGTTAGAACAAACACGTCAACAATATCAGATCGCATTGCGGCTACCGACTGCTGTTCGTGTGGCAACTTTACCTGCTCAAGAGGTTTTTTCCCAAGGGTATAACAAGAATCGTGCAAGTTTATCAGAAAAAATAGCAGCAAATCAACAAGCATTTTTCAAGAATCCGCAGTCATTTCTCAGGCTGGAAGACTACGCTGGGGTTTTTCCAGTATTGCCTTTACCAGATATTGCCAAGACCTTCGGAAGTGATGCCAAATTCACGCAGCAGAGGCTTTCTGGCCCCAACCCAATGGAATTAACGAATGTCTTGGCACTCAATTACAGCCTTACTCAAAAACTTGGAATAACGGATGAGATTTTTCAAACTGTGCTGAGAAAGGTATACAGAAGAGGTCACATTAGGGAAACTCTCAAAAGTGCTACTCGAAATGGCAATCTTTTTGTCACCGATTATGCATTACTTGATAGTGATATCGTTACTCCAAAAGAGAATCGATTTCTCACTGCCCCAATCGCACTCTATTATGCCTCAAGCAATCGCAGAGATTCCCGCTTAATCCCTATTGCCATCCAACTAGGACAAATTCCCGGAACAAGTCTGCTTTGTACACCGATGGATGGAGTGGACTGGACTTTGGCGAAACTGATCGCTCAGATGGCTGATTTTTATGTGCATGAGTTAGTACGTCACTTAGGGCAGACTCATCTGGCTTTAGAACCAATTGCACTCGCTACTGTTCGTGAACTAGCAGCAAGCCATCCCGTGAATGTGCTACTAAAACCCCATTTTGAATTCACAATGGCAATCAATGCCGTTGCAGATCAGGTATTGATTAATCCTGAAGGATTAGTAGATATCATTTTAGGAGGCACCCTTGAAAGCTCACGCAACCTTGCAAATGAAGGTGTGAGCCAAGTTTTTAACAACTTCAGTAACTTTGCTCTTCCGACTAATTTACGCCAGCGCGGTGTCGATGACCGTTCTTTCCTGGGAGATTTTCCCTATCGTGATGACGGGTTGCTAGTCTGGAAAGCATTAGAAGAATATGTTAGTCAATATGTGGGAATTTACTACAAATCCAACCGAGATATTCGTGAGGATTTTGAACTCCAAAATTGGATACAAGCTTTACAAAGACCCATTAGTAAGCAAGGTTTTGGTCTAGCTTCTCTACCGCCCCGTCTGACTAACCGTGATCAGTTGATTGATTTACTGACACAAATCATTTTTACTGCTGGTCCACAACACTCAGCTATTGCCTGGATTCAATACCAATACATGGCTTTTATTCCGAATATGCCAGGAGCTATCTACCAGCCTATTCCAACTATCAAAGGAATCATCCGGGACGAGAATAGCCTTACTAGTTTCCTACCTGGCGTTGAGGCAACATTTGCCCAGGTTAACGTCATGGCAGTGATTGGCACCAAGCAAGATCCCAAGGCATTTACAGATTTCGGTGTGAATAGTTTTCAAGACTTTCGAGCTATTGGTGTTCTAAGAGGCTTGCAAGACCGTCTCAAAGGTTTAGAAAAACTTATCGAACAACGCAATCAACGCCGAAAGGAATGTTATCCTGGCTTTTTACCCTCCCGTATGGCTAACAGTACAAGTGGATAAGCTTCTTCTAATCCATCAAAATAACCAATTGTTATTGGTTGAGGATTAATTTCAACCATCCACTCAGTCCACTGTGGGGCATCTGTCACCAATTGAGCAAACTTGTCAGGGTCAAGATCCTCAAACTCCAGCATCACGCCGCGACGCTCACCACTCTTGCCCAAAGTATTGCCCATCTTCTCCAAGAGTGATCGCCAGCCGCAAGCAGAGGCGAAAAATGCTTTTAAAAACCTCTTAGTAAGAAACTTTAGAACTTAGGTTTTTACTTGGGTTGCCACAATGGAGTGATATCAAGGTTTCCAGCAGCAGATACGGCATTTCTAACCTACGTCGGTACGGTTTACACCCCTTTGGTTTTTGTAAAGGTATCGTAACATTTATTTATATAAAGCAATATTTGCTTAACCTAGCAAACTCAAATAAAAGAGTAAGTAATAAAAGCGATGAATCAACCCATTGAATTATCTTTAGAACAAGAATTTAGCCTTAGAACTTTCGCGGATCTTGTGCAGCAGATGTCCCGTGAACAAGCTCGCATTGTTTTTGCAGATGCTCTATAAGCAGATGATGATAAGGGAAAAGACTTACCAGGAATTGCTCAAACATCAGTGGGAAGTTGGTTCAGGTTCAATCTTGGGCTAAAACAAACTTGTTCCGGTTACTTTAAGCGACTCAGAAGATAACGAACACACAATTGTCTTTTTCAAGAGCAAGGCAATAGAGATTATTTGCTCAGTTGTTTAATGCCTGGGATTATCGATTTTATCCAGGATAACAATAGCGTCAGCAATTGGTCGCTCTCCAGTAGAATCAGACGGATGGTTAATGAGTTGTTGGTTAATAGTCATAGTTGTAGAGCCACCGCCATCAAGATTGAGAGCATCTGTTGCTCCAAGTGTACGCATAATCAGAGCGCTTTCTTCAAAACTTGCACCTACACTTCTTGTTGGCTGACGACCATCAATTGTGACTAAAAGCAATTTTCCTAGCGGTGTAATTCCAGCTAGTGTCCGAGGATTACGTCGTACCCCAAACCTATAATAAAATTCCGGATTTTCGGGCCAGTGAAATCCTTCTTTATAAGCAGTAATATCCATTTTTCCGTTGCGTAGCAACCTTGGGCCTCCATTGATGACTCCTGGAGTCTCATCTCTTCTTCGCATGTCCCATCCATTAGTCAAAACATGAGTCTTAATATCAATTTTTGAGCCTAGTTGTGCATAATTTCGTAACCACTCAACAGCATTACCCGTGCCTGATAACACTGAGCCACTACTGGGGATCTGTCCTCCTCGCTGCTGTCGAAACTCGATGACTTGGCCTGACGCATCAAGCACAGCTTCTGCTCCTTCTCCTGTCTCTGTGGTTTGCCCAAAAGCAGATGTAAATTGAATCAGTTCACTGTTATCTGTGCAAGTAAAGTCATGCTTGGGCTGTTCTGTAGGCAAGTCTCCACCTACACCACCGCAACCTCGAATCAAACCAGGCTTGCGGTTCAATCCATCTATTTCTCTTGTTGCACGATTACGATTGTTTGCAATTGCAAGAATTTTAGAGGTAAGAGCTGCTATACGGGCATCTCGACTGGAACTGTCAGGGAGGATAAGGCTGGTTCTACCATTAACAGCTTCGCTCACCAGCTTACCGTTAATAATGGAAATACCTGCTAAGTCCCCTGGAGTCCCATCGTTTGCTCCAGCTCCAATCCCGGATTTCTCACAAACTCTGAGAAAAATGGGGTAGAAAACTGCTAAAATGTATACATAGTAAGCATTTCAGTAGTTATAAAGCATGACCCAACAAGCTTCGCGATCGCTGCCAAAACAGTTCAA
>JAIVFU010000074.1:25905-32716 GCA_020829485.1 Nostoc sp. CHAB 5834 | reverse complement strand
ATTGGTGGTATTCAAGCTAGAGGGGAAAAAGGAAACTACAGTACACAACGTATTAAATTTAGCTCTAACAGTTCTGGTTAACTTTTCGTTACATAGTTATGATTTTTCCTGCCGACTTACTTATTTATCCTCAAGCCGAAGCAGTAAGCAAGTTTATAGTTTTCAACATTAAAGGTAATATAGCAGTTCCCTATCGAGTGAGGTACAGATTAAAGCAGTAAAGTTTTTGTGTGGTGGGCATCCCGAAGCGCCCTTGTGTACTTCACCAGAACAGGAACCGCTATAAATACCGCTTAATTGCTAGTATTAACTATGAAAAACAGGTCATCTATATAAAATATGTCTTAACTCATGCCGAATATGACAAAGACTCCTGGAAAAATGACCCTTACTTTTAACTCAGATATTTACAGCGAATTGCTGTCTCAACATCAACCTCGGATTATCAAGACAGAAGAAGAAAACGAGAAATTTTTAGAAACTGTTGAAGAACTGCTTTCTCGTTCTCATCTGACTCTTGAAGAAGATGCTTTGTTGGAATTATTGGTAAAACTGATTGAGGATTTTGAAGATAAGCACTATCAGCTTAATTCCTCAACACCTTATTCAAGACTCTTGCATTTGATGGAAGCAAGGGGTTTGCAACAAGCTGATTTGGTAGAAATTCTAGGTTCGAGCGAGATTGTTAGTAAAATAATTAATGGCAAGTTAGAGATGACGAAAGAACAAGCTGAGGCTTTGGGAAAGTTTTTTCATGTTGATAGAAGTTTGTTTATTTTAGGATGAGCGATCGCTTTTTCTGAGAAACAGCTAACTTAACTAAATTACGCATTAATTCTTGATGAAAAATCTCATACTATAGCTTCTGTAGGCTGGTAATAGCCAGGAAATAAATCACGCATATTCATTTTTTGATAATTCCCTAATATATGCTTAAAGTATAGTGTCTATCCATACAAAGATAACACTCAACAATAAAAAAGGGGTTCTTAATAAAAGTCTTTCTTTTCGCACTCTTTGCTCTGTGTCTTTGCACCTTTGTGTAAGACAAAAAACTCTACTTCTTCACCGCCGGATACTGTTTCAACACCTGCTTTAAATATTGCCCAGTATAAGACCTGGGATTTTTTGCAACTTCCTCCGGTGTTCCCACAGCAATTAATTCTCCCCCTTTATCACCACCTTCTGGCCCCAAATCTATCACCCAGTCAGAACAACGAATTACATCTAAATTGTGTTCAATTACTAATATTGAATTGCCTTTATCCACCAATCGCTGCAATACATCCAACAATTTGTGGACATCGTAAAAAGATAACCCTGTTGTCGGTTCATCTATTAAATAAAGTGTCTTACCTGTGGCGCGTCGAGATAATTCTGTTGCCAATTTCACCCGTTGGGCTTCACCACCAGATAAAGTAGTCGCAGGTTGTCCTAGTTGGACATAACCCAACCCGACATCAAATAAAGTTTGCAAACGCGCGATCGCTTTGGGGATATTCTGGAAAAAGTCTAGACTTTCCTCAACTGTCATTCTCAGTACATCAGAAATTGACTTATCTTTGTACTTCACTTGCAAAGTTTCGCGGTTGTATCTTGCACCCTTACAAATTTCGCATTGCACGTAAACATCCGGGAGAAAGTTCATTTCAATAACATTTACACCCTGTCCGCTACAAGCTTCGCAACGTCCACCTTTAACGTTGAAGGAAAATTGTCCAGGTTTGTAACCCCTAGCTTTGGCTTCTACTGTTTGGGAAAATACATCTCGAATGGCATCGAAAATTCCTGTGTAAGTTGCAGGGTTAGAACGTGGTGTGCGTCCAATGGGAGATTGATCGATAACGATCGCTTTATCAATCGCGTTTAATCCCTGAATTTTATCCAAATGTCTAGGTAAGGGAACTTTCTTAGTTAAATGGTGTTGCAGAGATGGGTATAGTAATTCGTTAATCAGAGTAGATTTGCCAGAACCAGATACACCAGTAATAGAGACGAGTTTACCTAACGGAATGTCTACATCTATGTTTTGTAAATTGTTGCGATGAGCATTTTTAATCCCCAAACTGCGCCCATTTCCTTCTCGGCGTTCTGCTGGTGTAGTAATTACTCGCCTTCCTGATAAATATGCACCCGTCAAAGAATCTTCTGCTGCTAATAACGCCTGAAAATCACCTTGGGCGACAATATTTCCGCCGTGAATTCCTGCACCAGGGCCAATATCAACTATGTAGTTAGCTGCGCGAATTGTTTCTTCATCATGTTCAACGACAATTAATGTATTACCCAAATCGCGCAATTTAGTTAAGGTTTTGAGCAACCTGCCATTATCTCGTTGATGCAAACCAATACTCGGTTCATCTAAGACGTAGAGAACTCCTGTTAACCCAGAACCAATTTGCGTTGCTAGACGAATTCGTTGGGCTTCGCCACCAGAAAGAGTCATAGCGGGACGATCGAGGGTGAGGTAATCTAAACCGACATCCAACAAAAATTGCAATCTAGCTTTAATTTCTCTCAGAACTAAATCAGCAATTTGTAACTGGCGATCGCTCAACTTAAATTGCTCAATTCTCTCCCGACAATCCCGAATCGATACGGTAGTCAATTCTAAAATTCCATATTGTCCCAACTTCACTGCTAAGGCTTCCGGTTTTAACCGTTTCCCCAGACAAACTTCACACGGTTGATCGATTAAATACTGCTCTAATTTTTGCTTAATTAATTCCGAACCACCCTCATACTGCCGTTGTAAAATTGGAATAGCACCTTTAAAACTCTGCTTCCTCTGCGCCTCTGCGGTTCGTTCATCTTTCTCGCCAAACAAAATAATTTGTTGCTGTTCTTCTGTTAGCTTGCTCCAATTTGTTTGTAACTCAAATCCATAAATCTGCCCAACGCTATAGAGTAATTCCAAATAATAAGAATTCTCTTTTTCTGACCAAGGCGCGATCGCAGCATAAACTGGCGCTTCCCAGTCAGGTACAATCAAATCAGGCGCAAATCTTCTTAAAGTCCCGATTCCATGACAGTGCGGACAAGCACCATAAGGCGAGTTAAACGAGAACAATCGCGGCGATAGTTCCTCCATTACCGCCCCATGTTCTGGACAAGCAAAATTTTCCGAAAATACTAATTCTTCTTCGGAGCTAGACCCCCCGCCTTCGGCACCCCCCCTTGCCAAGGGGGGGCTAGGGGGGGTTTCCTTAGATGACTCATGACTAATGACAATACTGGCAATCCCACCCGATTGCTTGAGACACGTAGACAGAGAATCAACCAAACGCTCTTGGATATCAGCCTTTTTCACCAAACGGTCAATTACCACTTCGATGGTGTGGGTAAAGTTTTTATCCAATTCAATGGAATCTGACAGTTCGCGGATCTCGCCATTGATCCGCACGCGGACAAAACCTTGAGATGCCAGACTTGACAAAAGCTTCCGGTGTGTGCCCTTCTTCCCCCGGACAACAGGTGCAAGAATTTGAAAACGCGTGCGATCTGGTAATTCCATGATGCGATCGCACATCTCATCGATTGTCTGGGGTGCAATACAGCGATCGCATATCGGACAATGGGGTTCGCCAGCCCGACCAAACAACAGCCGCAAATAGTCGTAAATCTCTGTCACCGTCCCCACAGTAGAACGCGGGTTATGAGACGTTGATTTTTGGTCAATAGAAATGGCTGGACTTAAGCCTTCAATGGCTTCTACATCCGGCTTATCCAGTTGTCCGAGAAATTGCCGTGCGTAGGCGCTGAGGGATTCCACATAGCGACGTTGCCCTTCAGCGAAAATGGTGTCAAAGGCTAGGGAAGACTTACCAGAACCAGAAACGCCAGTGAATACGATTAGGCGATCACGTGGCAATTCCAAGTCAATATTTTTCAGATTATGCTGCCTAGCACCCCGAATCCGAATGGTATTCTGGCTGTTGTGGCTGGGGTTGGGAAGATGTCCATTCAAGGATGCTGCTAGCTGTTGGTCTGACATATTGGGCGGCGAAGAAGGAGTTTCTTATGAAACAGTCCTTAATAATACTATCTTTAATTGGTTTATAGTAGAACAATCGTACTGTTTTAGTTAGTTATCCTTCCAGATTCATGGCGCAGACATCCTTAAGAGTCTGCTAATTTGGAAGCATCCCGATTAAATATCCTTCTGAGGGCGAAGCTATGGTATTGCAAATCCAACCGCCGACCCAGCCAGAGGTCATCTACCCAGATAGTGACGGACAACCAGTGGCTAATAATACTATACAGTTTGGCTGGATTGTAGAAATTAAGCAGAATATAGAGTGGCTATTTGCTGACGATCCAAATGTATTTGTCGCCGGGGATTTATTTTGGTATCCGGTAGAGGGACGCAACAAAATTGTTAACGCCCCAGATGTGATGGTGGTATTGGGTAGACCAAAGGGCGATCGCTTATGCTACCAACAATGGAAAGAGGAGGGGATTGCACCACAAGTGGTGTTTGAAATTCTTTCTCCCAGCAACACCCAAACTGAAATGGACAAGAAATTACTTTTCTACGATCGCTATGGCGTGGAAGAGTATTACATTTACGATCCTGAAAAAAATAATTTGTGTGGATGGTTGCGTAGTGAGGATGGGTTAGATGTCATCCCCCAAATGGAAGATTGGGTGAGTCCCCGTTTAAAAATTCGCTTTGCTTTATCAACAGAGACTCTCCAACTATATCGCCCTGATGGAGAACGGTTTTTAACTTATACAGAAATTTCTCGCAACGCCGAGCAAGAACGCCAACGGGCTGAACAAGAACGCCAACGGGCGGAACTTGCAGAACAAGCTAGAAGAGATGCCATACCCCGATTATTGCAAATGAATTTGAGCATCGAACAGATTGCCCAAGCTTTAGCATTGTCAGTAGAAGAAGTGCGAACCCTTGCTCAGGAGTAACGCGGTATGCAATTTTTTAATCGGGCTATTAGAAATTGAATTTGTACTTGAGATATTCTGATTATGCTAGCCAATGCAGCCACTCATAATGTCACCTGGGAAAAGTTACCTGATGATTTTGTTTTAGACAACGAGCCAGTGGATAACATCAATCAGCCACTTTTGGCTGCTGCTTTAACAGAAAGTTTAGAACTTGCTGGCAGATTACCCGCCGATGCTTTAACCATCACTAATTACGGTATCTGCGCCACCTTAAATAATCGATTTGTCGTCAAAGCACCAGATTGGGGATATGTATCATCAATTCGAGTCTCACGAGAAGAAGTGAAGCGCAGTTATACGCCACGACTCCAAGGTGATATTCCGGTAATTGTGATGGAATTTCTCTCAGATACAGAAGGTGGAGAGTATTCGAGTAAACCGACTTATCCCCCTGGTAAATGGTTTTATTATGAGCAAATTTTACAAGTGCCAAACTATGCCATTTTTGAACCAGACGGCGGAGTTTTAGAAGTTTATCGGCGAGATGATTTAGGAAATTATGAATTGCAAACACCAGATGCAAATAATCGTCACTGGATTGCCGAAATGAATTTGTTTTTAGGTGTATGGCAAGGAAGCCGAGAAAACCGCACAGGTTATTGGTTACGTTGGTGGGATGATAACGGCGAATTATTACTATGGGGTTTGGAGTTAGCAGCAAAAGAACGGCAACGTGCAGAGAAATTGGCCGCTCAGTTAAAAGCGCTGGGAGTCGAACCGGAGGTTTAACTCGGAAGTTCGACCTTTTTGCTCGGCCATTGGTGTTCAGAACTCGGAAGTTCGACCTTTTTGCTCGGCCATTGGTGTTCGGAACTCGGAACTTCAGCCTTTTTGCTCGGCCATTGGTGTTCGGAACTCGGAACTTCGACCTTTTTGCTCGGCTATTGGTGTTCGGAACTCGGAACTTCGACCTTTTTGCTCGGCCATTGGTGTTCGGAACTCGGAACTTCGACCTTTTTGCTCGGCCATTGGTGTTCGGAACTCGAAATGCCGAATTTATAACTGCGTAGGCGTAGCCCGTCGTAGACATCGCATCTCTAATTTACCAAGCGATCGCCTTTAACTCTACATTTAAGCTGTTCAGAACTGCGATCGCATCTTTTCTTTGGGAAGCGATCGCTCTTTTTGAATATTAAAAGGCGATCGCTCCCTCATCCCCCTCATCCCCCTTATCCCCCTCATCTCCCTCATCCCCCTACCGCCCCGAACACACTTTAGGCGCATCAGGATGGCTAGCTAAATAACTCTTAAGCCAACTGCAACCCTGTGCTAATAAATCATCAAGATTCAGATTCCACAATTTGATGGTGTTGTCACCACTGGCGGAAGCTAAAGTTTTGCCATCGGGGCTGAAGACGACGCTGCTGACCCAACTGCTATGCCCACTCAGGGTGGAAATTTCTTTGCCTGTGTCCCGATTCCACAATTTGATGGTGTTGTCACCACTGGCGGAAGCTAAAGTTTTGCCATCGGGGCTGAAGACGACGCTGCTGACCGAATCGCGCCCACTCAGGGTGGAAATTTCTTTGCCTGTGTCCCGATTCCACAATTTGATGGTCTTGTCAAGACTGGCGGAAGCTAAAGTTTTGCCATCCAGGCTGAAGACGACGCTGTTGACCAAATTGCTATGCCCACTCAGGGTGGAAATTTCTTTGCCTGTGTCCCGATTCCACAATTTGATGGTGTCGTCCCAACTTGCGGAAGCTAAAGTTTTGCCGTCCGGGCTGAAGACGACGCTGCTGACCAATTTGCTATGCCCACTCAGGGTGGAAATTTCTTTGCCCGTCTCCCGATTCCACAATTTGATGGTGTTGTCAAGACTTGCGGAAGCTAAAGTTTTGCCATC
>JAIVFU010000074.1:0-25807 GCA_020829485.1 Nostoc sp. CHAB 5834 | reverse complement strand
TCCAGGCTGAAGACGACGCTGATGACCCAATCGCTATGCCCACTCAGGGTGGAAATTTCTTTGCCCGTCTCCCGATTCCACAATTTGATGGTGTTGTCAAGACTTGCGGAAGCTAAAGTTTTGCCATCCAGGCTGAAGACGACGCTGATGACCCAATCGCTATGCCCACTCAGGGTGGAAATTTCTTTGCCCGTCTCCCGATTCCACAATTTGATGGTGTTGTCAAGACTTGCGGAAGCTAAAGTTTTGCCATCGGGGCTGAAGACGACGCATTCAGAGCAATTTGCGCCTGCTGTTGTTCTTGCCTTGCCCGATTTAAATCTGCAACAGCTTTTTTACGCTGCTGTTGTGCCTCTTGTTTTTGTTCAATTGCTTGGTTTGCCTGTACTTCAGCTTGACTAGCCTTTTCGCTAGCTGCTGCCACTTTGTTTTGAGCTAGTTTCAGGTTTTGCTGTGCCTGATTCACATTGACATTTGCGGCATTCAGTTTTGAAGTTGCATTACTAAGATTCCGTTTTACCTGTGCCGCCTGTTCCGATATCCTTTGATTGTCGCGTGATATTTTTTTATTGTCTGCCGATATTCGCTGATTATCTTGCCTGGTTGCTGCGGTTTCTGTTTTTGCTTTTTCTAATTCGGTTTGGGCATTATCTCTCATTACCAAGATTAGCCAACATATAAGCTAATGCTTGAGAAATTGCTACCTCCAAAGAATATTCTGCTCGTTTCGCCTCAATTACGAGAACCCAAAATGGAGGATGAAACACCAAGATATCAATACGTCCTCTAATAATTGTGCCTTCGTCTTCAGAAGAAATTCTTACCTCTTCTTCCGACGCAATGTAGAAAGGCGGTTGATAAAAACCTGCTAGACGCAATAGTGGAGATAGCACCACCATTTTGACTACAGGTTCTAAAATTTGGTAGCGGGATAAATGCAAATATTCTGCCTTGACTTGGTTGAGAGATTGCTTTTCTAAATCACTCAACTCAGGTAAATCTTGCTGCCACTCTGAAAAAAAATGTTCGTTGTCTGCAAGGTGTAGACCAAATTCATCGATGAGTTGAGCTAGGGTGATATCTTTTCCTTGAATAACTTGAACCATTGTTGAGCCTTTTAGTTATAGCGATTCAAAAAATGTTTGCGATAGATTACCCCACCCTAACCCTCCCCTTAGAAAGGGGAGGGAACCGGATTTCTGATCTCCCCCCTTAACAAGGGGGGTGATATTTGGATAAGCGGAGGGTTTTGTCTATGTGTCGCATTCTTTTTTCAAATTGGTATTAAATGGTAATTGGAGATGAAAGTCCTATTGCACTCCTAATGTACTTTTTTAATTTTTAATGTCCCAAGCGATGCCCAAAATATTGCCTATACAATTCACACAAAGGCACTACTTGATTGCCTTGAAACTTAACTAACCCCATACTGCGGAGTTTAAACGCTTCAGTTGTGCCTACATCCACGGCGTGATTTGCCATCATCGCTTGTTTGACGGCAGCTAGCAATTCTGCATCCTCTTGCAAATTCAGCCAATGGCGGCGCAGATGGTCACTGTAAGGCCCTTCCTCGGTTGCCGCGATTTTTTGCAGATTTTCCAGCGTCATCCTACCACGGGCAATTTCATAAAGCGCTACCCGCACTAAATAAGGATGACCACCGACGAGTGTCATTAATTCTTCAATTTGTGATTCAGGCCAATTGAGTCCGTGACGCTGTACCAAGTCTTGTATTTGTATTTGATTTAAGTATGGCAACTCAATGGGTAAGCCCACATTAAAAGGCGACTGATTTATATTGAGTGGAATATAAACTTCCTTAGAATGCACAATCACCAACCGGAGATTTTTCCAAACTGTCTCATTCTTTGACCGCTCATGCCAAGCTCGTAATAATCCAAAGAAATCAGCCGCAATTATGGGATGCTTGAAGACTTCATCGACTTCATCCAAACCCAAAGCTATGGGACTATTAATGGCGGGTAATAAATACCGTTGAAAGTAATTTGTACATTTATTCTTGCTACCTAAAACACCTTTCCAATACTCATCTAATTTATCGGGTAGATTCAGTTCGTAGGTAATGCTTGCACAGAACCACTGCAAAAACTTATCTAAATTAGCGAGAAATTCTGCATCGGCTGACTGGAAATTTACGGGTGCTGTCTGATAGTCATGTTGACTAGCATGATGGAGAACCCGCGACATGAGGGAAGTTTTGCCCATCTGCCGGGGGGCTTTGATGCGAATTAAGGCCCCTGGTTGAAGAATGGCTTCATAACAGTCTACCTCAATAGGCGATCGCTCGACATAAAAAGCAGACTTTAGAGATACCTGTCCTTCTGGATTTTCTAAGGAGACTGCTAGTTTTATCTCGCTATCTGAAATAATTTCGTTAGCAGAGATAGCACCTTGGGCATTGTTCCGACTTTTCAGCACTGGGGTGGAAGACTCTGGAATACTTTCTAAGTCAATAGCGCTACAGCCAAACTCATAAGCATCCTCATAAGACCTATCAGCACCCAGTGCATCATAAAAGCCTACCGCGAATTTAATTGCGGCGCGATCGATCGCCAATTGCCCGATTCATCCCAACCACACAGTTAATGTGTTGATAAATAGACTCAGCTTGCACCTCGCTATAACAGGCATTTAATAATACACACTCAATTTTGTCTTTAAATAATTTAAATAGCCTTGCCAGTGACTCTGTACTCACCAGCTGCATTTCCCCTATATTATTTTCCAAGGCTAAACCTTGATTTCCTCCACCATGTCCAGAAAAATGGATAATATGAGGATTATGATCTAAAAGCGCATGCCGCAAATCGTCAGGCCGCACCGCCCATTTAGTAATAAGTTCAAACTTATCTCGGCTGCGAGAGCGTTGCAACCCTTCCTGAATTTCCCTTACTTCCTCGTCCAACCGTAGTTTATCCGTCGTCGTAGGATTCGCTGACACAATCAGGATTTTTTTCACAGCGCTATCAACTATTGAATGTAGTCCTTTGGCTTAAATGTAGTTTACTACAGCAGGTAACTAGACAATTACTGATAGCGCATTACCGCTAACGAGTCTTTGAACTGGATGAATCCACCTTTTATCTCCGTCAACGAGTATTTGAACTGGATGAATCCACCTTTTATCTCCGTCAACGAGTATTTGAACTGGATGAATCCACCTTTTATCTCCGTTAACGAGTCTTTGAACTGGATGAATCCACCTTTTATCTCCGTTAACGAGTCTTTGAACTGGATGAATCCACCTTTTATCTCCGTTAACGAGTATTTGAACTGGATGAATCCACCTTTTATCTCCGTTAACGAGTCTTTGATACTCAGGCAAATTGCAGCAATTTTCACAAGCATGGAATACACATAATTTTAGGGGCACAATAGATTGTGCCCATACAGTTCAGTTAAAGATTTTTGTACTGATTTTAGACCTGTAGAGACGCGTTAGCGTAGCGGGACGTTAGCGTAGCGGGGCGTTAGCGTAGCGGGGCGAAGCCCAGCCCAGTACAATTTCGCGTCTACTACCAAGGTTTTGGGCTTAACTGAACGGTATTGCTACAGGTGTAGCCTATTCAATTGAAAACTGCTGTAAGGGACTTCCAAATAAAAAAATATACAACTATAGCAGTTCTCAATTGAGTGCAATACAGACCTAACCCCCAGCCCCTTAAGAGCTAGCGTTGGGGAGCAAAATTCAAAGCCTCTCTCCTAAAAGGAGAGAGGTTTGGAGAGAGGTTAAAACTGTACTGCACCCAAGCAAGAACCGCTATATTTATTGTGGGGTGGGCAACATGAGCGCCCATAGTCAAAGGCGCTCATGTTGCCCACCCCACAAGATTGGATAATTTATTTATTGGAAGTCCCTAATCCTTAGCCGAAAGCAACCTAATTAATCTTAATCTCCGGTTTTTTCTTGGCAACTTGCATTTAAATCAAACCTTTGACATTCTGTAGCTTCCAGCAATTGCCTAACCGTATTACCAGGCTGACAACTCATCAAAGTTCCTGCAATCGCAGCTAGTGTAACAACAGTAGCTAGTCCCAACAAAGTAACTCGTTTTCTAGGTATTATTTTCCTGATTAAATTATCTATCCCAGTGGCACTACCAACAACTTCAATTGACCCAAGTGCTTTTAAAGCAATAGCCGCATTAGCATAGCGACGTTTCCGTTTGCGTTCTACCATTTTCATCAACCACCACCGAAAACGCGGACTGATTTGAGGAACTAATTGCTGAAAATTAAAGCGATAGTTATCATCAATTAATCTCCCAATTTCAACAGAACGGGTATTAGTAAGTAAGCAAATCAATGTTGCTCCTAAACTATATAAATCTGATGCCTCAGTCAGGGAATGACCAAACTGTTCCTCTGGTGGCATAAAACCTGGGGTTCCTGCTACAAAGCTGCTCAGAGCTACTTTTGCACCCTGTATTCTAGCTAAACCAAAATCAACTAGATAAGCATTTAGTTGCTCATCAACCAAAATATTCTCTGGTTTAATATCCCGATGAATAATTGGTGGAATTTGCTTTTGTAGATAAACCAAAATCTCTAAAATTGACAGAGCAATTTGCTTTATTTCTTCTGGATTAAAACTGCTCGTTAAGCCTAAAGATGGGGCCTTTTTATATTCCTGCACCAGATAAAAAGCCCCTGGTATTTCAAAAGAATCTACATAGCGAGGAATGCGAGAATGATTTAGTTGCTGCAAAATTTCGATTTCGCGCTGATATGCTTTTACACCTGACAAATCAGCATCCGCACGAGCAAAACAAAACTCTTTAATCACCACCTGTTGCTTAGAGTTGAGGACATTAGCTAAATAAGTAATGCGTCCCCCTTCTCGGTTGCGTCCTAATTCGCTGATAACTTGATAGCCTTGTTTAGAAAAATCTGGATGGTGATTTAAGGGAATTGCCCCTTTATGTCCATTACGCACATCAAGCTCCATTACAAACCATACGAGTTTGATTCTGTCAAGGTGCAATTATAAAGATTAAGATCCATTTACCCAGATTGTTAGCCCCATTCCTACCCTGCATGAGCCAAGGCGCATCGGCAGAAAGTGCCTTTGCATTTGCGTCTTGGCACGAAATTACTAACTTTGCGCTAGCCAATCGACAATCTGGGCATTAACAATATCTGGAACTTCATCGTGGGGACAATGACCGGCATTGGGAATGGGAACAATTTTGATTTCTTTGCCATTCTCACGCGCCTCTTCGTAAATCTTCGCCCCGGTGATTGGTGTCCAAGGATCATCAGCACCCCAAATTACTAATAGAGGACGTTCTACTTTGGGCAAAAGTTCCTCTGGGCTTGGGCCAGGAGGGGCTGTGAGAATGGAGGCGAAGACTTGTTGCGCTCCTGGGTCGCAAGAGGGAGTATAAAGTAAATCGACTAATTCATCGGTGACGGCTTCACGGTTTTTGTAAACTTGGTAGAGGGTGCGGCGAATTTGGGCTTTTTGGCGGATGCGGTTATAGACAAATTTACCTGTAATTGGCGATCGCACAAACCGATTAAAAGTTGCCATCACCATCCGTAGTGGCGGGTTTAGTTCGTGGGGACGATGACTCAAGCCACCCGCAGAGTTAATTAGAATACCACCAGCAGCAATTTCTGGATGTTCTACCAGTACAATCAAGCTCAAAAGTGCGCCGATGGAGTTGCCAATAAATACAGCAGGTTCGTGTATGTGTGCTGTGCAGAAATCTTTCAGCAGTTCCACCCAAACTTCCACAGTGTAATCAATGGGCGCTTTATCGGAACCGCCAAAACCCAAAAGGTCTATGGCAAATACCTGGTAGCCAGCATTAGCTAAAACTGGGATATTTTTGCGCCAGTGTCCAATGGAAGCACCGAAGCCGTGAACCAGTACCAAAGGTCGTCCTGTACCCATGACAGTGTATTGAATTTTGTAACCCTGCCAATTCCAAATGAATTTTTCAAAAGCGTCTTGGGTTGCAAGCGGCTGTGTAGTTATGGTCATTAATAAGATTAATAAAGTCTTTCTTCAATATAGTAATGTTCTCTGACCTAAAATGAAGTCTGAACAAAATGCTATTATTTAAACCAATCCCAGTTGAGTTAAAGTCTTTGCCCTGTAACCTATTTTGAATTGGAGCGTTCGCGTAGCGTCTCGGAGAGAAGCGAGCATGACCCTTTCTGCTAACCAACTCAAGACCGAAATTATCTACCCCAGCTCTGATGGTAAACCAATGGCGGAGAGCGACCCAGCACGGGATTATCTAATTTATGCTGTAGAAGCCTTAGACATTTATTTCCAAGACCGAAATGATGTTTACGTATCAGGGAATCTATTTGTTTACTACAAAAAGGGGATTCCTAGTGCTGTGGTTGCTCCTGATGTCTTTGTGGTATTTGAGGTAGACAAGAAAAAGCGCGTCAGCTACAAGGTTTGGGAAGAAGGGGGTAAAGTACCTAATTTTATTTTGGAAATCACTTCTGCAAGCACCCAAGAAAATGATGAAGAGGATAAACCCACGAAATATTCACTTTTAGGTGTGCAAGAGTATTTTCAGTATGACCCAACCGGAGATTACCTCAACCCACGACTAAAGGGTTCCTATTTATTTGAGGGCAAATATCAACGCATTACATCCAACTTTTTACCCGATGGTGTCTCGTCTATTCACAGTGGAGTATTGGGTTTAGACCTCAGATTGATTGACGGAGAACTGCGGTTTTTTGACCCCCAAACTGGGAGAAAACTGTTAAGCCATAAAGAAACAGAACAAGCGCGACAAGAAGCAGAACAAGCGCGACAGGATGCAGAACAAGCGCGACAGGATGCAATACCTAGATTATTGGAGTTAGGCTTGAGTGTAGAACAAATTGCCAGTACTCTTAGTTTATCGTTGGATGAGGTGGTACTTAGTTTATCGGTAAATGAGGCGAGACGGTTTTATCTAGAATGATAGGTAAAAATTACTACGATTAAAAAAATTATGATTACTCTGTGGTGAGAACGCAGTAGTCATTTCAATCCCTGCAATAAAGCTGACACCATTGATAATGAAGATAGGCGTTATCTTCATAAAATTTTATGTTCTTAACTTGGTTAGACAGTAACTCTTGGCTGCTGGAAATTGGTAGTCAAAGAATACTTATTGACCCTTGGCTGGTTGGTTCGTTGATTTTCAGCAATTTGGATTGGTTATTTAAAGGCTCGCGATCGCAAAATCGCCCAATACCAGATAACATTGATCTGATCTTGCTGTCTCAAGGTTTAGAAGACCACGCTCATCCACCAACGCTTAAATTACTTGAGAAAAACAATCTTGCGACGCGGATACTTGAGCCAAAACCAGGCGATCGCTTTGAACTACCATTAGAAAAACGAGCATTAAGCTGATGCGCGTCTAAACTATATAAACACTTTTGATGTCGTTAACTGTTGACTGTTGACTGTTGACGGGTTTTCAGTCATCAGGTAAATGTACGATATTATTTGCGTAACAGTTTAGCAATCTAGTTTAAGAATAGATACTGGTTGCCATATTGCTGAACCCCACCCCGCAAGCGAAGAGGGGGGTATCATGTATTTCATTTGATTAGGAAAAGCTATAGCGTTGGTGCAACTTTTCAATCAATATATGTTTACCTTACGTTGGGTACTTAGGATTTATTAGAGAAAATTGTTTCATAGTTTGCCATCAGACTATGGTTAAAAATTAATAACATGGACTTGCCAATTATTTACCACCCAGATTACGTTGCCCCGCTACCTGAAGGACATCGTTTTCCGATGTCTAAGTTCCGACAACTGTACGAATTGCTGTTAGCTGATGGTGTAGCGAATCAAGAACAATTTCATACCCCCAAACGTCCGCCGCTACAATTGATAGAGTTAGTTCACACTCCAAGCTACGTTCAAGCTTACTGTGAGGGAACCCTAGATGCCAAAGCACAACGACGCATTGGTTTGCCTTGGAGTCCAGCATTAGCGAATCGTACCTGTGTGGCGGTGGGTGGTACGATACTCACAGCTAAACTGGCACTAAGTCAGGGTTTAGCTTGTAATACGGCTGGCGGAACTCATCATGCTTTTCCCAATTATGGATCTGGTTTTTGTATTTTCAACGATTTAGCGATCGCCTGTCGCGTTTTACAAAAATTCGGACTAGTCCAAAAAATCCTAATTGTAGATTTGGATGTGCATCAAGGAGACGGCACCGCTTTTATCTTCCAAGACGACGACAGCGTTTTTACTTTTTCTATGCACTGCGAAGTCAATTTCCCCGGTACTAAACAAAATAGCGATTTGGATGTTCCTTTGCCGGTGGGAATGGAAGATGACGCATATTTACAAACTTTAGCGAATTACTTATCAGATTTATTATCTAAAGTCAAGCCAGACTTAGTATTTTATGATGCAGGTGTTGACCCTCATATAGGCGATCGCTTGGGCAAATTAGCCCTTACTGATGGTGGCATTTTTCGCCGGGAAATGCAGGTTTTGAGTACCTGTATGAGTAGCGGTTATCCCGTCGCTTGTGTCATTGGTGGTGGTTATGCTGATGATATGAAATCCTTGGTATGGCGACATTCTCTGCTGCATCGCGCCGCTAGCGAAGTTTACTGTCAGTATAAACTATAGTCATTTAATGAGTAATAGTAACCAAAATCGTAGAGTTTTTAAACGCAGAGGAACGTAAAGGTACGCAGAGTATTACCAAATTTAATTTGTAGCAAATGGGACTAAAATCAACTTTGCGCTCCTCTGCGCTTACCTCTGCGCTTACCTCTGCGCGACGGCAGTCGCTACAACGGGGGGAACCCCCGCAACGCGCTGCCTCCCCTTTGCGTTTAAATTTAAACCCTATTTTGTTGGCAAAGAAAGGCAGTACTGGATGAACAACGGCAAACTCAGAATATACGAACTAGCAAAAGAATTAAATTTGGATAGCAAAAAGCTATTATTAATTTGCGAAAAGCTCAAAATTGTAGTCAAAAGCCATACCAGTACAATCTCAGAATCCGATGCAGAACGTATTCGTGCAGTAGCAAATAAACTAACAGCAAAATCCTCGAAAGCTAAAACAAACTCTGAAGATTGGGGCTATATGTTTATAGCTTCAGCAATTGATAGTTTTATCCGCCATCTTGAAGGTGAAGCTGCCCTGAAATCATATCCCGAATTTAGGGAGCGGCGCGATCGCGCCAATGAGTTAATGTATGAATGTGTCGGTAAAAAACCTTCTCTATTTTATGTGCGTCGCAAAGGTGCAGGGAAAGAAGCAAGAGAAGAAATTTGGGATTTGACAATAGCAACAGACTCCGATGATTTTCCATTACCCGCAAGACTTGAGAAGCTCAGAAAAACATTAGGATTTAGGGCGGCTGTACCAAAAAATGGACGCGGCGGGATAAAAATACTTTCGGCTCAATTGTTACAACCCTCACGGGGACATGCTGATAGTTATGCTATACCTTGTCGCTTGCGTCTGTTATCTAATCATCAGCATCATCTCGACATTCCACCCGCAACATTAAAACGCATCGCAGCCGCGCCAGTTTGTGGCGAAAATGTGCCTACAGAAGAGCAACTTAAAGCTTGGAAAGCGTTTTTGCAAATTGAGGAAAAAATTGCGAAAGCACGTCAGTTTTGCGTGCGTTATGTAAGTCATAACTATAACTTCAAAAGACGAATCAGTTTTGAAATAGATGTAGCTTCAGCCACCCTTGACGGGTTTTATCAAAATTCTCTTGATGTAGAAAACTTTTGGGAACGAGCAAGACGCACAAAAAACGAAGATTTAAAGCTTTTTGAAACTGCTCCCGTCGGCAAAAATTGGATTAGTGGTCGTCAATTAGGGACTGTTGAAGAAGTTGACCCCAACCGTTGTATTATTAGTCTCAGGCTAGAACGCGACTTAGCTGAATTCATGGCAGCAGAGCGTTATAAGTTGCCAGATACAGGATTTTTGTGTTTTGAAGCAGTTGGTGATATTCAGCAGATTCAGCGTAAGAAAAAAGCTTTAGATGATTTGAATAATGGTTACACCCAAAATCCATATTTGGGTAACTTTTTATTCGATGCTTCTCAGGCTAGACAAATCAAAACAACTGTTGAACTTCAACCACAAGATTTGTTATTATCTTCTGCAAATCCTGGACAGAAAGCAGCAGTAGAAAAGGTACTTGCTGCTAAGGATCTTGTTCTCATCCAAGGGCCACCAGGTACTGGTAAAACTACCGTCATTGCCGAGATTTGCTATCAAATAGCCCTTCGCGGTGGACGTACCTTAATCGCATCTCAAGCTAATTTAGCAGTAGATAATGCCCTAAGTCGATTAGTTCACAACCCAGTGATTCGCGCTGTACGAAAAGGTAGAGCCGAAAAAGTTGGAGAGGAAGGACAGCCATTTTTAGAAGACCAAGTGATTGGCAGATGGCTAGAAAATACAGCAAATGATTGTGAAAATAATCTTACTCAACGGCTCGAAAATATCAAAACTTTCATTCAATTACTCGCATCATCACAAAGATTTATAGCCTACTTCCAAGCAGAAGAAGAATTCAATCAGCAACAAAATAAATTCAATAAAAATAAGTTAAAGATAGAGAGCGACTTTAAAAATCAAGAAAAATCTTACAACGAAACCGTAGAAAAACAGAACGAGGTTGAATCACTAATTGCAGGACTAGAAAACATACTAAATACTATACCAAATATAAACTGGGAAGCTCCAGAAGTTACAAATTTTTTGCCACTTCTTAAACCTTACACAGAAGGTAATAGTGTAGTAGAAGAATTTTTAGCAAATGTTCGTCAAACCATAAAATATACTGATGAACTTGGCTTTGTGCGCCCAGCGCTTGGTGCTTTTGCTTTAGCGGTTTGGTTGCGTGAAACTGTAGCAAAAGAAATTTCTGAATTTAAAACTGCTTTGACTTATGCTCAAAATGCAAGTAAAGCTATATCAGAAGTTGCAGCATCAGTACAGATTGTCCAACAAAATTTCGCCTCATTAAATCAGCTACAACCAGATTATCAGAAATATCTTGTCAAACTGCAAAACATACAGCAAACAATCCAGATATGGGAAAACCGCAAACGCGAAATAGATTATATTATCTCAGCAGTTAAGGAATGGAAATCTACAGCACCTTCTCTTCTCTATCAAACTTTAAAAGAATGTCATCAATCAGGTTTACCACTAACAGAGAATTTAGTGGACTTGCCGTTAGGTTTGTTGATGTTTGCTAATACATTAAAATTACCAATAGTACCAAAAGTTTACAAAATTAACCTACCAGAATGGGAGTTATTGACAAAAGCGATCGCTTATGAAATAGACGGTAATTTTACTGATCGGCAGGGCAAACAGCATAACTTTAGTTATTTTCTACAACAAAACTTTAGTCAGATTCCAATGGTGCTATCAAAGAGCGATCGCACCCAATGGGAGCAAACCTATCAACAGTTTAACAATTATCAGCTACTCAACCCCAAACAGCGAAAATTACTAGTTGAAAATACCCAGTTTTTCTTAATTAGAATGCAAAAAACCTATGGTACATCATGGGAATGGAATAATATCGACTCTACTCTCACCCAGATTACACAAGAATTGCTAGATACTATTCTTGCAAATGCCCGTCAATGTGTTTTAAAAGTAAAAACAGAAACCGATCAACAGCTTCAGCATCTGCAACGCCAATTAAATGAACTTCAAAAAAATGAAGTTAGCCAACAGCAAATATCCATTACTCAAGCTGAGGTAGAAAAAGCACAGCAGGATGCTAACTTGCAGCTTGGACAAGTTATAAATATTTTGCAAGAACTTAATCAACAAAATATACCTGCTCAATTACGTATTCTAACTGAACAATATCTCGCAACACAATCAAAGATTTGGGAGCAGCCACAAGAATTTTCAAATCAAGTGCATTCTTGGGAAACTTCCATTAGTCAACTTAAAACTTTAATTTCATTATTAGAACCCTTTGCTGTGTTGGAGATGATTAAAAATTCTCTCTATGAGCATTTATCAAAGCTACAACAAGAAACTGAAGCTTCCCTACAGCAGCTTCAAAAATTACAAATTAGCCTACGCGAAATAGAACAAAAGTTACAACCGCAGCCATCAGGAAGTTTAATAGAAGAAAGAAGCTGGTGGTTGACAGAATGGCAAACAATACCGGATAAATTTAAACCAGACAAATTTGCTAATGACTTGTTTAATATAGAGTTATTACGTAGCATAAATATCAGCTTTGAATCTTGGCAACAGCAACTCAAAAAAGATGAAGATTATCTCAATAAATATCAGAATTTTGTACAAGATTGGATAGAAAAATTAAGACAGCCAAATGAACGCGACCATGACGATTTAAGGCGCATATATCTAGATAATGCTAACGTCGTCGGTATCACCTGTGTTCAAGCTGCAAATAGGGGTTTTTCGGAAGAATTCAAATCTTTTGATGTCGTCATCATTGATGAAGTTAGTAAGTGTACTCCACCAGAGTTACTAATCCCAGCTTTGAAAGGCAAAAAGTTAGTAATGGTAGGCGATCATCGCCAATTACCACCCATGCTTGATACTAGCACTATAGAAGAAGTTGCTCAAACAATGGGTAATACACGAGATGAACTACAGTTTTTAGAAGAATCACTATTTAAAAGTCAGTTTGAATCTGCTGATGAAAGCATCAAACAAATGCTAACTACACAATATCGAATGCACCCATTTATTATGGGAGCAATCAATCAGTTTTATGACGGTAAACTAGAATCTGGTATTTTGGAACCTGATACAAAACGCGCACATCATCTAGCAGACGAGATTATCCAAGAATCTCACCATCTTATTTGGGTAAAAACGCCTATAGAGAATCAGTTTTTAGAGCAAAGAAACGGAACTTCTTACTTTAATACTCCAGAAATTGATGCAATTGAACGTCTGTGTCAGCAGTTCGAGACTACTTGGGCTTCTAGAGTTGCTAATGGTGAACCAAAAAAAGAAATTGCTGTAATTACATTTTATGGCGCTCAATTAAGAAAAATCGATGAACGCCTGCAATCTGAACTTTTCCCTTCCCTAGAAATTCGTACTGGTACAGTAGACCGATTTCAAGGTATGGAACGCCCTGTTGTAATTGTTAGTATGGTTCGCAACAATAGCAAAGGAGATGTGGGATTTGCTAAGAAGCCAGAACGGGTTAACGTTGCATTTTCCCGCGCTCAAGAACTGCTGATAATTGTGGGTTGTCATAATTTGTTTACCCATCAATCAGGTAAAGTCGGAAGTATGTATTCTGAAGTATCAAATATTGTAAGTCTTCATGGAGGTTTGGTTGATGTTTCTCGAATCATTTGAAAAGTGCTTTTGTTGTGAATTAAAGGCTTTGCATTAATATGGTGAATCATGTTGATGCTATCAAAACTTTTCAGCAGGCGCTTCAGAAATAGCTGGTAATTTCTGCTAAACCTAATAATCTCAAAAATTTGGTTAAAAAGATTGAGGCGATCGCTTAATCAAACTAATCCTCACCGAAGCTAGTATTTTTCGCCCGTGTAAAGTGGTGCGCGTAGGCGTATCTCACCGCAGGTATCGCACGAATCGACGGATGCAAAAAACCTAAATTTGATAAATCGGAACTTGTACTAAGTATTTTAACGCAATTTGCTTTTAAAGATACAAGTTGCGTGTTTCTGCGGTCGTTGCTGTAACATTTAGCAACTAATCTAAAAAAAGGCACTGAGACAAGACAACGCTGACTAATTAGTTAACTCCTTTATGCTTTACCGTTTAGCGTTAACTTCTAGTCTAGTCCTGGCAAGTGCATTTAGCGTGCAGGCATTTGCGCCAAGTAACACCAATTTACAGGTGGGTTTGTTGGTAGAGCGACCAGTACGCCGGAAACTTATACCTACGTTGTTACCTTAACCATCGCACCATAACTGTTTTCTCCAACCCTTATTTATTTGAGAAGGATTTAAAAATGATTCGTCGTTCTTTATTAACCGCTGCTTTGATCATTGTTGGTTCTGTGGCTCTTGCACCCAAAACAATGGCACAAACGGCTAATGTTCCGTTTACGGGAACTGTTAGTGGTGTCTGCAACTTTGATCAAATTACCCCTGGTCAATTGGGACTAAACCAGCCGACTAACCCAACTGCACTAGCAGGAGGACATCCTGGAGGGTCATTTGGTAGGGTTGTTCTTAGCTGTAACCAAGGTGCCAGAGTGAGTATATCTCAGCCACAGCAGACCGGAGGCCCTCAGTTTACACCCATTTACTCTATAGGGATTATGCAGTCACCTTTTGGCTATACGGATTCTCAGGGTGGTAGTCCTGTTTTACTGCCCGGTGGTAGCAATTTGCCTTTGGATATAGACATGATAGTAGATAAAGGCAGTCCCCTTGTTCCTGGAAACTACAGCTATGTAACAACATTGACTATCGTGCCATAGTCTAAAATTTTTCTAGTTTACCTTCAGTTTTGTTGAGAAAAATAGTTGCTGAATATCTTGTCGCTAGAAACTAAATCTTCAAGCGGCAAGATATTTTTTTAATGACCCATAGATAAAATAAGTCTGCTTTTGGGAACTATAAATCAGAAATTAAATTGACAATCCTGCCATAGTTATAAATATGCTCAATAAAAATTGGCACTCTCTAGCTGCTGTTAGTGCTGGCTTATTCGCCCTAGTTTTGTTTCCTGGTGCTGCTAAAGCACAAATGAGCGTTTCTCCTCTGGTGATTGAAGCTAAGGCGGAACGCGGACAAGCCCAAGGAATGATTACGATTTCCAATACCAGTAAGACCCCTTCTCGGATTCGGATCTATGCTCAACCTTTCACATATAGCCGCGATGCAGGGTTTCAAACCTTATCCTCTAGTCCCACTGATTTGACGAAATATCTGCAATTCTCACCGCGTGAGTTGACTGTCAAACCTGGAGAAGTTCGGCGGGTGCGCCTCATCAGTCGTTTGGCTCCTAATTTACCTGACGGAGAATATCGAGCGGTAGTGTTTAATGAAACTCTCAATGAATCCAAAGATGCCGCTGGTAATAACATTACTTTGGTGGCACGAATTGGCGTGACGTTCTATGTCAGAAAAGGCAACCTTTCTCCTCAACTAGCAGTTGATAGTGCCAGCTTTAATCCAGAGCAAAAACAAATTCAAATCTTAGTTCGCAATAGCGGTCAAGCAACTGTTCTCCCCAGTTTAAATTGGACTTTACGCCAAGGACAAACTGTTGTCAAAACTGGGCAGATAGATGCTAATGCTGTGGTGGCAAATAGCGATCGCAATTTTTTATTAAATTATCCCAACAAAGACCAACCAACCCTGAATCCTGGTCAATATCAGCTAAGTGGTGAGTTGTTCTGGGGTGAAGACACTAAAAAAAGTAAGTTGCCGTTCAATGTAAATATTACTATTCCCACACAAACGGCTGCATCACAGAATAAGTAGCTTATATAACAATTCGTAATATCGATAATTTTGTTTGGTGTATGGGAATTATATGTTTGTAGAGACGTTGCAATGCAACGTCTCTATTTTTATAGTAAATTTTACTGAGAAATTAAAAATTTGTGCAACTTCGGTTATTAACTAGTAGAGGCAAATCTCTGCTAGGCGCGATCGCTCTGATCTGTCAAATTATTATCACTCCAGCTAAGGCAGATACCCCTGCAATTTCCAATCCACAAACCCCTACAACTGCCCAATTAGCTAAGGATTCCGAATTTAAAGTTTTTCCTATAGGATTGAATGTAGGCAACCGCAATGTCAATCCTAGCGTTTTGGTGCGTGGTCAAGAAGATGGTTCCCAAGCAATTGATTTTGCAAATTGGCTGTTACCCTATGATGCTGTAATTCAAGGGTTAAAATTAAATGTCACCACTTTACCAGACGGTCAATTAGAAGTGCGATCGCCTGGTGTTGTGACTCGCATCAATCCAAAAAAAGTTCGCACCGATCCAGAATTAGGATTAGTCTTTACAATTCAAGATTTACAAACTCTCTTTGGCGTAGCGGCGAAATTTGACATCAATGAATACGCCATTATTTTGGATGTTCCAGGGCTAGATCAATCTACTGGCAAACTAGTAGAAACAGAAACTCCGATTCAACTAGAAGGATTACCACACATTACACCTAAAAAGTTTATTTTTGCAGCAATTGAACAAAAGGTAAATGCTAGCGGTAGTGCTACCAGATCAACAAATTATAGAGGTGATTTTATTGCTGTTGGTAGTGCTTTTGGTGGTTCGTGGTTCATCCGTACCGATCAACCAAATTTACAAAATCAGCAAACTTGGAATATTGCGGAAGCGCAGTTTCTCAGACAAACTAATTCAGCTGATTATTTTGTCGGTTCCCAGCCAACTTTTTGGCAAGCCCAAGGAACAGGGGACTATTGGGGTTTTACATCCATTCAACGACAGGGATTTATACCACCTCAACCCTTTGGTGGTTCTTCTGATCCTCGCCAACGTTTACAAGCAGATGCTATTGGACGCACAATTTCTGGTAAGGCTGAACCAGGTACATTAGTGCGGTTAGTGCAAGGTTTTGGCGATCGCGTGATTGCCGAAATTTTAGTTGATTCTTCAGGCATTTACCGCTTTGAAAATATTAAAAGTCAAAATCAATTTTTGGGCAACAATTATCGCGTCTTGCTGTATCCCCAAGGGCGACTCACCGCCCAACCAGAAATTCAAGAGGCTACTTTTTCTACAGTCCCAGGACAATTACCAGCAGGTGCTTCAGGATTAATCGTTTCTGGTGGCTTACGACGGAATTCTTTGGGAAATCAAAGTCTGTTGGGCAACTTTTCTGACTTTCGGGGGGGAATTGCAGGGCGTTGGGGTTTATCGGAAAATCTGACAGTCGGCTTAGGTGGAGTGTACGACGAATCGCCTAGAGCCTTAGCAGAATTATTTTGGCGTCCGGGAAAGTTACCTTTGCAGGTAGCAGTTTCAGCACTGACGGGTAATAAGTGGGATGTGAACACAGATATTCGCTATAATCCATCATCCAACTTGAGTGCTTCATTTACTAGCGATCGCTTGTCTAGCCGTTTTAATCTAGATTGGCGAGTTTTGCCTCAATTCACCTTATTTACTAGTACTGACACTGGTGATGCAACATCTGGCGGAATGCAAATTAACTTGAGTGGCAAAGATGCCTTTACCTTTGCCCGTGTCAGCTTAGATACTAAAAACCGCCTGCGCTGGAATTTGCTGCAACGTCTCGGTAGACTAGAATTAACGCAACGCGGTAACGAAATTGGCACTTTGTCGGAACTGAGTTACAGCTTGTCTAAAAACCGCTTTTCTAATAGTGGCAGTTCACTGCTGTTAAATTATGAAACACAGAATCAAAATCGCAGCGACAACTTGCTAAGTGTGAGTTGGCGCTATCGTTCGCAACAACAGGCGATTGATGGTAGTTATCGGTGGGAAGCACAATTAGGTTATGGCATTGGTTCTCAGGGTAGGGGACTATTAGCCACATTATCAACAACAGTTTTACCCGGTTTGCTATTACGGGTGCGTTATCAAGGTGTATCGCCGATTTCTGATGAAGCAACTTTCAGCATAGATTTAGCTTCTAGCCTGAATCTACAAGGGGGTATTAGTCCAGGCGATCGCCGTTCTAATTACTTGCGTACACAAGGCGGACTGCTAATTAAGCCATTTTTTGACCGGAATAATAACGGCAAACAGGATGGAGGGGAAGAAGTTTATACAGATAACGCTGATTTATTGTTGACTCTGAACAATAAACCGCTTAAGTCATTTTTACCACAAATTCAGGGCGATGCCTGCGGCGGGCTTTGCCTACGCACTTTAGTAAGGATGTCTCCTGGCATTTATCGCCTCGATCTTGATCCAGCAGGTTTACCCCCTGATTGGCAGGCTAAGGTTGAGTCTTCTGCCGTTGATGTGATTGCTGGTAGTTACACCCCTGTAATGATTCCGCTAATTCGTTCTTACACGCGATCGGGGGTAGTCACGGATGCTCAAGGTAAAGCGATCGCAGGCGCACGAGTAGAAGCTATACAACCAGATCAAGGGACTCGGCGTTTTTCTGTTACCAACGGTGCTGGAGTCTATTATTTAGAAGGCTTGGCACAGGGTGAATACACTCTACAAATCAACGGTAAATCTGCTGGTAGCTTGAAATTGGAAGAGTCTTCTGAACCATTCCAAGAGCTTAATTTGCAACAGCCGTCAATCCCCTAACAGGAACACGGTACAATCCAGAGGCGCTTTTATTGTTACCAACGCAAATTAAGGATGGAAGCAAATTTTCTGACGGCTGTTTTTCTGCCCCTAGCTCTATTTATTATCATGTTAGGTATGGGGTTAACCTTGACCCTAGAAGACTTTAAGCGAGTTGTAACCTATCCCAAAGCGGTGGTGATTGGCTTGGTGGCGCAGTTAATTGTGTTGCCAATTGTGGGCTTTGGCATTGCGTCGGTGTTTCCCCTTGACCCACAATTAGCGGTAGGTGTAATGATTTTAGCAGCCTGTCCTGGTGGCGCTACTTCTAATATGATTACGTTTTTGGCTGGTGGTGATGTTGCTCTTTCTGTAACGCTAACAGCTATTAGTAGTTTCATTACGGTTTTTACGATTCCTCTGGTAGTAAATTTGTCAATGCAGAGATTTTTGGGGGAAGGAACAACGCTACAGTTACCTTTCTTAAATACTGTTTTGCAGATTGCGGTGATTACACTTCTACCTATAGCAATTGGGATGATAGCCAAGCAATATGCACCCAGATTGGCAGACAAGGCAGATAAACCTGTGAAGTGGCTGTCTTTATTTTTCCTGGCGGTGGTAATTACTGGAGTGCTGCTGCGAGAACGGAATAATTTTGTTTCTTATGTAATAGATGTGGGCTGGGCGACTCTGGTTTTAAATGTGGTTGCAATGGCTTTAGGTTTTGCGATCGCAACCTTAACCCGCTTAGGAGAAAAACGCGTTACGGCAATTACCATAGAAGTAGGAATTCAAAATGGGACTCTGGCGATCGCGATCGCTTCTACCCCTACGCTGCTGAATAGTCCTACAATGGCGATTCCTGGGGCAATTTATGGTCTGCTAATGTTTGTAACCGGCGCTGGATTTGCTTGGTGGGCTAGTCGTCGCCAAAGCTTGTTGAAAGTATAAAAGTAGTTTGCCTGATTGGCAAGTCTGGTTGTCCAGTGATTGAAAGTATCCCCATACAAGCTACACTTTCATTCCTTTGCTAAGTTGTAAAGTGGAATAGGAAGTCGAAGAGAGCATCAAGAACATACATGTACGTACTAATTGGTGGTGCAGGCTTAGTGGGCTTAAGTTTGGCGCAAAAACTGGTAGAACTGGGACATACTGTTGCCGTAATTGACATTGACCCTATCGCTTGCCGCTATGCCCGTGAACAAGTAGGAGCAATGGCTTTTGAAGGCAGTGCTGTAAGTACAGAAGTATTGTTAGAAGCGGGGATTCGTAAAGCCGGTTCTTTGGCAGCTGTCCTCAGAAGTGATGCCTTAAACTTGGCAATGGTAACTCTTGCAAAACACTACGGTGTCACCCATATTTTGAGTCGGATGCGCCACCCCGATTTTGCCGAACCGTTGCGGATCGCTGGAGCTAACCATATTATCAGTACTGTTGAACTATCAGTTTCAACAATGGTGAATGCCATTGAGTACCCGCAAGTGGAATCAATGATGCATTTTGAGCAGGGACAAATTGAGGTTTTGAAACTTTCCATCCCCAACAATTGCTATGTTGCTGGTCGTAGCGTTGCCGAAATTGCTCAGGATTCCCAATTTCCTAGTGGTTCGCTAATTATTGGCTATCAACCCCATCCCCACGAAGATTTGATGATTCCTAATGGTAGTACAATACTGGAACCTCATTCAACTGTGCTGATTGTGACCAAACCAGGATGTTTACATCAAGTCATTGATTTTATTGAACAAAAATGTTGAGCGTAGTTAGCTATATATAATAATTGGTGTAGATAGTTTTGATGAAGCTGTATCGATATATTTATTTAGCGATCGCTGTTATTCTTCTTGTATCTTGTCAATCACCCGAAATTCCACCAAAGTCACAACCCGATGCCATTCCAGCAACCCCATTGCAAAAAATCGTGACGCTGGATAAGAATTTTAAGATAGCAAGCAGTCAAACTGTTTATGTTCCAGTCTACTCTCATATCTATCATCACAATCGGCAGGAGATTTTCGAGTTAGCAGTTACGCTAAGTATTCGGAATACAGATTTGACCAATGCGATCGTTATTACTTCTGTGCGCTACTATAACTCAGAAGGTAAACTAGTTAAACAGTATTTAGAGCGGCCTATTCAACTTGATGCACTGGCTTCTACAGATTTTTTTATCAATAGAAATGATACCAGTGGAGGTTTAGGCGCAAACTTTATTGTCGAGTGGGTAGCCCAAACAGAAATATCCGAACCGATAGTGGAGGCAGTCATGATTGGTACTGACTTTCAACAAGGAATTTCTTTTATCAGTCCTGGTAGAGTAATTAAAAGTCAAAATAACTATAAGCGATCGCTTTTAAAATAATTCGTAATTCGTAATTCGTAATGACGCGACGCTCCTGCGTCGCTAACGCTTCGCTATCGCGGACTCGCTACCGCTACGCTAACGTAATTAAGTTTTTCCTCGTTCCCATGCTCCGTATGTGAATGCATTCATTGAGTTACAGTCATAACTCAAAGGTTCACTCACGAAGCTCAAAGGTTCACTCACGAAGCTCAGACTATCCCCAATGCCCAATGCCCAATGCCCAATGCCTAATGCCCCATATTTAATCATCTTCTAATTTCAACAATTGTTCATCAAGATTTTGTATCCGTCCGCGCACAATTTCTTCCGAGAGAATTCGCTTCCGCATTGCCTCATTGAGCGCTCCTTTTTCTGCCAACAGTAAACGCCGGCGAATGGCATCAAGTTTACTGCTCTTGCCACTTCTGCCTTCCACCTCATCAGGGCGACGATTATAAAGTTCCCGCAGTGTCTTTTCTGCACCGGCAATTCGCACCTGATAAGCTGAACGCATCTCTTCATAAACAGCTTTTGGTAAAACCCCTGATTTCAACAGACTATCTAATTCATCTTGTGCTGCTTTACCCGTCATCAACTGGGCTTGCAATTCTTCAACCTGTTGTTGAGCTTCTGAAAATTTAGATAATTTTAAGCGTTTTACCACCCAAGGCAAACTTAAACCCTGTCCCACTAACGACACCAGCACACAGCCGAAGACTATAGCTATCAGAACTTCTCGCCCTGGCAGTGTGGTAGGTAAGCTCAACGCCAGAGCCATTGAGAGTGAACCTTTGATATTGCCTAAAAACAGTAAATGTTGCCAGCGTAGCGGAATTGGGCGGTCAATCCAGCGAACGCCTGCTAATAGAGGATAGACTGTAAGAACTCGTCCGACTTGATAAGCCAAAACTGCAAGTAGAATTGCAGGTAAAGTTTTCCACAGCGTTACCAAGTTTATTTCTACACCAATCAGCAGAAAAATAAAGGTGTTGACGGTAAAACTGGCATATTCCCAAAAACTTAACAAGGTGATGCGACTAGAAGCAGAAGTATTGCGAGAAAGCCCTAAATTCCCGAAAATTAATCCCGCGACAACTACAGCCACCGCACCTGATACACCGAGAAATTGCCCAACCTGAAAAGTTCCTAATGCAACTGCGACTGTCAATAAAAGACTGCTAAGAGCATCATCTAAACGGGCGAATATAGGTATACTCAAGTAGCCCAAGACTAACCCCACCAGGCAACCCCCTAGAGAGATAAATAGCAGTTGTTGGATTCCCTCTATAAATGTGATTGAGCCTGTTGAATATACTTGCAAAATTAGGTTGAAGGAAACTAGGGCAGCCGCATCGTTGAATAGAGTTTCTCCTTCAACGATGGTAGAAAGCCGCGATGGTACTGGTATATCCTTAAAGACGGCAATCATGGAAACAGTATCAGTGTTTGCCAGAATTACTCCGACAAATAAGGCAGGTATCCAACTTAATCCCAGCCCAAATTTCAACAGAACGGCAACAATACCACTAGAAAGCACAGCTCCAGGCCCAGCTAATAGGGCAATTGGTTTAAAGGTGCTGCGTAGGCGGCTAACATCTGTATTAATACCAGCTTCAAAGATCAGAATTGGCAAAAAAAGATTCAAAACAAGGGTTGGATTTAAACCAATTGGACGAGACAATAGCTCAGTGATGGGCAAACCTGCTAATACTAAACCCGTAACATAAGGAATTCGTAATCTCCGTGACAGCAGAGCTACACCTGTAGCAAGCAGCAAAAGAATAATTGAAACTTTGACTAATTGAGTTACATCCACTATTAGGTTCTGAAAAGTTATTTTGACTTTATCAGTATTTTGTTCCAGATTGGATAGGAAAATTAAGAAAGCCAACTGAAGGCGAGCGATGCCTGTGGCAGGCTACCCCTACGCGACGATTTAAGGCGCATATATTTAGATAATGCCAACCTCATCGGTATCACCTATGTTCAAGGTGCAAATAGAGGTTTTTCCGAAGAATTCAAATCTTTGATGTCGTTATTATTGATGAAGGCTGAGAAAAAGTAATTTTTAAGCTTCTAGAAAGAAGTTAAAATTAACAAACTGCCCTAGACTGGAGACTTTTATGACCCCAGCAGCGATCGCTACACCCACAAAAGAATCACCCCTTTTGTTTGAAGGACTGACTTGGAGAGAATTCAAAGCAATTGAGCAGTTATTAGACCGTCCAGGATATCGGCTGTCTTTCCTGGATGGCGTTTTGGAGATCCGAAGAATGCCTGGAGAACCCCACGAAACCGTTAAGAAGAGAATTGCCGCATTGTTAGAACTTTACCTGCTCATGGCAGGGTTTGACTTTACTCCAACTGGGTCAATGACCTTAGAAAGTGAATCGGGTGCTGTCAAGCGAGAGGCGGATGAATCTTATAAACTTGCCCCCGGTCGAGTGCGTCCTGATTTAGCGATCGAGGTGGTATTTAGCAGTGGCGGTATCAACAAACTGGAGGCATACAAACGGTTGTTGATTCCAGAAGTGTGGTTCTGGGAAGATGGAGTGTTAGAAGTTTATCACTTGCAAAAAGAAGGCAACGTACTTCACTATGAAAGGGTTTCCAGTAGTGAGGAGGTTAAAGGTATCGATCTGGATTTGTTGCTACGCTGCATTAATATGGTGAATCATGTTGATGCTATCAAGACTTTTCAGCAGGCGCTTCAGAAATAGCTGGTGATTTCTGTTAAACCTATTAATAATAATCTCATACCAATTCTGTATGAAGATGCGCTAAAAAATATTTAAGTATAAGAAAGAAGAAAGAAAAACGAACCGCAAAGGACGCAAAGGACGCAAAGGACACAAAGAAAGAAAGAAAGAAAGAAAGAAAGAAGTTAAAAGGGTTTAGCCCATCCTAATATAGAATTAATATCAAGAATTTGCTATATAAAATTGAGGCAATATACTGGACAAATTAGCCATCACTAAAGCTGACATTTTTCGTCGTAAATTTCGGTTTTGAGTGACTGTGTAGTATTGACAATACAGACTAAATAGTAACTTTATTTGATTTGTGAAAGTTGAAAAGCTTAGATTACCGACTCTCTAAGAAGTCGGTAATTTTATTGTTGGTGGGCAATACTACCCAAAATAAGCAAAGCAACAAAAGTTGAAGATGTTGTTCCTTGCCAGCATTTGGGAATACTAGACTTGGAAAACTTTGTTGGCAAAGGCAAGCGGTGCATGAACAACGCCCAAGCTGAAGATTGGGGCTATACCTTAATAGGTTCGGCAATTAATAGTTTAATCAGCAATATTGAAGGTCAAGCAGTCGTTGAATCCTATCCCGACTTTTGGCAGGGACGAGAGCGTGCTAACGAGTTAATATTTGATTTACTGGGTCAAGAGCCTCGCCTAGTCTATGTACGCCGCAAAGGTGCAGGTAAAAATCCTGGAGAAGAAATTTGGGATTTAACCATAGCAACAGATCAGGATGATTTTCAATTACCTGCAAGACTTGAGCAGCTAGGACAAACACTGGGATTCAGGGCAGTTGTACAACAAAATGGAAGGGACGGTTTAAAGGTACTATCTGCTAAGTTGCTACAACTTTCACAGGGAAATGCTGATGGCTATGCTGTACCTTATCGTTTACGGCTACTGCCTAATCATCAGTATCATATCGATATTCCGCCAACGGCATTGGCACAGATGGCAGCTATGCCTATATGCGGCGACCATCTGCCTACAGAAGATCATCTGCGAATTTGGGAAGTATTTTTACAGATTGAGGAAAAAATCGCTAAAATACGCCAATTTTGTGTGCCTTTTTTCAGCCACAATGGCTTCGGAAGACGGATCACTTTTGAGATTGACGTAACCTCAGCTACTCTTGACGGTTCTGATGAAAATTCCTTGGCTGTGGAAAACTTCTGGGAACGGGTAAAACGAGCAAAAAATGAAGAGGTTAAGCTATTCGAGACTACTCCCAAAGGACAAAACTGGCGCAACAGCCGCCAATTAGGAATTATTGAAGAAGTTATCCCAAACAGTTGCATTATCCGCGTAAGGCTAGAACGCGATTTAGCTGACTACATGGCAGCAGGACGTTATCAGCTACCAGCTACCGGATTTTTGTTTTTCGAGGCAGTTGGTGACATCCAACAGATTAAACGCAAAAAAGCAGCCTTGACACAATTAAGACAAGGACGCACCCAAAATCCCTATTTGGGAAACTTTTTATTCGACGCTTCCCAAGCAAGACCTATTGAAAAAACTGTCGAATTGCAACCAGAGGATTTGTTGTTATCCTCAGCTAATCCTAGCCAGAAAGCAGCAGTAGAAACAGTGCTTGCAGCTGAGGATTTAGTTCTAATTCAAGGGCCACCAGGTACTGGGAAAACTACCGTAATTGCCGAGATTTGCTATCAAGTTGCTCTACGGGGTGGACGCACTCTAATTACTTCTCAAGCCAATTTAGCAGTAGATAACGCCCTGAGTCGATTAGTTCATAACCCTGTAATCCGGGCTGTGCGAAAGGGAAACGCCGAAAGAGTTGGAGAACAAGGACAGCCATTTTTAGAAAATCGAGTGATTGGCACATGGTTAGAAAATACTGCTACTGACTGCGAAAAAAACCTTGCACAACGCCTTGATAATGTAAGAGTTTTACGTCAATTGCTGGCAGCATCACAACGATTCACAGCATATCTGAAAGTAGAAGAGGTATTTAAGAGAGAGCAGGATTTATTACGGACACGTAAAACTAATTTAGAGTCAGCTTGTACGATCCAAAACAATGAATATAATCAAGCCGCATCTCAACTGGCTGAGGTCGAATCTCTGAAAACTGCTTTAGAGGAGTTGCTGAATCAAGCACCTTCAGTAGACTGGCAAGATCCAGCACTTCTTAATTTGTGGGCTGGTCTGAATAAATACACATCTACAGACGCTTCCTTGCGAAACTTTGCTGCAAATCTTCGGTTAGCAATTAATTTGGCTTCTGAACTTGGTATGGTTCAACCAAATCATAGTTTATTTGGTTTAGCTGCTTGGTTGCAGAACACTGTAGCTTCTTGGATTGCTGAAGTTCGTACAGCATTAGCTTAACGCGATGTGCAACTTATTCTGTCACAAGACTATCAAACTGTAATGGTTCCAAACCAAACAGACGATTTAGCCAGACACAAACAGTATGAGCCAACACTTTGCGATTCAAACGACTTGTCAAATG
>JAIVFU010000073.1 GCA_020829485.1 Nostoc sp. CHAB 5834 | reverse complement strand
TTTTTATTTCTGGTTTTTGCATTTGTTCTTTGTATTCTAAAAATATGTTAGCAAAACTTGAACAATCGGATTGATTTCCAGATGCAGATTTTAAAAATATTGGTATATCTCCATCAGATGATGATATTAAGTCTATAATAAATTGTTTTAAATCGGGTCTATGGTCACGAGAATAACCATAGGTAATTTCAATAGCTTGTGGTGAGGAAGTTCGAGTCTTCTCGCAAGGGGAGACGCTAAGAGCGATGGCGGTTCCCGTCGAGTCGAAACTTCCTCTCCCGTTGGGTGATTTAATTTGACCATTCAATGAATTATTATGAATAATTACATCTGGTAAACTAGTGTTGTATTCACCATGTAAATGTAGTGAAGTCGAGTCTAAATGTGAGGATTTTAAATTAATATTAAATTGTCGGATTACATTTGTAGTAATCTCTGAAAATATCTCAGTTAAACCTTTAATAAATAACTTATCCATTACTCTACCTAATTTATCATCATTTAAATATTCTGCTTTTACTCCTTCTCCAATTAGATGTTCACAAGGTTTATCTTTAAAAAACTCTGGAAACATATATAATGGACTGCTTACAAAACCCAGTCCATTTAATATCATTGCTTTAACTACATGTCCCGGACTAATTTTTTCTTGCGCCTCTTGACCGACTAATTCATTTATAATATCTACTAAGCCTATGGCATCTATAATTCCTGCAATTATACCCAAATGATCTATGTTCTGAATTTCAATGTCTTGGTGGTTAAACATGGTTATGAAATGAAAGTTACAACAACTATCATTTTCGCATTTGATGAACCTACAAATTTATTTGTAATGTCAACCGCGTGAGTTTTCACTCTCTTCTTTCACATACACACCTGGAGGCTTTGGCTTAAGTTAATCACACATTAATAGAATAAATTCTTATTAAGCTTTAAAATACAACTTCATCTTATAGTTCATAAGTACTGTTCATCGACAATTAGTTAAGTACTAATGAACTTGTGACAGTTAGGGTGCGGAATGTGGGATACAAGTAATCAGTTTTGCCGTCATAAGTGTATTTGACAATTTCACTTGCTTGTAATGAAGGTGGAAGTAGCTTAGATAGGTTAGACGGCAATCCTAGAAGGGGTGTTATAAGGGGTGTGGCATTTAAGTGACCTGCTAAACCAATAGTAATTAAACCACTAGTGTCATCTTGATTGACATAGGAAATATTCGGGTCACTAAAGCGTTGAAATCCGCCATTTCCAAGAAAGCTCTTAAACAAACTCTCTTGAGTAGAGTTGAACTTAGTGAGTAAACCAGTAGTGATATTATTAGAACTTAGAACCTGGTTAAACCAGTTGTTAGCTAAGTTATTTGACCCATACGTCGTAGTTGTTTGGCCGACTCCAAACCAGTCATCAGAAGTGAGGCTGCTTAGAGTCAGGGTTTTCCCACCGATTGTACCTGTCAAGGTGGTGTTTTTGGTAAAATCAAAACCAGCTTGTTCACTACTAGCAGCTAGCTCCACATTTCCAGTGGGGCTGGCGATGTCACCACTTAGAACTTTTTGTACATTTTCACTAGTATTTGCTACTGTGAAGGTATTTGTAGCATTGGAATCATAGACTAAATAATCACTGGCTGCTGTTCCACCAATAGTAGCACCGGTGAGGGTGAGGGTTCCAGCCTGTGCTGGTACAGTGGTAACGCTCACACCAACAGCCACTAAGGCACCAATTAAAAGTTTCTGAAAAGTCATTTTCATTTTTTCAAGTCTCTGTCAGTTTGGAAGTTAAGTTTTAAACTACTGCCGTTTCTAGGCTTGGGCTGTCTTGACTACATGCTTTTTGGCAATACGACTCCTTAAAAGCGCGGCCTGCATTGTTAGCAATTTTTGGTATCTGAGCGTACAAACCAAGTTTAAGAAACGGGGAGACCTGATTGGGTAAAGTTCCTGCTGTTATCAATAAAAAGATGAAGAATATTTTGATCTTATTTTACGTCTAATTACGCAATATGATAATTTTTAATCGTTTTAAAAACAACAATTAAATAATTTTAAATTCAGTATAGTACGGTTATTCGTAGGGACGCGAAACTGTGCGCCACTACCTTTAGGGCGCGTGTTATATTCATAGACTTTGCTGCAAAAAATTTTTGGTGTTGAGCTTGAGAAGAAATTCAATAAAGGAACTGGGCAATTCTTTCTACAGCAGTTTCTAACAAAGCTGGCTCATGCACCAAGGCAAAGCGGACATATCCTTCTCCTGATTTACCAAAGCCAGCACCTGGGGAAGCTGCTACACCAGTTTGTTTGACTAGCTGGGTACAAAATTCGATGGAGTTTTGACTCCAATGTGAGGGCAGTTTTGCCCAGATGTACATTGTGGCCTGGGGAGTAGGAACATTCCAGCCAATGCGGTGTAAAGCAGTGATGAAAGCATCACGGCGCTGCTGGAAGGTAGCAACAGCAGATTTTACCCCAATTTGAGGGCCAGTTAGGGCTGCGATCGCACCATTCAAAATTCCCCGATACTGATTAAAATCAACGGCGGCTTTTACCTGGCGTAAGGCGTTAATTAACTCGGCATTACCGATGGCGTAGCCAATGCGGAAGCCGCCCATATTGTAGGACTTGGAAAGGGTGAAAAATTCAATGGAGACGCTTTTCTCTGGATCGGCTTGCAGAATTGAAGGAACTAGGGCTTTTGGATTTTGGATTTTGGATTTTGGATTACCAGAAGAATCTGCCCAGTTCCCAGTTTCTTGAAATACTAAATCTACGTAGGGGAAATCGTGAACCAGGACGAGATTGTGTTGCTGACAGAAGGCGACAGCTTCTTGGAAGAATGATATTGGAGCGATCGCAGCAGTGGGATTATGAGGATAACTTAGTACCATCATCCGCGACTGGGCCAAGACTGGGGCGGGAATATCAGCAAATACAGGTAAAAAATCGTTTTCTGCCCGTAGTGGCATTGGGTAGATTTGACCACTAGCTAGGTAGACTCCCCCCGCATGGGAGGGATAACCTGGATCGAGCAATAGGGCGAAATCTCCGGGATTGAGTATTGCTAGGGGTAAATGGGCTGTCCCTTCTTGAGAACCAATTAGAGGTAGTACCTCAGTTTGGGGATCGACTTTGATCCCAAATTTTTGTTCGTACCAGTTGGCTGCGGCTTCACGAAACCCAAGAGTTCCGTTAAACAACAGATAGCCGTGGGTACTGCGATCGCCAAGAGATTGAGCGATCGCCTCAATTACATGTGCCTCGGCTGGTAAATCAGAAGAACCCAACGACAAATCAATTACCTCTTGTCCAGTTGCCAAAGCGATCGCCTTGGCTCTGTCCATATCAGCAAATACATTAGATTGCAGGGGTTGTAAACGCTTTGCAAATTGCATGTTAGTCATTTGTCCTTTGTCATTTGTCATTTGTCATTTGTCCTTTGTCCTTTGTCCAATGACCAATACAACTCTTGGAGAGGCTGCGCCCTAAGCCTAGCTATGCCGCAGGCTTTACGGCAACGCTCAGTACAAGTGACCAATGACCAATGACTAATGACTAATGACCAATGACTAATTACTATTTAAGTGCGTATCTAAGAGTTCGAGTAATTTATCCTTACCGATGACTCCCTCAGTGGATATCAAAACTTCTTGGTCTTGAAATAGTCTAAGGGCGGGTACACCTTCCACTTGGTACTGCTTAACAGTGAGTGGGTTGGGGTCAATTTCCATTTTAACGACTTTGAGGCGATCGCTATATTTGGTAGCAGCTAAGTTAATCAGGGGCGACATCAATTGACAAGGCCCACACCACGAAGCCCAAAAGTAAACTAATACAGGCTGTTCAGCTTTTAACACTTCTGTTTCAAACTCAGCATCAGTTATGGTGATTACAGCCTTACTCATTGCAGTCTCCATCAGGTGGCGATCAAAGTTGGCACACACAATACTTTATCCCAAAGTCGTCAATAATCCATAGTCAATAATTCATAGCTATTAGGAATATTAACTATTGACTAATGACGTAAAATCCCACAGCCAACAGGTGTGGGACTAGCTCAAATAAGTTTTCTACCAATTTTACAATTGATCCAATTGCTTGCGTAAAGAATCCAACTCGGCATCAACCACTTCATTAGATTTAGGAGCAGTGGTTTCTTGTTGCGGTGGCAGTTGCGCTTGAGTTACTGGAGTAGCGGGTGGTAGCATTTGCGCTTTCAAAGCTGCCAATTCATCATCAACATCGCTACCACCTTCCAACTGGGCAAATTGGGTTTCTAAATCTGCACCTGCTAACTCTCCTAGTGCCTGGGCCCGGGATTCTTGCATCAAGACCTTTTCTTCCATCCGCTCGAAGGCAGACATTGCGCTGCTGGTATTCATCCCACGCACCATGCCTTGGAGTTGCTCTTGGGCTTTGGCAGTGGTGATCCGAGCTTTGAGCATTTCTTTCTTGGTTTTAGCTTCAGAAATCTTGCTTTCCAGTTGGATTAAGTTGCGCTTGAGGGTTTCAACTTGAGTGCTTTGGGTATCTAAACTAGCTTTCAGGGCAGCGCTGGTGTCGGTATAAGTCTTTTTGCGCTCTAGAGCTTGTCGTGCTAGGTTCTCATCACCTTTTTGCAGCGCCAGTTGGGCATTGCGTTGCCATTTATTGATTTCATTTTGGGCATCATTATACTGTTTCTCACTGCGTTTTTGGGAGGCGATCGTCTGGGCTACTCCCTGACGCAGCTGAACCAAGTCTTCCTGCATTTCCAGGATGGCTTGTTCTAGCATTTTTTCGGGGTCTTCGGCTTTGTTAACCAGGTCGTTGAGGTTAGAACTAACTACTCGCTTAATGCGATCGAATAATCCCATAACTTTGTTTTTCCTTGTTTGGTTTACGCTTTTTGTTGGACAGTTAGCTTTTTTATTTTTTAATAGCTACCTATTTCAATGTAATCTTTCCGGTTTGAATCAGTACGTTCTAACAACTCTTAATTGTTAAGATATCTCCAAAGAGGGGTAATTAGTCGAACTTCAGCCAAGAGGCAGGGAGCAGGGGGCACGGGGAAGGGAGCAGGGGAGATAGAAAAGAATTGGGATTTGCCCCCACCTGTTGCGTTAGCTTCCCGCTCTTTAGGATAACCATACTTGCTTGAGTGAGAAATTCAGACCCATGTTCTCACCCTCATTCCAGGACACTTCTTGATGGGGTCATTTCCCCCTGCCCCCTGCCCCCTTGCCTGTTCTTCAAGAGTCCTGATGCTGTTGGGGAGGCTGTGTCTTCTGGCTCTCCTGTGTGAGGAGATTGTTGTGCTGAGTGTTTTCTGCCCCATTTAAAACCTGCACTTTCATCGCTGCCAATTCGGCATCTACATCATTAGTAGATTCCAAGGAAGTAAATTGTGTTTCCAAGTCGTCGCTACTGAGTTGAGCGATCGCTTCTGATTTAGCTTCTATCTGCGAAACTTTTTCTTCCATGCGCTCAAAAGCACTCAGACTACTGGTGGCAGAAACTCCACCGAGCATTTCCTGGAGGCGATAAGACGCTTCAGCAGAACGGGCGCGAGCAATATACATATCTTTTTTTGTTTTCGCCTCGGAAATTTTTAACTCTAGCGATCGCATATCCTTTTTTAGCCTAGCGACTATCTCGTTTTGCTGCTCTATCTGGGAAAGGAGGGCTGTAGCGGTTTCTTTATAGGCTTGGCGCTTAGTCAAAGCTTCCCGTGCTAGAGGTTCGCTGCCTTGTTGCAGGGCCAATTGGGCGCGGCGATACCATTCTTCTGTTTGAGACTGGGCGGCTATTGCCTGCCGTTCAGTACGTTTTTGGGTAGCGATCGCTTGTGCTACACCCTGCCGTAACCGCACCAGATTTTCCTGCATCTCTAGGACAGTTTGCTCCAGAATCTTTTCTGGATCTTCTGCACCACCGATTAAACTATTGAGATTAGCTCGAATCACCCGCAGGATACGCTTGATTAATTCCATGTCGGCTCTCTATTCACGAAACCCAATAATATTTTTGATCATGGTATCGTAGATTTTTGCAACTTATGGCTGCTGAACCCGTGCCTGGATTCCCCTTGCCTGTAACAATTTTAGATGTTGTTGTACTTGCTCTTTAGTTTTAAAAGCACCCAAATAAACCAATTCTTTGTTGGGTGATAAATAAGCATCGGGAATTACTTCCCGTGCTGAGGCAAAAGCCGCATCTCTATTATCTATCACTACATGATAGAACCCATCTGTTGCTGGTTTGATTTCTGCATCAGGCTTTGGTGAGATATTTACCGTTGAAGTGGGAGGCAAATTCAGGGGAGGCAAGGGCTGTACTGTCGGTAGTGGTGCTAAAGCGAGCGGATTTGTCGGTTTTAGGGCTGTGTTGAGTTCAGGTAATGCCGCTTGAGGATTTGCTCTTTTTTGGGGAACGACTGGATTAGGCACTACTGCGAGGGTTGGTTGGACTTTGGGTTTTAAACCAACTACATCATTGGGGTTTCTCACTTCAGGAAACTCTTGAGCAGCTAAATTTGGATACTTGGGTATAGATGTGCTTGGTGGCTGGATCTGAGGTTGGACACTACTTCCGACTTCCTGAGTATTTTCTGGTGCAGGAGACGAGTTCCCGTTAAACAACTTGCCTAAATTCCACTGTGGCAAGCTTTTGGGATTGAACACTACATAGCCCAAGGTAAGACTCGCTACCAATAGCAGCAACATCGAGCCAATACCCAAAGGCGATAGCAGACTATCGCTAGAATTGCTTGGTTTCTTGGTTTCTGGTTGTTCTTCTGTCAGACTTCGCAGCAGTGCTTCACTAGATTCCAAATAGTCATCTGGGTGCTTAGGGGTGTCATTTAGCTGCAAGAGGTTTTCGCTTTTACTATCTTTAACGATTGCTGCCACGATGCTGCTACTAAAGTTGGGCGGCGGCGGCGGAAGTTGAGTTTGTGTTTTAGCAAAATCAGAGATGGAGGGCACATTGAGATTATTTAGTTCCTCAGTTTTTGGCATAGCTGACGCTGGGTTCTTTTGAGGATTCACAGCTAGAGAAGATGTCGGTGGTACGTCAATTTTTGCCGTAGCTGGCGCTGAAGTTCCCTGATGATTCACGGGTACAGATGCAGGCGGCACGTTAGTTTTAATTTCTATTACTGATAACTGAGTTGTGCCCGATGTTTTAGGGATGGCAGTTAGCGGCTGGGGTTGACTGCTCATGTAACTTGCGACACGGGGCTGCTTTGATGCCATCAAACCAGTTCGCGTGCGTCGGTATCGAGCTAACTCTTGATCTAGCGGCACCTCTAAACTCGCTAGCGCTGCTGCTAGTGCTGGTTTCAACCCAGGTGTTTTAGACGATTGAGTACCGGAATCATTCAGGGGGTTTTGAGTCATTGCCTCTGTACCTCAAACGTAGATTGCTGGAATTAACTTTAGATATATTTGTGACAATAGTAGCGAAAATTATTTAAATAGATAGATTGGGAATTGGGCATTGAGCATTAGTTATTCTTTCTCCCCCATCTCCCCCATCTTCCTCATCTCCCCCATCTCCCCACTCCCCACTCCCCACTTTTAACGATGTCGTTGAAATCAATTAATGATATTTTGGGCGTTCTAGAAAAGCAGGCTAAATGGCAGGAGCAACCATTTCAACGCCTGCTCAAGTTTTGGCCAGAAGTTGTTGGCCCAGTGGTTGCCGCAAATACTCGACCATTGTCGATTCAGCGCGATGTTTTGTCGGTAGCAACTTCTAGTGCTGCTTGGGCACAAAACCTGACTTTTGGTCGCTCGTCTCTGCTTTTAAAGTTGAATAAAAACCTGCCAACACCTCTGGTTGATATTCGCTTCTCTACTGCTAACTGGCAGAATCCATCGGTGGAGAGAAAACAGCAACAAACGGTTTCGCCCCATGAGCATCCCAGTTACCTTGGTGATGAGATTAACCGCCCTGATGTTACACCCGCCAAGGATGTAAATGCTGCTTTTGGGCATTGGACGAAGATCATGCGATCGCGATCGCATGGCTTACCCCTTTGTCCCCAGTGTCAATCTCCCACCCCACCTGGTGAACTCCAGCGCTGGGAAGTCTGTTCTGTCTGTGCTGCTAAACAGTTTTCAAAGCAAAAGAGTTGAATGATTATTTCGTTGACCAGAGTTGATCCTGAAATACCTTGCTGCCATTACATTAAATATTTCTAATTCTTGAGAAGAAGTATAGTTTGCAGCTAAAATATGCCAAATGTGGGATCTCAAGCAGACTATTTATCTGAAAATCTATGCCTTTAGGATGGCTTAAGGAGGAATTTAAAAGGCTAGATAAATCAAAAGCTTTGGTTTTATTCTTGATCCCTAATAAGTTTTAGACGATATCTATATGTAATTGCTCTACTAATTATTTAAATATATGACAAGATTATAAAAATATCCTGAAGTTTATTTTTTACTGGGGATCGCTGAAACCTATAGAAAATAATGACTTTTTGGCTTTTCTCTGTCTTTATATATAGAAGCAGAATATAAAGATGAAATTCAGCCAGAAATGACACTAAAGATGAATCCGAATGAAACCCATTAAAGTTTTAGCATCTGCCTGTAAATATTGCCGTCATTACCAGCCAGAAGGTCGCCGTGGCGGAATGTGCCAACAGTTGGGCGCACCAGTTCAAGCGGCTTGGAAGGCTTGCTCTTTGGCGCTCCCACCTTTTGCACCTTCTTGGGAAACCTTGGAAGATGCTTGGGGTTTACCAGATGCAGCTCCAGTTTTAACATCTTGTCAATCTTTAGCCTCAGATTTAGACAATACTGCTCTTGCCCCTCTAGAGGAAATAGCTGCCTCTATATCAGAACAGGTAAAAACTAAAGCAGTGGTCATTTAGTCATCCATTATTACTGGACTGAGTTTATAGTCTGCTTAAAATAAGATTTGTTTTTAAGATTTTTAGTGCTGTAAAAGTTGATATCTACAAAAATCGCATCTCATTAAAGAGTGCGATTTTTGCAATTCTAAGGCAACCAAGGAAAAGAGCGAAAATCTGGTGGACGCTTTTCGAGAAAGGCTTGTTTGCCCTCAGATCCTTCTTCTGTCATGTAATAAAGTAGGGTGGCGTTGCCAGCAAGTTCTTGTAAACCAGCTTGTCCGTCACAATCAGCGTTGAAGGCGGCTTTGAGACAGCGAATTGCGATCGGACTTTTTTCTAAAATCTCCTGTGCCCATTGAATACCTTCCGCTTCTAGTTGTTCCACTGGGACAACACAATTAATTAAGCCCATTTCTAGCGCTTGTTGTGCATCATATTGGCGGCAGAGAAACCAAATTTCTCTAGCTTTTTTTTGTCCGACAACGCGGGCGAGATAGCTAGCTCCAAAACCACCGTCGAAACTGCCGACTTTCGGGCCAGTCTGTCCAAAAATAGCGTTATCGGCGGCAATGGTAAGGTCGCAAATCAAGTGTAAGACATGTCCACCACCGATCGCATATCCAGCTACTAAAGCAATCACCACTTTCGGCATGGAACGAATCAGGCGTTGTAAGTCTAAGACATTCAAGCGGGGGATGCCAGTATCGTCCACATAACCCGCATGTCCCCGCACGCTTTGATCGCCACCAGAACAGAAGGCATATTTGCCATCAGTATGTGGCCCATAGCCAGTAAATAGGACGACACCAATAGTGGTATCTTCACGAGCATTAGAGAAAGCGTCATACAGTTCAAAGACTGTTTCAGGACGGAAAGCATTGCGTTTATGAGGACGATTGATGGTGATTTTCGCAATGCCATCAGTTTTTTGATACAGAATATCTTCGTAGGATTTGGCAGTTTGCCAGTTAATTTGCATTGGTATGGAGTGCGCTGTTGCTTCAAGAATTTTATCGCGGACGTAGGGACATGCGATACCTGCGGTGGGCTACGCCTACGCTAAAATTGCTGTCTCAAGCCTTTACAATCTGGTAATTGTCTGGGTGTTGAGGAATAAAAATGCGACGTGACACTATCTTCTACAAATTATTTAAGCAATTTCCAGGTTTGCTGTTTGAATTAGTAGATGAACCACCCCCAGAAGCCCAAAACTACCAGTTTGAATCGGTTGAGGTGAAAGAAACCGCATTTCGGATTGATGGAGTATTTTTACCTCCCGCTAATGCAGTTTCCAAAACCGTCTTCTTTGCGGAAGTCCAGTTTCAGAAGGATGAAGACTTATATCACCGCTTCTTTAGCGAATTGTTTTTGTTTCTCTACCGCAACTCTATTCGTTACGATGACTGGTTTGGAGTCATAATTTTTGCTTCTCGTAGCTTGGAACCTTCTAACTCAACGATTCACCGCGCTTTATTAGAAAGTGGTCAAGTCAGGCGGGTTTATCTGGATGAGTTGGGGGATTTGCGAGAACAACCTTTGGGATTGGGTTTGATGTTGCTGACAAATGTTACTTCTGAAACTGAAGCAGTTGAAGGGGCGCGGTTTTTGTTGGAGCAAGCACGGCAACAATCGGAACAAGCGATAATTGATTTAGTGACGACGATTATTGTCTACAAGTTTTCTAAGCTTAGTCGAGAGGAGATTGCAACGATGTTGGGACTGAATTTGGAAGAACCACGGGCTATTTTGGAAGCGAAGGAAGAAGGACGAGAGGAAGGAAAGGTTGAAGGAGAAAGAACGATTATTTTACGACTATTAAATCGGCGTGTGGGTAATATTCCTGATACGCTTCTGTCTCAGATTCAAGGGTTATCGTTGGAACAGTTGGAAGCTTTAGGTGATGCAATGTTTGATTTCTCTTCTCTTGAGGATTTGTCAGGGTGGTTACAAGGTGAAGTAAGCGGGTAAGTTTCACCCAGAGGACAAGGCGATCGCACTCCGTAAAATACAAATAAAGTTTCTCGTAGTGAAGAAGTATTTGTAGACGCGCAAGTATATCAGAAGCGGTGGAAGAAACAGTGCGATCGCTCTCCTCCCACTCTTAAAACGACTATTCAGTTAAATTGCTTAAGAAGGTTGTTTTAATTGAGATTGCGATCGCTGGCTGGAAGGATGGGTACAAGGTCAATTAAAAGGGGAAATTTTACACAGAGACGCTGAAGTAAAATTTAAAGTTTAATAAACAAGGCTATTTTAGCTTGCACTTAATTTTAAATGGCCTTATGATTTATTTATTGGGCAACGCCCCGGGGTTTTCGTATGAAAGCCGAAATTTTAAAGGCTCGGAATTTATCCGAGTCTTTAGTTTTATATGTTGTCAAAACAGCTATATTTGATACCCATCTCAGGTATTTTGTCCGGGTCTAGAACGCAATCAACAAGTTTTAATTTACTTTTAAGGGACTCATAAGTTCGGTAGCTTGGGTCATAACGTCCCTTTATTATTGGATACAACACTAGATCAGCAAGCTGTATCATTGGTGATTTTTTAGTTTTACGCTGTGGTTCTCCTAACCAATTTATTTTAAATTTCTCTGCTGTTAGTCCCATATAAGCTGCTGAACTATGTGGGTCAAAATACATTCCTTGAGTTTTAAGTTCTTTCGCATATTGTAAAATTGCTCTATCCGCATCTTTACCACTTTCCTCAAAAAAAATGCGTAGCTTGCGTTCTTTGTAAATCGCATATTTTACTGAACGTTCAGCTAAAATAGTGAAGGCAGTTTTACACATCATCCAAATATCGTTATTATACTTGTTTTTATAACGAGCATTGTAACCTGGTCGGTGGATAGCACATGCAATAATAGTAAACGGTAAATCGAGCATCAGCATTTCTAATTCGCTTAAAAAATCCTGAGATTTCTGTTTATTCTCTTCCTTACCTAACCAAGCAAAAGCTTTCTGTCGAGAACGAATTTTAGTAGAATGCAATGGTTCAGTAACATTCCATTTATCACAGAATTCTCGATGCGTTATTATAATATTTTCTATATTCTCTTCCTGCACTAAAATTCCACCCAAAGCAAAGCAATCAATACCATCACGGCGCGGTATGGCTTCTGAATCTGGATTACGGCTACCAGAGTCATCAAAATAAAGATGAAGTTCATTTGTCATATTTAAAATAATCCTGTGAACGCGCACTATTTTAATGTACTACATAGACTAATAATAAATATTTAGCAAATTTAAGCTAAGGCATGTGTTGAAGCTATAACTGAGCCAGATTTATTATCATTATTAGCAAGTTAAACACTTATGGTAGATAAGTTTTAACTTTCATTCCACAAGTATTTCATTTAATTAGCAGATTTCATCCCCCAATTCCAAAGCACTTAACGGAATAGTTAAATCGTAATATCTGCGGCAAACTTCCTTAAATTATCTTGTCGCCACTTTGCATCGGCTTTACGATTTGTCCGCAACTCCAAAACTCTAATTTCTATAGTTGGAAGTGGGTTTAATCTTTGCTGCAACTGTTCCCAAGAAGTAATTAATTCATGCTGCACATTGTAAGTGGCGCATAACTGAGCAAAATCAATATCCTGGGGAGTGCCAAAAAACTCTTCAAATGGTGGGTTAAATTTGGCAATGGGTAACATTTCAAAGATACCACCGCCATTATTATTGATTAACACAATCGTCAAATGTCCAACAAATTTATTGCGGATTAAAAAACCATTTGTGTCATGCAACAGTGCTAAATCTCCCGTCAACATCACACTACTTTGCTGGCGATGGGCAATTCCTAAAGCTGTGGATAATGTGCCATCTATGCCATTTGCACCCCGGTTAAAGTGCGATCGCACTCCTAAATTATTCGGTTTCCAGAAATATTCCACATCACGCACAGGCATACTATTGGCAATAAAAAGAGGCGTTCCTGGCGGTAAAATCTGAGAAATTAACCAGGCTGCTTTACTCTCAATAATTTCATCTATTTTCCCCATCGTCTGATCAACAACTAACCTGACTTTAGCTTCCGCATCACACCATTGCTGCAAATAGTCTGAGGAGAAAGATAAATTTTTCTCCTCTACCTTTATATCTTCAACAGATATCCTTAAATGCGTCGTTCTCCCGTGCAAAGGATCGAGGTTTTGGTCACTAGGATCAATTACCCAGCGTCGCGGTTGGGTTGCATCTATCCAGCTACGCAGTTCTTTACTTGTAGGCATTTCACCCACCTGAATCACCATTTCGGGCGCTAACTGCTTTGCTAGTTGCTGATTTCGTAAAATCAGATCATAAGTGGAAATTAAATAAGGATTGAGTTCGGCATAATTTCTGACTGGGGAAAGTCCCTCAGCTAGCACAGGCCATTTGAGAGTTTGGGAAAGTTGCGCGATCGCCTTACAATATTCCTGTGGTTGTGACGGTTGAGCAACACCTGCGATAATAATGCCGCGATCGCATTCTCTCCATTGTTGGGGAATGGGAAATGGGAAATGGGGAATGGGGGATGGGTTTGCTATTCCTGCAAAGAAGTCTTCTGATTCCAACTGCGATCGCAAATAACTCAAGTCAGTTCCATCAGGAAGAGGCGCTAAAGGATCGCGAAAGGGAATATTCAAATGTACTGGCCCCTTTGTAGGAGTTTGCGCCCTTTCCCAGCTATGAATTACCGTTTGTCGCAGATAAGCTAGCATTCCCAGATCAGAGGAGGGTAAGGCTAACTCTGTTTGCCAATTTGGGTAGTTTCCATATAATCTCAATTGATCTACAGTTTGCCCAGAGTGACAATCTCGCAATTCTGGGGGTCTATCGGTGGTTAATATCAACAGTGGGACGCGACTATATGAGGCTTCAATGACTGCTGAATAAAAATTTGCTCCTGCTGTACCAGAGGTGCAAACTAGTACTACAGGGCGACCGGTTGCTTTAGCTTGTCCCAAGGCGAAAAAGGCGGCGGAACGTTCATCGAGAATGGAAATCGCTTCAATTTCAGGTGCTTGTTGAGCAAAGGCGATCGCTAAGGGTGTAGAGCGCGATCCCGGACAAATAATAGCACAAGTCAATCCCAACCGCTTTAGCGTCTCTGTTAAAATATAAGCCCAAAGTTGATTAACATTTTTATAGGCGATCGGCATTAAATCAAACATAGCTATAAAACAATCTTAAATTTTAGATTTTATCTAGGGAAATTCAATTTAAAATCCATCAATGCGGTGTTGGGTTCCATCACCGCGACGCGAGTTTCTGGGAAAGAAAATCTCCAAGCAAACTTGCTCCAGTTTCTACAAAATGCACAATTTGCTCTCAAACATTTATGGACTGCATTCATTTAACGGGAATTCGCTGCTATGGCTACACTGGGTATCTACCAGAAGAACAGGTGCTAGGACAATGGTTTGAGGTGGATGTGAGGTTATGGTTGGATATCTCCACAGCGGCCAAGACTGACGCGATCGAAGACACTTTAGATTATCGCAGCGTCATTAGCTTGATACAACATCTAGTCAAAACGTCTAAGTTTGCTTTGGTGGAGAAATTGGTAGCAACCATCGCAGATTCTATTCTCCAAGAGTGCGATCGTGTAACAAAAGTCCAAGTCATTCTGAGCAAACCTGCCGCACCTATTCCAGACTTTGGTGGCAAAATTAGCATTGAACTGACTAAAAGTAAGTCCAATCTCTAAAGCACAAAAGGTGTTCTTTTCTCAATATCTATAGGACTTACGCAAAAACCTCTCAAACTCTTATTTCTCCGTGTCCTCTGTGGTTCGATTTTCCGTTCCTTGTGCGTAAGTCCTGATTTATAAGCTAGCAAAAAGAGGGAGTTTACCGCAAATTTCTCACAAACAATAAAAAATCAATTCACTTTGGCTTTATTTTGGCTTGATTTTTATTGCCTATAATGGTGTTAAGTACAAATAAATAGTAAATTACCAAACGCTTTGCAGAACAATCGTTATGAATCTTAATTTCCGAATATGCAGCTATCTCGGTTGAATGCCACATAGATATAAATGTATGCCCTCATAAAATCTCTGAGGGCTTTTTTGTGACAACTCTCACCGCTAACCGGAAGCGGTGAGAGTTGCCATAAGCTTGATCATTTGTAGAGAATCAGAAGCAATGGCATTTTGTGGGTCAAACTTGAGTGCTTGTTGCCAAGATGCGATCGCTTCTCTCCATTCTCCTTGCAATGCCGATAATTTCCCAGCCAAGGCATGGAAGTCTGCATTGCTGTAATACAAAGCTAGAGCTTGATTGTTGTGCACTGCTGCTTCTGGATAACGCCCTTTTGACAATAAATGCAGTGCTTGTCTGTGATACCAGATGGCTTGGTCGTGCAGACGGAACAAGTCAGACAAGTCTACTTTGCAGCGTCTGCAAGTTGGGGAGGAAGAAGCAGTGCTGAGTAAGGGAGATGAAGAAGATGAGGCAGATATGGTAGCAGTTTCTTCCTTGTAATCATTATTGTGCTGCTCAATCCCGACTCTGCTCCCCTTTGTTGGACGATAAACTGCACCACAGACAGGACATTTCATGACTTATCACTATGACTCATTGGAAATTGCGTAGTAAAGAAAATCTGAGAGTTCTTCTTCTAACTGGGGTAGTTCTGGACTATTGTTAGCGATCGCACTTTCAATCTGTTCTAATAAGTCTTGTAATTCAAGAGCTTGTTCAGAGTCTACCGTAAGAAGTGCTTGCCCCGCCCGGTCTAAAAGTGCTGCCAATTCTGGAGCGATTTCTACAGACTCGATTGAATCTTCTGCGGAGATTTCAATTGTTTCATCACTGTCAAACAATGCATCTAAATCTGCCCTTGCTTGCTTCAATTCATGGCTAGAAAGTTTCTGGATACCTGCATTATTTACTACTAGCGTTCCTTGTTGTCCTTTGCCTTTCTCAGTAGTGGTGACAGTGAGAATGCCATTTAGGTCAAAGTCAAAGTGAACCTCGACTTCAATACCTCCTGCTGGTTTGGGTGGTAAGTTCTCCACTCTAAAGGAACCTAGAGGAACATTTTCTTCAGCAACCGTATTTTCTCCCTGAAAAACTTCAATTTCTACCACTTCTTGTTCATCAAACACGGTGGAATAAACTTGGGAGCGAGAAATAGGAACAACGCTGTTGCGGGGAATAATCACACTGAAGTAACCTGGCATAATACCCATTGGTGTAGGCACAGCCGCAGCAATGCCCAGAGAATGAGGAATCACATCTACAAGAATGGCGTCCACGGATTCACCTACCAGCACCCCAGCTTGTAAAGCTGCTCCTAACGCCACACAAAGGTCTGGTTGAATGCCATCGGTGGGGTTTTGTCCCAGATGCTCTTGGATCATTTGTTGTACTAGAGGAATGCGTGTAGAACCACCAACTAAAATAATCCGGTCAATTTCATTAGGTTCCAGACTGGCATCTGTTAGTGCGCGGTCAATTGCCTCTAGGGTTTCTGCCAAGAGTGGGCGAATCAATTTTTCAAAATCTGCTCGTGCTACTTCTGTCTCCAGATGTAGTGCAGTCTTGCCTTTACTACCTAAAAAGGCTTCCCGGACTGTGGCAAAAGCATGGGAACTCAGGTCAATTTTTAACTGCTCTCCTGCTCTCAGAAGACGCGCCTGGGTAGCCGCATCATCTGGCACATCGACACCATGCTGTTTGCGGAATAAATCCGCCAGATACAGTTGTAAAAGTCTGTCGAAATCGTCTCCACCCAAGCGATTATTACCATGACTAGCTAGTACTTCTGTTACTTCGCCTGTAATTTCAACTACCGACACGTCAAAAGTACCACCTCCCAAGTCATAAACTACAACTCGTTCTGTCTCTTCGGAGCGTAAATCATAAGCTAAAGCCGCCGCCGTTGGTTCGTTGATAATTTGCAGTACCTCCAAACCAGCTATCTCGCCAGCAGTTTTAGTTGCCTGCCGTTGAGCGTCCGTAAAGTAGGCTGGAACCGTAATCACTGCTTGGGTAATTGTTTCTCCTAAAGCATTTTCAGCCCGTTGTTTCAGAGCGCGGAGAATAATAGCGGAAACTTCATGAGGTAAGTATTCTTTATCTCCTAAAGTTGTTTTGTGGTCAGTTCCCATCCAGCGCTTAATTGACTTCACAGTGCGTTCAGGTGCTGCTGCATACTGACGGAGTGCTTCGCGTCCCACTAGCAGTTTACCTGTATCGCTAAATCCCACACAGGAAGGTAAAATCAGGTCGCCATCTTCTCCTGGTAATACCCGCACTTGTCCGTTTTCGACGATCGCCACTTCGGAATTTGTTGTGCCTAAGTCAATACCAACTGCTTTCATAATTCCAAATTATTAGTTATTTGCCCCAGGTGCGATCGCGCAAGCTCCCACCGTAGGTGATTGCAGGGATGACCTTGGGTAATTACAAATATTGTATTTTGAAGCCTGACAGCTTCAACACTAGATTTAAGGTTACAAGATATTGACCAAATAATTCATAATTCTTAGAGGATGTTTGAAAAGTTCTATTGGCGGTATCAAAAGTTTTAGATCCCCCTAAGTCCCCCTTAAAAAGGGGGACTTTGATTCCGGTTCCCCCCTTTTTAAGGGGGGTTAGGGGGGATCTAAAAGTGCCTAAAGTCACAGCGAAACACTTTTCAAACAACCTCTTAGTTGGTAAAAGCTGTGATGCGATCGCGCACCCAGCGACAACCTGCCAAAACGCCCATCACTGGTATTTCGGACTGCCGCCTAACGTTCGCGCTCACCGGACGCAGATAGCTTTGCTATTCAGCCGACTATATTTGTACGTTCTGGTGCAGCGCGATTTTAGACGAATTTTCTAGCCTTAATACAATATTTATAATACAAATCAGTATGTTCCCATCTTGTTCCTTGTATTGGTCCGTTGGCATGCATTGCTGCATGAGAAGATTGTAAAAATATATTTCTAATTATTAGTTCTACGCCTTCTTGATATAAATGATGAAATAGTCGCTCTCCATCTTTTATTTCGTATAAATCCACATAGTCTTTATCCTTTGGTATTGATTCATATAGCTCTATAAATGCTAATAATACTTGATCGCTTATTTCTGAAAATGAGCGCATTGCTGGAATGAGAACCTTTTCATTATTCCAATAGTCCTTATAAAGCAGCGCAAGAGTTATTAAGCCTAGCTTTGAGTGAGTTCTTCTTACTGTTTCAAGAACAGAATAGAAGCAGTTTGAATAGTTTTCCTCTTCTTGTATTTTCTCAATTATATCTTCATCAATTTCAGCATTTTTACAGAAATCACTAAACCTCTTAATTAGATGACGATTATAAAATTCCTGTGCAAACTTTCCAATTAAACCTAGCCCAGGAACCCCAATTCCTTCTGCTGAATCAGCAACTTCACTTGCCAGTTGTGCGATCTCTATTCCCCACTCAATTTTTTTGTTCTGCATTTGCTTGTCCTTTCTTACTTTCTTATTTAGCTTTGCTTCGTCTAACTATTTATTATGCGGAAACTTTCCGTATATCACATTAAGCGATTCAGGTAGGGGAAGGATTACAAGCATTTTAATCATAATATCAAGAATGTTCTAGCTATCGTCAATATCCAACTCTTATACAGAATGTTTACGTATAACTACGTCACCACCTTCATGAAAGTAGTTTACAAAAAGCGTTAAAACAAGGGGTTCGTCAAGCTGGTATTCAAAAAAAGGTGGGTTGTCATACCTTTCGCCACAGTTTTCCTACCCATTTATTACAAAACGGCTATGATATCCGTGTAAAACTCTTAATTCTTTGGATGTCCCTTTACTCCTCTGTTTTTTGTGCCGCTACAATCACCTGTGCTTCCCTCAGAATGCGATCGCCCCAGAAATAACCCCGCACTACTTCCTGAATTACGGTATTATCTGTAACATCTGTTCTAGACTCACGTCCCACAGCATACATTGTCTGGGAGTCAAAAGGTTTGCCCTGTGCTGGAATCGGAACAACACGCCGTTGTCGTAGTAACTCTAAAAGCGATCGCCTAATTAACTCCACACCCTGTTGATTGCTGGTTAAAATTTCACTTAAATCTGATGATGTTAGTGATTTTTCAGACACTATTGACTGAGATTCCTTGCCAGTAAACCACTGTCCTAGTTTCTCCCAGAAGCTTTTCTGTGTTGCTGGTTTTGGTTTTGAGGTAGTAGATAATGCTTCTATTTCCTCTTGCCAGTAAGTACAAGCCTGATCTAAAGCATCCAGGATACCCAGCAAATCTTTTAACAGTTTCTCCTGCTGCTGCTCAAATTGTCCCCATGCCTGTTTTTGGCTTTCTTCCAGACGTATTTGCAACTGTTCTTTATCTGCGCGAGTTACTTCCAATGCTTGCACAAGAGCATCTTGAGTAGAACGCAATAATTTACCCTGTTGCTTAACTTCATGGCGCAGGGCAGTCCATTCTGACACCATTTGATAGGGGTCAAAGGAATTAGCAGATTCTGGTGGTTCACCCAGATATTCAGGGAGTGGTTGTTCTGAGTGTAAATAATCTAGAAATTTGGCAAATAAAGCTTCAAAGTCATTAGTCATTAGTCATTTGTTAATAGTTAGCGGACATTAGAAAAATCAGTAAATAACAATTACGAATTACGTAAATTTTGCGGCATAGCTTTGCTTAGAGCGTAGCCCATTACGAATTATTTAAAATGTGGCACGAATTAAATCATCCAGGCTAACTTCTAGTTGAGCAAGCGCTTTTTCTCGCACCTGTTTTAATATCTCTGGGTTCAGTTCTGCTTCTAATGGACGAAATTTTAAGAAATCCTCATGCTGAGTTGTTTCTCCTTTGCGAATTGCCTCGTAAGCTCCTCGAATTTTCTTATACTCTTCTGGATAAGTATGAGCGGGAAATTCCCGCAGTTTGGCATGATAGGCCGCTTTAATTTCGGCAGCAGTAGCTCCTGGAGAAATGCCTAAGCTTTCGTAGTGGTCAGTCATCAAATAATTCCAAATTAAAAATTTACTATTTATTGTTCGTCACTATTAAGTACAACCTACTAAAAACTAACTTTTAAAACAATTCCTGAAAACCACCTTTTCTTCTACCCTTTCGTTTCTTACGTGTAGGCGGTAAGTTTCCAAAGATCAAGTCTAAGTCTGGTTCTTCTTCTGACTCATCATCTTCATCGAAGTTAGGCATACTGTTTAACATCTTTTGCTTGAGTTCTGGAAGCATCCGTTCAAAATCAGCTTTGGGCATTTTGTTGCCAAGTAATTTTTGAAGCATCCCTGATAAGAAGTCATCAATATTTGACATATCCAGGTTGTCAAATTCCTCTGGGTCTGGCATCATGCTAGTCGTTTCTTGAGCAGAGATAAAAGCCTGTTCTTCCCGAAATGCTTGTAATGCTTTGGCATCTTGTAAGCGACGGGCTAATTCAAATCCCTGTTGCTTTAATTGTTCATAGTTTGGGTGATCAACATGGTAAGTAGTGGCTCTAGCTAATAGTAATAAAGGATTTTGAGGTTCCCGACGCAGTGCTGATTCCAGCACAGGTACAAGGGTTGTAATTTCACCAAAACGGCGCACTTGAAGTTGAATATTTGCCAGAGCATTTCCTGGCTGGGGCATCGTGTCGAGGTAGGTACGTAGAGGAACTTCTAGTTTTTGGGGACTATTTTCTTTGACAGCTAAAACAACTAAATGAGCAACTCTGGCTTCTGGGTGTTCTGTTGATAAGTTGAATAATTTTTGTAGATACTGACTTGTTAAAGCGGCGATGCCTTTTTCACGTTTGGCGAAGAGGTGGATAGAAAGAGCGATCGCCTGCAATACAGGAATTTGTTCTTGACCAGATAATTTTTTCAGGAGAGTGTCCCATGCTTCGACTGCTACTTTTTGGTGTAATGAAACTCGACCGCCGGAATTGGGCGGGCTTTGCACTGCATTCACGAATATCTGACAAGCACGAATAGCAGGATCTTTTTTATCTTCTGTCTGCACCAGACGGCTAAATAAGGGATAACTTAACGTAGATAGAGCATCTACCCAAGGCAATATTTCCACTTCAGTTTCAATGCTCAGGTCGCCAAAGTGCTTGCCAAATTTACGCCGAGCTTCATTACGTGCTTGTTTATCTCCTACTTCCTCCCAACATCGCAGCAAAATACCGTAAACTTCGTCATACCGACATCCACCTTCTAATGCTTGGGTAAGCAATGCGATCGCTTCAGTATGATTTTCCTCCATTGCCGCAACTAGTCCTTTACGCCCCAGGAACTCTGGTGATGTGGGACAGATGCGTTCTGCTTGTTGCAAAGCTCCTAAAGCGGCGCGTTCCCGACCTGTTGCCATGTAAGCATCTGCCATCCAGCAGTGGAGATGTGCTAGGGTCGGTTTCAATCGTTGTGAAGGCCATTCTTGAGGTTTTTGTTTTGCTTCCTGCTCTAACCACTTCAAAAAACGGGTCAACAGACGTGGGCGTTCTTGATCAGAATCATTAGCATCCAAAACTTCTAAGAGATTGATTGCCAAGTGGGGGTTAAAGGGTTGCTCTGTCAACAAAAGCTGCCAAAATAGTTCAGCACAGTTTAATTGTCTTTGATTCAGTGCTTGTTGTCCGGCTAGGGTCAACAGCAGTGGACGGAGACTTTCTATTTCTAGAAAGCGTGTGGAACGCCGCTCTATCTTCAACAGCAGATGTGCGGCCTCATGGTGATCGCCTTGGTCAATCAGTTGCAGCATTCGCAACGCCGTTAATGCCTCTTGGGTAATTTTATCTACTGTTTTTTGCGGATTCCTAGATTGTAGAAGTTGTTGTCCCGTTTTTCCTTGCTGGAAAGTCGCCAATCGCTCTAAAATTGGATGCTCTAAATACTTTGGGTCGCCATAGTTCATCAAGTCGGATGACCTTCCAGATGATTTCAACCCCAAAATATTAGCGGCAGCATCCCAATGACCGCTGACTTGTTGAGTGTAAACAATCCAAGCTATTGGCGAGTCTCTATCGGTGATGGCTTGCTTAATTTTCTGAAAAGATGTCAAAGCTGCTTCTGGTTGACCATTTTTTAGCGCCAGAACACCTTGTACCCAGTGGAGTTGGGCAGCACTAAAGCGTTTGGATTGTTCGTTAATTAACTGCTCAACTGTGGCGGTATCTCCTTTGAGTAACAAGAGTTTTAGGTAACAGATGCTGTAGTCTTTGGATAGAGTGCCTGCCTCAAAAGCATTTCTGAGCAAATTCAGCGCCGCATCTAATTGCTTCAACTCCAGCAAACATCTAGCTTGCCAATAATGAACTTCTCCAACCAAACCAAATTCTAGAGCGCGGACAAAGGATTTTTCTGCCTGTTTAAAATCTTGTTTTTGGAATTCTTGCTGACCCCGTAGCAACCAAATCTCTGATTCTTTGGGAGTGAATTCAATATCAGGGTGCAAGCGCTGATTTTTTTTGATTTCTTCCAATGCCTGCCGATATTTTTTCTGCTTCAGTAATTCTTGCAGTTGCATCTGGAAAGAGTTTTCACCAACTTTTGTCCCTGTGTTAGAGACGTGTTGTTGTGAGCGCTGTTTGGATTGATGTTTAGCCACTGGGCTTTCTTCCTAATTGTTTTTTTATTTTCACCCTCATAGTTAAGGGCGGCTCCAACTACTCTCTTAATTTCAATATTTCAATATTAGTGGGCCGGGGAGCAGAAATTTTACAAGCCGCTGTAACATTTTCCTCTGAATACTGTTCTCTTCGCTAAAGCCGCCAATTGTCAGCCAATTGTCACCATCTTCAGATGGTACTGCCACGCATCTATGAACTTGCGCCAGCTTCAGCTACAGCAGCGCCCACGTCTGGTTTTATCTCTTTTTCTGCTCAAACTCAACCTTTGCTCTATCTTGAGTCGTCGCGGTCATTTGAATTAAACGACTATTTCGCGCCAATCCAAAAACGTAGTCAACTCCAGTTTGCGACTCACACCATGTGATGATATCGTCTCTGCAATAGGCACTATCTCCACGTACTAAAATCTCAACATTCTTCCATTGCTGACGTATTTGTTTAATCACTCTCTGTAGCTGTGATAACGCCCCTGCTGCTGGATCTACATTTGAAGGGCGAAGTTTTGCTGCCAATAACTCTTTACCACAAAAAATATAAAGTGGAGCATAACAATATCCTCCATAATAGCAAACATCGGATCATGACGTAATTCTTCATGGTTATTTAAGTCTTCGTATCCCATGACTAAGTAAGTCGGCGAGAAAAAACCAAACTACATTAAGTAATGTAAAATTTAGTTGAATTGGCTTGTAGTAAGGGCTTTAGCCCTTAAGAGAGGACTAAAGTCCCCACTACAAACCTTGAATTATTCACGCCGTTCTACTTAACCCAATACGCTTGGGTTAAGCCCAAAAACCTTGATAGAGACGCGAAATTGTACTGGGCAACTCTTGGAGACGCTAAAAGCGAACGCCCCGCTACGCTAACGCGTCTCTACAGGTCTAAGAGGATGTTTTAAAAGTCCTTTCGTTGGTAGCAAAACGTTATCGATCCCCCCAACCCTCCGATAAATTGGGGGGCTTTAATTCCGGTTCCCCCCTTTTTAAGGGCAGGGCTGTTTCATTCCCTAAAAGGCGCTGATTTACAAGCGTTTCAAGCAAAAAAATCAGGTAACTAAAAAATCTGATTGGACAAGAAAATGGCGATCGCACTTAAATTTATCCGTTGAAGTGGTAATTTTTCTTTTTCCCACTTCCCTAAATTTCTCGCTCATACTCTTGACAAAATCATGATCTTATCGAATGAAACAGCCCTGCTTTTTAAGGGGGGTTAGGGGGGATCTGAAAGTGTATAAAGTCACAGTGAAATACTTTTCAAACAACCTCTAAAATCAGTACCAAAAATCCTTAACCCAAGCGTATTTATGACTAACCCGTAGATTCGTTGTCTAATTAAGTTTTCTATTGAATGGTTACTAACTTTGAAAAAGTACCTTATTAGGTCGGAAACTTCTAAGTAAAACGACGTAAATAATTAAAGGTTTGTAGTAAGGACTTTAGTCCTTCTTTTAGGACTAAAGTCCTTACTACAAACTTGATTACAATAATTTTACATTACTTCACATAGTTCTATTTCTTCGCACCGACTTACTTATAAATAGTTCTAAATAATAGAATTTTACTCACCATTGAAAATTTCAAACAGTTTCAGACAGGAATTTAGACGGCGACTAAGACAAAAATTATTTGTAGGCAAAGCAAAGCGATATTAAAATTTTGAATTCCAGATAATTATTAATTTTTAGTAATATCATAGTGAGTGGATACTATTGTATTAAATATAACACACTATATTGTTTTGACTTACATAAAAGTACTATGTTGTTATTTGATGAACTTTATCTTCTTGATTAATTTTTACATAAATATTATACTTAAATATTTATTTTGTTCAAGAAATTTATTACATATTTCTGAAAATCACTTTTTGATTGCTAGTATCACATGGCGGAAGTCACACATTCAAAAGTCAAAAGGCTTTAAATAGCGGCTTTTTGGCTGTAATGAAATGGTAGGTTTGTTTCCGCCGATCTGTACTAGTAATTAGATGGGAATTTATATTTGATGTTAATAGCTTGATATTAGCTGCATATATAATCACAATTAGCTTTGACAAGTACAGAAATTATTGGAGCTTAATAACATGATGTTATCTGATCATGACTCAGTATTTATATCAAGCAACAAGGCAAAATAGTTAGATATTGTTTATGATAAGATAATGGAATTTTAGAGGAGTTGATACTCACAACAAAAACATGAACCTTAGCAAACAGGTTATTGTAATATGTTCGTCCGCAAAATCCTAGTTATTGAGGATGAAAAAATCCTAACTTCAAATATTATAAAAAGCTTAGGAAAATTAGGATATTCTGTTTCAAGAATAACTAAGTCTGGTGAAGAGGCAATAAAAAAGGTAGCAGAAACTCATCCAGATATAGTATTAATTGATGTCTGCCTAGCTGGGGAAATTGACGGTATAAAGGTAGCGGATACGATCCAGAATAATTTGCATGTGCCCATAGTATATCTAACAGAAAGTTCGGAATATAAAGCATTACAAAAAAATCAGCTAAGTGAGCCTTTTAGTTATATAGTTAAACCATTTATTGAAAGTGATTTACATTTTGCGATTGAAATGGCTCTGTACAAACATCAGAGCAAAAAGATATTATACGAAGAAAAACAGAGATTGGCGGCAATTATTAACAGCATGGGCTATGGAGTGATTGTAACTTATGCAAATGGTTGTATTCAAATGATGAATCCCATAGCAGAACTAATCACTGGCTGGAAGCAAAGTGAAGTATTCGAGAAAGATTTAGTAGAAGTCGTTAGCTTACTTGACAAAGATGTAGAAGAAAGAATTGAAAATTTAGCTACATACGTAATCGAAGCAGGCGAAGTTTTAAATTTACCAGAAAATTGTACATTGATTACCAAAGATGGCAAAGAAATATACATTGGGGATAATGTTGCACCGATCCGCGATCAAAATGGCAATATTACTGGCGCGGTTTTAGTTTTTCAAGACATCACTAAACGCAAGCAGACAGAGGCGCAACTGATGCGTAATGCGTTTTATGATGGGCTTACAGAATTACCGAATCGGGTTTTATTTTTAGATCGGCTTAGACAAACAATTGAACGTAGCAAACGCAGAAACGATTATTATTTTGCAGTTTTATTTTTAGATTTAGATGGCTTCAAGGAGATTAACGATCGCTTCGGGCATGGAATAGGGGATGATTTTTTAGTAGCGATCGCTAGACGCTTAGAGTTGTGCTTACGCGGTGGCGATACTGTAGCACGATTTGGTGGTGATGAATTTACATTACTTTTGGAGGATATTAAAGATATTACCGACGCTACCAATGTTGCTAAACGGATTCAAGACTCCTTACGATTGCCAATTAACCTGAATGGATATCAATTATCTACTACAGCTAGCATTGGCATTACTTGGAATTTTAATCATTATGAGGAGCCTGCAACTCTGCTACGGGATGCTGATATTGCTATGTACCGAGCTAAACGGCAGGGAAAAGCTACTTATGCCATATTTAATTAATTACTAGTACAATGTCTAAGTTAGTTTTGAGGGTTTGTAGTAAGCATTAAAATGCTTACCCATCAATTTAAACTTGATAGACTACTATAGGAATCCTATTTGATTTTTGAAATTATCTATGTGGGCGGGGAGTGGGGAGTAGGGAGTAGGGAATTAGGCTTTTCGATCTGTACGGAGCTTTTTCAGAAATCAAATATTAGTCCTATAGTAGTCCGTCAAACTAACAATGCTTGGTTTAAATAACGAACCACAGAGGCACAGAGAACACAGAGAGAAAGATTCTAAAACTTAGTTTACTTAAGCATTGTTGGCTTGATAGACTACTAGTGGTCTATCGCATTAGTTATGAGGGGTTTGTAGTGAGCGATTTATCGCTCAAATTAAGGACTAAAGTCCTTACTACGAACTTTTATAACCCTTCAAAATTAATGAGACAGACTACTAGCGGCTACTAAGGTGTATCCTACAACCCAGAAGCTACTATGGAAAAAACCGAAAAACAGAAAATGCTTGCAGGCGAATTATATCTGGCGGATGAGCCAGAATTGGCTGCCGAAATGAAGCGAGCTAGTCGTCTGTTACGAAGTTACAACTCTACAACCGAAGAACAGCAAGAGCAACGACAGCAAATTTTGCAAGAATTATTTGGAAGGATCGGTGACAAAGTATTAATTGTGCCACCTTTCCACTGTGACTATGGCAGTAATATTTTTGCTGGCGACAGATTATATATGAACTATGGCTGTGTAATTTTAGACTGCAATACAGTTCACATTGGTGAAAATGTCTTGTGCGCTCCTTATGTGCAAATTTATACTGCTTATCACCCAACAGAGCCAGAAATTCGTCTTTCTGGAAGAGAATTAGCTGCCCCAATTAACATTGGTAATAATGTCTGGATTGGTGGCAGTGCAATTATTTGTCCAGGTGTAACCATTGGTGATAACACAACCATTGGTGCTGGCAGTGTAGTTGTCAAAGATATACCTGAGAATGTTGTCGCTGCTGGCAATCCCTGCCGCGTCATTCGATATTTATCCTAAAGTTTAAAATTTATATCCTCTAGCAATCCAATAGAGCCAGTCTGCGATCGCTTCTTGAGTTTCGCTGTCAGCATCAATGGCTATTATTTCAGATAACTTTGCAGAATATACATCATCATCCTTACCATTAATGTAAGCCACTTCTACAAGCATATCTTTCAAGCACTCATCATCTGGGGCCATTCCCAGCACTTCCACTTGTTTCTCCTCGGTAGAACCTGATTTGCGTGCCTTCTTAGTCCATTTAGCCATAAAGGGAAAATTCAGAGCCTCTTCGAGGTAATAGTACCAACACATGGCCCGGTCTTCTTTATCTTCAGCATCTATAATGATCTCTGTTTTAATGCGATGCTCTCGGTTTTCGTCGGCTTCAACACTAGGCATAAGATAACACTTTACGTATAATGCATTTTGATAATACTACCAAAGTCTTAGCTAAGAATAATTTTTATAAAATAAAGTATATAAGACTTAAGTATCAGAAATACGCCAACACCCTTAATAAGGCGGCTTTTAAGATTCTCCCTTTCCTAAAAAGGATTAGGGAATCTAGGTTTTATTTTTCAGTGCGTAATTCCTGGTATATCTAAGTTATACAAGAAACCGCTTGTCATTAACAAACGGTTTTTGGCGTTGCTGAATGGAGGTATGAATTTGGATGTAGAGACGTAAAATTTTACGTCTCTACAAGGATTTTCACCGTAACGCACAATCGTTTTCATACCGCAATCAGCAACGCCCGGTTTTTTAATTAGTGTTGCGCCAAGATGGCAAGTTCTTTATTTGCACTAAAGCGCGAAATTTTTTAGAAATTAAACAAGTCTTAAATCAGGATAATTTGTCAGTACATCATCAGATGTTAGGGTATCATTTTCAGCTTGCGGAGTCCAAAGAACTTCAATTGCCAGAAGTTTCTCACTGGGGATACTACCAATTTGCCGCAAAGCTTGACGCAAATCATCAGCACTGTTAATCGCTGTGGGGATTTCAAACTTACCTAATGTCGCCGCCAGCAAGGTGACGATAATATATTCACCAGGGCCTTCGGTAAATAGGCGGGTGGGGTTGTCGAGTTCACCAGCTGGAGGTAAAGCATCTTTGGCAAGGGCTGCTTTTAGCTGGTTGTTGACGTTAGAAATAGTTTCTTCGCTAAACTTGCTGCGTTCTGCCAGTGAGAGCCGATTAAACTGACTTTCAGCTGAATTTAAACTGGCTTGTTGAGTGCCACCACCTGCATATACAAAGTATTCGGGATGGCGGAGTAAAGCTAGGCTAGCTTCTTGTAGAACTTCTGCTCTCCCCTCAGGAGTGTTAGTATCAGCAGTTTCAGCAATGTGGTTGAGTTCATTTTGCAATTCACGGGCTTGAGCTAACAAACCTACTTGCAAACGAGTCACAGAAACTGGGGAGTTACTGCTGTAATCTGCTTCACCAGTTTCACCGCCAGAGACGCGGCGGAAAGTTTGCAATATGAAATTAGCGATCGCAAAGAAGATTAAGATGCTAAATATACCACCAAATCCTCCCCCAATACCCCAGAAAGGAAGTAGGAAGGGAAAGCCAAAACCACCACCAAAACCACCACCAGGATAGTATCCGCCCCCGCCAGGAGGTGAGTATGTGCGCGGTGTATAGGTGCGGCTGGAAGGTACTCTAAAGGAGCCACCACCGATTCGACCCCCACTGCGGGCCGCTAATGCTCCATTGGCGTGGCTAAGAACCAAAGTTAACACCAGTCCTAGCGCTAAGAAGCTTTTTAACAGTGGTTTGATGGTTTGTTGTAGTTTTTTACGCATAATACAATCGCTTGGAAAACTGAATTAATTATTTATGATTTCTCCCTATGCTGGTAGGAGTGTTTCAATCTGTCGCTAACGCCAGCCCGTAAAAGCTTGCTTTGTAGCATTCAACGTAGCATACACAAGTATTGGCTACATATTCAATTTACCGCGTCTTCTGTTGGGTAGGCAGCGATCGCAGGGGGGATTTCTCGACTGGGGAACCGTACCTTAAGATATGTTCACAATTACAGAAGCTATTGTTGCTAGGTTTTGGACTAGCACTTTCTAGGCTACAGTCTCCCCAACTCGTCGCTCTAAGGGGGAAAATTCAAAGTCTCTCTCCTTAAAGAACTACGGTGTACACACAAGTATTGTCGCAGCCATATCTTTATTAATAAATCTCGCACTGCGTTTCTATCAGCCCTGAACTTCAGTTCTGGGCGGGATTGCCTGTCTGTGTGACAGTTTAACTCTGACAAAAATGTGGGTAAAAAAGTTGAAACGTATGTGAACAGCACTTAGGTGTACACCGTAGCCTTAAAGGAAGAGAGAAATAGAAAAGAGGTTTTCCAAATCCCGTGAAAAGTTAGAACAGCTTAGAGGATTCAGGATATTCTATTAAACGTAGCTAGATTTCGTAATTTTCGTAACAGTTATTTACTGGTCAATTTGGCTACATACAAGTATTAGCTTTGATTTATTGTTCATCAGGCACAGAAATTCTCAAGTAGTGAGAAATTTGGAGCAAAAATAAAATCAACACAATAAAAAAACAATCTTTCTGCCTAATCTTGTAAAATCGGCTGCAAATTCGTCTACCACATTCGTTTTAAAAGAAATAAAATCAGAATTAAGGCTTTGAAAATAATCCTAATTGTAAATAAATTAAAAATTATTTGAAGTAAAGTTATCAGCTTTATTATGGAACATATTTCTCAACTAACAGCCGAAATTAGAGACAAAGCTGCATACCCAGATATCTTAGTCATATCCCGGATTTTCCTGCCGAAAGAAGCTGTAATTGGGGAATATATCTATAATCGCTGTCTCCAAGATCCAGAACGAGTTATTGTACTGGCAGCTAGTTGCTCAGGAGACAAAGTATTTGATCAAAGTCAACAGTTTCCCGTATATCGCTGGTTTTATCCTAGATCCTGGGGTAGTGGCTTTGTGGGAAGTATCCTGAAGCCTTGGGTGAATATCGTCTGCTCATTTGTCTTAGCAATCAGACTTTATTTTCGCTATCACTACCGTTATATAGAGTGGGGGCACGGCTATGATTTCCCTTCGCTATTGCTATTGAGCTATTTCTTACCGATTCGATTTTTTATCTATCTGCACGGCAATGATTTTCATTGTACTTTACACAATCCCGTGCTGCGATCGCTATTTAAATTAACACTTAAACGCGCCGAAGGTATTGTTTGTAACAGTTCTTATACACGAGACTATCTCAGAACTGCTTTCCGATTAGATACTCCTACCCACATCATTAACCCAGTAATCAGACCAGAAAAATTTGGTAATAATGTAGCGAGTCCCAGCAGCCTTGATGATTTACGTGTTCGCGTGCGTCAGGCTTACAACATTCCCGAAACAGCAATAGTTATTCTCTCCATCGGCAGGCTAGTAAAACATAAAGGTTTCGATAGAGTAATTGATAACATCCCACTATTGCTAACTTTTGGGGTCGATGTCCACTATATAATCTGTGGTGAAGGGTCAAGTGAATCGGAACTAAAATCTTTGGCGCATCGTTTGCGGGTAGATAAGCGCGTCCACTTTGCCGGATATGTGCATGAGCGAGAATTAGCTGGTTATTATGCTGCTTGTGATATATTTGCCATGCTGACTTTAATGGATACTAAAGCTAATAGCATGGAAGGTTTTGGTATGGTTTATTTAGAAGCAAGTTACTTCGGTAAGCCTGTAATTGCTCCTCGCTTAGGCAGTGTTATAGACACAGTTCAGCATGAAGAGAATGGAATACTAGTTAATCCCAATTCTGGTTATGAAGTGTTTCAAGCTTTCAATCGGTTGTGCAAAGATCAGCAACTACGTGAGCAACTTGGTCGCAAAGGTAAAGAATTAGCCAAGCGTAGAACCCTTCATCGATCATTGTATAAATCAGAGGGATAAACGCGATTTTGCAAAATGAATTCACGTTGAGCGAATGCCAAAAGCTAATGTCACTGAAGTATATACAGGGGGTAGGAAGCGAGGTTTGCTCATGCGTGTCAACTTAACGTAAAAGCCATGTCCCGCAAGGAACTGAAGTTCCTTGCTAATAGCGAAAGTCTTCTATTGATGACTAAATAATCCGAAAAATCTTTAGTCTACTTTAGTAGACTTTAGCTATTAGCCTAGAACTTTAGTTCGAGGCGGGCGAGTCAGCTAACAGTTAAGCTACTTTTAGCTTAAGTTGACACCAATGAGCTTTGCTCGCCTCCTCCCACAGCCCTGGGGAGAATGGGAAACGCTGCGCGTAGCTTGCTTCCCCGCAGGGAAGTGGTGAAACCGCAAGGGCGCAGTGGCTCCCCAACCTACGCCAATTTTAGAATTCAGCAGACTCTGATGCCACGACGGCAAGAGCGACAATTCCAGTAGTATTAAGAACTATGGTATTATTTCCCTGCCGACGAAAACTTACGAAGTCATCTGAAGCAAGTCTCCGTGATAATCTTGGTTGAAATGAGGTTCTTGAAGAATTATATAAAATATATTCTCCATCATAATCACCAGTTTCTCCAGGTTGTAAAACTTGGCGTTTTGCAAATACGGACGCTCCAAAGTTATAAAAAGCTCTCGTCTCACCTGAATCATTGATAACTTGAAAACCTCCAGTAATTTCAGAGGCTTCGTCGGAGCTTAATTCAGATAATGAACCTTCATCAAGGTCATCAAATCTAATAGAAAAAAAATTTTTTTCTGTTTGATAAGTTGTTTTCAGCATTATGGTGTTCCAAAAAATACTTCAGTTAATAAAACATAATTCAGTCGCCAGAATTCAGAATTTAATTCTGTGTAACTGGTGGATCAATAAACTGGCTTAAGCCCCACACCGAAATAATAATTCGGTGCTTTAGTAGAAAGTAACGGTTTTGAATCCTCTACTAATTGATTCTAAATTCTGAATTCTGAATTTTGTATTATTATTGATAATTGTGCCAAGCTACAAGAATTTTGTCAAGCACCTTAAACCTGTTTAATAACTCTCTAAAAAAAATAATATAGGCGGCTGGAAATCGCTTCTATATAAGCAGAGTCTGCCTCCGCACACTAATGCTAAAATAGGTTTTCAATTTTATTTGATGAGAGTATTTTGAGAAATTTTACACGCTGCTTTAACTAATTCTGGCGAGAATCCAGCAGCCTGCCAAAGCAATTATCGCTTTTCTCTGCGCCTCTGTGTAAGATTAATACAAGTGCTATTGATAAATAACCTATAATACTAATTCACGAAAACCCTGATATATATTTATTATAATAGCATGGCAATGCTATGCCATTACCAACTCATTTGTATGATTCTTCAACTGAAATTGTATAATCAATAGCTTTGAAAAGGAGCAATATTGCAGTGTAGAATCTTGCTGGTGATTCTATGAAATATGCAATGAAAAATATCTTGTTTAGTATGTGGCCATCTCTTCGGCGTTACCGAACGCAAGCTATTATCTTTACAGTTATTGGATGTCTTATTGTATTAAGTGTGATTACTTTTGGGGTAATGTATGTTGTGGCTCAATCGGCTTCAACCTCATCTGAACGTCTTGCTGTTAAAGCGCCAAATTTGGGGCGACATTTTCAAGAATTCGGACGTGAAGGCTCAATCTTGATTTACGACTCAAAAAATAACCGCTTCTATGAACACAATCCTCAACGTAATGCAACTGCGTAGGCGTAGCCCGTCGTAGACATCGCTCCAGCTTCAACATTCAAAATTTTTAACGCGCTGGTAGCTTTAGAAATAGGTATAGTCCCTGATGATGTGGCGGTTCTGACTTGGGATGGAATTCACCGAGAAATTGATGCTTGGAATCATGATACCAATTTGCGTCAAGGCTTTAAAGATTCAACTGTTTGGTTCTATCAAGTACTAGCACGTAGGGCTGGATATGAACGAATGCAGCAATTTATTAACAAAGTAGGTTACGGGAACCGTCAAATTGGCACAGCCGCAGACATTGATCGTTTTTGGCTACAACAGCAGCTATTGCAAATTACCCCCAAAGAGCAAATTAAGTTTTTGCAACGGTTATAAGTAAGTCGGCAGGAAAAATCATAACTATGTAACGAAAAGTTAACCAGAACTGTTAGAGCTAAATTTAATACGTTGTATACTGTAGTTTCCTTTTTCCCCTCTAGCTTGAATACCACCAATCA
>JAIVFU010000072.1 GCA_020829485.1 Nostoc sp. CHAB 5834 | reverse complement strand
GCATTTGACAAGTCGTTTGAATCGCAAAGTGTTGGCTCATACTGTTTGTGTCTGGCTAAATCGTCTGTTTGGTTTGGAACCATTACAGTTTGATAGTCTTGTGACAGAATAAGTTGCACATCGCGTTACTTAGGTCCTGTGGATTTAAAAAATGTAAAGGTTTCTATGCTATCGCCTGTGTTGACAATTGCGAACTTATCATCAAGACAAGTCATGTTGTAAGGCCCGTATTGCCCATTGAAAATGATATTTCTTCTCACTGGATCTATCTTATAAGATATTGGATCGGGTTGTTGCACGTCAAACGGCTGAGATCGTCCTCCTCCAAAACTAGGATAGTTAGGATCAAAAGTAGGAGCATCAAGAGTCAAAGTCCTTGTACTGAGTAGTCGATTATCCGATCCAATGAAATTTCCATATATGTCTTTACTCAACCTTGCTGCTGTATAGCCACCAAAGGAATTATTAACAGTTTGGTAATTTGTTAAGTGACGTATTGTAACTTGATTGTTAGGATACAAAAGGAAGTTACTCAAATCTGACATAAGTACACTACAGGATTTGTCTGGGTTAAAACCTAGAAGAATATTAATACCACTACGATCAACATATCCAGAAGTACTACCACCAGTAAAAGCACGCTGCGATTGTGCTCTTACTGTAAGGCTTAATATAGTTGTCAAGAGTAGTAAAGAAGATATAGGCAAGAGAAAATATTTTAAAAGTCTGATTGTCTTCATAAAAATGAGTCTCCTAAATTTCGTTAAAGAGTGGCAGAGAAGATACGTCCTGTTCGGTAACACATTGTAAAGTTATTTAACACTCTTTTATTTCTCTGGTAAGAGAAAAAGATGTTGGCGTTGAATCTTGTTCAAAACCTTGTTTTATTAACCGAAATAAAAAATTTTTGTTTGCAACTAAGTAGGTATAAACAAGGTTTTGAATATTTTATAACGAGAGTAAAAAATAGCACTAATTAAAGGCATCACAACTTTCGTTATAAACTTTTCAAGATTTATCCAAGATGCAGCGATCAGTTGTAACACACCGCATATACACTAAAATACACTACTGAAAAAAAAAGTGTCAATTATTTAGCAAATAAATTAACATTTATGTAGGGGCAAGGTGTTGCGATCGCAAAAAGCCTAATCAAATAGTTATGCTTGAAAGTATTTTCAACAGTATATCGATTGACACTCTCAGCACTAAAATATAACTACTGAGGTGGATTAATGAGTATCAAAGACTCATTCAAGAGTGCTATTTATACCAAATTAAATTATAGCTACTGCTTCCTACTCCCCCATGCCCCATACCCAATACCCCATGCCCATTCCCCTCACCATGAAACCAGAATTTTGAGCAATACTGGTACAAGAAGGAATATTTACACAAAATCCCAACATGACAATTCAACCTAGTGATAAGCCTTTGCTAGAGTGGGCAGGCGATAGTTTGGCAATTGGATTATTTGAAGATGCAGTAGAGTTAACTGGAGAATTGGCAACTTTAGATCAAAAGTTTTCCGGGGTATTAAAAGAACTAATTGCTGAAGAAGAATTTAAAGGTAAAGCCAATAGTACTATCTTCACTCGTGTGAATCCTGGTAGCCCAGTGCGGAAATTGATTTTGGTAGGCTTAGGTAAACCAGATGAACTAAAACTCGACACTTTGCGACGCGCTGCTGCTGCTGTAGCCAGAGTGGCAAAAAAGCAAAAAAGCAAAATTTTGGGATTTAATTTCCCATTGTGGAATAACGATCCAGCTGCAAGCGCCCAAGCGCTCGCAGAAGGTGTAGAATTGGCGCTTTACCAAGATATTCGCTTTAAATCAGAACCAGAAGATAAAGGTTCACAAATAGAAACCGTAGATTTACTAGGATTCGGTGGACAAGAAGCAGCCATCACCCGCGCCAATCAAATTGTGTCAGGGGTAAACTTGGCACGGGAGTTAGTAGCAGCACCAGCTAATGCAGTAACACCAATTACTATGGCAGAAACTGCTCAAGCGATCGCAAAGGATCACGGTTTACAAGTAAAAATTCTGGAAAGAGAAGACTGTGAAAAGTTGGGTATGGGTGCTTTTTTGGGAGTAGCGCAAGCTTCCGAGTTGCCACCTAAATTCATTCACCTGACTTACAAGCCAGAAGGTACACCCAAAAGGAAATTAGCAATTATTGGTAAAGGTGTAACCTTCGATTCCGGTGGACTCAACATTAAAGGTGCAGGTAGCGGCATCGAAACCATGAAAATGGATATGGGCGGTGCAGCTGCTATCTTGGGCGCGGCAAAAGCAATTGCTCAAATTAAGCCAGATGTTGAGGTTCACTTCATCTCGGCGGTGGCTGAAAACATGATTAGCGGTCGCGCTATGCACCCTGGAGACATTCTTACCGCATCAAACGGCAAAACAATCGAAGTTAACAACACCGATGCTGAAGGGCGTTTAACCCTAGCAGATGCCTTAGTGTATGCTGACAAATTGGGATTAGATGCGATCGTGGATTTAGCCACCCTGACCGGCGCTAACGTCATAGCCTTGGGTGAGGATATTGCTGGTTTGTACACTCCAGATGATGCTGTAGCTTCCCAGTTAGAGAAAGCTGCCCAAACTTCAGGAGAAAAGATTTGGCGGATGCCAATGGAAGAAAAATATTTTGAAGGGCTAAAGTCAGGCATTGCGGACATGAAAAATACCGGCCCGCGCCCAGGTGGTTCTATTACCGCCGCCCTTTTCCTTAAGCAATTCGTCAAAGATACACCTTGGGCGCACTTAGATATTGCTGGCCCTGTGTGGACAGATAAAGAAAATGGCTACGACAGTGTGGGGGCAACCGGCTACGGCGTTCGGACGCTAGGGGGGGGGGGGGGGGGGGGGGGGGGGGGGGGGGGGGGGGGGGGGGGGGGGGGGGGGGGGGGGGGGGGGGGGGGGGCAGGGGGCAGGGGGCAAGACGGAAGAATAAAGATTACCTCTGCCTGTTCTCCATGCTCAATACCCCACTCCCCACTCCCCACTCCCTACTCCCAAACAATTCGTGCTATCTTGAGCTTGCCAGCAAAAATTGTTGCAATAGTAACAGAAATAATTTGGCGGTCAGAAAGTTAAGCTTTTTCGGGCTTTGCCATCTGGTAAAATTTGTAAGGTTTCTAGAAACTGTGAGCAATGGGATCGACTCGCGTAAGGATCGCAATTGACGCAATGGGGGGGGATCACGCACCCGGTGAAATCGTTGCTGGCGCATTGCGAGCAAGGGAAGAATTGGGTGTAGATATATTACTAGTTGGTGATCCTCAACAAATAGAAGCTGCCTTGCCGCCAAAAACGAATTTAGGGCAGGTGGAGATCGTGACTGCACAGGAAGCGATCGCTATGGATGAGGAGCCTTTAAATGCAGTTAGACGCAAACGCAAGGCTTCTATCAATGTGGCGATGGATTTAGTCAAGCAGCAAAAAGCAGATGCCGTGTTTTCTGCGGGTCACTCTGGGGCAGCAATGGCATCAGCTTTGCTCCGCTTAGGACGATTGCCGGGAATTGACCGCCCAGCCATAGGGACTGTTTTTCCCACAATTATTGCTGGTAAGCCAGTATTGGTACTTGATGTCGGCGCGAATGTAGATTGCCGTCCGAAGTTTTTAGAGCAGTTTGCCGTCATGGGATCGGCTTACAGTCAATATGTTTTAGGTACAACTGAACCGAAGGTAGGTTTGTTGAATATCGGTGAAGAAGAGTCTAAGGGCAATGATGCAGCCGTCCGCGCTCACCAAATGCTCCGCGAAAATTCTCAAATAAATTTTATTGGCAATGCCGAAGGGCGTGATGTGCTTTCCGGCCGCTTTGATGTAATTGTCTGCGATGGCTTTGTGGGGAATGTATTATTAAAATTTGCCGAAGCAGTCGGAGAAGTGATTCTGCAAATTCTGCGGGAAGAATTACCCCAAGGATTACACGGTCAAATCGGTTCAGCACTCTTAAAACCAAACCTGAAGCGGATTAAGCAGCGCATGGATCACGCAGAACATGGCGGTGCATTGCTGCTAGGCGTGGCAGGAGTCTGTTTTATCGGTCACGGTAGCTCCCAAGCTCCTTCAATTTTTAATGCAATTCGTATGGCCAAAGAAGCCGTTGACAACCAAGTGGTACAACGAATTCAGTCCCAATATATCCTAGAGCGCGAGAGCGGTTAGTCATTGGTCATTAGTCATTTGCAATTGGACTTTGGACAACTGGCAAAGGACAAATGACAAAGGACAAATGACAAAGGATCAAATGACAAAAGACAAAAAGCTGATAGCTTGGGAGATTAGGAGTGCAAAACTTAGGCGTAGCAATTACCGGAAGTGGCTCGGCAGTACCAGCAACTTCCCTACACAACCAGATATTGAGTGAAGTAGTTGAAACATCAGATGAGTGGATTGCCACGAGAACCGGAATTCGTCAACGGCGATTAGCGCTGCCATCTGAGTCCTTGAGTGTGCTAGCTACTGCCGCCAGCCGTAATGCGATCGCAGCTTCGGGAATTAAACCAGAAGACCTAGACCTAATTCTGCTGGCGACTTCCACCCCTGATGATTTGTTTGGTAGTGCTTGTCAAGTACAGGCGCAATTGGGAGCCACTAACGCAGTAGCCTTTGACTTAACAGCAGCCTGCTCTGGCTTCGTGTTTGGTCTGGTTACAGCAGCCCAATACATTAGAACAGGTGTATATAAAAATGTATTGTTGATTGGGGCAGATATCCTGTCTCGGTGGGTAGATTGGGAAGATCGGCGCACTTGTGTATTATTTGGTGATGGTGCAGGGGCAGTAGTATTACAGGCTGACAAAAGCGATCGCTTATTAGGATTTGCCCTTAAAAGTGATGGTACTCAAAACCATTACCTCAACCTTGCTTATGCAGGCGCTTCCCAAGAACTGCTCCCTAATGTAAATATTACAAAAGGCACTTACCAACCGATTACGATGAACGGCAAAGAAGTCTACCGCTTTGCTGTCCAAAAAGTGCCAGAAATCATTGATAAAGCCTTGTTTCAAGCCAATCTCAGCGTTGAGCAAATAGATTGGCTGCTATTGCATCAAGCCAATCAGCGAATTATTGATGCTGTTGCCCAACGGCTGAATGTCCCAGAACAGAAAGTTATAAGTAATCTTGCCCAGTATGGCAATACTTCAGCTGCTTCCATCCCGTTAGCCTTAGATGAAGCAGTACGCCAAGGGAAAATTAAACCCAATGACATAGTTGCTACATCCGGCTTTGGTGCCGGTCTTACCTGGGGTGCGGCAATTTTCCAATGGGGAAGGTAAATATTTTGTCATTAGTCATTAGTCATTTGTCCTTTGTGAATGACCAATGACAAATGACAAATGACCAATGACCACTGACTATTGACAAATGACAAAAACTGCATGGGTGTTTCCCGGACAAGGTTCCCAAGCGCTGGGAATGGGAATGGATTTATTAGATATACCATCGGCTAAAGATAAGCTTGCCAAAGCTGAGGAGATTTTGGGCTGGTCTATAACCGAAACCTGTAAAAACGAAGAAGAAAAGTTATCACAGACGCTATACACTCAGCCAAGTCTTTATGTTGTTGAAAGCATTCTTGCTGACCTGCTTCGGGAACGAGGACACAAGCCAGATTTAGTTGCTGGTCACAGTTTGGGAGAATATACTGCCCTTTATATAGCGGGTGTCTTTGAGTGGTCAGTTGGTTTATATCTAGTAAAGCGCCGTGCAGAACTCATGGATAGTGCCGTCGGTGGGATGATGGCGGCTTTGATGAACTTTGATTGCGAACAGTTAGAAAAAGTCATTGCTCAAATGCCTGATGTGGTAATAGCAAATGATAATAGTTCGGCCCAGGTGGTAATTTCAGGCACGACTGAAGCTGTACAAGCGGTAATGACTCAAGTTAAAGCAAAGCGGGCTATTCCCTTAAAAGTTTCTGGAGCATTTCATTCACATTTAATAGCACCAGCAGCTGCGGAATTCCAAGACATTCTAGAATCCGTGGAATTTCAGCCAGCTACTGTGCCAGTGTTGTCTAATGTAGAACCAATTGCGTCTATTGATGCCGAGATTTTAAAGCAGCGCCTAAATAAACAAATGACTGGTTCTGTAAGATGGCGAGAAATTTGTCTGCAATTACCAGCCAACGGAATTGAGCGAGTAATAGAAATTGGCCCTGGTAAAGTGCTAACTGGTTTAATTAAACGTAGTAGCCCTGACTTAATATTAAAAAATATCCAGAGTGTTGCTGATTTGCCTGATTAATTCTTTATGCGATGACTGATGACTGATGACTGATGACTGATGACTGATGACTGATGACTGATGACTGATGACTGAAAACCCGTCAACAGTCAACAGTTAACGACATCGTGTTTATATAGTTTAGACGCGCATCAGCTTATTAAGTTAGCTTTTATCGGTAGGGTTACGACAAATTCTGTGCCCTTTCCTACTATGGAATTACAATCAAGTTTACCTTGATGTAGTTCAGTCACAATTTGATAGCTGATAGATAAACCTAATCCAGCTCCTTTACCCACATTTTTAGTTGTGAAAAAGGGGTCAAATAATCTTGTTAGAATTGTGTCTGGAACTCCAAGAGCATTATCTGCGATCGCAATCATGATTTGGTTTTCTGATACTAACTGAGTCTGAATCCAAATTGTATTGGGATGTGAAGCAATCTCTGTAGGCGGGCGCTGTTGATTTGCATCTTCTAACGCATCAATCGCATTAGACAGAATATTCATAAATACCTGATTGAGTTGTCCGGGATAGCAGATCACCAAAGGCAAGTTACCATAGTTTTTTACCACTTCTATTGCTGGACGCTGCGGTTGGGCTTTCAAACGATGTTGCAAAATTAATAACGCACTATCAATGCCCTCATGAATATCAACCGCCTTAAATTCAGCTTCATCTAAACGGGAGAAATTGCGAAGTGATAACACAATTTCACAAATGCGATTGGTGCCAATTTCCATCGAAGACAGCATTTTGGGCAGATCATCTCGAATAAATTCCAGATCCAATTTTTTAGCCTCAGCTTGAATTTCAGCGACTGGATTGGGATAGTGATACTGATAAAGCTGAATAAATTCTAATAAATCTTGAGCATAATTTTGTACATAGGTAAGGTTGCCGTGAATAAAGCTAACAGGATTATTGATCTCATGTGCCACACCTGCCACTAGTTGCCCCAAGGCTGACATTTTTTCACTCTGGATCATCTGGGCTTGAGTCCGACGTAGTTCTTCAAGTGTCTTTTGTAATGTTGTTGTCCGCTCCTCAACCCTTAGCTCTAACGCATTATTTACCTGTTCAAGTTCGATGAAAGAAGTCTTTAATTGACTTGCCATACTGTTGAAAGAACTAGCAAGTCCTCCCAGTTCATCCTGTCGCGTGGTATCGAGATCGATCGCAAAATCACCGTTAGCAATTTGGTTACTAGCGGCGGTTAATTGCTGGAGGGGTTTAGCGATTTGTTGTTGCAACACCGACAAGAGCAACAACACTTCAACCAGCAGCGCCACTGCACCGGATATTAAGATAAATTGAGCCGTATCCCATGCTGCCCCCGCTAGCAGTGATTTCGGATAGACTGTGACAAAATACCAGTCTGGGCCTTGTAAGCGAGTCACTGCTAAGTATTCACGATCTTGGCTATTTTCAAGGATGTGGGTTTTGGGTTTAGCTTTTGTTACTAGCTGAAAAATGCGGTTGAGATGGGGATCGTTAATTGCATCGATTTTGAGTTGACCCTGAGCTTGCTGAATTTCCGCAGTGCGGTGGGGGTGGACAATTAAACGACCGTCTGAGCGAAAAATTAGATTGTAGGTGCCTGGTAATTGATCCTGAATCGTATGCTCCATCAGTTTGGTTAAGACCACATCATGTCCCACAATACCCAGGAAGCGATCGCCCTCATAGATAGGTACAATTGCTGAAACCATCCAGAGCTTAACACTTGGATCAAGATAAACACCTGTCCATTTCGGCGATCGAGACGGGTTATGTTGAGGATCGGCAATATAGAAATATTCCTCTTTTGGATGATAGAGATCGGACGGTGACTGCAACGCGAACGGCACCCGTTTCCAGTAGCAAACCGATACATTTTCTGGTGTCACAAAATAGGTATCGACAAACCTATTAGACCAAGCAGACGCGTAGGCACTAATTAGTGTGTTAGCCCTGAACAGGCGTTGCTGTAGTTCTTCAGTAATTTGCACATTTCGACCAATGAATAATCCCGCATATCGAGTCGAATCAAAGTCTTTGATCTGTCGATTTTGAGGAAAATTGCGTCGCGTACCATCGTTCCAGGAAAAATACTGCCGCTCAAATTCAGCCTGGAAATCAATATTAGTTGGTTGTTTGAATTCCAGCAAAAGCCGATCGCGCAGCAAAGCGAGGTTATCCTGTGCAAGTTGAAAGATGCTGCTTTCTTGCTCTCCCCGTGCGCTAATGTACTTTTCTAGCTGCGTTTGGGTCTGGGTTTCCAAACGAGACATGACATGGATATAGCTCACCCCAGCAGACACGAGTACCACCGCCATTACTCGCAGTGCCATATTAATTAATGTTTTCTGGGTAAGTGAGGTGGGACGATTCTTAACAACATGGACAGACTTTAAAGGCGACTGTTTGTTAAATATTTGTCTAAATTGGGTAAGCATGGAATGGCAGAGATAAGTATTTAGGCTGAAGATTTCCAGAAAATTCATGTCGATATGCAAACGTAGGTATATACTACATTGGTAAGTAGATCACAAATTCAGTACCTTCACCTGGTCTAGAATCTACCTCGATCGCTCCTCCATGTTTTTCTACAACGATTTGACGAGCGATCGCTAACCCCAATCCTGTCCCTTTTCCCACGCCTTTTGTAGTAAATAAGTAGTCAAAAATCTTTTGTTTGACTGATTCATTCATCCCCTTGCCATTATCAGCAATAGCAATTTTTACTTTTTCATTTACCAAAGAGGTTTTAATTGTAATTCGGTTGATATTGGACTTAATTTCCTCAAAACTCCTTCCCACATTTGATTCATCCAGCGCATCAATAGCATTTGCCAAAACATTCATAAATACCTGATTCAATTGCCCAGAAAAACATTCAATTTTGGGCAATTTAGCATAATCAATTATCACTTCAATTGCTGGACGTTGTTCATTTCCTTTCAAACGATGTTTGAGAATTAAAATCGTACTGTCGATACCTTCGTGGATATTAAACGGTACTTTATAATCTTTATCAGCACGAGAAAATGTTCTTAAACTAGTGCTGATATTTTTCAGGCGATCGCACGCCATCACCATTGAATCAATAATTTTTGGTAAGTCTTCTAAGGTATAATCTAAATCAATCTCTTCGGCATGTTCTTTGATTTGATCATTGGGATTTGAGAGACTTGTTTGATATAGTTTTAAGTGTTCAACAATATCAGCAATAGTGGGTTTAGCTTGTTTGAGGCTAGCAGCAATAAAGCCCAAAGGATTATTCATTTCATGGGCTACCCCAGCAACTAAATTACCCAATGCTGACATTTTCTCACTCTGAACAATTTGTAATTGCGCTTGTTGTAAATCTGCTAAAGCTGTTGTGAGTGCTTGAGATTTTTCTGTTACCGCTTCTTCAGCTTGTTTGCGTAAGCGAAGCTCCTCGTAGAGATCGCTAATATTAATAGTTGTCCCAATTACGCGATAAACTTTGCCCATCTCATCTTTTAATGGACTGAGTGTGGTTAACCACCAAATTTTCTGGTGATTAAATGTTAAACATTCTTCATAGGTGATGGGTATTCCAGTTTGGAAACAATGCAGATATTTTTGCTCGACTGCTGCACCTTCATCAGAACCGATTACTTCTTGCGGAGTTTTACCCAGTACTTGGGAAGCAGGTATATCAACCGCTAATTCGCACGATTTACTCCATCCTGTGTACTCAAATCTACCATTATCTCGGATATCGACCACAAAAATGAGACAGCCAACACCTTCATAAATACTACTGAGGAATTTTTCTCTCTCTTGGAGATGATTATATAATTGGGCATTTTCCAAAGAAATTGCAGCTTGAGTGCAGAGGAAATTTATAATAGAAAGGCGATCGCTAGTAAATACTCCTTGCGTCAGTCGATTTTCTAGATAAAGAATCCCCACTAAACGCCCTTGATTAATAATCGGAGTACATAATACACTCTGGGGTTGTGTTCGGTGCATATATTCTCCAATTAACCCAATAATATGTGTTGTGCAATTGTCTATAACAACTGTTTGCTTAGTATTTTTGACGTAATTGATAATATTTACGGGGATATCTTGACAATTGTCTATCAATTGTGGTTTAAGAATGGTTTGGATATCAATCTGGGAATTTGAGGTAATTGCCCTAACTTGCCAAGTATCTTCTTGGGAAAGAATTAGTGCAGCTTTTTTCGCGCCGGAGTTTTCGAGGATAATGCGGCTGAGGCTGGCAACAAGTTGATCTAATTCTAGAGAACTGGAGATAGCTTGAGCCGCTTTGAGAACTGAAGTAAAATCTAGTGCATCAGAAATACTGGTGCTGCCAGTGCTAGAAGTGCGAGTGGAAGAGGAAGTGCCACGAAAGCTAATAGTTTCGTCGTGTTTGAAGTTGATTCGTTGCTGTTGCAGAATGGATTGGAGTAGTTGGGGATAGCGTTTTTCTAAATCCTCCACTTTGGCTTTTGCGCCCCAACGAGCGTAGCAGTAGTATGCTTCTTGCATATATGCTTGGGCGACTTTTTCTTTATCCCAGCCGAGATAGAATTTGGCTGCTAATTCGTTACTAAGTGCTTCTTCTTGGATGTAGCCGTTGGCTTTGGCAAGAGTTATGGCGCGATCGTAATATTCCATCGCTTTGAGCTTGTCTCCCATTACCCGCGCTGTTTCTGCCTCAACTAAATCATACTTGTGCTGAAAATTAACAGGAGCATAGCCAGCCCAGTAATGCATAAGTTTTTGATTGCTAACTACCTGATTTAGCCAACATTCTTGCTGATCCTGTTGGCGATCGCAGCTAGAATAATTTGCAAGTAAGCACAAAGAGTAGTAAAAGTTATGTGCCACAACTAAAAGTAGACCAAAAGCTCCATCCATATACTCGGTGGCTTTTTCTGCATTGCTTGCAGCCTGTTCATACTGATCAAAGGTATAAAGGATAGCTGTTTTGGCAAGATAGATGGCAAATAGTGACTGATGATTGTGGGTGGTGTGAAGATGCGACAGCATTTCTGTCTCATCAAAATCAATACCAGTCAAGTAATATTGATAAGAGGATCTACCGAGTAAATTGAAGGTGACTTGCCTCCAAACCTGGGCATAATCAACACAATGTTTTTGTTTGAGTTTTAAAAGTAGATTAATATATTTGGTTTGCTTTTCTTCAACAGCATCTAGAGTTTCTCCAATTAAGAATAAATGCGTACATTCAGCCATCATTGAATAGCTAGCGTGTTCAATATCTCCAACTTCTAGCCCACACTGGATACTTTCTCGTAAAGCTGTGATTGTATTTCGACCATGCTCTTTGTAAGCACAGATAAAAGCACCAAAAAGCATATAAATTTTTGAACTGATTTCTTTACTCTGGTATTGTTCTAGTAGCTTTAAAGCTATTTGACTTGAGTAATAAGCGGTATCGACATCTCCGATTACAGCACAAAGAAATACACCATAACTTCCATAGGCAAAAGCAGCCAAGGATGAATGTCCCTGTTCAAGGCAAAGATGGAGCATTGTCAGCGCTACTGACGGAAACATATCCGGTTTTACATGATGAACAGGAGGTGTAATGCTAATCAGCAACCGTAGTGCAGCCAGAGATTCCAGATTGGTCATTTCTGGAATATTAGCTAAATTTGTTAAAGTTGGTAGTTGAGCTAAACGATTCTCCGGTTCTACATCAGGTGAACTCAACGAAATGTTTAACTGCTCCAGTGCTTTTAACCCTGTTTCAATAGCTTTAACTTGCTGATCTTGGGCAATATAAATCTGGACTTTCAGTTCATAAGCTTTAACTCTGTCTAACATCTGCGTAGTTTGCTGCAAAATCAGGTCTGTGAGTTTGATGGCCTGTTCAAAGTTGGTGTTTAAGTATTCTGCTTTTGCTGCATTTTCATATAGTGCTAGGGTGAGATCGTACTGACTTTGCCAGCTATCTGCTGTTAGCAGTTCCATTCCTAGTGTTAGATAGTCAATGGCAGCAGTATAGGCAGTGGCAGTTATAGCTTTCCGTCCAGCTAACAGATTTAACTGAGCTAGTTGATCTCGTTCTATCTGTTGGGTAATTAACTTTAACCCCAGGTTCAATTGACTAACAATTTGAAATATTTTGTCTTCTTGTTGGCTGGGAGAAATATTATTTAATAGTAGCTGACCTAGTTTTAAGTGAGTAGTCTGCTTCTGAGCTTCTGGAATTAAAGAATAAGCAGCTTGTTGAACGCGATCGTGTAAAAATTTATAGGTGGGGACTTGTAAATTAAAATTAAAAGGCTTTGAATCAGAATCCTGCCCACTGTGTTGAAAGAATTTATAAACATCACCAGTAGTTAAAAGTAAGCCTTCTTCCAAAGCTTTCCACAAATCAGCAGCCGTTTCGATTTCCGATGATTCTGAAACAATTGCCAAAGTTGCCAAATCAAATTGATTGCCAATACAAGCAGCTAACTGCAAGATATTTTGAGTTGATTGTGGCAGTCTTTGTAGTTGAAATGCCATAAACGCGACAACATCATCCGTAACCGCTTGAGTAGTCACTTGTGCAATGTCACATTCCCAAAAGCCTGACTTAAAGTTAAATTGAATCAGCCTATCTTGATGTAATGCTTTGATAAATTGTGTAGTAAAAAATGGATTACCTTGAGTTTTTTGAGATACAAGTAGCGAAAGAGGCAACGCTAAATCCTCAGAACATTTAAGTGTGTCAGCAATTAACTGATTCACTTGTCCTTGATTTAGTGGTGCTAATGTAATAGTATTAATCGTTGCTTGTGTTTTTTCAATTTCACTCAAAGTCAACATTAACGGATGTGCTTTTTCGACTTCGTTATCACGATATGCACCAATTAATAAAAGATGTCCTGTATCAGCCATTAATAACTGCATTAACTTCAGCGATGCTGAATCTGCCCATTGTAAATCATCTAAAAACATTACTAATGGATGTTCGGCAGTGGTAAAGACTTGGGTAAACTTTTGGAATATTAAATTAAATCTAATTTGTGCTGCATTTCCTGATAATTCTGGAGGCGATGGTTGTTGACCAATAATTCTTTCTAATTCCGGGATGACTTCAATAATTACTTGTCCATTTTCACCCACAGCCGCTAATATTTTGCTTTTCCATTGCTGGATTTGGCTATCACTTTCTGTTAATAGTTGCTCCATGAAATCTCGAAATGCTTGCACCAATGCACTTAATGGAATATTCCGTTGAAATTGGTCAAATTTACCTTTGATAAAATAACCGCGTTGTCTAACAATCGGTTTATGAACTTCATTAATTACAACGGTTTTACCAATACCGGAAAAACCAGCTACCAGCATCATTTCTGTTGCACCAAGGCTAACTCTTTCAAATGCTTGGAGTAGGGTTGCTACTTCTGTTTCCCGTCCATAGAGTTTATCAGGAATAATGAAGCGATCGCACACATCTCGTTGGGCAATTGGGAAACTTTTAATTTCACCAGTTTCTGAGAGTTGAGATAAACATTTTTCTAAATCAAATTTCAGTCCTAATGCACTCTGATAGCGATCTTGGGCATTTTTCGCCATCAATTTCATCACGATATCTGACAAGACTTGCGGAATTTCTTCACTTTTGACTTCCCGAAGGGATGGTGGAAGTTTTGCTAAATGGCAATGTACCAATTCCATCGGCTCGTTTGATTGAAACGGTAATTCTCCCTTCAATAATTCGTAAAAAGTCACACCTAATGAATAAAAGTCAGTCCGGTAGTCAATCCCTCGATTCATTCTTCCTGTTTGTTCAGGAGAAATATAACTAAGTGTCCCCTCCAACACATTGGGATTCATTAGTGTTTGAGTTTCCCGTGGTAGTAAAGATGCAATACTAAAGTCAATTAATTTAACTTGTTTGGTTTTGGGATTAATTAGAATATTGGCGGGTTTAATATCTTTATGAATAATGCGCGAACGGTATAGTATATCTAAGGCGTTGCATAGTGCGATCGCTATCTGTAAAAACTCCGTAATATTTCGGAGGTTTTTCCCCGTTCCCCATTCTTTAAGAGAAATCCCCCCAAAGTCTTCCATCACCAACGCATAGCCATTTTGATAAGGTTCCAGGCTATAAGTTTGGATGATTAGAGGTGAGTTAAGATTTTTGGCAATGGTGTATTGATTACGAAACGACAAGAGTTCGCTAAAACTGGGATAAGGATTTTTCAGCAGTTTAATCACCACAGGTAAAGAGTCATCTCGATAACCGCAATAAACTATGGTTCTGGAACCATTGTAGAGTAAATCATAGATGCGATATCCGGGAATATTGACAAGAGTGCTATCCATACTGCTAAATCTTTAATACTTACAGATTTAGTGTTCCCAGAATCTATGAAGTTGTTTATAAACAAGAGAAAAGTTTTAGACGGTAATTTCAATAATAAATTCTGTACCCTCACCTAGAACAGAGTTACAACTCAATTTGCCACCGTGGGTTTCTTCAACGATTTGCCGAGCGATCGCTAATCCTAATCCCGTACCTTTACTTACACCTTTTGTAGTAAATAAATGGTCGAAAATCTTTTCTTTCACTGATTCATTCATCCCCTTGCCATTATCAGCGATTGCAATTTTCACGCCCTCATTTTCCCAGGAGGTTTTAATTGTAATTCTGTTGGGATTGGACTTAATTTCCTTGAAACTTCTGCCCTTATTTGATTCATCTAGGGCATCAATAGCATTTGCCAGAATATTCATAAATACCTGATTTAATTGCCCAGGAAAACATTCAATCTGCGGCAAATTTCCATAATCAGTTATTACTTCAATTTCTGGACGTTGTTCATTTGCTTTGAGACGATGTTTGAGAATTAAAATCGTGCTATTGATACCTTCATGGATGTTAAATCGTACTTTGTAATCTTTATCGGCGCGGGAGAAAGTTCTTAAACTAGTGCTGATATTTTCCAGGCGATCGCACGCCATCACCATTGAATCAATTATCTTGGGTAAATCTTCTAAGCTATAATCTAAGTCAATTTTTTCGGCATGGTCTTTGATTTCATCGCCTGGATTTGGTAGACTTTCTTGATATAGCCTCAAGTGTTCAACAATATCTGTAACAGTGGGTTTAGCTTCTTGGAGGCTGGCATAAATAAAGCCCAAAGGATTATTCATTTCATGGGCTACCCCAGCAACTAAATTACCCAAGGCTGACATTTTCTCACTTTGAACAATTTGCAACTGTGCTTGTTGTAAATCTTGTAATGCAATTCCTGCTTGTTGATACAGTCGAGCATTCTCTAGAGAAATTGCGGCTTGAGAAGACAATAAGTGAATGACGCTGAGGCGATCGCTGTTAAATACCCCTTGAATCATTTGATTCTCTAGGTAGAGAATCCCCACCAAATGCCCTTGATTAATAATCGGAGTACAAAATACACTTTGGGGTTGATGTGACAACATATATTCCCCAATTAAGCCAGGAATATCTGTTTTGCAATTGTCTATAACCACTGTTTGTTGGGTATTTTTGACGTAATGGATAATTTTTACAGCAATATCTTGACAATTGTCTAGTGATTCTGGGCTGAGGCTGGTTTGTATTTTCTCATGATCAATAAAAGTAATTGCTCGTACTTGCCAAATATTTTCTTGGGGAAGCAGCAGTACAGCTTTTCTCGCGCCAGAGTTTTCTAAAATAATCCGGGTGAGACTGGCGATGAGTGTATCTAATTCCAGAGAACTGGAAATAGCAATAGCTGCTTTCAGGGCAGAGGTAAAATCTAAAACGTCGGAAATATTGGTGCCGGCAGTAGTATTCGTGTAAGTAGATGAGAAAGTCCCAGCAAAGGCAATAGTTTCAAAGGGATTGAGATTGAGATTAAGTTTTTGTTGTTTCAAGAGAAATTCGAGTAGTTCGGGATAGCGTTTTTCTAAGTCAGCAACCTTGGCTTTTGCTCCCCAACGGGCATAACAGTAGTATGCTTCTTGCATATAGACTTGGGCGATTTTTTCTTTACCGCATTCGAGATAAAATTTAGCCGCGAGTTCGTTTGCTAAACTTTCTTCTTGAAGATAGCCGTTTTGTTTTGCCCCCGATATTGCCAAATCGTAATATTCTTGTGCTTGAAGTTTATTGCCGAGAATGCGATCGCGTTCTGCTCTAATTAAATCGCATTTGTGTTTAATGTCGGTAGGAACTAATTTTGCCCGTCGTTCTAGGTTGTGCTGAATTTTGGTAACTCGTTTGAGTAGCTGCTTTTTTCGTTGAGGTGAGGAGTTAGGATAAGCAGCCAATCGCGTTAAGGCATCATAAAACCAAGCAGATATAATACTATAGGCGCCAATTAATTCTGGTTCGTAGGGAAGGGAAGCATCTGCTGCATCAAGTGCTACTGAGATATTACTAAACAAGTATGCAATAAGTACTTTGAAGCAATAAATAATAGAAAGAAAGACAGCATCATTACTGGCTTGAAAGTGGGGAATTAGCTGTGTTTCATCGCACTCTGTGCCAACTAATATATAGGGTTGGGGAGATGCCTCCGTCAGATTTAGCATTACCTGCCGCAGTATACTAATTTGTTGTAGATTCACTTCATCGGGTATTTCCGTTGTCAATGCTTGATGGTAGAGTTCAGAGATTGGTAACAACTCAGTGAGTGGCTTTCCTAAGAAGAAACCTGCATTAATTTCATTGAAGTATCCCGTACCTACGAAAGCAAAATCTCCACAATTCAAGGCTGCCTGTTTGCCTTCTTGAATCAAGTGTAAGCTGTTGCTGAGTGGTTGTTGCCAAATTTGGCTGAAGATTGCTATGCTTACTTTTATTTTTCCTTCAATGTAGAGGTTTGGTAATTTATTTAGTAAGTTGAGGGAAAATTGCCCCATTTGATAACTTGCTTCTAATTCCTGCAAATTTGATAAAATAATGCTATAGATTGTATAAAAACTAGATGACCAGATAGAATTACCCTGTTGAAGGGATTTTTGGATACCCAGAAATGCCAATAGTGCCATTAATGGCTGCGAACAGAAATATGCTGGATAGGAAATTAAATTGCTAATTCGCAGTACGACAATAGTTTCTGGATTTGTCATCACAGGTAATTGCAACAGCTTTTCTAAGGAATTACCACGCAATAAAACCTTGGTTTTGATTAATTCTGCCAACACTTGTAATTTACTTGGCTGCGATGGTAATTTAATCCCTAACAATTGGATAAATTCTAAACCCGTATCAATGGACTTTTGGTAATTCTTGTGGGCACTATAAGCTTGAATTTGAGCCTCATAAACAGCAAGGTTATCTACTACTGTTTGGGAATTAAGTTTTACTAAGTGCATCAATTGAGTAATTTCTGCAAAACTACCCGTCAGAAATGCTGTATCTGCGGCAATATTATGCAAACCAAGAGTAATATTATATTGCCTCTGCCAACTATTATCATCTAACAAACTCATCCCTTTTTCTGCATAACTAAAAGCCGCAGAATATGCCGTTGCCCTTCTCGCTTTCTGAGCAGCATTGAGATTGATTTGGGCAACTTTAATTTTCTCAACATCATCGGCGATCAGGGAAATTCCCATATTCAATTGATTGGCGATATCAAATATTTTATCTGTTTGTTCGCCATCTGAAGTATTGGATAATAATAAACGTCCAATCTGTAAATGAGTTGCTTTTTTATCTTCATCAAGAATCAATGAATAAGCAGCTTGCTGAATGCGGTCATGGGAGAATTTGTAATTAATAACATGGGACATTTCTTGTTGATAAATTGCTTCTTTATCATCAATATAAAACTTATAAATTTCACTTTCCGGTAAAACAAAAGCTTCCTGCAAAGCTTTCCAAAGTGCGGCAGCAGTTTCATTTTCTGACTGTTGAGAAACAGCTGCTAAGGTCATCAAATTAAATTGATTACCAATACATGCCGCTAACTTTAAAATCCCTTGGGTTGAAAAAGGCAGCTTTTGTAACTGTTGCGCCATAAATTCTACCACATCATCAGTCAATGCAGCTTGTTTAACTAGGGTAATATCGCACTGCCAGCATCCTAGATAAGAGTTGAATACAATCAAATTATCGTCATACAAAGCCTTGAGGAACTGTGTACTAAAAAATGGGTTTCCTTGAGTTTTTTGATAAATTAACTGCGTCAAAGGTGTCGCTAGATCGTGTATGCAATTTAAAGTATCTGCAACCAGTCGATTTAAAGTATTTTCACTAAGAGCTTGCAATGTAATACTATTAATAGCTACACCCACCTTATGCATCTCCTTTAAAGTCATCATCAAAGGATGTATTGGAGACACTTCATTATCCCGGTAAGCACCAATTAATAATAAATATCCGCTATCCTCACCCATCAATAATTCAACCAGTTTGAAAGAAGCCGAATCAGCCCACTGTAAATCATCCAAAAACATCACTAAGGGATGTTTTTTAGTTGTAAAAACGCTAATAAATTTCTGAAATATTGAATTAAATCTATTTTGGGCAGCAGTTCCTGATAATTCTGGTACTGCTGGTTGGATATCAATAATTCTAGATAATTCGGGGATGACTTCAATAATTACTTGTCCATTTTCCCCCACAGCCTCTAATATATTGCTTTTCCATTGCTGGATTTGAGCATCACTTTCTGTAAGCAATTGCCCCATTAAATCCCGGAAAGCTTGCACAAATGCACTGAAAGGAATATTGCGCTGAAATTGGTCAAATTTGCCTTTGATAAAATAACCGCGTTGGCGCACAATCGGTTTATGAACTTCGTTAACAACCGCCGTTTTTCCAATTCCAGAAAACCCAGCTACCAGCATCATTTCAGTTGCACCCAAGCTAACTCTTTCAAATGCTTGGAGTAGGGTTTCTACTTCTGTTTCTCGTCCATAGAGTTTATCGGGGATAATAAAGCGATCGCACACATCCCTTTGTGCAATTGAAAAACTCTCAATTTTGTCTGTTTCCTTCAGTTGAAGCAAGCACTTTTCTAAATCATACTTCAGACCTAATGCGCTCTGATAGCGGTCTTGGGCATTTTTCGCCATCAATTTTTCAATGATTTTTGATAGTACAGATGGAATTTTATGATTTATCTGATGCACTAAAAGCGGTGCTTTTGCAATATGACAATGCACAAATTCCATTGCATCATTTGATGTAAATGGTAATTCTCCTGTTAGTAATTCGTAAAAAGTTACACCCAAAGAATAAAAATCTGTGCGATAGTCAATACCCCGATTCATTCGTCCAGTTTGTTCTGGCGAAATATAAGCAAGTGTGCCTTCCAATATATTAGGATTGATTAAAGTTTGAGTTTCTCGTGGCAGTAGAGATGCAATACTAAAGTCAATTAATTTAACTTGTTTGGTTTTGGGATTAATTAGAATATTGGCAGGTTTAATATCTTTATGAATAATCCGTTCGCGGTAGAGTATATCTAAGGTATTGCACAGTGCGATCGCAATTTGTAAAAACTCTTGTAGAAACGCAACATATCGCGTATCTACAGAGGTGAAATAATCTTTAAGAGAAATCCCTCCAAAATCTTCCATCACCAATACATAGCTATTCTGGTAAGGTTCCAGGCTATATGTTTGGATGATTAGAGGGGAATTGAGATTTTTAGCTATGGTGTACTGATTGCGAAACGACAAGAGTTCAGAAAAACTTGGATAAGGATTTTTAAGCAGTTTAATCACTACTCTTAATGAGTCACTCTCTCGATACCCTCGATAAACCAGCGTTCTGGAACCATTGTAAAGTTCTTCACTGATGCGATATCCGGGAATTCTGACTGTAGTGGTATTCATACTGCTAAATCCTAATATTTTATGGATTTAGTATTCCCAAATGGGTGAAGCAATTCATCTCCACAGCTTTTTGGCGTTTGCTCTGGGCCTGGCGATCGCGTATGCTAAATTCAGTCTGATTTGAATTATCTTCTGTGGACAGAAACCGCGAACCGTTTATCAGTCTGGCACTTTACCACGCCTTTAAATGGTCGGTCGTCAGCCCCATGCTTCATGCTTACTTTCGGGGCCAGATTTATGGTACGGAAAATGTCCCCCAATCAGGGCCGTTGCTGGTAGTGAGTAATCACGCTAGTTATTTTGACCCGCCAATTGTCTCCAACTGTGTACGTCGTCCAGTGGCGTACATGGCTAAGGAAGAGTTGTTTAAAATCCCAGTTTTGGCGCAAGCGATTAAATTGTATGGTGCTTACCCGGTGAGTCGAGGAAATGCCGATCGCAATGCCATCCGTTCCGCCCTAGAATATCTTAATAATGGTTGGGCTGTCGGTGTTTTCTTGCAAGGCACTCGCACCCCAGATGGTAGAATTACAGACCCCAAAAGAGGCGCATTGCTGCTGGCGGCGAAAGCAAAAGCCCCAATATTACCCGTGAGTGTCTGGGGTACTGAGGAGATTTTACAAAAAGGATCGTCCCTACCCCGCGCAGTTCCCATCACCGTGAGAATTGGTAACTTGATTGATGCTCCCAGTTCCACTAATAAAGAAGAATTAGAAGCCTTAACACAAAAGTGTACCAAAGTAATAAACGAGATGCATGATTTAGGAAGATAAGTTAGACAAGTTCAGATATATGCTTTAGGGAGGTAGCGATCGCGCCTTAGTCTCTGTATGTTTAATGTCAATGTGCTCTAGCAATGACATCAGACTTTGTGCTTAAATGCAACTGCTAGGCAAATCTACCATCAATTTCACCCTAAACAGCATTATGAGCGGCTTTGAAGCCAAGAATTTTTGGGAGCGATTAAATAATCTAGCATTAGTTAGATTTTTACTTTTAGTTGCTTCTGGCTGGGCAATTGTACAGCTTTTAGCTTATTTTGAAGCAGTCATTGTTATTTTCACATTCGCTGCAATTTTGGCCTTTTTACTCAGCTATCCCGTACAAGGGCTGCGGCGTTTTTTACCCCACGGTGTAGCTGTTGGTCTTGTTTTCTTGCTCAGTATTGTGATTATAGGCGGTCTGATAATTACCGTGGGCTTAACGGTTTTATCTCAAGGACAACAATTAATTGATAGTATCACTGCATTTTTAAATTCTTTAGTACCTCTATTAGAGCGAATAGAAGGAATTTTGCGAAGCCGGAATTTACAGATAGATTTAAGTTTTATTGAAGAACAACTGCGGAACCAAGCTGTCTCAAGTCTTGTGACTAGTTTAGCTATTCTACAAGGGTTTATGACGAACTTTGTGACTTTTGTATTGATTGCAGTTGTGGCTTTCTTCATGTTATTAGATGGAGACAAACTGTGGAACTTTATTTTAAAAATTGTACCCAGACATCGCCGCAATAGATTTACAATTATAATCAGAAAGTCATTTTTAGGATTTTTTAGAGGTCAGTTATTATTAAGTGCATTTCTCACAAGTACGACTTTCGTGGTTTTCTTAATATTACAAGTACCTTTTGCTTTAATATTGGCAATAATAGTTGGAATTCTTGATATCATTCCTGGCATAGGAGCAACATTGGGAGTAAGCACAATTACTTTATTTGTGTTGTCTCAAGGTGTTTGGTTAGCATTGAAAGTATTGATAGCTTGTATTATCCTCCAGCAGATACAAGACAACTTGATTGCGCCCCGAATTATGCAAGGTGCGCTGAATCTTAATCCTGTAGTGGTGTTTTTTGCTTTGTTAGTAGGCGCTAAAGTAGCAGGATTACTAGGAGTTTTTATATCTATTCCGATAGCCGGAGTAATTGTATCTTTATTTGAAATTGATGAGATGAAATCAGAAGTTTAGAGACGCGATGAATCGCGTCTGTACAAGAATTGGAAGTAGAGACGCGATTAATCGCGTCTGTAGTAATTAATGTAAAATAGTTTCTTAGTCAATACAAATTAAGGAATGATGTCGGATTTAAGATCGGAATTAACAGAAATTTTGGATGAGGCAGAGTGGGAGTGGCTAATTCCTCATGTACAACGAGATGCAGTAATTTTGGTGGCACTTGAGCTAAACTTGGTGGATGTTGGAGTAGCGATCGCCAGTGATAACATACCATCAGTGGAACAGTGGATTGATAAACAATTGATTGCCAAACCGACGATAGTACAGGTGGGAGAATGGAACGGTCATCGCACTAAACGATTTAACACTCTCATCGTTCAGCCTTACGTTCTGGCGCAAGAAATCATTGCTGCGTAATCAGTTTTTGTGGCGTTTTCGCTTAGAGTCAGAGTCAACAAAAATGTTGATGTAGTATAAAGTACATCAATGTATAAGAAGTAGAGGACGAATATACCTCTCAACTATTAACTAAAGCAAAATTTTCTCCTTTAAAAATTATGCATCTAGCAGCTAAAATTGTTACGATAATTTCAGATTAGATGTTGAAACCTTGATCCAATCTGAGACCTTAGAACTATTAGAATGGCATCGCCTCTGCCAGCACCTTGCCACCTTTGCGGCAACCAAGCTGGGGGCGACAGCTGCGCGTCATCTGAAAATACCCGATTCTCAGATCCACAGCGAGGAGTTGTTAGAGCAAACTAAAGAAGTCTACCAGCTGGAAACTCGCCTGACCACGGGACTGTCATTTGAGGGAATTCAAGATATTGGCGATTCCTTAGAACGGGCAGAACGCAGTGGAGTTTTGGCAGGGGATGAACTGTTAGCGATCGCTACTACCCTCGCTGGTGCTAGAAATTTGCGCCGTGTCATTGACAATCAGGAAGATTTGCCGATATTGACTGATTTGGTTGCCGATTTGCGGACTTATCCAGAACTAGAGCAGGAAATTCACCGATGTATTGATGAACGGGCCCAGGTAACTGACCGCGCGAGTCAAAAACTGGGAGAAATTCGCACAGATTTGCGGCGAGTACGCAGCCAAATTACTCAAAAGCTGCAAAATATCTTACAGGCAAAATCTGGCGCAGTTCAAGAACAGCTAATTACGCAACGGGGCGATCGCTTTGTCATCCCCGTAAAAGCACCCCAAAAAGATGCCATCCCCGGTATTGTTCACGATACCTCTACTAGTGGTGCCACGCTATATGTGGAACCCAATTCAGTAGTGCCTCTGGGCAACCAATTGCGGCAGATAATTAGAAGAGAGCAAGCAGAAGAAGAAGCGGTTCGCCGTGCTTTGACAGAACTTGTAGCCGCAGTCAAACCAGATTTAGAAAGATTGTTAGCGATCGCTACCACTTTGGATTTGGCAACCGCTAGATCGCGATATAGTTACTGGCTAGGAGCGAATCCCCCGCGATTTATCCAGCGTGAAGATAGTGAAATCATTACCTTGCGGAATTTACGACATCCTCTGTTAGTGTGGCAACAACAGCACGAACAAGGGCAACCAGTAGTTCCTGTAGATTTGTTGATAAACCCGCTAATTCGGGTAGTGACAATTACCGGGCCAAATACTGGCGGTAAAACTGTAACCTTAAAAACCTTGGGGTTAGCAGCATTGATGGCCAAAGTGGGTTTATTTGTCCCCGCCCGCGAACCAGTAGAAATACCTTGGTTTGATAAAGTGCTGGCAGATATAGGCGATGAACAATCTTTACAGCAAAGTTTATCCACATTTTCTGGACACATCCGCCGCATTAGTCGGATTTTAGAAGCATTGGGGAGAGGGAGTAGGGAGTGGGGAATAGGGAATGGGGAAGAACAAAATTTAGAAATCTCCACTCCCCCACTCCCCACTCCCCACTCCCTAGTGTTACTCGATGAAGTCGGTGCAGGAACCGATCCAGTTGAAGGTAGCGCCTTAGCGATCGCCTTGTTGCAATATTTAGCCAACCACGCGCAGCTAACGATCGCCACCACTCACTTCGGGGAATTAAAAGCCCTGAAATACGAAGATGAGCGGTTTGAAAATGCCTCTGTTGAATTTGACGAAAGTACTCTCTCGCCTACTTACCGTCTCCTGTGGGGCATCCCCGGACGTTCTAACGCCTTAACTATTGCCCTGCGCTTAGGATTGAACCCAGAAGTGGTACAACAGGCAAAAACCCAGGTGGGAGAAGCCACAGATGAAGTTAACCAAGTAATTGCTGGCTTAGAAGCACAACGCCGCCGTCAAGAAACCAAAGCAGCCGAAGCCCAAAGTTTGTTGCAACAAGCGGAACGTTTATACAAAGAAGTATCCGCAAAAGCCGCAAGTTTGGAGGAAAGGGAAAGCAGTTTGCGGGCTTCACAGGAAATAGCAGTCCAACAAGCGATCGCCCAAGCAAAAGGTGAAATTGCCCAAGTGATCCGCCGTTTGCAGAAAGGTACGCCCACAGCCCAAGAGGCCCAGCAAGCAACCAATGCTTTGAATCAAATTGGCCAACTTTATCAGCCAGCAACGCCAGCAAAACCAAAACCTGGATTTATGCCCAAAGTAGGCGATCGCGTCCGCATTCCAAAATTGGGACAGATAGCAGATGTAATTACTGCCCCCGATGAAGATGGCGAGTTAAGCGTTCGGTTTGGGCTAATGAAGATGAACGTGAAGTTGCAAGACGTAGAATCTCTAGATGGTCAAAAACCCGAAGCGATCGTCAAACCCAAACCAGCCCCAGCAGCAGTAACCCCGCCACCGCAAAGTGTCCCAGAAATTCGCACTTCCCAAAATACCATCGATTTGCGCGGTAAACGGGTAGCTGATGCCGAATATATTTTAGATAAAGCCATCTCGGAAGCTACAGGCCCAGTTTGGATTATTCACGGTTACGGCACTGGGAAACTGCGACAAGGTGTCCACACATTTTTGCAACAGCATCCCAGAGTGAAGAACTACGAACCAGCAGAACAAGCAGATGGCGGTAGTGGTGTTACCGTTGCTCACATCAAATAAAGTGGCAATAAATATAACTAGTACAGCACAGCGTAAATCCAGCTACTACATAGCATAAGATATGCTATGTAGTATTTAATAATTCAATAATGTAATTATCAATACCTTCGCCAAGTTACGAGCCTTGATATAGAACAAACCTAAGATTTTATACCCTTGTTTTTGCCGGATGGCAAAAAACTGAGCCAATAAAATCCTGTATGGTTTCTGTGGAAGTAATTTTGACTGTCGTGTACGTCTGGACTGGGGTTTTACGTTTTGCCTAATAATCAAGCATGGTCTTGTCTTGGGCTATTTCGGCAAAAGCTACACTACTTCTTTTTTTGGCTAAGGTGTTGAATTATATAACTTGATTTTAACCTTAACGTTCTATACATTCTATTATTGATTTAGTAAAATCTTTGACATAGCTAATTAGCTACAGCACGTCCTAAAAGATTTGTAAAATCCTCATTTTATTGACTTTGCGGTAGCCTGGGGTAAGCTGTTTCGCATCGAAATAAACCCCTGTTCCCCTGCCTCTTTTTGAAGGAAATTGAGGACTAGTTAGACAGCTTATTGCAACTGTCCACAAAAAAATCTCTTTTGAAATATGATAAAAAATCAAATGCCTAAAATACTCTCTATAGCTTTCGCTCTGACCATACCTGTTTCTGCTGGCACTGGTCTGAGTTTTGCCAGTTTCGCCACACTTGAACCAAAACCCGCATACGCCCAAGCCCAGTTAACCCAGTTGAGTACTTATACTCTGCAAACCACAACCAATAGCGACGGCTTCTTTTCAGTACCACACGGTTTATATGGCCCAAATATTCAAGGCATTACGGTCGCTGTGCAAATCAGTAACGGAAACTGGCACACTGTGTTGCGTAGTAGCACAGTTTGGAACGACATTTGGTGGAACAATGAATACGTACAAGGGTCTATATTGTCTTACGCTAGTAATAGACCCGTCAAGATCATTTTATATGTACGCTAACCTTGCTACTTCTTTTCTAGAGCATCTATAGCGCTTCTCGTTTGAGTCGAATACAGACCTAACCCCCAGCCCCTTCCCTCGTAGGGAATGGGAGTAAGATTCAAAGCCTCTCTCCTTTTAGGAGAGAGGTTTGGAGAGAGGTCAAAGTGTGTTCCATCCATTCGAGAACCGCTATAAATGTAACTATAGTGGTTTTCAATTGCATGGAATACAGACCACTCGTAGCGGCACAGTCAGCTTAACGTTAAAAGGGCGGTTAAAAACCGCGTCTACACACCTCCGTGGGTTACAGAAGCTTGATTTTCTCTTAGTCCACGGAGGTGGACTTTGTTTGTGTAGCCGCGAATTCTATTCGCCCTGGCTCTAAGTTGACACGCATGAGTAATCAGGAAATTTGCGATGTTACTTGAACTCAATCAACTAATTGTTAAACCCGGCCATCAGTTATTAATTAAAGATATCTCTTGGTCGGTATACAAACGTATTTTGGCAGAATTGGGGGGCGATGTCTACGACGGGCTACGCCTACGCAGTTCGCGGATCGGTTACAGTCAAGGGGTGCTGGAAATAATGGTTCCATTACCAGAGCATGAAGTAGCTAAAGTTATTATTGGGGACTTGGTAAAAGTTTTATTAGAAGAACTAGATTTGGAATTTTGGAGTTTGGGTTCTACAACTTTTAATCAGGAAAGTATGGATGCTGGGGTAGAACCCGATGATTGTTTCTATATCCAAAATGAAGCTAGAATTAGGGGCAAAGATAGAATCAATTTAGAAACTGACCCACCTCCAGATTTGGCTATTGAAATTGATATTACCTCCCGGACTCGTTTTAATAATTATCAAGCTTTGAGAGTACCAGAACTGTGGCGATGGAATGGAAGCGAGTTGGAAATAAACGTGATTTTAGATGGTAAATATGTAGAATCAAATACCAGTTCTATTTTTCCCAACTTCCCAATTAACCAAGTGATTCCCGAATATTTGATGCTGAGTAAAAGCAATGGCAGAAATGCGACAATGAAAGCATTTCGTGCGTGGATAAGACAGCAAAATAGTAGCCCGATTTAGTTGAAATTGTCAGAGATGGCTACTCAAAAAGGTTGTGGCTAGTGGGATAAAAGTATTGTTAGCTGCTTCTTCAACACAACGTCAATGTCTTTTCTTATTCCCTGTCACCCAAAGTTAGGATGAAGATAATGAAATCTAGGGCAATAATTGGCGGTTTCTACGTAATTTCCATACCATCAGACAAGATGAACTAACTAGCAATAAACCTGAGATTGTTCGTTACTATTCTTACCAGTGAATTATCTGTAACCCATACTGAATAATGGGTTTTGGTAAATGTCTAAAGTATTACCTCTGCCCATCAAGTTGATAAATGAGTTCTGATATGTGCGTGGTTCGCGGTTAGAGATATAGTACCAACTAAGTTGGAATAAATCAATCGCCCAACATCTTCAAACGCTGACTTTATCAAATTTTTAAGTTTCTCATCAGTTTCATGGAGGCATCAATCGTCCTGATGTTGCCTAACCTGTCCTGAAATAACAGGCTACACACAAGCGAAACTGGGGTGGGATCATAGAAAGCAACAAGAAGCGCCTTTAGCAAACAGACAAAAAATTTGTATAGTAATTATGTATACATAAAGACTAAGTAGTAAATATCAAAAAATTTCAAAATTTAAAACCGCAAATAAATTAGGAGGTATTCTACATAATTACTTAGCGATAATTAGCGGTTAGCATTCAAAACAATAGTTTATTTATACTCTTGTACGGAACTTGCAGCGAAAGTCAGGTAAACCTTAACTAGAATTGATACTTTTCTACTTTGTCGAAAATAAATTTTCATCTAGAGTAGGACAAAGATACCTGCTGCTTCCCACATAAAAAATCTACCTGAAGTCTCTGGCTCATACCTATGGGAAACCAAGCTTGATTCTTAAGAGTCTGGTTTCAAAATGGGTAACAGCAACATCCTCTATCAGCTTGATCACCTATGCTAAAAGTTATGCACTCGGCCGCCAACTCAGCCACTCCAAATTCCCAGTGGGAGGATTTAATCAAGCTTCCAGCCCCAAACACAGTTCAATGGGACAATATCAAAACCCAATTAGACTTGGTGCTGTTGGCGCTAGAAACCTTAACTGGCATTGGTTCAGAGGCTATGCTTTCGGCGGCAACTGATCTGAATTTAGAGTCAAGAGTGCCAGATCGCGTAGTTTTATGGCGACTGCGCCAATCAAATCCCCTACGCAAAGGTCAAGGAGGGCGAAAAAAGCTAGATATCGAAGAAGCGCGATCGCTTGTTCTGATCATCTGCTACTTAGCCAAACAGCACCAGGAATTGATTCGCCGCGCTGTCGGACTGTTAGAACAAATGGCAGAAAATAACCGGGAACCTCACCAGGCTGCTTTACTTGGAGATTATATTGATGCTTTTTGCAACACCTACCAAGAGCGGATGGAAGAGGACGAGAAAATCTCAACGGATTTACTTACCAACCTGGCACTAAAACTGCTTGTAGAGTTACTTTTTTACAGTGCTCCTGGTGGGCATCGCCGTCTCTGGCTAGCACTTTTAGACCGTTCTACAAAATTTTAGATTTTAGATTTGAAATTCCTCAACCAAAATTCACTCATGAAAGTTTGCTAGATAAGGATTCCCTTTTGATGGTCGTTAGCTCTTGGGCGATGCACTATCAGCACTGCTTCCTCTTTGCACATCACAGAAGGAACCTGACAAAGTTCTGAGTGGAAGAATCCGCCTTTTCAACTTTTCTTTGCAAGCAACTGGCTCAATTTTTTGCAAAATCCCAAATAGTCTTCTTCGCAGTTCCTGCTATGCCTCTATCAAATTCTGTCATTCGTTGCTACACACCCCCTACTTGCACTCTAGAAGTATTCGCCCAAAGCTCACCTCTGTCACGTTGGATGGGGAAAACAGTCCTCAAACACCTAAGCTTTGAGCTTCGTTTTGATGATCCCCGACTACCAGAAGAAAACAGAGTTCCAATTCGGGGCGATCGCGATCAACTTGAAGCTTTATGTGATGCAGTCACAAGCTACGTACAGCAATTCCTCCAACAGTCTCCAGAAAGCTTTTGCGTCAGTTTCTCCGACACCCAGGAATCAAGCACAGCATTAGGTGAGCCGGAATTAAAGTCCTCTATAAAAACATTAAATTCCTTTAGTAGCAAGATTCCTGGGGCAAATATCCGCTTAGAACCAAGCAGCCATTTAACTTACAACTTATTTCTCGGTTCTCTCGCCAACCACTCATCCGGCCCCGTAATTCAACTCAGTCTGCTGCAACTATTCGATTTGGCCAGTGCTTTAGATGAATACTCAACTGATGTCATGGCACTCCCAACTCTCAACAGCCCTTCGACTCTGAGGTTCCCTACTTGGGCACCTGTTGCCGCAGTATTAGTATTAGGTGTAGGTTTATTACCACTTACTTGGCAATATGCTAACAACATTAGACAAAACCAACAGCAGATAGCCAAAACAGCAGATCCAGAAGCAGTAAAGACTGCTTTAGAACCTTCAACCTCACTAAACTTTCCCACGCCTGAACCTGGACTCACGACTCCATCAGATAATTTGCTAGGTTCCACCCCTCCACTTTCCATATCCACTTTACCCCAAGCACCTCTAACAGCCCCTGGTTCTAGTTTCTCTACACCGCCACCTCTAAATGCACTGACAATACCTCAAGGGAAAACTTCAACCCTTTCCACTAATGGGGCGATGCCTCCGGCGAGCTTCTCTACGCGACGCTCCGCGAACGCTAACGCACCATCTAGCAAAATCCCAGGTCAGGAAATTGCTATATTACCAAATCTTGGACAGAACCCTACAGGGTCAAGTCCGCAAGTTGCTACTCTTCCTCAACTGCGGGATTTACCACCCAGGCTATCTTCTAACACAAGCAGCTTACCAACTAATATCTCACCAGTCGTCCCCCCATCTCTTAGCACCATACCCAATAGCGGCAATACTCCAACCCTTCCCTCCCCACTAACCTCACAACAGCTAGAGGAAAGAATTAATTCCCTACAGCCACCTTCTCCTGGAGAGAAACCTCCTTCACAACTTTCCTCCTCTAGAACTGCGGATAATAATCCCTTTATCGATCAATTAGGGAACGAACGCCAAAACCCCAAATCTACACAAGTGGCTACAGGGACATTATTTGATACACCTCAAGTAGCAGAAGCTAGAGAATACTTAACAAAGCGTTGGCAACCACCTACTGGACTAGGACAAACATTAGAGTACAGTTTGATAGTCAGTGTTGACGGCACAATTGAACGAATTATTCCTCTCAATAAGTCAGCAAGAGACTTTGTTGATAGCGCTGGAATGCCTGAAGTTGGGAAACCTTTTGTTTCCGCCAATAAACGCGGACAAAATGTCAAAATTCGAGTTGTTCTTACTCCTGATGGCAAGGTACAGACTTTTCCAGATGAATAAAAGTAAATTAATTAGTTCACGACAATACTCTTGGGTTAAGGGCTACTGGCAAAAATTTTGGGTTTTTGAGACGCGATAAATCGCCGTCAAGACAAGTGTTTTGGTCTTGTCTGAACTGTATTGGACTTTAAGAGACTATTTCCCCCCTTTTACAAGGGGGGGGATTAGATATTTTGGGTAACAAATATAACTTTTACAGGACTTACGCAAAATACCTCTCAAACTCTTATTCCTCCGTGTTCTCTGTGTCTCTGTGGTTCGATTTTCCGTTACTTGTGCGTAAGTCCTATTTTAAAACAACTTCTTACACTTCGAGTCTTGGGGGACTAGTTGGTTTATCGAGAATTCTGCAAGATTTAAGTTTAATGCCACTTATAAAACTGGTACAAACCTTGTGCCATTTTCTACTTACTTAAGTTGCTCTTGAGCTTGCTTTTTAGAGTCCAGTTACCAAACTGGTCTTACTATTGATACCAGTAAACCTACTACTCAATACAATTACTGTTAACACCAATTCTCTAAAAGAAAACTATAGATACAAGTCTGGAAACTCAGATGAAATCTGACTTTTCTTAATTACGAATTGGTATAAATAACTCATATTAAAGGTAGGAAATATGCAAACAATTGGTACTCAAAAAGACAGTCCAGCTTGGGTTATTCAAACTTGGGCAGCTTTTGTGATTTCTATTTCTATGACCACCTTCGGCATTGTAAACTTACCTGTAAATGGCTGGGTGAAAGGCTTTATGGGTATGGGTATGGCTTTCTCTGTTGGCTCAACTTTTACTTTGGCGAAAACTACTAGAGATTTGCATGAAAATAGAAGATTAACTGCTAGGTTAGACGAGGCAAAAGTAGAAAAATTACTTTCACAACATGATCCTCTAAATTTTAAATGAAGGCAGCCATAACAATTTTGGATTTTGGATTGCCAATTTTGGATTAATGGGATTTAAACAAAAATCCCTTTTAGGAATATCAAACAATACTAACTTTTAGCATTTGATATGATTTATTACCAATTTGAAAAATGATTGCGACAGATGGACAGGGAAAACCCAGATACAGTAAGCGGTTTCCAATCCAAAATCTAAAATCTAAAATTCAAAATGGTATTACACATCAAAAATTAACTAGTATGACGAAAAGCAAAAGGACTGGATATACCAGTCCTTTATTATCTTGATTTAACGTTTTTATCTTAATAACGGGATTTTTTGGTTTTTAACTTTTGCTTTTTACGCCGACGTTCGCTAGCAGCAACTGCATGTTCCACCGGATAACCGACTACAGGAATTACCTGATATTTGCGTTCTTGTTCTAATTTTGTCAGTTCAGTGTAATCAACCCAATGAATGCAATCAACTGGACAAGTGTCAATTGCTTCTTGAATAATTTCCTCAGCATCCCCATCTTGCCGAACCACGCGCGATCGCCCGTAATCTGGTTCAATGTAAAAGGTGTTACGTGCAACATGAGCGCAATGCTTGCAACCAATACAGGTGATTTCGTCAACATAAACACCATTTTGGCGCAGCAAACCACCTAATTCCGGTTCTAAACCAGAACGTTCTGGGTCATCCCGTAAAAAACCCCCTAATTCTGGTTCCAAACCCGAACGATTTTCTTCTTGTTCTTCCGGCGACGGCAGAAAATCAGCCATTACGCACTCCAGCGCTGTACTACCAAGCGAATTGAACCATCTTCATTTTTTTGTTGTTCAGAGACTTGAAAACCAACACGAGCAGTTTCTTTCACAACTGTTTGATAAGCATAGCGCTGTGTTACCTGGCGTAAAAATCCGTCCACAGATAGGTTTTGCTGCCAATATTGCAAGTCAGCTACCAGTTCATATTCTTTGCCATTCCATTTAAAGCCGATGTCATAGCCATTTTCCTGCTCAATACTAACTTCCGCAGGATGGGTTTGACCGCGATAGCCACGGACTTCGCGTGGGCCTGGTTTCCAGTCTACGCCCAATTCAGTCAAAGCATCTTTCAAAGAATCAAGGTTACGGATTTGAGTCTTAATTTGGCTAAAGTGTGACATGGTGGTTGTGAATTAATTACACTAAACTACTGTGAAAACTTACCAATCGCTGTAAGTGGTGTGTGTATTCGCCACATTAGATTGCTGCACCTTGGCGGCGAAATATTCTGAGGTTGGCTCATGATTAAGTACTTGCCCCAGCTGTGCCTCTATTGCTGCTGTAACCTCAGCGCAAGAATTACCCACAATGCCAGTGACTTTCTCTTGTACCCGACCGTCTGGATAGATTATGAATTCTAATGTCTCCATTCTTTTGGCCAACCAGGATAAGTACGCTTAAATTGTACTGCCTTAGCAGAAGGCTACAAATATAGCCGTAGGAACATATTTAGATACAAACTTACCATTTGTTAACTAATGTTCCATGTTTCAACATATATATCTCAGAATCTTTACAAAACTTATTAGTATTATAAGCACACGCATCAATATTTAGTTAGTTTCTCTTAACCTCATTGATTAGTCAAGGTAATTACTGGAGCTAGCAAAGTAAGCTGCAAAAGTCCTAAAAATAAGCATTAGAGGTACTATAGCCAGCAAGACAATTCACAAAAATATAAAATTTCTTGAAAAACTTTATTATTACCATTCAACCTACCTTATTTTTTTCCAGGTAGGTTGGATGCAGTGCAGTATCAGTCTAAAGCAAGATAATGGGGTATACGTAGGTATTGTATTAGGTCTTTGATATAGTTACTTTAGCTGGCATCGGATGTAGAGAGATTTTTAAACTGCGTTCGCTATTTTCTGCCATTGGTGAGATTTATCAACCTCGACTCTAGACACTTAAATATGTATAAATTTGCCCCAGCTTGGGAAAAGGAGCAAATAGTCTCTGGATACACTGACAAGAATGTTCAGGATTGGATAGAGTTCATGAAGCGCCAAGATATCAAGCGTATTTGCTGTCTTCTTGATGAACAACAGCTAGCTTCTTACTCCAATCTTCTAAACATATACAAACAGGAATTTGGGAATCAGCTAATTTGTTGGGCACCAATAGCAGATTTCCGTTTATCTGATTTAGAAACCCTCACACAGAAAATACTTCCTTTCTTAATAGAAGCTGATAGACATCTCCAAAAATAATCAAACCCTTTGTGTAGCTAGGTTATAGGGTATAAATGCAATCATAGTAAATTAGCTAGTATCTACGACAAAATAAGGTCTTGAGATATTTGCTGTTGATAATTAGGC
>JAIVFU010000071.1 GCA_020829485.1 Nostoc sp. CHAB 5834 | reverse complement strand
TTTTGTTTTCCTCTTTAGTCAGAAATACCCTCAAACGAGCGCCCATATTTTTTGTTACCTCGGTAGATATATTCTCCGTATTTATTTATTGTTACATAGTTTCGTTTTTTCCTGCCGACCTACTTAGTTCTGACAATTCAGGTTATGTGGAAAAGCTAACGATTAACCTAACCCCCTAACCCCCTTCCCGATGCGGAAAGGGGGAAATTCAAAGTCTCTCTCCTTAAAGGATGAGAGAAATAGAAGTGAGGTTTTCCAGATGACCTGAATTGTCAGGTAAATAGTTAAGGGTAAATGTTGATTGACTCTCAATACGGTTCGGTTAAGATCCCCCCGCCTGCGGCGACCCCCTTAAAAAGGGGGTTAGAAGCCCCCCTTTTTTAAGGGGGGTTGGGGGGATCTTCGAGGAATAAACACGTTAACCGAACCGTATTGGGTTGACTCTTGACTCTTGACAAATGACAAATGACAAATGACAAATGACAAAAAACCAATTAAATTGCATCTACCTTGAAAGCATTTAATACCTTTGATACCGAACTGCGGCTCAACCTGTTGATTTTATTTGCGGCAGGTTTATTATTCTGGTCGAGCATGTCTTCGCTCTTACCAACCCTACCGCTTTACATTGATGATGTGGGCGCAAGTAAGCAAGAAATTGGGATTGTGATGGGCAGTTTCGCCATTGGCTTATTGCTATCTCGCCCGATGCTGGGACGGTTAGCTGATGAACGTGGTCGAAAAATTACCTTATTGATTGGTACGATAGTAGCTGCGATCGCACCTTTCGGTTACTTGGCAACCCAATCTCTTGGGCTATTAATCCTGGTGCGGATTTTTCACGGCATTAGTGTTGCCGCTTTTACCACTGGCTACAGTGCCTTAGTCGCAGATTTAGCTCCCACTGAAACTCGTGGCGAAATCATTGGTTACATGACCCTAGCAACTCCCCTTGGTTTAGCAATTGGCCCTGCTTTGGGTGGATATTTGGAAGCTACAAGTGGTTACGGGATATTATTTCTCTTCTGTGCCGAATTGGGTTTTGTCGCTCTCTTGGAGATTGTACAAGTCACAAATCCGCCAGTGCAGACACAACAGCAAACTGAAAAAAACGATGTCTACGACGGGCTACGCCTACCCAACTTTTGGCAAATTTTGAGCAGTCCACGGGTAAAAGTTCCAACGATAGTTATGTTGTTAGTTGGTTTGTCCGTCGGTGCTGTACATACTTTTGTTTCGTTATTCCTCAAATCCACCGATCTGGACTTCAATGGCGGACTGTTTTTTACAGCTGCGGCAATTTCTAGTTTTAGTATCAGGGTATTTGCTGGTAAGGCAAGCGATCGCTTTGGTCGTGGTTTGTTTATTACTTTTGGTATTTTTTGCTACGTTTTAGCATTAATACTGCTGTGGCAGGCTCACAGCGTGATGTTTTTCTTACTGGCTGCGATCGCTGAAGGTGCTGGTGGTGGTACACTCATCTCGATGATGGTGACAATGATGGCAGACCGCTCACTGCCACAAGAACGGGGTCAAATTTTTGCTATATGTATAGCTGGACTTGACTTGGGAATTGCGATCGCGGCTCCTCTTCTGGGTATCATCGCAGAACTTGTAGGCTACCGCGATATGTTTGGCTACGGTGCTGCGATCACTTCTGTTGCACTTGTCCTTTTCCTCACCCAGTCGAGCAAAAACCTATCCAACTCCTTCCGCTTTGCACTAGGTCTAGCTCCAGATGCCTACGCCTTAAAAAACCTAAAAGTTAGGAGTGATGAAATTTAACTCTTCACTCCTAACTTTTAACTCTTAACTTTTAAAAACGGGCGAGGAGGGATTCGAACCCCCGACACCGTGGTCCGTAGCCACGTGCTCTAGTCCACTGAGCTACACGCCCTCACCGATAATCTATATTAACACGTTCTAACTAAATGGCGCAAGATAATTTTCCAGCTAATTTTGGCAACTTAACCCATCTAGATCACCAAGGACAGGCGCAGATGGTAGATGTGTCTGATAAAGCACCCACCATCCGCCAAGCAGTAGCCGCAGCCAATGTGCGGATGCTTCCAGCAACCTTCGCTGCCATTCAAGCCGGAAATGTCCCAAAAGGGGATGTGTTAGCAACTGCAAGATTGGCTGGGATTATGGCAGCCAAGCAAACAGCCAATTTAATTCCTCTGTGTCATCCCTTGCCTTTACAAAAAATCGCAGTCGAAATTATACCTGTTCCGCAACTACCTGGTTATCAAATTCAAGCCACAGTCAAAACCAAAGCTGAAACTGGTGTAGAGATGGAAGCCTTAACTGCCGTTTCTGTGGCTGCCCTGACTTTATACGATATGGCAAAAGCCTTAGAAAAGTCGATTCAAATTGAATCGATTCGTTTAATCAGTAAGAGTGGCGGAAAATCAGGAGATTATTCACCGCCAGAGCAATAAGCTACTCTATTTTGGGGCATTGGGCATCCCTTCTCTGCGAGACGCTACGCGAACGCTTAGGAATAAGAATTAAATAACATACAATTTATGTCCGACAGCTTACCTCACCCTCAATCCCTCTCCTTATAAAGGAGAGGGAAGCTGGATACAGAATAAAGTTTTGCATTTTATTTAATTCACGTTCCTTAGGGCAAGTGGGTATTGGGAAAGAGGAGGCAGGGGGCAGAAGTTTTTTAATTTTTAATTTTTAATTTTTAATTGATTTGCCTCCCCTGCTTTTCCCCACTCCCCACTCCTCAGTTATGGAAGATTATCAGGATCAATGCCGAGATTACGCAAATATGCTGCTAACTGTTCAGCGCGTTGGCGTTCTTGTTCAGCGCGTTGGCGTTCTTGTTCTACCAATAACTCAGCCTGTTCTGCGCGTTGATTGAGTTCTAGGGAATTCAAAAATCTCTGTCCATCTGGACGGTAAATTACTAACTCTCCAAGGCCAGTTTGAAATCTAATTCCTAAGCGGGGACTAAGCCAACCATCCATTTGCCATAGCTTATTCAAATGATTGTTTTGCCGCAACCAGCCATCTAGTTGAAAACTTTCAGGGTCATCCAACGATATTGCTCTGTATTATCTGCCATTGGTTTGCCGTCGCTATCTGGATAGAGGAGATCGGGGTCTATTTGCTCAAAGATCGTCATCTGATTTAACCCAGTTGCTCTTGACTTCCAGTTCAATTATGACTGGTTGTAATGGTCTAATAGTAACCACTGCCACAAAAACCTTAGAATGAATAGGGTGTATTTAAAAATCTGTAACAAATATTTATGCCTCCTCGTTGGCCTCGCAAACCCGATCGCAAAGACCCTGATTACCGCAAGATAGATGACCGGATGAATTTTGCCGTGCATGTTGCGATCGCTGCTACTATCAATTCTGGCTTGTGGTTTTTCCACATCTTGAAAGGCACTACTTGGGAGTGGCTGCCTTGGGTGACTTTAAGTTGGACAGGAATAGTGTTGGTGCATCTGATTTATATTAGTGCGATCGCCAACTACACCGAAACTCCCTCAAAATCCACCTGAAGATGGATTACTCATGCTGGGGCGATTGTAACCTCTGGTAGTAGGATTAGGCTGTTAATTGAGCCATAATGTAAAAAAGCCTGAGATTTCGCACTTTTTCTTAATGTAGGGTTATTTTTATGGCTAAGACTAACACCACAGAACTACTAGAAGCCCTAGCAGCTGAAATTGGCGAAAACGTCTACATAGATGTTGCCAAATGGCATCTTTATTTATCTAATGCCAAACTCCATACAGTTGTTGCCGAGCAACTGTATCCCTTAATTACTTCCAACGCTGTCAATGAAGACCGAGTTTTACAAGTCTTGGGAGCGATTCCAATAAAAATTGGCGGCGGGAAACGTGAAATTCCTTTAATCGATTTACTACCCCTCCAATGCCAAGTGACTTTAGTAGATATTTTGGAAAAATATCAACGTGATTTCTAATCGCTAAAACCAAGATTATCTTAGTTGGACAATTTTATTAATCAGCATTCCCTGATACGATTTTAACTTCGGAATTAGGTATATTTTTGCTATGACTATTTTATAAAAATGAACTTTCTAGATACACACAAATCAATCTCGTGTAATTATATGTGTGGATATCTGATAAAAATTTCCTTTAATAATTAAGGAATCTCCGCGTTCAAAATCGGTTGAGATTTGAGCGAGTTTATTTTGAGACTCGCTTTGAACTCCATGCAAACTCATTGAGGCAATTTCTATGCTTTTACAAGTCAAAGATAGTGGCGAATTGGTAAAGATTGTTGAAATCCAGGAATTACTTGATCCAAATAATGATGTTGTTCACGCAAAAGACCAAGAAGGTCAAGAAGAACAGCAACCTGAAAGTTTTAAAAAGGAAAATCTCGTTTTCCCTTCAGGTGAAGTTCTACCACGCTGTTGGTTAGATGCTGACTATAGGCACGACAACGCTTAATTGATTTTAAAATCAGGTAATTTGTAATAGTAGGGTAACACAGATGTGCTACCCTACTATGCGTCAGATTATGACGCAGCTTTTTCTCCCACCGTTACCGTTTCATTTTGTTGAGATTTAGGGAAAAATGTCTTAGTAATCCAGTCAGTCAAGATGTGAGACAGTAATCCCATAGGGCCAGCAAACAAACAAAGTGCAAGGGAGTGAATTGTCCAAATACCTGTTTTTTGCCCTTCCCAATAAATCCAGCGACCGACGAATAAATCCATCACTAAAAAATGAATCCAACCTGTTGCAGCAGCCGTTTCATCTGTAAAAAATCGCGCAATATCGGCTAATTGGGGATTTGATAACGCTTGGGCATTTTCTGGCGTAATGCTGTTGATAAACAAATACAAATACGCTCCAGCTAACAGCACAAAAGGCAAATATGATGACATAATCTGCCGTGTAACTTTCCAATTTGGCAATAAAATCATCAACGCCCAAAAAGGCAAGACGAAAAGGTTAGCAATGTTAAATAGTTGGGAAATCGTCATATTTTTTTAAAGTGAAGAGTGAGGATTTAAGTTAGGAATCATAAGTTAGGAGTGAAAAGTGAAAAGTTAAGAATTTTAAGTTATTAATATTGGTTTTTATTTTGAATTAACTAATATATAATAGCGGAATAAATTTACCATTCTAAGTTGCTCTAAGCCGCGTAATAATCGATTGGCAAAGGACAAAATTCTCTTGTCCAAGGTGGGCAAACTTTCGCAACAGTGTAGTAGTTATTCCTAAGTCCTAACCCCTAACTCCTAACTTTTAACCCCTAACTTCTAACTCATAAAGCTACAAGTTGTGATTCGATTTCTGAAGACTTCAAATCACGTCCGATGAAAACTAAGCGAGTTTGCCGGGCCTCTTCAGGTTTCCAGGGGCGATCGTAAAATTTATCAAATCGGGTTCCCACGCCTTGCATCACTAGGCGCATGGATTTATTTGGCACTGCCACAAAGCCTTTAATTCGGTAAATTTCTTGTTCTTGTGCTAATTTTTCCAACTGCTGTTGCAACTTTTCTGGGTCAAAGGTACGATCCAAAATTAAATTAGCTGAGGTAATTTCTTCGTCGTGATTGTGGTCTTCTTCGGTATCGTGATGACTAGGACGAGAATCTAAATTGTCTTCCACTGCGGCTTGGAATCCTAATAATATAGATGCGTCTAGTTGAGAACCATTGCTCTCAACAATCTTCACCACTCTGGGCAATTCTTGCTTAACCAATTCCTCAACTCTGGCTTTTGTCTTTGCATCTACCAAGTCAATTTTATTTAACACCACTAAGTCTGCACAAGCAAGTTGGTCTTCAAACAGTTCTTGCAAAGGTGTTTCGTGTTCTAGACTATCATCTGCTTGGCGCTGGGCTGCGATCGCCTCTGGATCGCTAGCAAATGTCCCCGCCGCTACCGCCGCACAATCCACCACGGTAATCACGGCATCCACAGTGGCAGCATTGCGAATTTCTTGCCAACGAAAAGCCTTTATTAGTGGTTTTGGCAAAGCTAAACCAGAGGTTTCAATCAAAATGCAGTCGATGCTATCTCGCCGCTTGATTAACTCTTGCATCATCGGGTAAAACTCTTCCTGCACGGTGCAGCATAAGCAGCCGTTAGTTAATTCAAAGATATTAGTGTCGCCCTCGCCATCTTCGGGACAAATTTGACAGGATTTTAACAATTCGCCATCAATACCGAGTTCGCCAAATTCATTGACTAAAACGGCAATGCGTCGTCCTTGATTGTTTTGTAGCAGGTGGCGAATTAGGCTGGTTTTTCCACTACCTAAGAAGCCTGTAATTACTGTGACAGGAATTTTCGTAGCCATATTTTTGCCTGATTTACTCAGTATGGGAAGTTTTACGAGTTACCAACTTAAATACTGAGATTAAGCTTGGTTTGAAGATTGACTTAGTTATTTTACAGCTATTTTCAGGTAAATATACTCGCGGCGTAGGGGCACAGTAATAGCCTATTTCGTACAGCAATTTAATACGGTACAACAAGAGTTTAAAGCCCTTAAATTTCAGGGACTTCAATTAATACAGTTTAAAACCTGGCGATCGCTTGGGTTAGGAAGATAGGTGATGTTGAATGATGCCTACATTGCATCCACCAATTCAAAACGTATCCGTTTACCAACCACTCTGGCAGCACGCTCAATGGTGTCTAAGGATACAGATGAGTTATTGGGGTCTAACAGCCGATCAAGAGATGATCTGCTAGTGTTCATCTGTTTTGCCATTGCTGCCTTATTCAACTTTTTTTCTTCCATTGCTTTGCTAATCTGCCATGCAATAACACGTTTAGCAGCAATCAGGTTAATTTCTTCAAGTGTCCCTTCTTCTTCAAGAAAGTCATCAAAAGACGAACCAACATATGGATTTTTGTTCATCTTTGCGCCTCCAGTTTTTGCTTGCGTTCTAATGCTAATTCCAATTCTTTTTGTGGAGTTTTCTGAGTTTTTTTGATAAACCCATTGAGAAGAATCATTTTTTCGTCATAAATGCAAAACAACACACGAGCTTTTCGACTTTGAGGTAAATTTGTACGTACCTCAAATAGCCCTTTACCCATTGGACGGCAAGTTGGCATCCCAATTGGCCATCCAATCTCTACTGTTTTAATATCAGCACCAATTAATTTTCGATCTTCTTTGTCTAAGTCCTTTAACCAATCACGAACAGGTTCTGTACCATTTTCGTTTTGATAGAACTGTGCAGGAATTCGTTTTTCTTCCATCTATATCAAATTTCTCTAAAAATACATAAACCTGCAAAAGCACATATTGTAGGTTTACAGAGCTATGTTTAATTAGATCAATTTGACATCACATTACTTTTGTACCTTTTTTGGTACTAATAGTCAACAGTAGACATAAGTTACTTTTCACCCATTTACTTCTAAGAGGTTGTTTGAAAAGTATTTCACTGTGACTTTATACACTTTCAGATCCCCCTAACCCCCCTTAAAAAGGGGGGAACCGGAATTAAAGCCCCCCAATTTATCGGGGGGTTGGGGGGATCGATAACGTTTTGCTACCGACGAAAGGACTTTTAAAATATCCTCTAAGGGCGATCGCCCCAATACCCAATGCGGTCAAGCCAGGGTCGATGGAGTCAGCAGTGGAGGAGTAGGAACGATCACTCATTGCCCTACCTCAGATAAACCTATAAGTGCGATCGCGTGCATCCGCCCTCTTCAATGCTGTAAGTTGAAAATTTATGCAAAACCCCAAAATATTGGTGTTAATAAATACTAACTCTTAAAAATAATTGAGGGGCAATCTCCCCATGCTTGCTTTCACCAATAGAAAGCAGTCACAAGGCTATTGCCCCTAAATATTTTGAGCGTCAATCGCTCTTTCCCCAGAAACAGCTATGAATTATCCTTCATCAGCCTATCTGAACTTATGACTCCACACACCATACTCCGCAATCTCAACACAGTTACTCAGCAGTAACGAGTTCAGTACTGCCGCGTGTCCGTCGGCGTGTGAGGCTGTTGAACACCATTACACCGATCGCCTTGATCAAATTGCCTTCCAATTCCTCGAACATCTTCATGTTTATACCAAAAGCGGCATTCGCTTCATCAACGATGCGATGGGTTGTAGCATCATCAAGGGGTAATTCATCCACAATTTGACGATATTTGGCTTTGAATGCCTTCTCATCAGGAATCTCAGGAAACTCATAAAAGGCTGTTCCTTGCCCATCAGACAAATTCATCGCCGTTACAGCAATATTTTTGAGAATTTGTCCCCCGGATAAGTCACCCAAGTAACGAGTATATGAATGAGCGATTAACAGTTCCGGTTCTGTGGCAGATATTTCTCGGATGCGCTGTACATAAGCTTCACCTGCGGGAGATAGCTTGATTTGCTCTCTCCAGTTAGTACCAAAGTAATAACTCAGGTCTTGCTCTAAGGTATACTTGCGGTTTAGCTGGGGAAAGTTAATTTTAGAAAGAATTGGGTGCTGGCAATGCTTTTCCATTTCCTCTTCCATCGCTGAGTAGACGAAGTAGAAATTAGCAACAAGTTTCCGGTAAGAGTTTTTCTCGACTACTCCTCTTAAAAAGCACTTGACAAAACCTACATTTTCTGCCATTGTGTGGGCTTTCTTAGTGCCTACACGTAATTTGGTTGCTAAATTGCTGCTCATGCTAAATTCTCAACTTTTAAAAAGTTAACTGCCGAAGTTTTAATTCACTAACGGCTAAAAAAGCCATTAAAACGTTACCTTAAAACTATTTGATGAGAATTTATATTAAAATTTTTTAAGTTTGAATAGTTTTGTGATTTTTTACACGCTATATAGACTCAGTGGATATGATTTGACATTCTAGCGTTTTGATATTTTTGTTGGTGTTAGCTAAATTTCGCTTTCATCTCAGCTTTACTGAAAAACACTTGTGATTAAATACGGGTTTTATTTATTACATACAATTCGCGGCTGGTAGCATTGCAAAGTGTGAACTAATACAGATAAAAATCAAAACTAAGGTTGAGGGCATAAAAGGAATAATTAGCTTAAGATGTGAAGACTTTAATGATCATGTAAAAACCAAGATTGGCTTCATGAAAACTTTACAATAAAAGTGCAAAAATTACGTATTATTACGTAATAGGAGCTTGATTTAGAATGAATTTCTAAAGAAAAAAAGCATGTCGAAATTGCTGAATAAAGTCTTAGGTGCTATTTTTCAGTGTGATTGTGTGGAGTGTTTAAAAATATGGTTTCATCTATAACTCGGACACCGGGCATTTCTGGGGGTTCTGCTCCCGAAGTTGATGCATTGGGCAAAGGCATTGAGAGCAGTTTTGCACTGAATTTAATCCCATTACCAGCAAATCCCTTGTTTGGTACAGATGGGATTCGTGGACAAGTCGGAGAATTACTAAGTGCGCCCCTAGCATTACAAGTTGGTTTTTGGACGGGGATTGTTTTACGTAACCATGCAACTCAAGTAGGGCCAGTCATTCTTGGACAGGACTCTAGAAACTCCAGTGATATGCTGGCAATGGCTTTAAGTGCAGGGTTAACAGCAGCAGGATTAGAAGTTTGGTATTTGGGATTATGTCCTACTCCTTGCATAGCCTATCTCACCAGCATCAGTGATGCCATCGGCGGAGTGATGATTTCTGCCAGCCACAATCCCCCAGAAGACAATGGGATTAAGATTTTTGGTGCCAATGGTGGCAAGTTACCGCAAATATTGCAGGCAGAAATTGAAGCGGGACTGCGTGGCAAGATATCACCGATCGCTAAAGTTAGTAATTGTGGACGGCATTACTCACGTTTTGAGTTAGTGGGGCATTATAGCTCGGCGTTGAAAAAACCCTTAAACGGTGCCCTAAATCTACAAGGAATGAAGATTGTTTTAGACTTGGCATGGGGGGCAGCAGTAGGATTAGCGCCATCAGTATTTATAGAAATGGGGGCAGAGGTGATCTGCTTACATAACGAAGCAGATGGCGATCGCATTAATGTTAACTGTGGTTCCACCCACCTAGATATTCTTGCAGCCACAGTACAAGAACACAACGCCGACATCGGTTTTGCCTTCGATGGCGATGCCGATCGCGTCTTAGCGGTAGACAATACAGGCAGGCAAGTTAACGGCGATTACATTCTCTACCTATGGGGACGGCACTTACAACAAAATCACCAACTGCCAGACAACCTGATTGTATCTACAGTCATGGCTAACTTAGGCTTTGAGAAAGCTTGGCAAAAAATTGGGGGTAACTTAATTCGTACCGCAGTCGGCGATCAATATGTGCAAGCCGAAATGCAGCGAACTGGGGGAATGCTAGGCGGCGAACAATCGGGTCATATCCTTTGCCGTCATTATGCTGTTACTGGAGATGGCTTGTTAACAGCATTACATATAGCAGCTTTGGTGAGAGAGGCGGGTGTTCCCCTTAGCGAATTAGTAGATCAAAGTTTCCAGACCTATCCACAATTATTGCGGAACGTGCGAGTTGTCGATCGCGATCGCCGTTTAGGATGGCAAGATTGCCAACCTGTGCAACAAGCGATCGCTCTTGCTGAAGCTGCAATGGGTGATTCCGGCAGAATTTTGGTTCGCGCCTCTGGCACAGAACCAGTGATCAGGGTTATGGTAGAAGCTGCCAATGCTGAACTTACCAACTACTGGACAAATGAATTAGTTTCAAAAGTCCAGCAACACATAGCAGTCTAAGTTACTCTCCTCACCGTGTAAGATTACTTATTTTCTGTCCTTCGAGTCTTCATGGTTCATTAAATTAAGTAGGGGCAGGGCAGTGCCCATTGGTGTCAACTTAACGTAAAAGTCATGTCTCGCAAGGAACTGAAGTTCCTTGCTAATAGCGAAAGTCATCTTCAGATGACTAAAATATACCCAAAATCTTTAGTCTACTTCAGTAGACTTTAGCTATTAGCCTTGGAATTTATTCCCAGGCGGGTGAGTTCGCCAACAGTTAAGCTACTTTTAGCTTAAGTTGACACATATGGGCAGTGCCGTGCCCCTACGGGTGTACCTCACGTAAACGATAACCCTATATGTTCATTGATTATCTTCTATAAGGTAATAAAATGCTTGTTTTTGTTATCCCACTGAAAAGTCCGCAAGTTTCCAACTCCTGGGAGCGTGTCACCCAATCATTTGAAAGATGCATCAAATCAATTTGCAATCAAACCTCTCCTGATTTTCACGCTATTGTCGTTTGCCATGAACAGCCAAAAATAGAATTTAATCATCCCCAAATTACGTACATTACAGTTGATTTTCCTCCTCCCAACGAGACAAATACTATAGCTAGAGGAGACACAGATAAAGGGCGAAAAATCTTGAAGGGATTAATGTATGCTTATCAATTTTCTCCAACTCACACTATGGCAGTTGATGCAGATGATTGCATCAGTAAAAAATTAGCCGCATTTATTAAGCAACATCCTAACTCTAATGGATGGTTTATCAATAAAGGTTATAAATATAAAGAAGGTAGTAAATATATATATATTAAAAGAAAAAATTTCTATTCAATGTGCGGCACATCCAATATTATCCGATATGACTTAAATTTTTTACCAGAAAAGGCCGAATATGATCGGGGTTATGGATATTACAAATATTATATAGACCACGGGAAAGTCAGAGGCGTATTAGAAGACAAAGCTAAACCTATTGAACCATTGCCATTTCCCGGAGCAGTTTACATTGTAGAAACAGGAGAAAATCTTTTTTATGGTTCAATGAAGTTAAACTTCAATATTTTTGATCGAAAATCCCTAACTCAATCAATTAAGGATGAATTCGGCTTGTACACGCTATAGCCATTGCAATCCATTTGTATGTAAGCTATAGATTGTTTTTTAAGGCTGATAGGCTACAGCGCCACTATGCCGAAATCAAAATCAAAAAATCAAAAATCAAAAAAACAGGGTAAAAAAGAAGCTCCTAGTCTTAGCCTCAAAGAACAGTTAGCCCAAAAGCGCAAAGCAGCCCAAGCACGTAAAGAACTCACTAGCTTAGTCACCACTGCCACTTTTGTCAGTGTCTTAGTTGGCATTCTACTTTTTTTCGTAGGTGGAATAAAAGTAGCAGTCCCTGGTGTCTTGGGGATATTCGTCATATCCCTTTCCTACAAATACCCGCGTCAAGCGCTATATGCCTTCATCATTTACGTACCTATTGGGGGTACTATCACCTACTACTTGGGCAATAGTCCCATACTCCAATTAGCTAAAGATGCCTTTTATGTTCCAGCCGTAATTGGACTTTGGCAGACTTGTCGTAAACAGGGGCTACCCCTAATTATTCCTCAAGGCATTAAAACCCCACTTTATATTGTCTTGGGTTGTAGTCTGCTAACGCTGTTGTTTGTCAATGGTGGACAGCAGTTTAACCCGCCTAGTGTAGCACTATTAGAAAAAGCACCCCAAGAAATACCATTAGGCATGGGCATTCTGGGACTGAAAGTATTTTTAGGCTATGTCCCCCTAATTGGTTGTGCCTACTATCTAATTCGAGATAAGCGGGATTTTCTATTTTTATCGCGCCTCCAGATTGTCCTCATACTGATTTGCTGTGTGTTGGGATTTATTCAATACCTGTTACTACTAACTGGTGTATGTCAAGGCACTAGAGGTCTTGAAGGAAATGCCCTATTTGTCACATCACTAGAAGCCCGGTGTTATTTTGGTGGAGCGCTCTTATATAGTCCCGAAGAAGGAGTCATTCGCCTACCAGGAACATTTGTAGCTCCTTGGCAGTGGGCATGGTTCTTAATTTCCAGCACCTTTTTTACTTTTGCCACCGGCTTCACCGACCCCTCCCCAATATGGCGACTCATCGGTTTAGGTTCTTTAGTAACAGTCTTTATCAATGCTGTAATCTCTGGACAAAGAATCGCCTTAGCTTTAGTACCAATCTGCTTCGGGATTTTGCTATTGCTCACTGGTCAAATTGGCAACCTTAAACGATTTATCCCCATAGGGATAGGACTTGCCCTAGTTCTGGGAATAGCAATGGTAACTAACCCTGATGTAGTGCAACAAAGAAGCGAGAGTTTTACAGGTCGATGGGAGGCTTCACCACCTCAAGATTTTATCGTCCAGCAATTTGAAGAGAATTGGAAAAACGTAGACGGCCCACTGGGAAGTGGTTTAGGACGAGCAACTAACTCTGCCCGGGTAATGGGTAAAACTAAGCTGGTGGAAACCTACTACCCCAAAGTACTTTTTGAAGTTGGAATTTTTGGAGTGCTAGCTTTTCTGGCTTTGGTAACAAGTTTAACAATTATTAGCTTTAAAACCTATCGCTCCATAAAGAACCGTAATTTCCGCAGTTACGGAGCAGCTTTGTGGGTGTTTATATTGTTTATTAGCTACAACACCTACTACTATCCTCTGGATGTTGATCCGGTTGCTGTCTATTATTGGTTTTTTGCGGGAGTTCTTTTTAAATTGCCAGAACTGGATAAACAAGATATAGAAGATGCCAACCCTCAGCAAAAAAACAAGAAAAAACGTCTAAAAACAATTTAAATGAAATAAAAATGGCAAAAGTTATCATAGGAGGTCAAAAACACCTCAGCATTCCCAACCTACCTCGAAATTCTCGGCATACACTTATCCGCCCCAAGCCTTTCCCCGCAGGCAGATATCCTATAGATAAAATTTGGTATCCTTTAGGCAGTTTTATGGCCTGGCAGCCTCTATGGGGAAGATACCAGGCTATTCATTCTTTCAACAAAATTTTATATACAAACAAACCTTGGTTTCTCACCTTTGAGGATCATCGTGTTTTATATAGAAATCCTCAAAATCAAGGCGAAGCTGTAATTTATGACTTATTAAATAATCGTTTAGCGCTAGATAATTGCCAGAAAATTATCGCTATTTCTGATTATGCCAAGTTGAGATTAATTAACCGGATACAAGGTTGGAAAATAGAACAAAAAGTCAGTAAAAAGTTAGATGTTATTCATCCAAATTTTCCAGTAATGGTTAACCAATCAAAGCTTTATCAGCAACAGCAAAATCTCCAGCTTGTATTTATAGGAAATCACATTGCCCGCAAAGGCGGAGTTGTTGCTTTAAGACTCGCTAAAAAAGCTGAGAAATTAGGTTTACCTATTACTTTACATATAATTTCAGAACTGGGACATGGTTCAGGAGTACCAACTGATTTCCCCGATCGCACTAAATATCTAGAGGATTTAAAGTTATTGAATTTAAATAACGTTGTCTTTCATAAAAATATTCCTAATGAGAAAGTGATTGAGTTATTATCGCAAAGTCATTTTCAATTAATGGCGACATTGCATGATACTTACGGCTATAGTATCATCGAAGGTTTTTCAGTTGCAACTCCTGCAATTACAACAAATGTATGCGCCTTACCAGAGTTTATTCGTCATGGCGAAAATGGCTATATTTTAGAGTTACCAATTAATGAAGTTAGACACTGGAGTAATTGGCTGCATGGAGAGAAAACTAAAACTAATGAATATTGGGAAATTTTAAATAGCACTTATGATGATTTGGCAGAGCAAGCATTGCAACAAATCATTCAATTTCTTGATAGAAGTGATAAACGAGAACATTACGAATTTTTAAGTGCAGGAGCGTTAGCTCAAGCGCAACTTGTGCATAACTCTGAAAAGCAAAATGAGTTATTTGATGATCTTTATGCAGCAGCAGCCGGAGTTTGAAGAAGAATTCAGAAGTCAGAAGTCAAAATTTGAGGACTAAAGTCCTTACTACGAACCTTTAATTATTTACGCCGCTTTACTTAAATCTGCATATTTAGTGGGGGTGCAAAAACGCCACTTATTCAGACGCTCCGCTCGAATACTCGCTCTAAGCGAAGCCATGCCGTAGGCTTTACGCTACGCTATCCGCCAGTCATACACAATAGCCAACTGAATTCTGATTCCTGACTCCTGAATTCTGTTTCGATAAGGTTATTATCGAAGTAGCAAAATTACTTAATAAAAATCATGGATAATTGGCCATTAATTACTGTGGTTATCCCTACCTATGGTCGAGAGGAAGCCCTACGGGATAGCATTGTAGATGTTTTGAAACAAGACTATCCAAATTTTGAAGTTTTAGTGGTAGACCAAACCCTAAAACACCAACCAGAAATTCAAGCCTATCTAGAAGAGATGGCGGGGGCAGGTAAAATTAAATGGTTGCGCTTAGATTGGGCAAGTTTGCCAGGAGCGCGAAATTATGCTGTGCGGCGGTCATCTGGTGAAATAATATTATTTATTGATGATGATGTTCAGCTAACCCCAGAATTGTTAACAGCCCATGCGAAAAATTATTTACAAAATCCAGAAGTGGGGGCTGTAGCCGGTCGGGTATTTGACAGAATGAAATTAGGTGATTCTGGAGGAGATTTACAGATTGAATATTTGCCTCCCCAAGCTATGGATCCAGGAATTGCTTGGTATCATATTGATTTAGTACATACCATCAAACCTCAGCAAGTACTGACAGCTAGGGGTTGCAATATGTCATTTCGCCGCGAAATTTTTACTAAGTATGAACTGAGGTTTGATGAGAGGTTTCGCGGTAGTGCTGTGCGGGAAGAGTCAGATTTTTGTTTGCGGGTGCGACAGACGGGGTATAAGATTTGGTACGACCCAGAAGCGCATTTGGTGCATTTAGGCGAAGAAACAGGGGGTTGTCATGATATTAGTATGCGATCGCTAAAATATCAACTCACCTTCTACCACAACCATTTTTTACTAGGGCTGAAAAACCTTACTGCTAGTCAAGCTTTACGCTTATACGCCCGTTTATTTGACTGTCACGTTCTCGGACACCCACCTTGTAACAAAAGCGGTTCCCCTATCAAAATTGCTACTCGCGCTATTTTCTACACTTTGGGTTTTTTCAAAGCCTTGGGTACTGTCATTGAATCACTTTGGAACGATGGTCAAATTTACAGCCGATTGGATAAACAAATTTAGTTATTAGTCATTGGTCATTGGTCATTAGTCATTAGTGAATAACAAAGGATAGATGAAAATCTTAGTTGCTAGTCACACTTATATCGTAGACCTCAACTGTGAAAAACTACGTGCTTTATCTCAACTAGAACCCGATGTTGAAGTGACAGTTGTAGTACCAAAGCGCTGGAAACCAGGTGGTGTACAAAATAAAATTATTGAAACTGAATACCGTGATGAAGGCAAATTTAGAATAGTTCCTGTTTCTAATTTCAGTCAAAATCATCAGGGACTCCTTACCTTTGGTGCTGATTTGATATCTTTGTTAAAAGAATTTCGTCCCCAAATGATCCAAGTTGAACAAGGGTCTAGAGGACTAGCTTATACTCAGATGATTGCCTTAAATCAACTATTAGGACTCAAGGCAAAAAATGTATTTTTTACCTGGTGGAATTTACCATATCATCTGAAATTACCAATTGCTTTGTTAGAAAAATATAACCTCAATCACAGCCACGGCATTATTTCTGGCAATCAAGATGGAGCAGAAGTTTTGCGGCAACGGGGATATAAAGGGGCAATTAAAGTTATGCCGCAGTTGGGTGTAGACGAAAGTTTATTTACTCCCAAGGCTCAACCAGAGTTAGCAGCTAAGTTGAATATTAAAAAAGAAGATTTTATTGTAGGTTTTGTTGGGCGATTTGTGCAAGAGAAGGGTTTGTTAACGCTTTTACAAGCCTTAATAACTTTGAAAAATAAACCTTGGAAATTACTGCTGCTGGGACGAGGAGAGTTGCAAGGTCAATTAATCAAAATCGCGGCAGAAAACAATATTGAAGAACGATTAACTTTGGTAGAAAGTGTTCCCCATAACGAAGTTGCAAATTATATTAATTTAATGAGTACTTTAGTACTGCCTTCAGAAACAACTCACAATTTTAAAACCTTAACTTCTGTTGGCTGGAAAGAACAATTTGGTCATGTGCTAATTGAGGCGATGGCTTGCCAAGTACCTGTGATTGGTTCTGATTCTGGTGAAATTCCTTATGTAATTGGCGATGCTGGTTTAGTATTTCCTGAAGGTGATGTTCCAGCCCTTGCTAATTGCTTAGTCCAATTAATGGATAAACCAGATTTTGCTCATACTCTGGGTGAAATGGGTTATCAAAAAGCAATGATTAAATATACAAATAAAGCTTTGGCTAAACAGCAATTAGAGTTTTATCAAGATTTAGTCATTAGTGATTAGTGAATAACAAAGGATAAATTAAAAATGACAAAAAAATGAAAATATTACAAATTGTTCCCTCAATTTCTCTAATTTACGGTGGTCCCAGTCAAATGGTACTAGGATTAGCTCCAGCTTTGGTAAAAGAGGGAGCAGAAGTTACAATTCTCACAACTGATAGTAATGGTGATAATGGTCAAACACCTCTGGATGTTCCTTTAAATCGCCCAATTAAACAAGATGGTTATGAAATAATTTACTTTCGTTGCGCCCCATTTCGGCGCTACAAGTTTTCCCTGGATTTATTAAACTGGCTAAAACGTCATGCTGACGAGTTTGATATAGCACATATTCATGCTCTATTCTCTCCCATAAGTAGTGCTGCTGCTATTGTGTGCCGTCAGCAAAAACTACCTTATATTTTCCGTCCTTTAGGTACTCTCGATCCGGCTGATTTACGGAAGAAAAAACAATTAAAACAGCTTTATGTCGCAATTATAGAACGTCAAAATTTAGCTGGTGCGGCAGCTATTCATTTTACCAGCGAGCAAGAAGCTAAAATATCAGAAAGATTTGGAGTATCTACGCCAGATTTGGTAATTCCCTTGGGTGTGATTCCGCCTCAATCACCCGTTAAAAATGTATGTAGTCAGTTAGAAATACCAGAGGATGTACCTTTAGTATTGTTTATGTCACGAATTGACCCGAAAAAGGGGTTAAATTTGTTGATTCCGGCGTTAGAGAAGCTCTTAACTGTTGGTTATAAGTTTCATTTTGTCTTAGCTGGGACAAATCCTCAAGATCCATATTACGAAAAAAAGATAATATCCCAAATTCACAATTCACCACTGCGATCGCACACTACAATTACAGGTTTTGTCACTGGTGAACTCAAAGTTAGTTTACTACAAGCTGCTGATTTATTTGTCTTACCTTCCTACTACGAAAATTTTGGGATTGCTGTAGCTGAAGCAATGGTAGCAGGTGTACCTGTAGTTATTTCTGACCAAGTACATATTTGGCAACAGATACGTGATAGTGAGTCGGGTTGGGTAGGTGCAACAGATATCCAACCACTGGTAGAGTTACTGCAAGAAGCTTTGCAAAATCCCGCAGAATGCCAACGGCGGGGATTAAACGCCCAAAAATATGCATTGGAAAATTTTAGCTGGGATGCGATCGCAAGGCAAACAATCCAAGCCTACCAGGAAATTCTCACAAACAAATTAATTTAACCCAACGCAGACAACAGCAGTTTTTGCCAAATAGGCGCTAGAAGTGCTTTGACAACAATATCCGCAATTACAAAACCAATCCCAATTAACATATAAGTTTTTGGAAAGGGAGATTTAGGAACTTCGCCTCTGATGCGAGTTACTAAATTTAATCCTAAAGCAGCTAAAGCTACCCCAGTGGCGATAAAACCAATTATCCGCAGAAGTGACCAAGGATACCACCCTAAAATAGCTGCTAACCAAGGTTTAGCGCTAACTTTCACTAATTCTGCAACATAAAAATTCATGTAGTTCAGCATCCAAGTGCCGAATATCAATGCCGCACTACTTAAGGTGACAACGCAGAGAATACAAAAAATCCTGTAGTGCAATAAATGGTCTGGTAAAAATAAATTGAGTGAACCTTCCATACCTTCTCCCGTGCGAATCCAGTGCAACATCTCTGTAGTGTATGACTGTCCACGGAGGATAACTTTTGCTGCTGTTTTTGGTGCGTAGGCGTAGCCCGTCGTAGACATCGCTGTTGCTACAATTACGGCAATACTCTGCAAAACTCCCCACAATAGCATCCACCAAAAAGCACTTTTATACTGTTGACGACGTACTTGTAAAAAGAAAATGGGATAGGGGACAGCAGCGCCTAAAATCGGCATCAACCAGGGAAGTCCAAAAACAAAACTCGCAGTTGTGCTGAGGATAACACTAATAACCAAAAATATTACTATTATCATAAGTAATTCAAAATTTGAAAATAATAAACATAGTAATTTTTATTCTCACTATTTGCTTTATGACAATTCAATTTGTAACAGCTTAGAAACTTCTCACAATATTGCATCTATGCTAAGAAAGTTTCTCGTAATTCTGCAATAATGTGGAACTGTTGCAACTCAATAACCCTAAACGTACAATGGCTTGTAGTCAGCTATCACCCTGAGACTTGCAATCCTCTATGTAAAGAAAAACCTATAGTGAAAACATAATAATTTAAATCATACATGTGTATTTTAGTCAATAGTATGACTTACGCAATAACTCTCTAAAACCCTCTTTCCTTTGTGTCCTTTGTGCCCTTCTCTAACGAGACGCTGCGCGATTGCGGTTCGTTTATTCATTATTTTGCGTAAATCCTGAATAGTTTTTATCTTTCTCTCGTCCCTTATCCGAGAGTACTGACAACCTAAAATTTTGTTTCAAACAGCTAAAGTCCGATTGGGAAATAGGGGTTTTATGTCATGATGGGATACTAGAATATATATGCTTTTCTAACTACAGGGAATCTCACATGGCTCTCCGTCTAGGTGACACAGTACCAAACTTTACGCAAGCCTCAACACACGGCGACATCGATTTTTACCAATGGGCAGGTGACAGCTGGGTTGTGCTGTTTTCTCACCCTGCTGATTTTACACCTGTTTGTACAACAGAACTCGGCACAGTTGCCAAGCTAAAACCAGAATTTGACAAGCGCAATGTCAAAGCGATCGCACTTAGCGTTGATGACGTAGAATCTCACAAAGGCTGGGTGGGAGACATTGAAGAAACTCAAAGCACCACTCTTAACTACCCAATTTTGGCGGATGCAGATCGCAAGGTTTCTGAGCTTTACGACATGATCCACCCTAATGCTAATGCGTCTGTGACAGTGCGATCGGTTTTCGTGATTGATCCTAATAAGAAACTCCGTCTCTCTTTCACCTATCCTCCCAGCACGGGACGTAACTTTGATGAACTTTTGCGGGTAATTGATTCTCTGCAATTGACTGATAATTACAGCGTGGCAACACCAGCTGATTGGAAAGATGGAGAGGATGTTGTAATTGTCCCCTCACTGAAAGATCCAGAAGTACTTAAAGAGAAATTCCCCAAAGGTTACGAGGAAATTAAACCCTATCTGCGGATGACTCCTCAGCCTAACAAGTAAATCTGAGAATTATTTCGGATAAAAAGCAAAGGCGCAAAGTTATATCTTTGCGTCTTTGTTTTTTGCGTGAGAATATAGTCAGTGGGCTAGGCATCATAACCCAATACGGTTCAGTTAAGGCTAAAACTCTTTAGGGACTGACAAATAAAAAATATACAACTATTTATTGTGGGGTGGGCATCTTGCCCGCCCATAGTCAAAGGCGGGATACGTGTCAACTTAAGCTAAAAATCGCTTATCTGTTGGCTTCCACGCCCGCCCAGAAATAAATTTCAGAGGCTCATAGCTAAAGTCTACTGAAGTAGATTAAATATTCCTAAAAATCTTTAGTCTACTTCAGTAGACTTTAGCTATTAGCAAGGAACTGAAGTTCCTTGCGGGACATGGTTTTCACGTTAAGTTGACACCAATGAGCAAAGTTTAGCCCCTACAGCATGGTCTATTTACGATTGCAGGATAATTACGAAAAGCCTGAAAGAACCCATTTTCGTTAATTCACATCATGATGCATTTGTACAGTGCGTAAGTCCTATTAACTTTAAAGTATTGGAAAAAGCCGATATCAAACCTTTTCCTGTGTCTTAATTACGAATTACGTAGCTTGCTTCTCGCATGAAGGCGAGTATTACAAATTATGAATTACAAGTTAGTCTTACTGGTTGTACCAGCTTTTTCGCCACTGCTGCATTTCTTTAATCTCTGTATTTTGTGCCTTGATAATTTCTTGGGCTAATTGCTTGATTTCAGGGCGCTTAGACTTACTCAAAACATCTTTTGCCATTGTTACAGCCCCTTCATGGTGAGGAATCATCGCATTAATAAAGCGCAGATCAAATTCCGCATCAGCTGCACCTAAGTCTTGACTCATCATCATAGTTTTCATTTGATCAGACGACATTTCCATCATGTGGCCCATTTGACTGTTGTAAGCCATTGGTTTATCTCCTGCCTTGGGATACCAAGCTTCTCGCCACTGCTTCATCTGAGTGATTTCTTGGTTTTGCGATTTGATGATATTGTCTGCTAGCTTTTTGATTTCAGGACGTTTTGATTTCTGCTGTGCAACATTCGCCATTTCCACAGCCCCTTGATGGTGCGGTGTCATAGCGTCGATCAATCGTAAATCAAAATTAGCATCGGCTGGGCCTAAATCCATTCCCATGCTATGATTCATGCCACCACCGTGGTTCATCATCTGCTTGTCATTAGCATTGGTGGCGGTTCCCTTTGGCGCTTGGCTTTGGTTCTGGGAAGCAGTATTGGTACATCCTATAATTAACCCACCGACAGAAGCGATCGCACTCAAGGTTAACGCCAAAAACCCATTTTTCAAAGATAGCAGTTGCATAAGTCTCACCTAACAATTTCCCAATTCTAATCAAATTGCTAGACTGAAATCTAAAGATCCCCGACAACTTTTACGAAGTCGGGGATCTGGTTGTTCATTTATCACTCAAAATTGTGTAAGCTTCATTAACTAAGTGCATTTTCTCTTGTGCTTGTTTTAGCAGTTGCGGCTGATTCACAAACAAATCTGGATGCCATTTTTTTACTAAAGTTCGATAAGCCTGCTTTATCTCAGCCAAAGAAGCATTTGCTTGCAATCCTAAAATGCCGTAGGCGCGGGTAATTTTATCTTTTTCCGTCTGGCTTTTGGGTTGGTTGGGTGCTTTGTTGCTTTGAGTTGAATTTTGCTGTTTGCTAGTTTGAGAACCAGGCGATGTCTGACGACAAGCTTTAGGGCTACGCATCTCTGCTTTCATTCGCGCTATTTCCTCATTCAGTTCCCACTCACGAAATTTCGCCTCTAAGTCTTCTTTCTGTGGAGAGGGAGAAGCTTTTGGCGGTGGTGGAAAAACAGATTTTACCGTTGTCTGAGTATTCTTAGCAGTATTTTCCTGTTGTCGCTTAACACCAGGATCTTTTTTAGGATAACTTTGAACTCTCTCTGGCTGTGGTGAATATTTTCTATTGGTGTTGCTATATTTAGGTATTTCTTTATAAAGTTGATGATTTGAGGATATTTTTACTTTCTCTAACTCTTGCAATAACTGATTAAAACCTTTTTGTAACTGTTGCAAACTTTCACGTTTTTTAGTAATTTCTAGCGGTTCTTGACTAACTTCAAAACAAATTACTTTTTCGGCTTTCTGTTCATATTCATTCAAAATATATAACCCTTGATTACTGAAGCCAGATAAATAATCTTCAATTGCAGTTATACAAAGTTTAGCAACTTCCTGATGATAAGATTCATTTGCTAATTGATCGTCTTGTTTTTGGATATTCTTGTTTAGTAAATAAGAAATACTCCCGACGACAGCAGCACCAACTGGGCCGCCTAACAACCAACCAATACCGCCACCAACAGCGATAGAACCAGGTTCGCTCAAATCATCAGTATTGCTTGGCTTTGATGGTAATATTACTTGTGGTTCGCTAGGAAAGGGAATTATTAAATCTTGCGGTCGTTCTTCTTGGAAAAATTCGTAAGCTTGATAAAGCCATTTTCCCGCAGCAAGTTGTAATTGATTCAGGTCTTTTTTAAAAGTGTTTGTTTGCCAATCCTTAAACTTATTTTCTGCCAATGCAACTGCCGCATCAGCTTGATATTTTGTGAGTAGATTGGGAAATGCTAGCCAATCGCGTAACTCTCCTACGCTAGTAGAAAAACCTTTATAAATTAAGTTAGCTGCTTTTCGTTTAATTTCAACTTTGCTATTCTCTTTATCATCAAAGGATTTTATTTCAAGAGCAATTGGGTCAATTTTAGCTTTTAATGAGTGTTGGATTTGAGAAGCGATCGCTTGCACTCTTGGCAAACGCATACTACCACGATTCGGTTGCAAAATCCCCACAATATTTTGCAAAGCTGTTTCAAAAGCCGCTAACCCGCTACTATTGGCAGCAGCAACATCGCCTTTTAATCTGGCTCTTAAGGCAGGTAAAGCATCAACGCGATATAAATTACTAAAACCTGGAGGTAATTCGGCTCGAAAGCTTTCTGCGACAAACAGCAAACGATTTTGGACTTGTTTTTGCTCGTCGGGTTCGAGTAAGTTAAGAAAATTAGCGACAAAAATAACTGTTTTAATACCGCGATCTAATAGCCAATCTCGTAAGTTTTCCCGTTCACCTAAAGTCATTAACTTACGTGCATCTAATAATTGGATAATTAAATCTGCACTTAAAAGTTGTTCTCTGACCAAATTATCTTGTTCGTCTCTATCATTTGTTCCCGGCAAATCGAGAAATTCTACACCTGTTTCTAAGAATGGATGCGGACAAAAAACTTCTACAGATACTACATCTTTTCGCATCTGTCTATTGCTGTCAAGAATTGCAAATTGTTGTAAAACTTCTGTACCACTGCGATATATTTCTCTACCATCTACCAACATGATGCGAGTTCGCACATCAGAGCCATACTTGACAGTAATTGATGCGCCTGTAGTGGGAATTAAATCAATTGGTAAAGTGCGATTCCCTAATATGGCATTTAGTAAGGTAGATTTGCCATGATTAAAGGGGCCAAATACCGCAATCCGAAAGCTAGGATTAATGAGATGATTACAGACGGTAATTATATCTTGATGCAGTTGCGATTTGCGTTCTAAATTCAGTAATGCAGATGCAGATTTGAGAGAATCTGCTAAATCCTTATAACCTTCATACTGTTGTTGCATAGTTCCCCTATCTTCCTCGTTCCCAGGCTCCGCCTGCTAATGCTGCTCATTGAGGCTACGACCTCACATTCTTAAGTAGGTATGCATAATTAAACATACAATAAAATCCTAGTTTGTAGTGAGCGATTCATCGCTCATAGCAAATTTTAACAGGACTAAAGTCCTTACTACAAACTTTAATTTATTACATTTAGCTACTTATGCTTATGGGAGGCGGCAGCCCTCCAAGTAGGTATTCCCAGCTAGAAGCTGGGAACGAGAGTAATGAGATTTATCAACTATAATAAGCTAATAAATTGCTATACGCCGCCTCGATTTTTTGTAACTGAGCTATTACATCTTCCTGTAAGTTTTTTAAACGGTTTAACTCAGTCTCACGATTTATTTCACGGGTTTGTTTCTGTTTGACTAGATTATCTAATTCAGATTTGCGAGAGAGAATATCATCATTAATCCGCTTACCCACTTCTCTTTCGTAAGAGTCAAAACACTCTTTTACAGCATTATATACAACCTGAGATTGCTCGTATGCGACTTGGGGTAGATGTTTAACTAACTCTTTCTTTGCAGTTTTAACTAATTCTTTACGCGCTTGATCTGCTTGCAAAAATCCTACTCCTAAACCTAGCAGTGCAAACCCGATGGGGCCAAGAAAAATACCTGTAACTGCTGTAATTATCCCGCCAATGCCAATTACAGTAAAGTAGTTTAACAAGATATTTTTCCAATCAAATCCGGCTCCTGCTAGTGCGAAACCAGCAAGATTTCCCTTAGACAGTGATAACAATCCCATTGCCCATTTTGCCCAAGCGGGAGAATTATCTTCTTCAGCATTAGTAGTGGTATTTACCTTTACATCTTGCCCAGTGAGCTTTTCTGTAATTTTCTCTGTGACTTGATTATAAGACGCACCATATTGTGCAGCACTGCGAGAAAGTTCTTTAAAAGCTGCATTGATATCTTTTTCAGCAGTTAATGTCCAAGCAGCAGATTTGTCAGTGATATATTGCTCAAAGGCTTTTTGTAATGCGGTGTTAAATGCTTCTCGTTTACCACTACTGAGAAAATCAAACAAATTTAATTCCGGTTGATAGCGCAAGAAATCGGTTTCAAAGGTATTACCTAAGTTTAAAACGTAGCTGCGAAAAGATTCGGAAATTGTTCTTGCTTGAGTGTCTCTGGTATTGATAATTTCTTTTTGAAATTCATCTCGAATACCCGTGAGTTTGTTAAACTCTGGTTCTACTGAATCAATCCGTTTTTTTAATTCATTTACATCTTGGTCAAGTAATGGTATACGCCTTGCAACTGCTTCGCGGGTATGATTGCAGGCAAGTCTAGCTAAGGTTCTCACTTGACGGAGTTCTGCGATCGCACGTTCTCTGGTAAGAAAAGTATTAAGCGAATCCATAAACTTTGGAAAGCCAGTCCCCTCTAAATCAGCTTGGGGATTTTTCAACCGTCGTCTGAGTGCTTGAATTGACGAAAGCTCAAACACTCTTTCGTCATAAATATTCTGACCTTCTACAGTACAATATTCTGCTAAATTCGCGTTAAATACTTGCCGCAATCTATTCTCAGATGCTTGTAATTCTTCAACATCATCAGGATCAATCAATGATTCTCGCACCTGATCCCAAGCATTAACTAAGAAAAAAACCGTCAATCCTCTACCTTTGATATAATTTTCTAGATAGCGACGCTCACCCAAGGTACAAGGTTGAGAAGCTCTCATCACAAACAGAATTGCGTGGCAGTTATTTACATAACCCAAAGATAATTCGTTTCGCGCTTCTGTATCATTCAATCCTGGACTATCAACAATTTCAATTCCTTTTTCTAGTAGCGTTAAGGGATACTCAACTACTGCATAATCAACATCAGGAAATGCTTGTTTTTTCTCCTGCTCTAGTTTTTTTGCTTCAGCCGGATCAATGGTATATTTATATTTAAAGTTCTGAAAGTCTAACTGTTGTGGGCTTTTCCCATCATTAAAATGAATGGTAACTTTTTTTTCTGGCCCATAGCGTAAAACTGTTAAGACTGCGGTGCAAGGGTTAACATCGCTCGGCAATAAGTTTTCCCCAATTAAGGCGTTGAGAAACGTACTTTTCCCGCGTTTCATATCGCCTAATACCAAAAGGCGAAATACACCTTGGCGGAGGTTTTTACTAGCTACTGTAATATCTTCAATATCTCGCTCTAAACTGAGTTTTCCTGATGAAGAGTCTCCAGCCAACTCAGCTTGATTAATTGTTTCAGCTAGTTTACTCAAACATACAGAAATTTCCGATCGCACTTGAGCAACGCGCTCTAAATCTTGGATAAATCTATCAGTTGCTACTTGATCACTCACCATAATTATTACACCTTAATTAAAGATTGGTTTTTTTAGATTCCAAAAATAATTTGTAAGACATCCACCCCAGCGTACCAACAATAATAAATCCAGCCAACACTGAGGCTATTCTCACTGCAACTAGTGCTACCACACCAAGAGCAAAAAGCTTCCCACCCAGAATTACTTTATTCATCCAAGGTTTCTGGGAATTTTCTGGTTGATGCTTCACAGTTTGATGAAAAGCCGCATCGTTAGCATGGATGTTAGTTTCCATTTCCCGGAGTCGGAATTCAACTTCTCGTTCTCGTAATATACGTTCTCGCTGTTCAAGTTCTTTCTCGCGATCGCTTTCAGATGTCATCGGTATCCGCTCCCTCTAAGACAATGAAAAGATATCAGCATTTACTCGTTAATTATGTTGTATAGTAACTCACTTAAATATTTAAAAACCCCAGTAAGATTACTATTTAAATTTTCCTTACCTACTAAACTTATAGAGTTAGCTACCACAAAATGCACCTGCTTTCCAGAATCAAAGCGAAGTGCCTAACTACTAAGCTGCGATCGTGCGATGCCTGCACAATGGGCATCATTCACTAGACATCTCCAGAAATTAATTATGCGTTACCTGAAACCCTTACTCCCTTTGGTCGTGGGCAGAGTCTTGAGTCAGAATTCCCTTCTGCCTTCTGCCTCCTGCCCTCTGCCTTTCTTGATAAACCATGCTGTAGGGACACAGCAATGCTCATTAGTGTCAACTTAACGTAAAAGCCATGTCCCGCAAGGAACTGAAGTTCCAAGAATAATAGCTAAAGTCTACTGAAGTAGACTAAATATTCCTAAAAATCTTTAGTCCACTTAAGTGGACTTCAGCTATGAGCCTTGAACTTTAGTTCTGGGCGGGATTGCCTGTCTGCGTGACAGTTTCACTCTAACAAAAATGTGGGTAGGTGAATGAACTAAGTTTATTTACTGTTGATGATGCCAAAGGTACGATTAATGGTATTGCCCCTGGTGCTGAAGGTTATGCCAAAGCAGCAATAGATCGGTCAAAAGTAATTTTATCAGCGATCGCCCCTAATAAAACAGATATTGTAAACAGTATGGATATGCGTAGGCGTAGCCTGCCGCAGGCATAGTTTTTTGATCGCCCCTTGTAGAGACACGATTCATCGCGTCTTTAATCTTTAATTATTTTATTTTCCCTCAGAGGAAAGCGATCGCATATTGGATTTTAGGCTAATCAGTTTTAAATTATGCCACCGCTATAAGTCAAAATTTTTATAGATACTCACACAGGTATAGCCAAAATGGATATTAAGAATGGCTTCGTCGGCGCTGTTGGCAACACACCCCTAATTCGCTTAAACAGTTTTAGTGAAGAAACAGGGTGTGAAATCCTCGCTAAAGCTGAATTTCTCAATCCTGGTGGTTCCGTCAAAGACCGCGCCGCACTTTATATTATCAAAGATGCAGAAGAAAAAGGTTTACTCAAACCCGGTGGCACCGTTGTAGAAGGAACTGCTGGTAATACTGGTATTGGACTAGCGCATATTTGCAACGCCAAAGGCTACAAATGCCTAATTATTATTCCCGATACTCAGTCACAAGAAAAAATAGACGCACTGACAGCACTAGGCGCAGAAGTTCGTCCCGTCCCTGCTGTACCCTACAAAGACCCAAATAACTACGTCAAATTATCCGGCAGAGTCGCTGCTGAGTTGGAAAACGCTATTTGGGCGAATCAGTTTGATAACTTAGCCAACCGCCGCGCCCACTACGAAACCACAGGGCCGGAAATTTGGACACAAACAGATGGTAAAATAGATGCATGGACAACTGCAACTGGTACTGGTGGTACTTATGCTGGTGTGACGTTGTACTTGAAAGAACAAAATCCAGCGATTAAATGCGTTGTTGCCGATCCGCTGGGTAGCGCACTTTATAGCTATGTCAAAACCGGCGAACTCAATACAGAAGGAAATTCCATCACCGAAGGCATCGGTAACGGTCGAGTCACAGCCAATATGGAAGGCGCACCTGCTGATGATGCTATTCAAATCGATGACCAAGAAGCTTTACGGGTAGTTTACCAACTCCTGAGGAAAGATGGACTGTTAATGGGCGGCTCAACGGGTATTAATGTGGGCGCAGCTGTTGCCCTAGCGAAGCAGTTGGGGCCAGGACATACCATTGTCACCATCTTATGTGATAGTGGTTCCCGCTATCAGTCGCGGATATTCAATCCTGAATGGCTAGCCTCAAAAGGACTTTCAATAGATTAGTCATTGGTCATTGGTCATTGGTCATTGGTCATTATCAAAGGACAACTGACGAATGACAAAGGACAAAGGACAAAGGACTAATGACCAACATAACTCAACCATCAAACTTCCCCACAATAGACCAACCCTTTTCTCCTAAATGTGTGCGGGTTTGTCAAAATCGCACTTGCAAAAAACAAGGTGCAGTTAGGGTTTTAGCAGCTTTTGCAGCTTTGCCAATCCCTGGTGTAACGGTAACGGCTAGCAGCTGTTTAGGACAATGCGGCAATGGGCCGATGGTGCTGGTATTACCCGATATGGTCTGGTATAGCGGTGTTCAACCTGATGAAGTATCTCTACTGATAGAAAATCATTTGCTAGGTGGTGAAAGAGTCTAACAGATGCTCTATTATCGGTTTCATCCCCAGAAATCAAACTAATTAATGGCGTTGCTGAATGGAAGTATGAATTTGGATGTAGAGACGTAAAATTTTACGTCTCTACAAGGATTTTCACCGTAACGCACAATCGTTTTCATACCGCAATCAGCAACGCCTAATTAATAATATCAATCTCTGCAATCCTATTGACTGAAGTGAGGCATCCAATGAATATCCAAGAGCTGCGTCAATCCTTAAAAGAAAAATGGCTTATTTACTATAAGCAAAATATTACCTGGCTGGTCAAAATGCGAATTTGGGGCACTTATGATGGTTTGCGCCGTCCTTTGTCCGGTTTCATTTTGGCAACACTGTCTGTTTTAGAACCCCAGTTTGATGAAATACTTGCTTTTATGCTGGATCTGAATAACGATCCAGATAAAATAGTCGCCGCTTTAGGTCTTAACTTCAATCCTGATGAAGAGTTACATTTAATAAAATCAGACCGTTCTATGGCTATAAGCCAAGTTGAAAGCGAGTTGCCAGATGAGAAGCATTCTGAGGATAAACATCTGTCATCGGTTGTAACTGCCAGCAAGATTGCCTCTCATTCTCTTGCCAAGACTCTAGATTCCAACTTGTCACGCGCCGATGAACTTGTGCCATCGATTACAGCTACTACTGAAGTAGTTCGCACACGCAAACCTGAGTTGATAGTAGCAAATGCAACTAAAATTGCTCCAGATACTCCGGCAAAAACGCCATCCTCCGGTTTGCTAAGGGAATATCAACCAGTACGCTGGCACTCTGGTCAGTTGCCTTCACGAGGATCGGCGACAATGACCAGTGAGGTTAACAGCAAAGCCAAAGCTATGCCATCTGTGGCATTAGCTACTGACGTTGAGAGCAACACGCCATCTGTCCGAATCCCTGTAGGCGCATCATTGGCAATTACCACTGAGATTAACAGTAATGGTAAACCAGTGCGATCGCCCCTTGGGCGGCTCCCTTCAGGAGCATCGCTAGCAATTACTACTGAGGTTAAAAACAACGGCAAACAGCCGAATATTCAACCAGAAAATGTTAACAGCAAAGTGAATCTAGAAACCACTAATGCGCGTAGTATAGCTTCTTGGGTAGATGAATTTTGTTACGGCGCTAGGGATAAGGAAGAAGATATTTTGACTTGAATTAGTTATGGGTAATCGTGAGAAACAAACGGGATTTTTATAACTTCACCTTCAGTTTCTCCTACTTTAACTTTCAACCCCACGCCACCCGCTTTAGTGCGAATGTAACCTAATCCAAAATAACCATCAGCCGTTTCTGTGTAACTGGTAAGTTTGCCGACCTTTTCATCTCCAACTGCGATCGCACTTCCAACTGCCGCAGGGGCACTAAGGCGGATACCTAAAAGGTGTTGTTTTACACCTTTATATGTATTTAACCGAGCAATAGTTTCTTGCCCAATATAGCAACCTTTAGTAAAAGAAATTGTTTGCCACAAACCAACTTCCAGAGGATTGTAATCATCTGTGAGTTCGGCATCTGGGGCGGGGCGGCCTTGTAATATTCGCAAGGCATCCCAGGCGCGATCGCTCATTTCTACTGCCCCAGCTTCTAACAATTTATTCCACACCGAAGATTTGTCAGTATTGGGGAAAGTGAAGGTGTATCCGGGCGCAGCTAACCCGCTACCCACAGCAATCCGCACTCCTTCAGCCGGAGCAATGGTGTATACTTTATGACTCCCGTAAGGTTGCCCAATGAGTTCGCCAATACCCAACTTTTCTAAAACAGCGTCGCTTCCTGGGCCAATGAGGCTGAAAGTATTGGTGTATTGTGTAATATCAGATAATTCCACTTTATCGGCATAGAAAATATATTTATCCAGCCATTCCATGAGATATTGGCGGCGATTGGGTGAAACTAGCAATATTACTGCATCTTCTCTAACGTAGGCCGTTGCTAAATCAATTGTTCTGGCTGTGGAGGTGACAAAAACGGTATCACAACCTTGTCCAGGCTTAAGTATTTGGAAATTATTAGTACTTTGGTTGTGTAAGAAATTGAGGCGATCGTCGCCAGCTACTTTGATGCGTCCCCAGGCGGTGCGATCGCATATTGTAACCCCAACTCTGGCGGCTTGGATAGCTGCTGCGTCTTTATCGTCAAGTGTAGATGTTGGCATGGTGATGAGAAGTTGCCCTGTTTCAATGTTGTCGCACTGGAAATCTTAGCAAATAAGCGTTTGTGGCTTCAATCTACCTGCGGTTTTCTTGTAGCGTATAATCAAATCAAAAGAAAGTGCCGAACAATAAAAACTTATGAAACGAACTTTTACTGCAAGCGTATGGCAGGAAGGGAACTGGTTTGTGGCACAGTGCTTAGAGATTGATATTGCTAGCCAAGGCGAGACTGAAACTGAGGCTTTGGCTAATCTTGAAGAAGCTTTGTCACTGCATTTTGAACCACCAGTAGCTACTATTATTCCTCAAATTAAGACACTTCAGGTAGAAATAGATGCCGCTTAAACCATTACCTTATCGTGAGGTTAAGCGTAGATTAGAAGCAGCAGGCTTTGGGGAAGTTAGCCAAAAGGGTAGTCACGTAAAGTTTGCCAAATCTACCGATGAAGGAACCCGTACTGCGATCGTGCCTCGTCATCGAGAAATTACTATCGGTACGCTGGGCAGTATTTTAAGACAAGCGGGGATAAGTTTAGAAGAGTTTGAGGTTTTGTAAGGGCGGCGTAGGGGTGAAAGGGATTATGGTTAAAGCGATCGCTTACACTACGGAAAGTACCTGTAAACATCTTTCCTGTGTAATACCCTTAAAAAAAGCACTACACTCTCTGATACTGCAATTCCAACTCTGTAGTCTCCAATTCTGATGCGATAATAGTTACCATCAGCTTGGAGTTTTTTAATATTACTTATATCTGCTAGATTTTCGGTGTTTTCTACTTCTTCAATAACCGCCTTAATCTTTTTTAGTAAGGCTTCGTCCCGAATATTATTTAAATCTTTCTCAAAGCTTTTTCTGAACTCTATATTCATCCTTTCCTGTCCAAAATTTTGAAAATAGCTTCGCGGCTGACAGTTTCAGTATTTTCACCTTCTTTAATCGCCCTTTCTAAGGCTATATCTTCCATAATTTCTGCGAATAAATCATAAAGTACTTCTTTCTGCTCTTGAAGTACCTCAACAATTACTGTTTTCAAAAGTTCCTTAAGTTTAATTTCATCTAAGTTGATTTCTGACATATATTTAGTGGCTTTATTTTGTCTGATACTAGCACGCTTCCTATTTCATTTTCTATATGTGCAAATGAATGGATAAACTGCCGTTACCAACATCGCAATTTTGTTAACAACTTGCGATCGCCTTTAATATCACAGTGCAATCACTGAGGTAAATATTTTAATTAGTAATTTAAGCTGTACGTGCTTTAGCTAATCTTTTTCTTACATAATTATGTCCTCTGAACAGTTTCAAGCAGCGCACGACAGCATTTATAGTGCTGGTACAGGTCTTTTACAGTATCTTCAGGAAATTCGCCAAAGTCGCCTCAGTGAAGGAGACGAGACCAAAGGTTTGCAGAGTGTTGAAGATGATATTAACAAAGCCCTACATGAATTGAAAGAGAATAAATATCAGGTGGCTGTTATCGCGGCGATGAAAGCTGGCAAGAGTACCTTTTTAAATGCCGTGATTGGTGCTGATGTTCTGGCAAGTGAGACAGCAGCATGTACAATCTGCCGTACAGACGTTCGACATATTCCATCTGGACAAATTCCCAGACTTTTGGAATACCGAGAGGGACAAAGACGACCTATTGTTCTTGCTGAAGGTGATGCTGGAGAAATTCAACAGAAATTTCTGGTGCGTACCCGTGAGATTCGAGAGAAAGATAATCCTGACGATACCATACGTTTTGAGATCGAGTATCCTATCGAAGCCATTAGCGGACTTTCTTCCCTTGCTGGTTTTACTTTAGTTGACACTCCTGGGCCCAATGAATGGGAGTCTACCAATTTCAATGTCAAACTCAAGCAAACTACACTGGAAGCACTGCGAAACTGCAATGCAATTTTGTTTGTTTTAAATTACGCTTCTTACAAAGATAATGCTATTTCAGATTTATTTAAAGATGTTATAGAAAATCGCAAGGAAATTTTATCTGAGAACACAGGGAAGATTTACTTCATCCTTAACAAAGTCGATCAGAAGACAGAAAAAGACAGAGAAATTCCTGATGTTATAGAGGATTTGAAACGAGAGTTAACTAAGTTTGGCTTTCCAAATCCAATTATCTATCCTGCAAGTTCTAGACAAGGACTTTTAGCAAAACTGATTGAACAAAACAAGGCGAATGAAAGCCAGATAAAGGACTTCAAAAAGTTTTTTAGTGCCAGGTATGCCATAGAAGATGAAGAAGGCAACCAAATTATACCTGCGCCACACAAAATTGCACCAAAAGCTTTAGAGGATAGTGGCTTACCTACTATTCAAAAAATAGTTATTGAAACCATCACTAAAAATGCTGGTTGGAATCTTCTCAGTGATGCATTGGCAAAACTTGATAAAGCAGCAAAGGCAATTGAAAATTCTTTGAATACACAGTTTAGTGGTTGGGATATAACAATTGAATCCCTCAAAATAAAAGTAGAGGATTACCGGAGACATTCTGAATTTGCTAAAATTAAGGTTGCAAATGTAAAAAAGTCTGTAGAACAGCAAAAAGAGATACTAATAAAGGGTTTTGTCCAAGGAGTTAATATATTTGCTTACGAAGCAAAAGATAAAATTCAAAATGAAATTGATTACATTGCTCAGTCGAGGGTAGGCAAATCCACAGAACACAATATTAAACAGTCTGATAATTTACAAAGCCGCGTACATCAAGATGTTGACTGGTTTGCTATTGCTGGAGAAATAGGTGGAACAGTACTAGAGTTTATTCCTGGGATAGGCAAAGTTTTAGGAAAAGGACTTAAAACAGTACTGAAAACAAGCAACTCTTTGCTAGACAGTATGAAAAAATCTGTTCCAGACTCATTGAATATTTCTGATTCTGGGTATCAAGATTCCTTCAACATATCAGACTCATATATCATTAGAGTAAAAACTAGAGCGGAAGCTCAAAGAATTGGCACTACTATCAATGAATTTTGCGCTCCTCATATTCAAAGTTGGTGGTTAGACACTCAAGATAAGCTAGTTAGGGATGGCACAAAAATAAGAGAAGCTTTAGTTAAGAAAATACAAGAAGATATTCAACAGATATCAAATGAACTTTCTCAATATCTTGGGCAATCTTTGAACGTTCATATAAATATAAATGATATTCAGTTTCCTAGCTTTGAGTTCCGAGGAATAGATGCAGAAATTCAATACCAGCAAGAGGTGTTTACTCGTACACGAAAAGAAGCAAAAAAAGACAGTAAGTAGGTCGGCAGGAAAAAACGAAACTATGTAACAATAAATAAATACGGAGAATATATCTACCGAGGTAACAAAAAATATGGGCGCTCGTTTGAGGGTATTTCTGACTAAAGAGGAAAACAA